>DATLNB010000048.1:0-44907 GCA_035536995.1 Chthoniobacterales bacterium | reverse complement strand
CGCGATCTGGGAGCAGGAACAGGATTACCAGGATTACGTTCAGCGCCAGGGACGCAAAGCCAAAACCCATCCTGAGTTCGTCTTCCTCGGGATCGACCAGACGACCCTGGAGCTGCCGCCATTCCTCCCGGAAGAGCTGGCGAACAACCGCGCCTTGCAGCTCATGACCGAGAAGCCCTTCCCCTGGTCGCGGGAAGTATGGGCGATCCTCCTCGACCGGCTCTTCGCCGCCGGGGCGCGCGCGGTAATGTTCGACCTTGTTTTTAACCCTCCGAATGAAGGCGACGCCATCTTCCGGCAGGCGCTGGACCGCTACCGCGACCGGGTGGTGCTCGGCGCGAACTTCGACTTGTCCCGCGATATGCCGCAGGGCGTTGTCCCAAATTCCGATCTGATCCCCGGCGAACCGCTAAAGGATGATCGGGTCGGGTATATCGTTTTCTTCTCGGACGCCATCGACGGGAAAGTCCGGAGTGTGGTTTACACCATCACAGACCGCCTCCTCGCCAGACTCCCGTCGCACAAGTCGGAGGAAGTTTTTCATTCTCTCGCGGCCCGGATGCTCGCGAAGCTCGGGCACGCGGCTGACGTTCCCGGCGATTTTCGCGGGCATAAATTCCGATTCAGCGAGAACGACGCGTATCGGCCCGTGCCGCTTTACGAGGTGTTCGACGAAAAGCTCTGGCACGCCAATTACGGGGACGGCGCCTTCTTCAAAGACAAGGTCATAGTCCTCGGCGCTTCTTCGCAAGTCGCGCACGATTTCTTTCCCACGCCGATGAGCCCGCTGACGCCGGGGCCCGTCCTTCACCTCCAGGCTTTGGGCGCGGCCCTGGACCACGATTTCCTGTATCCCACGTCGGAGCCGACTAACCTCGCCCTGGTCGGTGCCGCCGGGGTGCTGGCCTGGCTTTTGATTGCCTTTGTCCGGCGTCCCTTGGTCTGCCTGGTCGCCTTGGCGGCGCTGGCGGCAGCCTATCTTGGGCTAGGGCGCCTGATGTACGACCGCGCGGGTGTCCTGATTGTTGTTGTCCCTGTCCTGGCCGCGTTTCTTACCGCGGGCATCGTTTCGTTAGGCTTTGAGTTCGTCCTCGAGCGGATGGAGAAGGTGCGGACCCGCCGCACCCTGGAGCGCTACGTTTCCAAGAACCTCGTCCGCGAGATCCTGGAAAACCCGGATAGCTTCTACAGCAGCCTCCGCGGGGTGCGAATACCGGCCACCATATTGTTTTCGGACATAGTCGGTTTTACGGCCCAAACCGAGACCGCCGACCCGGAGAAACTGGTCGGCCAGCTGAACGAGTACTTGAGCCGCATGACCGCCGTGGTTTTCGAGAACAACGGGACGCTGGATAAGTTTATCGGCGACGGAATCATGGCAGTGTGGGGCAACGTCAGCAGCCGCGGAGTCGCCGAAGACGCGAAGGCTTGCGCCCGGGCCGCGGTAGCAATGCGGCGTGAGCTCGGGGAACTGAATAGAATCTGGGCGGCGGACGGCACTCCCGCTTTCCAGATCGGAGTCGGGATCAACCATGGCGATGTTCTCGGCGGCAATATTGGCTCCCAGGAAAAGGCAGATCCGACGGTGATCGGCGACGCGGTCAATCTCGCTTCGCGCCTGGAAGGACTGACCCGCACCTACGGCGTTGATATTATGGTAGGGGGTCGCGCCGCTGAGCTTATTCGGGACGAGTTCGTCCTGCGGAGTGTGGCCCTCGTCCAGGTGAAAGGAAAAACCCAGCCGGTCGAGGCCTTCAGCTTGATTGGAGCTAAGAACGATTCGTCGAATCAGGAGTTTCTCAAACATCTCGAGACCTACGAGAGTGGTTTTCGGAAATTCCGGGAACGCGATTTTGCCGGGGCAAAAGTTCTTTTCTCAAGATTTCTCGAGTTCTACCCACACGATGTTTTGGCGCGGATGTATCACGAGAGATCGGCCGAATATGAGGCGCAGCAGCCCGAAGCCGACTGGAATGCCGTCGAGGTATTTCAAAAGAAGTGATGGGCCCTGGTTGGAAGCTAATAGTAAGGGCACTCGAATAGGTTATTCGCGCGCCACGGCTCTGATTACTGACGACGATGCATCTGCTGCCGAAACTCAAAAAACTCGCGGACAGCAGTTGGGCGCGCATCAGCGCGTCCAGGACCCCGATCCTTCTGGTCGCGGCGGTTATCATCGTCGCGTGGATTCCGCTCTATCGAATTCTGTTTCCCCCGCTGGTCGATCTGCCGGAGCACCTGCTGATCAGCAAGCTTCTCTGGGAAAAGCTGGCCGGGGTTTCTCATCTCGATCTCCAGATTTCATGGTTCCTGGGTTATCGGCTTATCCCGATTGTCCTTCTGGGCGCGATCTCCTTTTTCAAGGTGTTTGGCATCTCGCTCGTGTTGCTACCCCGGATTGTCGCGCTGGGTTTGATGGGTTTCCACGCCGTCGTTGTTCTTGTTCTTCTCTATTCGAAGCTGAGGAACAAGACCTGGTGGGGCTGGCTCCTTGCCACAGCTTTGGCCTTGCCTGCTGTCATTTGCATGTATTCGGCGTGTTGGTTCATCGGCTTCATCAACTACACCCTCGCCATTACTTTGCTGCTTCCCGCCATCTTCCTGGCGGAACGTTTTTTGGGGGAAAGACGAGTAAGGGACGCCGCTTTATTGTTCCTAAACCTTGTTTTGCTTTACACGGCGCACCCGTTCGGGCCGATCTTCTGGATTCTTTGGCTAGGTAGTCGAGCCCTGGCTGCATTTGCCACCGGAACCATTTTTGCCGAGTGGAAGCGCCTGCTCCTTTTGTTGGCCGTTGTTGTTCCCATTTTCGTCTATCACTTTCCTGCGACCCGGAACACTGCCCTTGCTCCGTCCAACCAGTCGCTCCTGGCCCAGTCGCCCGTCCTGCCCGTTCGCGAATGGTATGAGAACCGGGTGACCAACGTGATCAGCGGGGCATGGCTTAAGGCCGATGACGCGGCGGATGCGCGAACTTTTTCCCGCTTTGCACTCCTATTCATTGGGGCAGCTACAGTTGCGGCCTTTAGCCGGGGGAGCAGACGGGCGGGAAACGTCATGCTCTCGAGCATTTTCTTACTCTTTGGCGCATCCTGGGTGAACGAAAAGTTCATTCCCGTGCCGGCCGGCGCATGGCTCGCCTATGACTACCGGTTTGTTTCCACGACGTATGCTGTCGGCCTCGCCTTGGCGGGGCTCGTTCTTATCAGGAGCATTCCGGTTACTTCGAATAGAAGGAGTTATAGCGCGCTCCTGGCGCTCCTCGCGTTGCTGTCTATTCTGGCCTGTTCGGTGCACCTGATCGATGTGCGCAGGGCCTACGTCAGAAACGATCGCCAGGCCCGAAAATATATGGCGAAAGTGTTTCGTCAGGAATCACCCGCTGGCATTCATATCCCGCACAGCCGCTGGCATCCGGATGGCACTCTTATCAGATTATACGCTTGTTTGGAGCAACCGGACTGTAACCCTGAAGGAACTACCTTCCACACCGGGTATGTCAGCGACCTTTACCCGGTAAAATTTCGCTCCCGCACCCGCGTGCTCTCGGCCAGGGAGGAGGCAGTCTGGCGTCGCCGGCCTCCGGTGGGCCCCCTGGTGGGCCATTGGAAATTTGATGAACCGAACCGAAGCGATCCATGCATGGATTCAAGTGGCAATGGCCATAAGGGTATCGCAGTCGGAACGGCGGTTGTTGAGGGTAAGTTCCAGAAGGCCCGATCATTCAGCGGGTTGGGTGAATATATAGAAATCCCGCCGATTAATCTGCCCGAGGCAATTACCGTTTCGGCCTGGGTCTATTCGGATCGCTTCATGCAAAACGGGTTCGTCGTAGCAAAGAACCCGGTGAACGGGCAATGGTCGTTGTTCTTTGAAGGCGGCCATCTAAAATGGCGCACCGTGGGTGTCAGTAACAGCGTCACCTGTCCAGGCCCGGTAAATGGTGCCTGGCACCACATCCTCGCCAGGCAGGAAGGTTCCAACGCAGCCCTTTACGTGGACGGGCAGCAGTGCGTTTCCGGCACGTTACCTCCGATTGGTAACGCACCGACGTCGATCAGCATCGGGCGATTCGACAGCCCTGGCTTTTCCTACTTCAACGGCCGGATCGACGATGTCCGTCTTTATAACAGGGCACTGTCCGATGCGGAGGTTGCCGAGTTATATGCGGCTGGCAATAGCGGCGCCGTCGGCAGTGTGCCTTGAGGTTGAGTCCGCTCCGGCGATCCCGGCAATTTCTTTGATCGTAAAAATCGGCCGGCCTTTCACCTCATCGTAGACCCTGCCGAGGTATTCCCCCACAATCCCGAGGCAAAGGAGCTGGACCGCTGCCAGGAAGAAGATTGCCGCGGTTATGATGGTATAACCAATCAAAGGCGCCGTTGGGTGAAAGATCCGCCAGTAAATAACCAGCCCTACCATGATCAGCGCAAAGGCGGCGACCACGAAACCCAGGTAAGTGGCGAGGCGCAAGGGCACGCGGGAAAAAGAAACGATCCCGGTCACCGCGAGACTTAGTGACTTCCGGAAGGTATACTTCACTTCCCCCGCGAAACGCGACTCTCGCTCGAAAGAGACCGCGGCCTGACGAAACCCAACCCAGGCGCGCAAGCCCCGCAAATAACGGCCCCGCTCCGGAAGCGCGTTCAGGATATCGACCACCTTCCGATCCATCAGACAGAAGTCGCCAGTGTCGGCGGGGATATCTTCGTTCGTGAGGAGGCGAAGGACCCGGTAAAACACGTAGGCGAACATTTTCTTCGTAAGGCTCTCCTTCTGTCGGGATATGCGGCGCGCATAAACAACTTCATAGCCTTCACGCCATTTCGCGATCAGCTTCGGAATGAGTTCCGGCGGGTCCTGGAGGTCGGCGTCAAGAATTACGACAGCCTCGCCGCGGGCGAAACTCAATCCGGCGGTGACCGCAATCTGGTGACCAAAGTTCCGGGCCAGGCTGGCATAGCGGACCCTCGGGTCGGATTCATGCAACTGCCGCATCAATTGGAGTGAGCCGTCGCGGCTGCCATCATCAATAAGTATTAGCTCCGATTCACCAGCCAGCGTATCCATGACAGTCGCAAGGCGACGGTAAGTCTCCTGGAGGGACTGTTCTTCATTGTAAACCGGCACAATAAGAGAGTAGACCGGTTTCATCACGGTTATTTGGTAGCTACAACCGCGATATTCCAGGCAAACCGCTTCAACAACGGCAGGCGTTTGATCAGGGTATCGACCTTTTCGAGCCGGAGATAGGTCTTCTCCAGCCTGCTGTGCTCCGCGATAATCTTCTTCCAATAACGTTCCCGATTCGGATCTACCCGTTCGATTAAATAGAACCGGAGAAATATCCAAAGGGTGGCGAGCCAAAACGTGTCGTAAACTGTTTCAGTGAAGAGTGCCTCAACCGTCCTGACGATATCCACCCGGAGCGGTCTTTCATCGGCGGTTCTCACGTCCCGGGCAATCCGGCGATAAACATTAATCACGGGGTTATCGCGGAGCGGATCCCAGAAACAGAATTTGCCGCCCGGTTTGAGGACTCGATGCACTTCCCGGATCCCGCGCTCAGGGTCGGGGAGGTGGTGCAGAACGTTGGCGGCGTAAACGATATCGAAGCTATTTTCCGGGAAGTCGATCTCCAGTGCATTCATTGTCCTGGCTTCGATTACGACGCCGTTCGCAGCCGCGAGATTCAGCGCCTTTTCTACCATGCCAGGGGAATAATCCGTCCCGATGCAGTGCGCGCCTTTCAAGGCGAAATAGACGCTGTTTTCGCCCGCGCCGCAGCCCAGATCGAGAAGGCGCAATCCCGCAACGTCGCCAAGGTGTCCGAGGATAAATCGGTTCTCTGGGGCGGTGGACGCCTCGAAGTAATCGGCGACCCGAATTCCATCCACCCCGATGGATGCGGCCCAGCGATCGTGGAAACTTCGTTCGCGCTCTAGTAGTTCACGCATTAAATTTCGGGTGGTATCAAATCGGCACTGAATTCTCAGACGTGGCCGCGAGATAATTGGTACAGCGTTCGCGATCCGGCGTCGAGCAGGCAAAGAATTGATAGAGCGATAACGCTCGCGCCACTCCAAAGACCCGGGCGCGGACATCGCCAAAAAAGTGTCGGAGCACGGCCTCGATCTCACGCGCAGTGTTGACGTGTTCGTAGTGCATGAGCACGCTGTAATCGAGATTGTATCGGGCGCGAAAATCCAGCGAAGTGGTTGCCTTCCATCCTAGCTTCCAGAGAACGGTTCCTTCGCTTGGAATGCCGGCGCGCAACACACCCCCGTCCTTCAGGAACAAGGCGCTTCTCGCAACGAGCTCCGGTAGGTTCTCGATATGCTCGAGGACCGCGATCGAAGTTATGCGTTCGTAGTTGGCGCCCGATGGCACCTCGGAGATGTCCGAATAGATGTGGCGGACCCGTGCGAGCGCCGGTGAGGTTTCGTAGAGCTCACGGAACGGCTCGATGATATCGTAAGGAGCAGTCTCGGGTTCGTAAGGCAATTGATTCAAGGTTCCGGCCCCGATCTCCAGAGTGGCCTTGGGGGCGGCGTCGCGAACGTCTTTTGCTACCTGCCGGTGCATCCAGCGTTCTGCGCGTTGCGCCAGACCTAGGATCTGGGATTTCCCCTCCCGGCTATTCCGGTAATGTTGAAGATAGATAGCTTGATATTCAGGCGGAAGCGGCCTGCGCTTCTTGGGAAACCGGCTCAGAATATCACTCTCCGCCATGCCACATCCTTCTGTCCGTCTGCTTGTCTGGCGCCCCGAACAAGGATCAGGAAGAACGAGCCCCTGATGAGGGATGCGCCGCCTCGATCACGTTCGCTACCACATAGCGCGGCCGTCGCTTCACTTCTTCATAGATGCGCGCCAGGTATTCTCCAATTATCCCCAGACTTAGCATAAGCAGGCTGCCAATGATAAGTAACAACAGGATAACCGTCGCGAACCCGCTCACTGAGCGTCCCGTTAGCTGAAGGATCAAAGTGTAAAATCCAAAAAGGATGGAGAAGAAAAAGAAGAAGAAACCGGCGAGCGTAACGAACTGTAAGGGGAGCCAGGAAAAGGCTGAGATCCCGGTGAGCGCGAGTTTCATTCTTTTGGCGAAGGACCAGCCAGTAGCCCCTCCGGCCCTTGCCGGAACGTCGAAAGGCACCTGGACCCGGGTAAAGCCGAGCCAGGCTGTCATTCCCCGGAAGAAAACGTTTCGTTCTTCCATTTGGAGCCACGCATTTATGGCCCGGCGGTTCATCAGCTTGAAGTCGGAGACGCCCTTGAGGTTTACACCCGCGAGTTTGTTCAGCCCAAAATAGAAAAGCAACGCCCCCAGCCGCCCGGACACTGATTCCGGTCCGCGCGTCGTTTTGACGGCCTCGACAATGTCAGCATTGGATGTTTGCCAGAGACGGACCAGCTCGGGAATAAGCTCGGGCGGGTGTTGGCCGTCGCCGTCCATTACGATGACCGCATCACCGCGCGCGCGATCGAGGCCAGCACAAAGGGCCGACTCTTTGCCAAAGTTCCGGCTGAGCTTGATGCCCTGCATGGAAGGGAAGGTCGCTGCTTCGTTCATCAGCGTTGTCCAGGTGCTATCCTCCGAGCCATCGTCTATCAAGATCAACTCGGATCGGCAACCGGTCATGCCGACCTCGCGGTTAACTGCAGCGAGAAACGACGGCAATTTTACCGCTTCGTTGTAAAGCGGAATGACAACCGATATCAGCGCTTTTGAATCGCTTTCCATTTGAACCGCGTCTCGCCCGAGGCCGGGTTGAATAGACCGCTAAGCTTTTTCGCGGCCCCGTGAAAGCCAATTCTCCGGTCAGCGTCCGTTGAGATCGACCTGGCGAACTCGATCGGCGAAGGTGCAAAGCACGAAGAGTTTCCCATTCGAAACGACAATGCCGGAGGCACCCTCGAATTTGTTTGGTGGGTCAGCTTGTATTTGCGTGATCCGCGTTCCCTCCAGGTCATAAACCAGGACCTCGTCTGTGACGGGACTGGTCGCATACAGACGGCTCGTAGCCTGGTCCACCACGATGTCATGAAAGCTCCAGCTCGTGGGCGCCCACTCCTTGACGGCCCATTTCGTAATGAATTTGCCATCGGTGTCGAAGACCTGGATCCGGCGATTGCGCGGGTCGGCGACGTAGACGCGCTTGTTCTTTTCGTCCACCGTCACGGCGGTGGGATCGTCAAACTGCCCATCGCCACTCCCGGCCGTTCCCCAGACCGCGGCTACCGCGCCATTCGCGGTCAGCTTGGCGATGCGGGCCCGGCCCTGGTCGACAACGTAAACGAAGTTGTCAGAGGTCACCCAGATATCGCGAGGGCCATAGAACCCGGGGTCCGGGCCGCGCCATTGCGCGAGAAACTGGCCGTCGGCTGTGAGCTTTTGAACTCGCTGGTTCGCGACGTCGGCCACGTAAATGTTGCCCGCGAGATCGACGGCCAATCCGTTAGGCTCCTGGAATTCGCCGGGATTATGGCCCGCCGCGCCGAACATGTTGAGAAACGCGCCAGCCGGCGAGAAACGCTGGATGCGGCCGTTGTTTGTATCCGCGACCAGGATGTTGCCGGAACGATCCAGGGTCATACCGCGCGGGAAATCGAGTTGGCCCCGGCCAAGACCCTTGCCTCCCTGGAACATTGTTACTGGCGGAATTGCCAGCAGCTGGGCGCGCAGACGGGCAGGATCCGGGCGCTTGAACTCCTTCGGATGTTGCTCGGGAACTTTGTAAATGACCAGCCCGTTATACTGGCGGGGCTTGTCTTCCCAGACCTTCTCGAAGTTCAACGAGTAAAGCTCTTCGTTGTGCCGCTTGATGAACTCGCCCCGGCGCACGCCATCATCGATGGCGACCCAGTTGATGCGCCACTTTCGAAGAAGTTGAAAAACCTTTACCGGGTCGGTGCTCTCAAAAAGCTGCCGGTAAACGTCGTCGCGCAAGGTCGTGTCGTAACCGGCGCCCCATGAAAAAGAAGGCCAGCCATAGAAAAGGCGACGCCCCGCGAGCAGGATTTGATGGTTAACGAAGCGGTCGCTCAGAAAGACGTCGTGCGGTTTTGTGTTACTCCAGAGCCATTGGACCAGTCGATCGCCTCCGTACTTCAGCTCGATGAAGTAGCTGTTATGAATTGGAAACAGATCAATCGCCCCGCCCACCATGACGGCGCCGATCAGGAGGAACGCCAGGGGCCGGGTAAAGATCTGGAGCCAGATGCGGCGAAGAGTCCATAGCTTCCACGCCCCGTAGGCAACGAAAAGGTTGCCAATGATAAGCCAGATGTTGAGGTATTTATGGTTAGCCAGGTTCTCGAGGCTTAGCTGGAAGCAGAAGGTGACCGCAAACATGCTGCAGAGCGCGAGAAAAAAACGATGATGAAACCAGGAGAGAAACGCCAGGGCGATAAGTATGAGCGATAGCTTTAGGCCAAATGAAAATCCGATATACCGAACGATCCGATCGAGGGTTGGCGGTTCGACAATATAACCCCAGTGCAGGATTGAATGGGTGGCTGATTGGACGCCGCCGGACTTAAGGATGATAAGCTGCGGCAGTGCCACGATCGCGGTGGTCAGGCCAAGAGTTACCAGTTGTCGCCGTCCGGAAAAGAAGACGAAAAAACAGGTGAGGAGAGCAAAAGCGGCGGTGAATACCAACGCGTTCCAAAACGGCAGTAAGCCGAGGACAAAGCCGCAGAATAAATAGCCGGAGTCGAAGATGACGACCCTGCGCAGGAGGCTACCCATCCGTTGCCGAAGAGGAATTCGGGGTTTCGGAGGTGGCGCTTCTGGCAGAGGAACCTGGGGCTCGATTGCAAACTGTGGATCGGCGGGCGTGTCTACCAGGTCCGAAGCCGATGCAACGGGCAGGGGAGGCGATGGGTCCGGCACTGGATCGTTAGCCACTTCCGCCGCGACGCGGCGCACCCGATAACGGTCGACCAGGAAAATGAGGACAAGGAGAAGTAACCCCACCGCACTGGCGAAGTGGCGCTGATTCAAGAAGACCACTTGAGTCCAGATTCCCCAAAGCTCGCCGCGGTACGGGTAACCGGAAGGAAGAAAGTCTTTCAGCCCAAGAATTGCCCGCCAAGCATTCGCCACTGAAGCTTGCGAACGCAGGAAGGAGACGAAGCTAAGTGTCCCGTGGAAGAAGAAGAGGGCGGAGCCGAGCCGTCCGACGGTGCGAGAGTTGAAAAGGAGCTGACCAAAAGTCATGACCATGGCCAGCATCGAAACGAGGGTCAGGATACTTAATAGGTTTAGACTCCAGGCCAGGCCAAGTCCGAGGAAGGTGAGGTTCCCGGCCTGAAAGTAAAAGAGGAAGTGGTATCGTATCGTTTCGCCCGAGAAGTGGGGATACTGGGTAGGAAAATTATGACCGACAGCGAAGCTTTGGACGATCGCAGTGTTAGGACCGAAGTCGCTCCATTCATTGTTGCCGATCAGGAGGGTGCCATTCTTGTAGTCGTAAGTGGCAAACATCAGCCATGAGACCAGGACGATGTAAGCGGCAAGAAAGACCCAGTCCCAGAGCGGAGTTCCTGGCGCGCGAGGCCGGATAAAGCGGACCGGACGCCAATGGCGGCGCATGGCCCAGATCGAGATAATAGCCGCTCCGAGATAACAGAGGTCGCCCCAGAGAATTGGGCGCGCGGTCCGTTGAAAGAGCCAGGAGCAAAGGTAGGTAAACCATGAGCTCAGGAGCAGTCCTACGAGAATGGCCGCCGCGCAGCGGTGTGCTACGGAAAGGAACCGAAGAAAGCGGCGGCAAACCTGGTCCCCCAGGTAGAAGGCGAGAGCGAGATAAAGAAGCGCTAGCATGGGGCGAGGGCCGGTGCCTCAGGCATCAGACGTATGCGCCGGGATTTCCGTGTAAGCGTGGTGCAAAGGCCGGAAGATGCGCGAAGACAAAAGGCGGCGCCGGTTTAGAACGAACGTCACGAGCAACCTCAAGACGCCCAGCCCATAGCGGACCGATCGTCCGAATCCAATCGTGCTCGCCTCGGGAAAATAACGGTGGGGAACAGCGATCTCCTCGAGCCGCGCGCCGAACCAGACGGCCTGTGCGACGATTTCCTGGTCGAAGATGAAATCGTTTGAGTTCAGGAGGAAGGGCGTTGTCTCGAGCAGGGTTCGCCGAAAGGCGCGGAATCCGGTATGATATTCCGACAAGTTCAGGCCAAAGACCTTGTTCTCGCACCAGGTCAGAAAGCGATTAGCCAGCCTTTTGTAGAAGGGCATTCCACCCGCGACGGCGTAGGCCATTCGCGACCCAAGAACAAGATCAGCCCTGCCGTCGATAATTGGCTGAACCAGCGCCGGAATACGCTTTGGGTCGTATTGGTAGTCGGGATGCAACATCACCACGATGTCGGCCCCAGTCTTCAGCGCTTCGACGTAGCACGTCTTCTGGTTTCCGCCGTAGCCCTGGTTTTCCCTGTGGAGAAATACGCGGAGGCCAAGACTCCGCGCTATTTCAACAGTGGAGTCTGCGGATAAATCGTCGACCACAATACAGGCATCGACCGCGCCCGGGGGAATCTCGCGGTAGGTGCGTTCGATCGTTCTGCTGGCGTTGTAGGCCGGCATGATCGCGACAATCTTCGGAGCCGACGTCATTGCGGCGCTAATCTTTTCCAGCGGGCGCTGATTTCCAACCGTAATCGTGGCCGGGCACGAGACGGCCGATTAATTGCCGCTGTCGTCTGCATTGGCAGCGGGATGACAAACGTTCCCGCGCGGCGTAAAGGAAATCGCGTGAAAGGCGGGCAACAGAAATTTCATCTCCTCGGCATTTGCGGGACTGCCATGGGCTCGGTCGCGGCCGCCTTGCGGGAGCGCGGGTACGTCGTGACCGGCTCGGACGAAAACATCTACCCGCCGATGTCGACGTTTCTGGAGAGCAAGGGGATTGCGCTCTCTTCCGGGTTCCGTCCAGAGAACATCCCGGAGGACGCCGACGTCATCGTGATCGGCAACGCGATGAAGCGCGGCAATCCCGAAGTGGAAGCGGTCCTCAACCGGAAGCTTTACTACCTGTCCTTGCCGGAAGTGCTCAAGCAGCTCTTCCTCGGCGGCCGCCACAACTTGGTGGTGACCGGGACCCATGGAAAAACAACGACAACCGCGCTGCTGACCTGGATCCTGGCCGTGGCGAAGTTCGATCCGAGTTACATGATCGGGGGTATCCCCGCGAATCTCGGGCAAGGCGCGCGTTTCAACGACTCGAAATACTTCGTGCTCGAAGGAGACGAATACGATTCAGCTTTCTTCGATAAGCGCTCGAAGTTCGTCCATTACCTGCCGGAGCTCGTGATCGTGAATAACCTCGAGTTCGATCACGCGGACATCTTCAACAACCTCGACGAGATCAAGCTGAGCTTCCGTCGCTTGTTCAACATAGTCCCGCAAAACGGCATGATCCTGTTGAACGGCGACGATGCGAACTGCCTCGATGCCGCGCGCCAGTTGAAGCCGTTAATGGCGCAGCTCGAGGAAGTCGGTTTTTCGGAGAACTGCGCCCGGCGGATCCGCGACGTCTCGTATTCCGGAAATGGATCGCGATTTACCCTGGTGGAGGACGAATTTGAGATTCCGATGGTCGGCGAATTCAATGTCCGAAATGCCGCGATGGCGATTTCCGCGGCGCGCTTTTATGGCGTGCCCCTCGAGGCAATTCACGAGGCGCTCAAGAGTTTCAAAGGCATCGCGCGGCGGCAGGAAGTGCGGGGAGAGGTTCGGGGCATCAAGGTAATCGACGATTTCGGACATCATCCGACTGCGATTCGCGAAACGTTGCGGGCATTGCGGCACCGCTTCGCCGGGGCACGCATTTGGGCGGTGTTTGAGCCGCGCTCGAACACGACCCGGCGCGCGGTTTTCCAACAGGAATTGCCCGACGCCCTGAAGCTGGCCGATGGAGTCTTCATCTCGCAGGTGGCGCGTCTCGACCAGATTCCGGAAAAGGAGCGATTGAATCCGGAGGCGGTGATGCGGGATATCGCGGCCTCGGGCCGTCCGGCGTTTTATGAGCCGGATGCCGGACACATCATCGAGAAGCTGGTGCCGCAGTTGCAGGAGAACGATGTCGTGGTGGTCTTCAGCAACGGGGGTTTCGACGGGATTCACCAGAAGCTGCTGGAACGGTTGAAGGCCGCTCCCCTGTAGCGGCGGTCTATGACCGCCGGCCCCCAGAACGAAACACCGCGGCCGGAACGGCTCCGGCGCCTCGACCGAATCTTCCCGCAGGTGCCAATTTATTTCGTTACCGCGTGCACGTTCGGTCGAAAAGCATTGCTCGCACGGCGTGAAGTGCACGAAGCCTACATCAGGTTTATTTACCGTGGAGAAGAGCATGGCGCCTATGTCGGCTCGTACGTGCTGATGCCCGATCACTTACACTTCGGCTCTTGAGCGTGACCGAGAGCTAAGCGTCTGGATGAAATCACTGAAGAACTCCATGTCTAAGGCGCTGCGAAGCATCGGGATTCCGTCCCCTCATTGGCAAAAAGGATTCTTCGATCATTTGCTTCGAAGCGATGAGTCATATTCGCAGAAATGGGAATACGTGCGGGAGAATCCGGTACGTGCCGGACTCGCACGGAGCTGGGAAGAGTGGCCGTACCGCGGCGAGCGCTGGAGAGTTGAATACCGCGCCTAATGCATCCGTTCGGCGGTCATAGACCGCCGCTACAGCGCGGAGTGGCGCCCCCTGTAGCGGCGGTCTACGACCGCCGACAGCGATCACGCTTCGAATACCCAGCGGCCGCCGACCATCGTCTTCTCGATCGGAATCGAAATGAGTGAGGAGGGATTCTCCTTGAGGGGATCACGGCCCAGGACCACGAGGTCGGCGAGTTTGCCGCGCTCGATTGAACCTTTGATCTTTTCTTCGAACGACGCGTAGGCGCCGTGGAGGGTTTGGGTGCGAAGCGCTTCTTCGACCGAGATCCGCTGACCGGCGCCCCAGACAGTTCCTTTCATGTCGGTCCGCGAGACGGCGGACTGTAACGCCATCATGGGCTCGAACGGCCCCGGCGGATAATCGGAGCCGGGTGCGACGCGGACGCCGCCATCCAGAAAACTGCGGAGAGCAAACATGCGGTCGAGGCGCTCCGGGCCGTAATCGCGGAACTTTTCCCCGTGGTAATAAACATAAGCTGCGAACGGTGTGGGAATCGCGCCGAGGGCGCGGATGCGCTTGACGAGGTCGTCGTTGACCAGGGTGCAATGCTCGATCCGGAAGCGCGGATCCCGGCGAGGCCGTTCGCGCTGGAGCCGTTCATAAATGCGCAGGATCATATCGATCGCGAAATCGCCATTGGCGTGGACTCCTATCTGCCAATCGGCTTCGTGCGCTTTCCGGGCCCTGGCGTAGAGCTCGTCCTCGGTCATGACCTGGATTCCGAAGTCGTCCGGCCGCCCTACGTAAGGCTGGGAAAGCCGCGCGGTCCGTTCCGAGATCGAACCGTCGCACGTCATCTTCATCGCCCCGACCCGGACCCATTCGTCGCCGAACCCCGTCCGGATTCCTGCCTCAATCATCCGGTCGATTTCCGAGTGCCCGATCAGGCAATAAATGCGGACCGATAACTCGCCCGCGGTGTGCGCATCCTGATAGGCGCGCAGGTCTTCGTGCGATCCGTAGGCGTCATGCGCTGAGGTGATCCCGGCGCGCGACATCATTTCGCTAATCAGTTTTACTCCTTCGCGATAATCAGCCCGGGTGCTCGCTTCCGGGATCAATTTTTCGAAAACTTCGGTGGCGCGTTCGCTGACGCGGCCCGTCCGTTGACCACCGGCAGGATCGCGGTCGAAGCGCCCACCCGGCGGATCCGGTGTTTCGTTCGTGACCTGGGCGAGCTCCAGAGCGCGTGAATTGACGTAAGCGGTGTGGCCGCCGCGGTGAGCAATGTAAACCGGATGCTGCGACGCCGCGGCGTCGAGATCGGCGACGGTAAGCGGGCGGCCCTCCGCGGTTTTGGTATCGTCGTATTTGAACCCGAGCACCCATTCGCCAGCCGGGGTTTTCGCGGCCCTTTCCCGGATGACTTTTTGGATGGCCTCGATTGAGCGCAAGTCGCAATCGACTTGCCGAAGATGCATCCGCCCAGCGACGGCCGGATGGGTGTGGGCGTCAATGAACCCGGGGACAACGGTTTTGCCTTCCAGATCGATCTTCCTGGTTCGCCCGGTGGCCAGCGCGCCCACTCGTTCGTTCCCCCCGACTGCGAGAAAACGCCCATCTGCGATTGCTACTGCCTGCGCTCGCGGGCGCTGCGCGTCCACCGTGAGAATGTTGGCGTTCAACAGGATCAGGTCGGGATGAGTCTGGTCGAGCATCGCTTTTGGAGCCAGCGCTGCCGCGCCCAGTCCACGGAGGAATGCCCTGCGCGACGTCACAGGCTCAGGAAGTATGATCGTGGACGATCCGCCAGCCCGCAGGAGTGGACCGGAAAAGAAGTGTGAAAACGCCGTGGGGCCGATCGCTTTTTCGGCGCAGACTCCAGCGGCCGATCACCAGCGCGCTGCCGGCGCCGAGCGGTGTAACTTTGATTTCCGAAAACGTGAGTTGGCCCATCTTTTCCCGGCGATCGTATTTACGGCGGTAATTAGCGCGGACGGTTTCCCAGCCGCGGGTGATTTTGTCGCCCGATACAAATTCTGTCGTGACCGATCGCGCGTATCCTTCCATGAAGCCGTCGATGTCTCCACGGTTCCAGGCTGCCACCTGGGAGGACATCACCGCGCGAATTTCGGTCGAGGGATCATTGGCCCCATTAGCTCCGCCTGTGGCGAAGAGAAGAGCGAGCAAGCTTGCCAACGAGACCTGAATCTGCAGGAAAACCCTGTTGGTGGTCCGCTCGAACATCGTTTGCCGGTATGCCCCTTAGGACCATGAAAAGCAATGGATTTACGGCAATGCCCGAGCCCTGAAATACTGCAGCGTATAATCTCTATAATCTTGACCTCAATCGGCGGACCTATTACATAAAGCGCGTGCTTCGCCCATTCCGTTTCGCGGCGCTGCTCTTCGTGGCGTTTTATTCCGCGTCGGGGCAGGTACCGATCCCGCCGACGTCGTCGGCCACCCCCATCCCTTTTCAGCCGCCGAGCACACCGGGCGTTCGCCCCGCCGCCACGAAACCTCCAGCTGCGAATACTCCAGCTGCGAATACTCCAGCGGGTGCCGCTCCCGCGGCGTCGGCGCCAGCCGCTTCCACCCCGGCGCCGAAGGAAACAATCCTGCCAACGCTAGATCAGCGAGCGATACAGCAGCAGATGCAACAGCGCGCGCCACTGCCCAACCCTGCGACTAACACCACCGGCCCCACCACGGCGCCGGGCTCGGGCGTTACTCCCCCCGCCGGTCCGTCCGCCCCGCTCGCCGCCGAGTCCAATCCCGCGCCGGCTTCCATTCCCGGAATGACCCCGGTGGCTGACAGGACCGTGACACTGCAATATCCCAACAGCGACGTCGCCGATGTCCTTCACCTTTACGGAAACCTGACCGGCAAAAAGCTGATCATGGACAATTTCGTTCAGGGAAAAGTTAATATTTTCATCAGTAAACCGGTCCCGAAGGATGAAGCGATCAAGATCATCGAGATCAATCTGCTCCTGAATGGTTACTCGCTCGTGCCGGCCGGCGACGACATCGTGAAAGTCATCGGCACGGGCCGCAGCCCTCGGAATGCCGGTGTCCCCCTCATTTCTGACGAAGCCGATATTCCGGCGGGCGAACACGTAATCAGCTTTCTGTTCAAGCTGCGGTTTGCGGATCCGGTGGAGTTGCAACAGGTGCTCGGCCAGTACTTGTCACCGCCGCAGGCTTACACTTCCTTCCTCGCTTTGCCGAAGGCGGGCAGCATTCTGATCACCGAAAACTCGAGCGTGATCCGGACCCTGATCCGGATCGTGGACCAGATTGACGTCCCGCCGGCGCAGGTGGTGAGCGAATTCATCAAGCTCCAGCGAGCGGATGCCGGCAAAGTGGTGGACATGCTCAAGGAGGTCTTCGACAAAGGCGGAGCGACAACCACGACGACAACCACGGTGGCCCCCGGGGTTCGTCCGGTTCGTCCGCCCGGCGCGCCTCCCGTGCCCCAGCAAAACACCACCGTCTCGGTTGAAGGCGACCTGAGTGCCTTCACCGCCCTCTCCGAAGACTCGATCGTGGTCGGCAAAATCAAGATCGCGGCGGACGTGCGGACCAACCGCATTCACGTCATCACCCGTCCGGTGAACATGCCGTTCATCAAGAAGCTCATTTCCGAGTTCGACGCGAACGTGGAGTTCGGCAAACCCGTGACGCGCGCGCTCCGTTACATCAGCGCCGCGGATGTTTTGCCCGTTATTGTCCAGGCGTTAACCGAACCAGGGACAGGGCAAGCGCCCGGAGCGGACGCCACGAGCAACCCTGCCGCCCCGCAGCAGCAGGCCCAACAAAATCAGCGAAGAACGACAAATACGAGCACATCTGGTTTGGACTCCAGCTCCAGCGGCAGCGGCCAAAACTTCTCGGAAGAACTTTCCACGCAAGCGGTCGATACCACCCCCAGGGCCGTTACCATCGGCAATGCCAAGATCATCGCGGACCAGCGTTCCAATTCGATCATTGTTCTGGGCAACCAGGAAGTGGTCGTGAAAGTCGCCAAGATCCTAGATGAGATGGATGTAAAGGCGCCTCAGGTGGCGTTAAGCACCGTTATCGGTGAATTAACGCTGAACGAATCGGAGGAGTTCGGCGTCGACTGGTTCAAGCATGGAGGGACGCCCCATACAGACGCGAACGGTAATATCTTGCCTCGGACCGCTGGCGACACGAACGCCTCGGTCATTTCTCGCAACTCGAGCGCCGCTTTAGTGGACCCGGCCGGCATATTAAATTTCACCACGCTCGCAAACGCCGTAGGAACCGGAGGAACTAGTGTTTTTCTGAGCAGCGCGCGAGATGGGATCGGGGCAATCGTCAAGCTGCTTGAAGGGACCGGCCGCTTTCGGGTCGTTAATCGTCCGGTCGTGTTTACCAGCAACAATAAGAAGGCAATTATCGCTTCCGGTCAGGAGATTCCAGTCCCGGTCAACACGCTGTCGTCCTTTGTCCCGACGACCGGGGCCACTCCGGTCCAGAACTTCGGTACGCAGTCCAGCATCCAGTATAAGAAGGTAGCGCTCCAGTTGGAGGTGGTGCCGCTGATCAATTCCGAACGGGAAGTGACGCTCGATATCTTGCAAAAAGTCGACAGTCTCGGTGCGGAACCGGCGATCATTGACGGCAATTCGATACCTACGATCGCCACGCGGTATATCAAGACTACTGTATCTGCACCAAACTGCGCAACGATCGTGCTGGGCGGGTTGATTACGGACAACAAGCGAACGCAGAAATCTGGCATCCCATTGTTAAATCGAATTCCCGTTATCGGCGCTTTGTTTCGAAATACTAAGAAGATCAACGATCGAACAGAGCTTATCGTTTTGATGCGGCCTGAAGTAGCGCTGACCAAGCTCGACCTTTATCGCCTCCGCCAAAAAACCGAGGAGAGGATGCACTTTGGTCCAGAGATCGACCAGGACGACTGTCCGGATTGTCCAAGGCCAGAGGCGGTGCCGTTCGAGGACAAGCAGATTGTCCTTCCCGGACCTGATCTGCCAGGGATGAAGTAGGGGAGGATCACATCCCTGCTGTAGTCCGAGGACAGGAATTAGCGACTTATGCCGGCGAGTTAACTGCTGGCGGAAACAGCAACTACTCGAAGTCACGTAGCGGAGCGGGGGACACGCGTAGCCAGTATTTTCAGCTGGTGCCGCCTGGTTCCTGATTGCTCTTGCTGGCGCGAAAGCAAACACGTATATCGAGTTTTATGTTCCCTTACCGGACTAGGTTCACTGTTGTCGCTAGGGCCGTTTTGATGGCCTGCGCAGCATTTTCGGCGGTCGCGGACGAGGCGCTTGCCGCGGGGTATGGAGTGAACTTGCTGGTCAATGGCAACGCCGAAGCTGGCGCTGCTTCTACGACCGGAGGCCAAGTAGGGGTTCCCTCGTGGACAACGACCGGCACCTTGACGGTGGTACCTTATGGAGCCGCTGGCGGGTTTCCCACACCGAACCAAGGACCGCCGGATGGGATGAATCAATTCTTCGCGGGCGGCGACAGTACAAAAGGGGCGACGAGCACAGCCACGCAACACATCGATGTCTCGGCCAATGCGGCGGACATCGATGCCGGAGAGGTAGTTTGCGATTTCTCCGCCTGGCTCGGTGGGATGACCGATCGAGATGACTACGCGGTGATGATGGTGACCTTTAACACAGCGAACATGGCGCAGATCGCTAGCAGCGCGATCGCACCGGTCACGCGGGTTGATCGCTCTTCCCAAACGAAGTTGCTTTTCCGCTTTGGGAGTATCGGCGTTCCGGCCAATACACGCTCCATCGAGGTGAGTCTCACGATGCAGGGCACCACGGCGAACGCCCCTAACAACGCCTACGCGGATAGCCTCAGCGTTATCCTGCGTGGTCGGGCGGTTGTCACCACCACAGCCGATTCAGGAGCCGGCAGCCTGCGCGACGCGATCAGAAAAGGGAACGTGGTCACGTTCGATCCAAAGGGTTTCGGTGAACCAAAGGGCCCGCAAACCATTGAGCTGCAATCGCAGTTGTATTTGACGGGCGGCATCCAATCTATTGTCGGTCCCGGTGCAGACCTTTTGACTGTCACCCGTTCTAGTGCTGAGAAGTTCCGGATCTTGCAAGTAGGACAGTCTGCGCGCACCAGTGCGAGCGCGTTGGTGACCGTCGGTGGATTGACGCTGGCCGATGGCGACGTCTCCGGGACTCCAGGCGAATACGGCGGAGCGATTCTCGTTTCTTATTGCAGTCTGGTCTTAAGAGATTGCGTGTTGAAGAACAACACGGCCGACAGTGACGGCGCGATTTCCATCTTGAATGCAGCGGTCACGCTCGACCGTTGTACAATCGCCAATAATTCAGCGAGCAGCGTTGGTGCGATTACTAACGAGGCAGCAAACGGAGAGACTTCCACGATAACCATAACGAACTGCACGATCAGCGGGAACGCCACGACCGATCCAACTCTGGCCGGCCCCCAGGTCCTCTACAACCTATCCGATAGCGTCACGGCAACGGCAATTATGAACGTGGTCTCTACGACCATAAGCGGCAACACCGGTGGGTTTCGCCAGGTGACATCCGGCGACGCAACAAAGGCGACCATCACGCTCCAGAACAACATTATCTCATCACCAGGAATTGGAACAAACTTTACCCTTCCCGGCGGCGCCTACGTGTCGAATGGCTTTAATTTGAGCGACCAAAGCGACTTTCTAGTCCTGAATCAAACCGGGGACCGAAATAACACCGACCCGATGCTCGGTCCACTGCGAGACAATGGTGGGCGCACGCCGACAATTGCGCTGCTCGCGGGAAGTCCCGCGATCGATAAGGGCAATACCAGCCTGCCGACCGATCAGAGAGGGTTCCCTCGTCCCGTCAATGATCCAACGGCGCTGAATGGAGGCGGCAACGACTCTGACATCGGCGCATACGAATTCGGCAGCAGCCCGAACGCGCTGCGCAACCTCTCGACGCGCGCGCGTGTAGAGTCCGGCGATAATGTGCTTATCGCTGGATTCATCGTGACGGGGGCTCAGGCCAAGAGGGTGATAATTCGCGGGCTTGGCCCATCGTTAGGCGCTGTCGGTGTGCAGGGGTATCTCGATAACCCGACGTTGGAACTACGGGACTCGAAGGGAGCGCTTCTAGATTGGAATGACGATTGGGTCGACTCCAAGGACAAGCAGGCGATCATCGATAGCAAGACTGCGCCGACAAATGATCGCGAGTCCGCTATCGTAGCGACGTTGCCGGCGAACGGAGCGACGTATACGGCCATCCTTCGAGGCGCCATTGGAGCGACCGGGATCGGGGTGGTCGAGGTTTACGATCTTGGGCCAATGATGGATTCGAAGCTGGCCAATATTTCCAGTCGGGGGATTGTCTCTACCGGCGACGACGTGATGGTCGCGGGAACAATTATCGTCGGGGCCACGCCGCAGAAGGTGGTGATCCGCGCGATCGGACCGTCGTTATCGGTCCCCGGCAAGCTGAGCGATCCTACGCTCGAGCTGCGAGACGCAAACGGGGAGTTGATCGACGCGAACGACGATTGGGAGGAGAGCCCGAACAAGCAAGCCATCATCGATAGCACACTCCAGCCGAGCGATCCGCACGAATCGGCAATCGTGTCGACTTTATCGCCAAACAATTCCGCCTATACCGCAATCGTACGCGGCCCTGGGGATTCCCCCGGAAATGGCGCATCTCACGCTAGCGGGTTTTCGACCTCGAATACCGCTTCACCGAGTGTTAGCCGAGTCCAGACCGGGTCGGGGAATATGGTGGAAATTCAGCGGGTGCAGTTCGCCCGTGCTCCGGTCGGCGGAACCTTTCGGATCATAGTGACCCGTCCGAATGCCATCGTGAGCGGCCAGCCCGGCGATAAGGCTGCGCTGGAGGACAGCATTACGATTCCTTGGAACGCGACAGCCGATGACATTAAAGCCGCGATCATGGCGTCGCCCAATTTCTACAAATACGATCAGAACAATAATCTGACCGCCGGGCCGAAAGAATTCCACACTCTGTTCGATAGTGGCGGCGGGCTTGGCATCGCCGGGAACGAAGGCTTCCGCCGCGAGCCGGTCGTTAGCGGAACTACCGGCAATTTCACCATTCAGTTCGGCACGCTTACCACCGGGAACGTGGGCATTCGAAACACTTGGATCACAGGCTTACCGCTCGTCCAAGTGGACGATAGCTCGATCATTTACGACGCCACTGCTGTAGTAGAAATTTACGCGTTGCACTAATCAGGCGGGCGGCTCACGGGCCGGGTTTGCCACGTTTGGTTCTTGAAAAGGGGGCCAAAGAAGAAATTTGTCGGCTGCCGTCGGCAAATGACCGTGCGGTGCGCATGACAATTTGGCCGGTTTCGAGTAAGATCACTGTGTGAGTCCGGCGATCAGTAATTCGTTGATTGATCTGTTGCTCGCCAGCGGTGTGTCGTCACGCGACGAAGCAGCAGAGCTTTCGACGAACCTCAATGGCGGGTCGTGGACGGCGCAAGTCCTCGATTCCGGAAAGGTGGACGAGCAACGCTTCCTCGAGGCGATCGGGAATTTCTTCCAGGTGCCGGTCATGTCGATCGACACGAAGCGGATTGAGCGCTCGACCCTGTCGCTCCTCCCGAGCCGGTTTGTTTTCCAGCACCATATCCTGCCAATCGAAACGCGGGATAAGACGGTCATCCTCGCCACCTACGATTTGTTTAACTCGGTCGGGCGCCAGCTCGCCTCGCAGTTGTTGAAGCGGCCGACGGAGTGGGTCCTGGTCCCGCGCGCCCAGATTCTGCGCGCGATGAAGAGCGTTTACGGCGTGGGTGCGGAGACGTTCGATGAAATTCTCAAGACCAACCGGTCCTTTGAAGGCGTGGAGGACATCGAGATGGCGACCGACCTCGACGCGAACGATCCGGAAGCGTCGGTGGTGAAGTTCGTCAACCAGATCATTCGCGAAGCAATCCTGGAACGCGCGACCGATATCCACGTGGAACCGCTCGAAAGCGATCTTCGGATTCGTTATCGGATTGACGGCATCCTCCACGAGGTCGCGGTCCCTCCGCAGCTGCGGTTGCTCCAATCGGCTATCATCTCGCGTCTCAAAGTCATGGCCCACATGGACATTGCGGAGCGGCGTTTGCCGCAGGATGGACGGATCAATTTGCAGGCACACGACCAGAGCATCGACGTCCGTGTCTCCACGATTCCTACGGTAAACGGTGAATCGATTAGCCTGCGTTTGCTCAGCCGGGACCAGCAACAATCCTTTGGCTTCGAGCGCCTCGACCTCAGCGCCGAGCAAACGGCGATCATGAAGTCGCTGCTGGCCCAGCCTAATGGGATCATCCTCGTCACGGGCCCGACCGGCTCGGGCAAATCGACCTCGCTTTATTGTTTCCTCAGCAGCATCAACTCGGTCGAGCGCCGCATCATCACGATCGAGGAACCGGTCGAATACCGGCTGCCCGGGGTCTCGCAGATCGACGTGAAACCGGAAATCGACCTGACCTTCGCGAAGGGTCTTCGCCATATCCTACGCCAGGACCCGAACGTCGTGATGGTCGGAGAAATTCGTGACGTCGAGACGGCGGACATCGCGATCCGCGCGGCCATGACGGGTCACCTTGTGTTCAGCACGCTCCACACGAACGATGCCGTAGGCGGCATTACCCGTCTTCTCGACATGGAAGTGGAGCCCTTCCTCCTCGCGTCGGTCGTCAAAGCATTCCTCGCCCAGCGGCTCGTCCGGACCGTTTGTCCCGATTGCCGGCAGGCGGTCGCGTATCCGATTGAGTACCTGAACGAGATCGGCGCGCCGATTCCGACGGACTTCCGCTTTTATCGGGGAGCTGGCTGCGAGAATTGCCGGCACACCGGGTATCGCGGCCGGATGGCGATCTACGAAATCTGCGTTGTGACCGAGCCGCTCAAACGGCTGATCATGCAGAAGGTGGACGGCGGCGAGCTCAAGCAGTGCGCTATTCGCGAAGGCATGATCACGTTGCGCCAGGACGGATGGCGCCGTGTGGTCGAGGGAAAAACGACGATTGAAGAAGTCGTCCGCGTGACGCAGACGGACGAGTCGATGGCCGAGACTGAGCTGCAGAGCGCCCCGGCGACTTCCGAAGAGGCGCCTTCGTTTCTGAACTAGATCTTCTGCGAGAGTTCGGTGATTAGAGGCGCTTGTGCCAAGCGCCGATCATTTGGTTAGGTGCTTGGCACAAGCACCTCTACAATTGGCGCCGCCGGCGCGCGTAGCGACCAGTGAAGACGTTCTACGTTTATATGGTCAGCAACCGCAGCCGAACGGTTTTGTATGCCGGGGTTACAAAGAGCTTGGAGCGCCGCCTTTGGTTCCACGCAAATGCGAGTGCCCGCAGTTTTGTGAAGAAATACCGGTGCGACCGCCTCGTGTATTACGAGCCCTTCAATACCGCCCGCGACGCGATCGCCAGGGAGAAACAGATCAAGGGGTGGCGCCGATGAGAAAAAGAACGACTTGGTGCGGAGATTAAATCCTTTGTGGCGAGACCTGGGAGAGGAGCTCTTCGAGCGCAGAGAGAAGTCGTCAGGTGAGTCGTGACGGAAATGATTTAGGTGGCCTGTGTGGCGCACGAGCGCCCGGGAGGTCCTCGGCGTGCTACACCAGATATGACGCGTGGATTGCTAACTGGCGAGTCATCCCGAGCGAAGTCGAGGGACCTCGCAGTCGCAGGATGATCGCGCAATACCGCTGGCGCGATCCACGGAGATCGGTGTGACGAAATCGATCTGGGCGCGATTTAGGTCATCGGTTGGCGCGCGGGCGGTCCCTCGGCGCGCTGCGCCAGCCTCGGGATGACACCGGCAACGCGTGGAGGTGCTAACCCGCGTTGAAACACGAGTCATCCCGAGCGAAGTCGAGGGACCCCGCAGTCGCACGAAGGTCGCGCGATACCGCTGACGCGATCCACCGAGATGGGCGTGACGAGATGATCTGCGGGTGGGATTGTGTGATCGCCTGGCGCCCGGGAGGTCCCTCGGCGAGCTACGCCAGCCTCGGGATGACACACACGCACGCGGTGACTCACTCCCCGCGGAGCTCGCGGATCGCTTTGGCGTAATCGGCAGTCCGGAAAATAGAAGTGCCGGCTACGAGAATGTTCGCGCCGGATTCGATACAGGGCTTCGCGGTCTCGGGTTTGATCCCGCCATCCACTTCGATGTCGAGTTTGCCGCCGTTCGCCTCCCGCCACTGTTTCGCGCGCCGCACTTTTTCCATCATTTCGGGGCGGAATGCCTGCCCACCGAAACCGGGATGCACCGTCATGATCAGCAACAAATCGATCACGGGGAGATAAGGCTCGATCGCGTCGAACGGTGTCGCTGGATTTAAAGTCAGGCCGGCGGCGCACCCGGCGGCGCGGATGGCGGCGAGCGTTTTCGCGACATCATGTTTCGCTTCCGGTTCGATATGGACCGTGATCGAGTTCGCGCCCGCCTCGACGAACCGCGGCAGATAATGGTCCGGATGCTGGATCATGAGATGCACATCGAGGGGAAGCTGAGTGAGCTTGCGGACGGTCGCGACCAGTGCCGGGCCGAAGGAAATGTTATCGACGAAATGGCCATCCATAATGTCGAGGTGGAGCCAGTCCGCGCCGGCGGCTTCCACCCGGGTGACCTCTTCTTTCAGGTTCGCAAAGTCGGCGGCAAGAATTGAGGAAGCAATGAGGACCGGCGGCGGCATTGGAGTAATGGAGTAGTGGAGTAATGGAGTATTGTCGAATCGCCATCAGCTGATCCCGTCGGCGCACCAATCCACCACTCCATTGCTCCAATACTCCATCACTCCAATGCTCGCTCCTCCCGATTCCCCCTTGACGGAGCGCCCCTCCGTTTCTAGATACTACGCGTTTCAGCCGGTCGTTATCGCGCTCGCAGGCCAGCACACTCGACTCGAAAGCGCCGTTGAACGACGACGACCCATCTAAATTTCATGTTTAACGGACTTTTCGGCTGGTTATCCAGCGACATCGGCATCGACCTTGGCACGGCCAACACCCTGGTTTACGTCAAAGATCAGGGCATCGTTCTGCGCGAACCTTCGGTGGTAGCAGTTCAGGCCGGGACGAACAAGGTCCTCGCCGTGGGCGACGAAGCCAAGCGCATGCTCGGCCGGACACCCTCGAACATCGTCGCGGTTCGCCCGCTCAAAGACGGGGTTATCGCTGACTTCGAAGTGACGGAAGCGATGCTGCGCCATTTCATCACCAAGGTGCATGGCCGTCGGGTCCGGGCCAGGCCGCGCGTCGTGATTGCAGTCCCATCCGGGATTACCGAAGTGGAGAAACGCGCGGTCCGCGAATCGGCTACTCATGCCGGCGCGCGGGAAGTTTATTTGATCGAGGAACCGATGGCGGCGGCGATCGGGGTCGGCCTGCCGGTCCAGGATCCGGCCGGCAACATGATCATTGATATTGGCGGCGGCACCACCGAGGTCGCGCTGATTTCGCTTTCCGGAATTGTTTTCAGCCGAAGCGTTCGGGTTGCCGGAGACGAGCTCGATGAAGCGATCGTCCAATACATGAAGCGCGCCTACAACCTGATGATCGGGGAGCGCACGGCCGAGGAAATCAAGATCAAGATCGGGTCGGCTTACCCGAGCGAGAAGGAAACGAGTGTTGAGGTAAAAGGACGGGACCTCGTCGCGGGCCTGCCGAAAACCCTTCAAATCACTTCCCAGGAAGTACGCGAAGCTCTCCTCGAACCGATCTCGACCATAGTCGATTCGGTCCGGATCACTCTTGAACGTTGCCCGCCGGAATTGTCCGCTGACCTGGTGGATCGGGGACTCGTTCTGGCCGGGGGCGGCGCGTTGCTCCGCGGCTTCGACAAACTGTTGAGCGAAGAAACCGGTCTCCCTGTCCACGTTGCCGAAGATCCTCTTAGCGCAGTCGCGGAAGGAACCGGCAAATGCCTCAATGAACTTAAATTTCTGCGTCAGGTGGCCTCAAGCGATCGCAACTGGCGCTAGGGGATTGCAGATTCTCGATTGCAGATTGCAGATTGCGCGAAGGGCTTCGCGATTCTTTCAATCTGAAATCTTAAATCTGCAATCTGCAATCCTCTGATGAACCGTTCGAGTATCATCGCGCTCGCCGTTGTCGGTGCGATCCTGGCCTACTTCCTGACCTTCGGAGCGGAGGGAACGCGAAAGATCCAGGCCGGCGTTTACCGGATCCTCTCGCCTTTTCTTTCAACTGGATCCGGTCTGAAAAAACAGATCACCTCAGTCAGCAGCGGCCTGCAAACCCTGGAAGAGCTGGAGCGCGATAACTCTTCACTCAAAGTAGAGAACCGATCGCTTAAAGCGACCAATCAGGCCCTGCGTGACGTCGAGCACGAGGTGAACCGGCTCCGCCGCGCCCTCGGTTACCGGGAACGCTCCGTTTTCCGCCTCGTACCAGCGGAAGTGTTGACCCGCGATTCCTCAACCTGGTGGCGCACGGTCACAATCAACCGGGGAAAAACCGATGGGATCGAGCCGGACCAGCCGGTCGTGACGGACGCGGGCCTGGTCGGCAAGACCGCGACGGTTGCCGATAACGTGACGATCGTGCTGCTCATCTCCGATGAGAACTGCAAGGTGGCCAGCACAGTCGAAGGCACGCGGGAGCAGGGGATCGTTTCAGGGGAACGCGTCACGGGCTCGGTGAGTCCGATGCTCGATCTGAATTTTCTTTCGAAGCAAGCGGCCCTGCAACCGGGACCAAAGGTTTACACGTCAGGCGTTGGCGGCGTGTTTCCATCGGGTCTGTTAGTCGGTGTGGTTCAAAGTTTCCGCGTCCGCGAACTGGATGGTCAGGCGCGGGTCACGCCGGCGGTGGATTTGTCGCATCTCGAAGACGTGTTCGTGGTCACGGGACGGAAATGACGACGACATGATCTTCTTCGCTATCCTCCTCGTCCTCACTTTCATCGCCCAGATCGTGGAGATCTTTCTTCCGCCTCTGGACTGGATGTACAACGCGCATATTTACATCGTCCCGATTCTTGTGTTTTACGGCGCGATGTCGCTGCCCTTTCCCGCGGTGATGGCGTTGGCCTTTTTCGCCGGCTTCATGCTCGACGCGCTGACTGTCCAGGTGCTGGGAGGTCGAGTTGAAATTTCTCTCGGCTGGTCAATACTCCTTTACGCCGTGCTGGCAGCTATTATGCATGGCCTCAGGCCTTTGTTTATTCGCGGACGCTGGGAAGTGCATTGCATCATGAGCGGAGTTTGCACTTCCGCGATCCTTCTTTCCCAATACCTCATGATCTCGTTCCGCCGCGGGTCGCTTTTTTTCACCCGCGAAGCATGGTGGCAGATCGCCGGCCCGGGCGTGATCGCGATGATCATGGCGCCACTGGCATTCTGGATTCTGCATTCTGTCGCGCGGCTTGCTAGAAATCCGTACCTTCCTGACGAGAACGCCTACGAATGAACCAAAGACGATTTAGCGCCAGATGGCGGTTGCAGTTTATTGCGCTGCTTTTCCTTCTTGGGCTCGGGGCGCTGGCCGGCAGGCTTTGGATGGTGCAGGTGGCACACGGAGAAGAGTGGACGAAGAAGATCCGCGGTAGCTCGGAAGCCACGGTGCGAATTCCGTCGGTCCGCGGTGAAATTCGGGATCGCAACGGAGTGACCCTGGTCCAGAACCGGGCCAGCTACGAAGTCGATTTCTATCTGCCCGAAATGGTGAAGGGGTACCGGGAGCGGGTCGGCCCGCCGCCGCTGACCGAATACCGGAGCACGATCAACGGGATGCCGAAGGACCTGAAGGAACCGGACATCGTGAAGATTGTGAACAGCGGCATTGTTCCGCGGCTCGACGATCTGGACCTGGCGCGGGACTACAACTCCGTCCAGCTTCAGCGCCATTTCCGGACGAACACGGAAGTCCCTTATTCGTATCTCAAGGACATCGACTTCGAGACGATGGCGAAGTTTTCCGAGCATGACGTCGGGTTGCCGGGCGTGGACATCACGATCAAACCCGTGCGCTCCTACGTTTACGGCGCCCTCGCCGCTCACCTGCTCGGCTACGTCGGCCCGCCGGACGACACGAACAAGGAGGAAGCCAAGAAGTTCACCTTTTATCAATCGGATGTGGAGGGGAAATCGAACATCGAAAAAACGATGGACGAATACCTGAAAGGAAAACCGGGGATACGCTACATGCGGCGCAACGCGAAGGGCCAGATCGACGGGGTCCTGCGCGAGGTGCCGCCGCAAGCCGGGGCAAACGTGGACCTGACTATCGATGCCCGCATCCAGGCGATCGTGGAAGAAGCGTTGCGCGCCGTCGGGCGCGGTGCAGCGGTGGTGGTCGATCCGAACAACGGCGACATCCTCGCGATGGCGAGCGTGCCGTCGTTCAACCCGAACACCTTTATCCCGAGCATTAAGGCCAAGGACTGGGAAGAGCTGAAAAAGGCGCCGGCCGATCCGCTCATCAATCGCGCGGTGAGCGCATTTCCGCCCGGTTCGACCTTTAAGCTTGTGACGGCGCTCGCGGGTTTGAAGAAAGGGCTTGGGAATGCTCGCTACGATTGCGGCGGCGGTGTCGGCTACGGCGATCACTTCTTCAAATGCCACATCGCCGAGAAAGGCCGGACCCACGGGACCGTAGGGCTTGGGGAAGCCATCAAGGTTTCGTGCAACTCCTACTTCTACCAACTCGGGAACGCCGCCGGGATCGACGCCATTGACGAGATCGGTGATTTGCTTGGCCTCGGCAAAGCAACCGGCGTGGAGATAACCGGCGAACAACCCGGAGTGTTGCCCGGCCCGGACTGGATGCGGATCCATTTCCCACGCGAACGCTGGTCCTCGGCTTACACGGCGAACGTTTCCATTGGGCAGGGTTTCGACCTGGTGAGCCCGTTGCAGCTCGCGATGATTTACACCGCAGTCGCCAATGGCGGCGTCTCCTATCAACCACGGCTCGTCAAAAATGTGGTCTCGGCCGACGGCAAACCGATCCTGAACGAAAAAGGGGAACCGGTTGTTTCCTCAAAGCCGAAGGTGCGCGGAGATTTGCGGTTTGATGTCCGGGCTGAACAAATCGAGCAGGCGCGGCGCGCCTGCCTGAGTGTGGTGAACGAAGGGGGAACCGGCGCCCGGGCTCGCCTCCCGAATGTTCTGGTCGCTGGCAAGACTGGTTCGGCCCAGGCCACGACGGACGGCAAGAGCGATACGATCGCGTGGTTCGGCTGCTTTGCGCCGTACGACCGGCCGCGCTACACCGTGGCGGTAATGGTGCAAGGCGGGAAAGGCGGCGGCGCGGTCGCGGCCCCGATTGCGGCCCGGATTTTGGAACGCACGTTCGCCCTCGAGCAGGGCAAATTTGAATCGCAGCTGGCCTGGCTGGAGCCGGCCCGCAAGCCGAACCCGTTCCAGTTCCTCGAGTCGGTTGAATTCAAAGATTCCGGCCTGGGGACCCAGGCTGAAGACGAAACCAACCCGACGGACGCGCAAAGCTCCGCGGCGCAGCTCGCCGCCACGGGCCCCGCTCCCGATGTCGAACCGGAAGCCGACGCCGCGGGCAAAGTAAAGAAGGTCGTTCGCCCCGTGGTTGTGGCGACGCCGCCGCCCCGCAAACCCAGCTTTTTCGAAAGACTTTTTGGCGTCCGCCCGAAGCCGGCGCCAGCACCCACGCCACCGCCTCGGCAACCGCAAAGGCCGGTGCGCAGATGATGAAACATTCTTGATCGAAACCCAGCGCGTCACATGTCCCGCCACGCTTCGCTCATGATCAGAACCACTCTCCCCTTATATGATAGACAAGGTAAAACGCATTTTAGGTTTGGGCACGCCCAAGACGGGAAACAAACTGGTAATCAGTGTCGAGAAGCTCGAGCGCCGGGTGGCTCTCCTGGAGAACGGACGGCTCGAAGAATATAACGTTGAGCGAAACACCTCCCGGAACATCGTCGGCAGCGTCTACAAGGGAAAAGTAAAGAACATCGAGATGGGGCTGAAGGCGATGTTCGTCGACATCGGCTTCGAGAAAAACGCCTTCCTCCATTTCTGGGACGCCATTCCCGCCGCGCTTGATAGCGGCATCGAGGAAATCGACCGGCCCCGGGGCAAGCAGCCGAAAAAGCGGATCACCGCGAAAGACATCCCGAGCATTTATCCGGTCGGGTCCGACGTGATCGTCCAGGTGACCAAGGGACCGATCGGGACGAAGGGACCGCGGGTCACGACGAACCTGAGTTTTGCCGGGCGTTACCTCGTCTTCATGCCTTACAGCGACCGGAGCGGAATCTCGCGCAAGATCGAAGACCCGAAAGAGCGCGAACGGCTTCGCAAAATCCTGCGGGCCCTCGAGATCCCGGAGGGGATCGGCGTGATCATTCGGACAGTCGGCGAAGGGCAGCGAGCCCGGTACTTTGTCCGCGACCTGAGCGTGCTGGTAGAACAATGGGCGCGGGTGGAGCAATTGATCCGGGATGAACCGGCGCCGTGCCGGGTATTCGAGGAACCGGACCTGGTTGAGCGAACGGTGCGTGATTTCCTGACCGATGAAATTGACGAGGTCGTTTGCGACGACCAGGGGGCGATCGACCGGATGAATGCCATGGTGGGCCAGATCTCGAGGCGCGCCCGGAACCGAATCAAGTTATACGATGCCGCGACGCCGATCTTCGAGACGTTTGGAATCCAGAAGCAGATTGACGACGCGTTTCACCGCCAGGTCTGGCTGAAGTGCGGCGGATATATCGTGATCGACGAGACGGAAGCGCTGGTCGCCATTGACGTGAACACGGGCCGAAACAAGGGCGGGCGCGACGTCGAAAAGACAATCCTCCAGACGAACCTCGAGGCGGCTGACGAGATCGCGCGCCAGCTTCGCCTGCGCAATATCGGGGGCCTGATCATCGGTGATTTTATCGACATGAAGGGCCGGAAGGACCAGCAGGCGGTCTACAGTCTGATGCGCGAGCGGCTCAAGCGAGACAAGGCGAAGACCCATGTCCTGCCTCTTTCCGCGCTCGGTCTAATGGAGATGACCCGGCAACGCGCCCAGGAAAGCCTGAGCGACTCGATCTACGAAAATTGCCCGTATTGCCAGGGCCGCGGGGTGGTTAAAACGTCGATGACCACGAGCGTCGAGCTACATCGCACCCTCAACACCGTGATGCGCAAATACCAGGAGAGCGTCCACGAGCTGCGTATCATCCTGAACCCGGACGTTTTAAAACGACTGAAAGAGGAGGACGAGGAGTTTTTGATCGAGCTGGAACGCCGCTACGCCGGGCGGCTTCTGTTCCGGGGCGATCCGACGTATCACCACGAAAAGTTCGTTATTACCGATGCGCAGTCCGGTGCGGAATTAAAACCTTGACACTTGGTGAAAAATAGCGATTCACTGCTTGCAAATAATTTGCCGTATGCCACAATCGCGGACATCCAAAGGAACCCCCTTGTGCGTTCTTGAAAGATGCGTGGTGCAAACCGCGTGCTGACTTAACCAAACAGGAGAAAACAACAATGAAGAAACTAACACTAAGTTTGTGTGCGGCGGTCGCGATGACCTCGGCCGCCATCGCTGGCGAAACCTACACCAAGGAAACCAAAAGCGTAACGCCTCCGCCCTGCCCACAGTGGTACGCGGACAACGAATTTAACCTTACCCTCAGTGGTGTCTATATGTGGACGGGTAACAACTGGGAAGACGATCGTTATTTTGCGGTCGATCACGGTTGGGGTGGCGCGATCGATGCCAAATACTTTGTCCACCGTTACTTCGGTTTCGGCGTTCAAGGCTGGGTCGCTCGTATCAACGCGCATGACACGTTGACGGACTTCGGCGGCGGCCGCGTCTGGGGCGATGAGGATTCACACGCTGGTGGCGGTATCCTCGGCACGTTCACGATGCGCTTCCCAATCAGCTGCTCGCGCTTTGCTCCCTACGTCTGGCTCGGCGGTGGCGGCGTCTTTGGTGGAGGTCGTGATCACGATTTCTTCCTCTCGCCTACCACGAACCTGCCAGTCCGGAGAGAGTTTGATGACAGCAGTGCCAAGTCGGTCGGCCAGATCGGTGGCGGTTTCGAAGTTCGCTTCACCCCGCACATCGGTTGGACCAACGACTTCAGCTGGAACGTTGTCTCGGGCGCCGATAACAACTTCGGCATGGCGCGCACCGGTATCAACTTCGCGTTCTAAAAAGAACGCCGTATAATTCTAAACGCCGGGAAGACTGTATGTCTTCCCGGCGTTTTTTTTTTGTACGGGCAACTCGTTCGCCCTTGGGTTTCCCTTCCCGTCGTACTCGTTGCTCGTGTTCGGGCGTTCGTTCAGCAAGAGCAAGAGCAAGAGCAAGAGCAAGAGCAAGAGCAAGAGCAAGAGCAAGAGGGAGGGTGGCGGAGGGTTGCCAGCAGATTCTGGCTAATTTTTCGGCCACTCGCGCGTCAGACTCCGTGAGGGGCAAATGCAAAGCGTCGAAGTCGAGGCGGGACGAATGAACGGACAGCGGATAGAAGCGCTGCTCCAGCGCTTTGAGCGACCGCTTCTCCAATACGCGACGCGGATCCTCGGGGATAGCGACCGGGCGCGTGATGTCGTCCAGGAAACATTTGTGAAACTCCAGAACGAAGATCGGCAACAGATCGATCCGGCACCGGCGAAATGGCTCTTCACGGTATGCCGTAACGGCGCCCTCAATATTTGCCGAAAGGAAAAGCGAATGACCTATCTCGACCAGGAGCTGCTCGAGTCCCGCCAGAGCGAGCAGCCCGCGCCCTCCGAGAACCTTGCGGCCAAGGAAGCCAGCGGATTTCTGCTCAAGATTCTCGGCACACTCCCGCCGCGCCAACAGGAAGTGCTCCAACTAAAATTTCAGAACGATCTCAGCTACCAGGAGATCAGTGAGATCACGCAGCTCTCCGTCAGCAACGTCGGCGTCATCATTCACAACGCCCTCAAAACCCTCCGGCAACGTTACGGGCAGGCGTCCCGTGATTTTCTGCCCTTCAAACCACGCACCGTTTCATGAAAGTAAACCTCGACGATCCAAACCTGACCGCGTTCGCGCTCGGCGAATTGCCGCCCGACGACTACGCAAAAATGGCGACAGCCGTTGCCGATTCGCCTGAAGCACAGCGTTACGTAGCGGAGACCGAGCAGTTCGCCCGCTTATTGCGCGCCGAATATGAGGCCGACCGGAAGGCTGCCGCTCCGGTCGGGTCCGGAGAACTGCGGGTCGCAAGTGAAACCGCGCGAATCGAAGAGGCGCGAGTGGCTGGGCGCCGTTATCAATGGGGCTCACTCGCAGCGGCTCTGGCGATCTTTGCTGTCATCGGAGCAGTCGCCCTCACGACGATTCAACGGGAAATGGGGCGGGTCGTGGACCGGCCGAATCGCGCGCCCGCCAAGGAATCGCCCTCGGAAACTACTTTGGAAATGGAGTCCCCGCCGCCCCCGCCACCCGCGGCTCCGCTCCCTTCGCAATCGCCTCCCTCTGTCATAGAGGCCCTCCCCGAATGGGCGGAAGAGCGGCCGGTGGACGGTGCCGGCAAATACGGCGGCCTGGCTCCGGCGCAGCCGGCCCCCGAGCCCAAACAGGCTCCGATGTCTGGAGCTCTCGGTTACCAGGCCAGCGGCCGCGGTGAATCTCCGCAACCGGACCTGCCCTCGCGTTACCGTCAGGATTTCAACACAGCGACCTACGACAAGGTCGAGGAAAACCCATTCTTGCCAGCCGCCACTAATCCGCTTTCCACCTTCTCGATTGATGTCGATACCGCGTCCTATTCGAACGTTCGTCGCTTTATCGACTCCGGGTCGTTGCCGCCGAAGGACGCGGTCCGGGTCGAGGAGATGATCAATTATTTTACCTACGACTACAAAGAGCCGGACGGCGACAAGCCTTTCGCGATTGATCTCGAGGCGACGGCCTGCCCGTGGGACCCCGGCCATCGGCTTCTTCGGGTCGGGTTGAAAGGCCGCGAGGTATCAAATGAACAGCGTCCCGCCAGCAATCTGGTGTTTCTCCTCGATGTCTCCGGATCGATGACGTCGGCCGAGCGGCTCCCGCTGATCAAACAGGCAATGCGCCTCCTCGTGGATAAGCTTACGGACAAGGACCGCGTCGCCATCGTCATTTACGCCGGCGGTTCAGGACTGGCCCTGAGTTCGACGAGCGGCAGCGAGAAGGAGAAGATACTCCGCGCAGTGGAGGAACTGAAAGCGGGGGGCTCGACCAACGGCGCCGAGGGGATCGAGCTCGCCTACACGGTCGCCGCCGATAATTTCATCAAGGGCGGTGTCAACCGGGTCATCCTGGCGACCGATGGGGATTTCAACATCGGTGTAACCAACCAAGGGGACCTGATTCGTTTGATCGAGGAAAAGGCGAAGACTGGCGTGTTTTTGAGCGTGCTCGGCGTGGGCACCGACAACCTGAAAGATTCCACGATGCAGAAGCTGGCCGATAAAGGGAATGGCAATTACGCCTATCTCGACTCACTGGACGAGGCGCGAAAGGTCCTCGTTCAGCAGATCAACGGAACCCTCATGACGATCGCGAAGGATGTGAAGATCCAGGTCGAATTTAACCCGGCGCGAGTCGCTTCGTATCGATTGATTGGTTACGAAAAGCGAATGCTTCGGAAAGAGGATTTCAACGACGACAAGGTGGACGCGGGCGAGATTGGGGCGGGGCACACCGTGACCGCGCTGTATGAAGTGGTCCCGGCCGGGAGCGGTGCGGATCCGGCCTCGAGCGTGCCGCCGGTCGATCCCTTGAAGTATCGACCGACCAGGACGGATCGGGCGGATGAATCGCCGGAAATGGTGACGGTGAAATTGCGGCACAAGACGCCGGACGGCGAAAAGAGCGAGCTGACCGAGCGCTCCTTCGTGGATAACGGGTCGCGCTTCGAGAATGCTTCGCCCGACCTTAAGTTCGCCGCCGCGGTGGCGGAGTTCGGGATGATTCTGCGAGACTCCCAGTTCAAAGGGAAGGGGACGCTCAGCGCGGTGATCGAGTGGGCCCGGGAAGGGAAAGGGCCGGACCAGGCGGGATACCGGGCGGGGTTCATCGAGCTGGCGCGGAAAGCCCAGCTTCTCAGCGCGAGAAAAGGCTGAGCCTTCTCGGAGGGACGTGCTTTCTGCACGTCCGGCTTTCTCCCCAGCGCGTTAAAAAGGAGAGGACGCGCGGAAGCACGTCCCTCCGAGGGAAGCGGGTTGCGTTACCTTGTTACCAATGTAACATTGTAACATGAAGACCTCGAATTCCGATGATTTGAAACGGGTCGAGCGCGTCCAGATCGGTGCCCGGATGGAAAAGAGCCTGGTCAAGGTCCTGCGCGGCCTGGCCGATTATCTCGATATCTCGATGGGGGACCTTCTGGAAGGCATCACGCTGCACGCTCTTGAGGGGAAAGCGCCGTTCAGCGAAGAAACCCTGGCCCACGTCAGGCGATTCAAAACGGTCCATGGAATGACCCTGACCGCCAGGGACAGTCACCGGCTGATTGAGGATCGGAAATGAGCGGGCCGGACTCCAGCGCTCCGGAAGAGTTGGCGGCTTTTGAAGGTGGGCGTGTCGATCCCGCCAGTTTTACCCACGCCGAACATATTCGGATCGGATTCGAAATGCTGGCGCGGCATCCATTCGGAGAAACGATCAGTCGATTTTCTGCCGGTTTACGACGGCTGGCGGCGAACGCCGGGAAACCCGAAATCTATCACGAAACGATCACAGTCGCGTTTCTTGCCTTGATCAACGAGAGACGCGTGAGCGCGGCAGCGCGCGACTGGTTGGAGTTCAAAGCAAAAAACGCCGATCTCATGGACAAACGGTGCCTAGAAAAATGGTACGCCCCTGAAGAACTGGGTTCCGACCTGGCGCGGGCGACCTTTTGTCTGCCGCACGCGAAGCTTTAAACTTCCTCCATCGCGGCCGGTTCCGGGGCCGGCTTTACCCGCATCGCCAGGAACGCTCCAAAGAGAAGCAGTCCTGCGCTCCAGAGTTGCGCCCCGGTCAGATGTTCACCGAAGAAAATAGCCGACAGCCCAAGCGCTCCGGCCGGGCAGATGAGCTGGAGGGTCTGCGACAGCGCGACACCTACTTTCCGAATCGCAACATAGTAAAGAACGTGCGCCAGGCTGATGCACGTTACCGCCGAAACGACGAGGATAACGTTTACGCTCGCGCCAACTTCTACCGGCGTCGCGATCTTACCGAAAGCGATCGTCAACGGCAGAAGCAGAACCGTGGTGATGAAACTGATGACGCCGAAACTCCGGATCGGTCCGAGCTCCGCCGATGGGCGTTTCACTAAAACGCTGTAGAGAGCCCAGCAAAAACTCGCGGTGAACGCGATCGCGAAACCTCGCACCGGCAGCGCGCCCGCTTCCCAACCTTCCTGAAAGCAAACAACCCCCACCGCGCCAATCAGTCCGAGGACCGTCCCTACCTGGAATTGCCATTGCCGAATGATCCAGCGCTCTTCCGGAAAGAAGATCAAGGCGAGGAGCGCCGTGAAGATGACCGTCGATCGCCCAAAGATCGCATAAACGCCGGGACCCATGTGGTAGAGGGCGACTGTCTGGGTTATCTGGTGAACAACGTTCGGCAGCGCCGGGATGAGGCAGGCGACAAAAAGCGGCATCGTCAAACGAGTCCGACTTTGCCCGAAACGCCAGATGACGAATGGAAGGACTGCCAAAAACCCGACAAGATACCGGTAAAAGTTCTGGGACCACGGCTCGTAGTAACGAATCAGGTAAAATTGAAAGAGCGAGGGGGTGGACCAGATCAAGACGGTCGCGAAGATCGCCAGATACCCGCTTGAAAACGCGGCTCGTTCCGCTTTTCTCATTTCTCGCGTCGGTAATACGCGTGACCTGGCTGGAAAGAAAGTCGCGGTGCTTGCAATCGTTTACCGTCTCCCTCTAATAAGCGGAACACACTCATGAAAACTTACCGAGTCGGAACCGTAATGAGCCTGGCAATTGCGCTCGTCGCCATCTCTGGGGGAGATTCGCTGGCGGCCAAAAAAAAGGCGCCGGCCAAAGAGCCCGGCGCTGGAAATAGCCGCGCCAATCCAAACGACCCGGGTGGCCATTCGGCAAAGGGTGTGGAGTTCGCGAAAAACAAAGAATACGACAAGGCGGTCGAGGAATTCACCCAGGCGATCCAGGCCGAACCAGCCGACGCCAAGAACTACTTCAACCGCGCCACTGCCTATCGGGGCCTGAATAAATTGACCGAGGCGTACACGGATTACACCAAAGCGATCGAGCTGACGCCCCAAAACGCTGCTGCCTACGTCGGCCGTGGCGAAGTCCTCCTCCAGCAGAAGCAGATGGACCAGGCTCTGGCGGATTTCGACAAGGCAATTCAAATCGCGCCGAACGACGCCAATGCCCGGCGCTTCCGCGGATATGTCTACATTTCGAAGGACCAATGGCAGAAGGCGATCGAGGATTACAGCGTCGTCGTGCAGAGAGTGCCCGACGATTCGGGAGCGTGGGAACGGCGCGCTTTTGCCCATCGCAGCCTGAAGCAATACAAGGAAGCGATTGCTGATTATACGAAGGCGATCGCGACCGATCCGAAGGATCCGGACGGATATCGTCGCCGGGCCCAGGCGCACATTATGGCGGGCGACAGCCAGAAAGCCGCCGATGATTTCAAGGCGATTCTGAAGATCAAGCCGGACGACATGGACGCGCAGAGCCGCCTCAAAGCGCTTGAGACCCGCTCCAATACTCCGGCAGCGCCGGGCTCCACGCCGGCCGCTGCGAGCAGCCCCGCGACAGCGCCGTCGATGGCGCCTCCCGGGCCTTCGCCGCGCTAGAGGCGGGGAAGGGAAATGGAGAAAAGAAGGCGGCCGGGCTTAGCTCTCCTGGCTTCCAGCAACGGGGCGAATAAGCTTCCCGTCGGCGCGGATTCGTCTAAAAAGGCGACCCCGCAACATACCTGAGCCGAAGGAGTAATATGAACATCCCGAAGACCCTATTTACGTTTATTGCCGGCCTCCTGCTGGTCTCGAGCATGCCGGTCCTCCATGCCGCCGACCCTGCCGCGGCGGCGCTTCACGGCAACAAAGGGAACGAACTCGCGCAGGCGGGGAAATTTGACGAAGCGATCGCCGAGTTCAACAAGGCGATCGATCTCAGCTCTGGCGATTACCGGCTTTACAACGATCGCGGGCGTGTTTACCGCGCGATGGCCAAGTTCACCGAAGCGTTGGCGGATTTCGACAAGGGCATCAAGCTGAGCCCGAAGACAGAAATCGGTTACATCGAGCGCGGCCAGACTCAGATGGCGCAAAACCAGTTCGACGCGGCTTTGGTCGATTACAACAAGGCCGTCGAGCTGAATCCAAATAATCCGGTCTGCTACGACCGTCGCGGATTCTGCTTTTACAATCTGAGGAAGTACGACGAAGCGATCCAGGATTACACGGCCAGCATCGAGAAGAAGCCGGATAATGCGCTCACCTTTAATCGGCGGGCGGACTCGTATTACGCGAAAGGCCAATTTGCGCCGGCCCTGGCCGACCTCGAAGCGGCGCTGAAGCTGAAGCCCGACGATTTCGATACGACCCAGAAGCTCGGCGTGGTGAGGGCCAAGCTCGCGACTCCGAGGCCTGTCGCGCAGGCTGCCGAACCCGTGGCGACCGTGGCTCCGACGCCCGCCACCCCGATGGATCCCCGGATGAAGATCGCGATCGGGGCCGGAGCATTGCTCATTCTGGCGATTTTGATCATCCTCGTGGCGCGGCGTAAGGGACGCGGATATTGACCGCGGCACAGGCCCGGTCCCGAGTCGGCAGAGTGAAGAGAAATTTCTTTGACACCCCGGAGCGCGCTGTTAGCTTGCCGACGCTTTTTCGGGGAACGAGACGAGGTCCCAAGGTCGTTCGAAACAAAAATGGACGGCTCTGGGACTTTTACTTCTCATCGAGGGAGCAACCGGTTCGTTCCGCGATGGCGGGGCGAGCGAGCAATGAGAGGGAGCGGCCCATGTAGCTCAGTTGGTAGAGCACATCCTTGGTAAGGATGAGGTCACCGGTTCAATCCCGGTCATGGGCTCCAGCAAAAGGGCTCGCGGCCGGAGTAGTGAAACCCAAAAAGACGCAGTTAGTTTAAAAGAGGAAAACCAGATGGCTAAGGAAGCATTCAAACGCGATAAGCCGCACGTTAACGTCGGCACAATCGGTCACGTTGACCACGGCAAGACCACCCTGACCGCGGCGATCACCACGGTGCTCTCGAAGAAGGGTCACGCCGAAGCGCGCGCCTACGATTCGATCGATAACGCACCGGAAGAAAAAGAGCGCGGCATCACGATCAATACCGCCCACGTGGAATACCAGAGCGATAAGCGCCACTACGCCCACGTCGATTGCCCCGGCCACGCTGACTACGTCAAGAACATGATCACCGGCGCCGCCCAGATGGACGGTGCCATTCTCGTCGTCTCCGCGGCTGACGGCCCGATGCCGCAGACGCGCGAGCACATTCTTCTCGCCCGCCAGGTCGGCGTGCCGGCCATCGTCGTGTTTCTAAACAAGACCGACATGGTGGACGATCCGGAGCTTCTCGACCTCGTCGAAATGGAAGTGCGCGATCTGCTCACCCAATACGAATTTCCGGGCGACAAAATTCCGATCGTAAAAGGCAGCGCGGCCAAGGCCCTCGCCGCCGGCGACCCGGCAAATCCCGATGCCAAGTGCATCCTGGATTTGATCGCGGCCGTTGACGACTACATCCCCGTCCCCGAGCGGCCGATCGATCTGCCGTTCCTGATGCCGGTCGAAGACGTGTTCAACATTGAAGGCCGCGGCACCGTCGCGACCGGCCGAGCTGAGCGCGGCATTCTCAAGAAGATGGAGGAAGTCGAAATCGTCGGTCTCAAGGACACGATGAAGACGACCGCGACCGACATCGAAATGTTCCGGAAGCTGCTCGATGAAGCGCGCGCCGGCGACAACGTGGGTGTGCTCCTCCGCGGCGTGAAGAAGGAAGACGTCATGCGCGGGCAGGTCATTGCCAAGCCCGGCAGCATTACGCCGCACAAGAAGTTCAAGGCGGAAGTTTACGTGCTGAGCAAGGAGGAAGGCGGCCGTCATACGCCGTTCTTCACCAATTACCGGCCGCAGTTTTATTTCCGCACCACTGACGTGACCGGGACCGTCAAACTCGCCGAAGGCGTCGAGATGGTCATGCCAGGCGACAACGTGTCGGTCGAGGTGGAATTGATCACCCCGATCGCGATGGAAAAGACCATCCGGTTCGCGATCCGCGAAGGCGGCAAGACCGTCGGCGCCGGCCGTGTGGCGGAGATTCTGGACTAAGAGGAATTGCAGATTTCAGATCGAAGATTGCAGAATGTTCGAACTGAACGCCGACGCGTCGGTTGAATAAAATCTTAAATCTGAAATCTTAAATCTGAAATTTCCTAGGTCAGTAGCTCAATTGGTAGAGTAGCGGTCTCCAAAACCGTCGGTTGGGGGTTCGAGTCCCTCCTGGCCTGTGTTTGAGGAAGTGAATCGTTAAAAAGTTACATCGTTACATCGTGAACCTTCGAAAACGCACCCCCGATTCACGATGCACAATTTAACGGTTTACGAGCCTGCCCAATGATCACGAAAACGAAAAATTTCTTCGGCGAAGTTCGCGCTGAGCTTGGAAAAGCGTCGTGGCCGTGGGAATCAAAGGACAAGGGGATCCGGCGGTTCAAGGAGCTGAACGATTCCACGCTCGTCGTCATCATCGCCATGCTCCTGCTCGGCGGCTACGTCGCGCTCTTTGATTTCGTGATCATCAATTTCATTCACTACTTCACCCGCTTCCATTGATATGCCTGCGGTCCTCGCTCCCAAAGATCAGTGGTATGTCGTCCATGTCCTCTCCGGCCAGGAGAACAAGGTGCGTGACAACATCGAGAAACGCGTCAAGACCGAGGAAATGTCGGACGTGATTTTCGAAGTCCTGGTCCCGACCGAGCGCGTTTCCGAAATCAAGCGGGGCAAGAAAAGCGAGACGACCCGGAAGTTTTTTCCGGGTTACCTGATCGTGAACATGCATCTGCTCGATGAGAACAATCAGCTCGTCGGGCGGACCTGGTATTTCATTCGTGAAACGACCGGCGTGATCGGTTTTGCCGGGACCAAGGACAAGCCGATTCCGATGCGGAAGGCCGAGGTAGACAGCATGCTCGCCCAGATGCGGGAGCGTGAGGAAAAGGTGAAGCCGAAGGTCAGCTTCGAAGTTGGCGAGACGGTGAAGGTGGCCGACGGCCCGTTCCAGAACCAGAACGGTATCGTCGAGGAAATCGATCCCGAGCGTGGAAAGTTGCGGGTATCTGTCACCATCTTCGGCCGCGCTACTCCCGTGGAATTGGAGTACTGGCAGGTCGAGAGAGGTTAAGGAACTAGACAGGATTTACAGGATTAACAAGATTAGGGAAAGAGACGGAAGCATCAGGAACCAATCCTCAAAATCCTGTTAATCCTGTCCAAAAAAAGTCATGGCGAAAGAAATCGTAGCTCACATCAAATTGCAGATCCCGGCCGGCCAGGCCAATCCGGCGCCGCCGGTCGGCACCGCGCTTGGGCCGCGGGGCGTCAACATCATGGCGTTCTGCAAGGAATTTAACGCGGCCACTCAAAAGCAGGCCGGCGACATTTTGCCGGTCGTGATCACGGTTTTTAAGGACAAGTCGTTTACCTTCATCACCAAGAGTCCGCCCGCCGCCGTGCTTTTAAAGAAAGCCGCGAACATCGCCGCTGGTTCGAAAGAGCCGAACAAGAACAAGGTCGGCAAAGTGACGCGCAAGCAGATCATGGAGATCGTGAAAACGAAGGGGAAAGACCTGAACTCGCGCAACGACGAAGCCGGCTTCCGGATCATCGCCGGCACCGCCCGCCAGATGGGCCTCGAAGTCGTCGATTAATTCGACCGGTCTGGCGTCGTCCTGGTCAGGCGATGCACGCTCCCCAGCGCTGAAATTTTCTTGCCGAGGGGAGGTCGATCGCGTGTAATTCCGCGGTCCTACCTCCCGATGAATTCCCCCGGCTCGCGCCCTTATTCGGTTGTTCCGCCCCGGGCGGCCCGTCCCATTGTCGAATGAAAGCGGGCACGAAGTTTACTTGGGGCCTCATTCTCGCATTGGGCGGGAAGATTTTGTTCGTCGTCGGAATCGCCCTTTCGTTCAGTATCATTGGCGCTTGTCTCGGTCTGCCCATGGCTGCGGTAGGATTTCCGCTGATCATCTGGGGTTATGTGTGGCTCTATAAGGCGAGGGCTGACAAGGCGCGGGAAGTCATCGCCAGGGGTATTCGGGAAGGTCTTTCGCAATATGAGCTGCCGCCGGTTGCCCGGGCTCCGGGCGGCAATCCTCCGCTTCCCGCGCCAGAGTTACAGCGCGGACCGGAAAATGAAACGCGGCCGAGAAGTCCGGGAGGCATACCCGCGAACGCCGATTCCGTCCTACCGGTGATGCCGGTGATGCGCCAGTCCGCGACGCGAAGAAAGGAGCGGGAGTGGCCTAAGCATGTGTCCGCTTCGATTTGGACCATCGCCGAGAGTATCAAGGACGGGCTTGTAGTGACAGTTCAATTCCTCTCCCAACGAAAGGCAGCGCCTGTCGCGCTCGCCGTGGCTCTGATGGTAATGACACTCGTCGCAGCGGTGCTGGGCGTCATGTTGTATCAACAGTCGCGTGACAGCGGGCCCGCAGTCGTTACGCCTCGTGAAGAGGTCAACCATCGTCCGAACCCGTCGTCTAGTTCGGCAGCCCCCCGCACGGTCGCGACGACGGTCGTTAACAGAGCGCCGGTTCCACCTCAGGCAACGCCGTCAGCGATTCCGGCGTCGAAGCCCGATTATCGGAGAGAGGCGATCGCCCGGGCGGAGGATCTTTGGAGGGAAGCGTGGATTCCGTTCGGAGACACCTGGGTCGCTCGCGCGGAAGTGTCCCCGTATCTGGTCCAGATTCGAAACCGACGAATCGAGGCTGAGTCGAGAACTCTCAATGAAGCTGATCGATTAAACGGGGTTGAATGGGAGGGGACGGTGGCTTTTTACCGGTCGGCGGAACGGCGCTTCGCCTTCGAGTCGAGTGCTGGCGGGGTCCGACTGGATCCGTATCGTGTCGGTTGGAACGAGTGGCGCAGTCCGAACGCGGGCGCGATCTCTGTTTACCGGCTAAAAAGGCAAAACGGCCGTTGGTCCGGTCTGGAACACGACATTGCTACTGGTGCCAAATTGGAATGGGGACGGGACGAGATGGTTCGCCCAAAAAAGTCTGAACTGCATCTCGCCGGCCTAAATGGGGACGCGCCTTCGGAGATTCCTGCCTCGACGCCTGTGACTTCGACAAGGATCGCGGATACGAACTCCTCATCTCCGGCTATCTCGCCCGGTCCGATCACGGTGACCAACGACCCGCCCGGATTGACGGGCGGTCGTAACGACTCCGCGGCGCAACAGTCGCCGCCGCTGACGGCGCAATGGCCAGGAGAGCAGTTTCCTGAAACCCGGTCGCGCGCCCTTTCCGCAGCCGAGCTTCAGGAGTGGTCGGCGGACCGTCTCCAATATGCCATCAATGAGATGTTCGCACGTCGCGGCGCCGACTTTGGGGACCAGAGAGTCGCCCGCTGGTTCCAGCAGTTTTCCTGGTACCACCCCATTCGCCATCTCAGCTTCGATCAGATCGAGGCCGCCATGCCCCAGGTCGAATACGAGAACCTGAAGGTGCTCGGAAATGCGCGTGACGCGAAGCGAGCCATGGCACCTGCGGCAACGGCGTCTGCTCGCGTCAACAGCCCGCCGCGCGTGAATCCAAACTTTCCGCCGGATCCTGTCGGCCAAATGATCGGTCGCTTTTTCCAATCCGTTCGCGAGAACGCAAAGCAGGCGCCGCGGAGATCGCCCACCCCGGCAAAAAAGCGAACTCGGTAACCGCAGATTGGAGGCCGGAGCGACCCCTCGCTTGCTTTCCCGCTCCGGATTTCATATTCGGAGCCATGAAGAAATTTCTTCGTTTGCTCTCCTCCGCCTCCGCGCTCTCCGCAGTCCTTACATTCGCGGCGGAGCCTGCTCCGACCATCGCGCTCAAAGCGGCCCGGCTATTCGACGGCAAATCGAAGGCGCTCATCACCAACGCCGTCGTCATTGTCGAGGGCGACAAGATCACGGATGCGGGGAGCAACCTGCCGATTCCGCAGGGCGCGCAGGTCATCGATCTCGGCGACGCCACG
>DATLNB010000047.1:0-79560 GCA_035536995.1 Chthoniobacterales bacterium | reverse complement strand
GCCAGCTCTTCCGGGAGGAATGGCGGCAGCTCCAGGGTCGTCTGGTCGATCCCGAGGAAGACGAACTCAGGATGGGTTTTGGCTTTGCGTCCCTGGCGCTGAACGTAATCCTGGTAATCCTGTTCCTGCTCCCAGATCGCGGGAACGAACGGCGCCCCGGGCCAGTGTCCGGCAATGACCACGCCGGCGCAGACCGCGCAGATGAGCGCGACCACGATCCGCCGATGTCGGCTCATCCAATGCACGGAGCGGATGTTAGAAAAGCGCGGTGCGCGGAGCTATAAAAAAGCTCCAAATCCCAAGCCCCAAGCTCCAAAGAAGCTCCAAATCCCAAGCTCCAAAGGGCGCGGGGCCTTTCACGGTTGTCGCCGCTGTGCATAAGATAATCGCCTGCCTCCCAAAATACTGGACGCAAGGCAGTGAATGTGCGGGAGGCGCATCCAGCGGTGTGGCCGGTTTGGGATTTGGTGCTTGGAGCTTGGGATTTGGAGCTTCCGGTCGCAGATTCATCCGCGGGCTCACGGACCAGGCTTCCCGGTTGCACCAGCCAAAACACCGGCTACCTTTCCGGCCCGCGAACGCCGAATGGCGCCGCACCGATCTGCCCACCTGGTTCCGTTTTACGGGACCTGATCAGCGAATGAGGTCGCGCAGATCACTAAGGAAATAACAATTCGCTGAAAGAAGGATCCGTCCGCCTCGGCGGGAGGATAAAACAATATGCCTAGAGCAACTAATGCTCCCGCCAGTCGGGAGCGCCGCAAACGCGTTCTCGCGCGGGCCAAGGGTTTCCGCGGCCGCCGTTCCAAACTTTTCCGTTACGCGAAAGACGCGACGATGAAGGCCAAGTATTGGTCTTATCGCGACCGCAAGACGAAGAAGCGCACCTTCCGTTATCTCTGGATTCAGCGGCTCAACGCCGCCGTCCGCGCCCAGGGACTCACCTACAGCCGCTTCGCCGAGGGCATCAAGGCCGCGAACATCGGCCTCGATCGCAAAATTCTTTCCGATCTCGCGATCACGGACGAGACCGCATTCAAGGCGATCGTCGAGCAGGTGAAGAGCGCGCTGGAGGAAAAGGCGAAGGGCGCGAAAAAAGCGGCCTAGCCTGGAGCGGCGGTCTATGACCGCCGAACGCGCTCGGAGAAATCTTTCGGCGGTCATAGACCGCCGCTACAGTTTCCCATGCCACACGAGCTGGAACAACTGCGCGACGCGGCGCTGGCTGAGGTTGCCGCTGCTGCCGACGAGCAAAGTCTCGAAGCGGCGCGGGTGAAGTTTCTCGGGCGGGCCGGGAGCATTTCTGCCTGGGCCGAGCGGATGAAATCGCTCAGCAAGGAAGAGAAACCGGTCGTCGGCAAACTACTGAACGAAGCGCGCACCTCTGTCACCGCTGCAATTGCCGCGAGCGGTGAGCGCCTCCGAGCGGACAAGGAAGCGCGCGCCCTTGCGAACATCGACCTTTCGCTCCCGGGAACCGTGTCCGAAATAGGCGCGCTGCATCCCCTCACCCAGATGTTGGACCGCGCGATCGGCATCTTTCGCCGGATGGGTTTTGCGTTGGCGGAAGGACCCGACGTCGAGACGGAGTGGCATTGCTTCGATGCCCTGAACACCGCGCCCGATCATCCGGCCCGGAACGAGCAAGACACGTTTTTCTTGCCGGATGGCCGTCTCCTCCGGACCCATACCTCAACGGTTCAAATCCGGACGATGGAGAACGCGCCGCCCCCAATCCGCGTGATCGCGCCCGGCGCGGCTTATCGCCGCGACGAGGTGGACGCGACCCATAGCGCGCAGTTCCACCAGATTGAAGGTCTTTACATCGATGAAAAGGTCAGCGTTGCGGACCTGAAGGGCACCCTCGAATTTTTCCTGCGAGAATTGTTCGGCGCTGAAACTCAGATTCGTTTTCGTCCGCATTATTTCCCATTCACCGAGCCGAGCCTCGAGGTCGACGTGAAATCGAAAGCGCTCCGCGGCGGCGAGCAGTGGCTGGAGATGTGTGGCTGTGGGATGGTCCACCCGGCTGTTTACGAGCAGGTCAACTCCGCGCGTGGTGATAACGCCTACGATCCCGAAAAGTGGAGCGGCTTCGCCTTCGGTCTCGGGATGGATCGGCTGGCCATGATCCTTTTCGGGATTCCTGACCTGCGTTACTTCGCCGCGAACGATCTCCGGTTCCTGAGGCAGTTCGCATGAAGAGGGAAGATAGCCTTCCAGGCTGTCTCGGCCGACAGGCATCCTGCCTGTGGATTTTTGGTGGACAGGCTGGAAGCCTGTCTGCCGAGTCAGGCAAGATGCCTAACCTCCTATGAAATTTTCCGTTAACTGGCTGCGCGAATTCGTGGAGCTGCCGGCCAGCGTCGATGAGCTGGCGGACCTGCTAACGATGGCCGGCATCGAGATCGAGGGCGTTGAAAAGCGCGGCGCGAATTTCGAGAACGTCGTGGTCGCGCAAATCAAAGCCTCTGAACAACACCCGAACGCCGATCGCCTCAGCGTCTGCCAGGTCGATGACGGCACCGGACAACCACGCCAGATCGTTTGCGGCGCGAAGAATTACAAGGTGGGCGACAAGGTTCCGCTCGCGCTGCCCGGTGCCGTCCTCGTCGGCGACCTCAAGATCAAGCCGAGCAAGCTCCGCGGCGTCGAATCGCAGGGCATGCTGTGCAGTCCCAGCGAGCTTGGTCTCTCCCAGGACAGTGACGGGCTGCTGATTCTTTCCTCGGAGGCCAGGATCGGCGAGCCAATCGCGTCGTTGTTCCCGGAGGATATGATCCTCGATGTCGAGATCACGCCAAACCGCGGCGACCTCCTGAGTCATTTCGGGTTGGGGCGCGAGATTGCCGCGCTGGTAGGGTCATCGCGCTGCGATGATCGCGGACGGCGCAGCGCACCATTCCTACCGGCCGCATCGGCCAGCGTGACTATTGCCGCACCTGAAAAATGTCCCTTCATCTCCTTCCGCCGAATCGACAACGTTAAGGTCGGGCCGAGCCCGGATTGGTTGCGCGCGAGAATCGAGAGCGTCGGGATCCGGTCCATCAATAACATCGTCGACATCTCAAATTTCGTGATGATCGAGCTGGGGCAGCCGACGCATGCGTTCGACGCCGACAAATTGAAAGGCGCGCTTGAGGTCCGCATGGCGCGAGACAGCGAAAAGTTCCTTGCCCTCGATGGAAAAACTTATTCGCTGAAACCGGACGACCTTGTTATTGCCGACGCGGAACGGGCGGTCGGTATCGCGGGGGTAATGGGCGGCGAAGAAACCGGCGTGAGCGGTTCGACAACAAACATTTTGTTGGAAGCCGCCTGGTTTCTCCCGGCCAGCGTGCGGCGGACAGCGCGCTCCCTGGGCTTGCCCAGCGATGCCAGTTACCGTTTCGAGCGCCGCGTGGATCCGGGAATGGTTCTGGCGGCGTCCGATCGCGCTGCGGAATTAATGCGCGAGATCGCGGGCGCGGAGCCCGCTGCAGAGATTGCGACGGCCGGAACACTCCCGCCATCTCCCCCAGACGTTTCGTTGCGCTACCGGCATGTCGAGGAGCTGATCGGCGTCGCCGTGCCACCGGGACGCGTGGACGAAATTTTGGAGGGTTTCGGATTACAAGCTGTCGATTCCACCGAGGAACAACGTTCGTGGCGCATCCCCAGCCACCGGTTCGATCTCCAACGCGACGTTGATTTGATCGAGGAAGTTGTCCGCGGATTCGGGATCCAGAACGTGCCAGGAAACGATCGGAGCCGGTCCACTCCGGAATCGCAGGCCGATCGCGCCCATGACTTCGAAGCGACCGTGCGAACGCAGCTGGTTGGCCGCGGTCTGAATGAAGTTCGCACCTCAAAATTAATCTCGAGAAAGACAGGCGCGCTGGAAGCGGCCGTCGAGCTGAGGAATCCGCTCAATGAAGATCACGCCGCGCTGCGGAAAAGTTTGCTTTCACCGCTCCTCAATGTTTTAGAGCGCAACGTCCTGGCCGGCGCCCAGAGGGTGGCGATCTTTGAATTGGGCCGCGTCTTCCTCCCGCCAAACGCGAACGAGGAACGCCATCTCGGAATTTTGTTATCGGGAAAACTGGCGCCTTCAGTCCACTGGCGTTCGCAGGATCGCATTCTCGACTTCTTCGACCTCAAAGGCGTGATTGAATCGGTGATCGGACCAGCCGCTTTTCAGCGAAGCGAGCAGGCTGACCTGGTCCTGGCCGTAGATATACTCGCAAACGAACACCGGATCGGGTTCGCGGGACAAATTTCATCCGACCGCGCGAAAGCGATCGGCTCGAGCTACCCGGTGTGGTTTGCCGAGATCAATCTCGAGGCGCATGCGGCGAGCCGCCCGACGTATCGCGAGATTGAAAAGTTTCCCGCGATCACCCGGGACGTCGCCATGATCGTCCCCGAAAATCTCTCACACGGTGAAATCATCACGGCGATCAGGGGCGCGAACGAACCGCTGCTGGCCAGCGTAGAATTGTTCGATGTTTTCAGTGGCGAAGAAGCAAAAAATTTAGGCGCCGGAAAAAAGTCGCTGGCATATGCGTTGACATATCGCGACAAAACTCGCACACTGACAAACGAAGAGATCACCGTGGTCCACGCGAAGATTCGCGAGCGGTTGCAACGGGAGTTGGGTGTGGAACTACGGGAATAGTTCTTTGAAAGAGTTGCGGGTTTTTAGTCGAGAGTTGAGAGCGGAACCAGCGTTTCCGATCAACTCTCAACCCTCAACTAAATAACTCTCAACCAATTTACCCTGCGGTGTTCGAGATTACTGGTGTGATTCCCGAACCGATATTTCAATAGCTAAGGAGGCTGGGGCGCGTTGGCGAAGATGACATGCCTTAATTGGAAGTCAGAAGCGCTCGTGCCGGTCGTCCGCCCGTTACCGAAAGGGAACGGGAGATCCGCCTAAACGGCATTTGCGGGGTAATAATTTAAAAGCCCGGGCTGCGAACGCAGTCCGGGCTTTTTCTCATGCTCACCCTCATGATCCTGCTCATGATCGGGAGCAGCAGATCGAGCACGATTACAAATTGAAGATTCGGTTCGGAACAGCTATGAAGACGCTCATGCGCATTCTCTTGCTTTCTCTTGCCGGTATCGTCGCCACGCCACTCCTCGCCGCTGCGAAAGCGCCAGCCCCGGACCTTGTTATCCAAAAAACCATCCAGAAATCGTCGACCTTTTGGACCGTCAAAGTGAAGAACAGCGGAAAAGGCGACTCAAACCCCACGACGCTCAAGATGGTCGCTACCCCGGGCGGCGAGTATTCCTGCCCGGTCGCCGCGATTAAGGCCGGGGAGACCGCGGATGTTCCGTGCAAGATGCCCTTCAAGAGCAAGAAGGACATGCGCTGTGAGTTCATCCTCAACCCGGACAAGACAGTTGCCGAGAGCAGTTACGCGAACAACCGCGCCACCACCGTCACGAATCCGAAGTTCAATTAATCGCCGCATGGCCTGCGGCGAACACGGCATTTGAAAAATCTCGGGTAAGCGGGACACTGCGCGAGCATGCGCGCGATTCTCGCTCTTGAAGACGGCCGGATTTTCGAGGGCGAATCATTCGGCGCCCCCGGGACCACGGTGGGCGAAGCCTGCTTCAACACGTCGATGACCGGCTACCAGGAAGTCCTGACCGACCCGTCGTATCGCGGACAGATCGTGGCGATGACCTATCCGTTGATCGGAAACTACGGAACCAACGCGCTCGACCAGGAGAGCCGTGAACCGCACGTCCGCGGGTTTGTCATCGAAGAGTTGAGCGAAGTCGCGAGCAACTGGCGTTCGGAGTCTTCCCTGGACGATTACCTGAAACGCTGGAACATCCCCGGCGTCCAGGGGATCGACACGCGCGCACTGACGCGGCACCTGCGAAGCCGCGGCGCAATGAAGGCGTGCCTGACCAGTGAAGCGCTCTCTGAAAAAGAGGCGGTCACGCAGGCGAACGAAGGCGACGGCGTCACCGGCATGGATTACGTCCGCGAAGTGACGACTCCGTCCGTTTATCAGTGGGACCCCGAGGACACGCTGAGCACAGTCTGGGCAGTTGCCAGTGGGACCTCGGAAGAAGTCGTGTCGGAAACGCTGCCGCCCATCCGATATCGGGTGGCGGCTTACGATTACGGAATCAAGGAAAACATCCTGCGCCGGCTTCGCCAGAATGGTTTCGGCGTGACCGTGGTGCCCGCAGCGACCAGCGCCGAAGAGGTCCTGGCCATGAACCCGGACGGCGTTTTTCTCTCCAATGGTCCGGGCGATCCTTCCGCGGTTCCTTACGCCCATGCGGCGTTGCGCGGTCTGCTCGGGAAAAAGCCGATCTTCGGGATTTGCCTCGGCCACCAGATCCTCGGGTTCGCCGCCGGTGGAAAAACGTTCAAGCTGAAGTTTGGCCATCGCGGCGGTAATCAGCCGGTGAAGGATTTACGGACTGGCAAAGTCGCGATCACTTCGCAAAACCACGGATTTGCGGTCGATGGCGATTCGTTGCCGAAGGAAATGGAAGTCACGCACATCAACCTCAATGACGGAACCGTCGAAGGGATGCGGCATCGAGAGCTGCCGGTGTTCAGCGTGCAATATCATCCCGAAGCCGCGCCCGGGCCGCACGACGCGAGCTACTTTTTCGCGCAGTTCGCTGAGCTGATCGAACGGGGCATGTAGGCCTCTGCTGTCGCCGTTTCGCTGTGCGAAGCGTGGGACAAAGCGCCGCCTGCTCTCGCGCCTCCCACAGGGACGCTGCTACAGCGGCGAGGTGACGCGCCAATTCTATGTTCTCCGCAGCGCGGCGACTTCGCGCACCATGCGCACACTATCGCGGAGTACGTTCACTTTGCTTCCCTCGTAATGATTCCAGCGGACGGGGATTTCCCGCAGCCGCAGCTTCCCTTTGTGCGCGAGGTAAAGGAGCTCGACGTCGAACCCAAATCCGTCTGTCTGGGCCCGCTCCAGAATCGGCCGAAATGTTTGGAGCTGGAAGGCCTTGAAGCCGCACTGCGTGTCCCAAAACGGAAGGCCGGTCGCGATCCGCACGATCAGGTTGAAGACACGTCCCCCCTGTTCCCGGCGCCACGGTTGGCGGTGACCGATCAAGCTGCGGTCGAGAGCCCGCGAGCCGAAGGCGACATCCAGGTCTCCGCTCGCAATTGGTTCGATCAGCTTTGGAGCTTCCTCGATTGGGGTTGAGAAATCAGCGTCGGAAAACAGGCCGATCGGTCGCTGCGCGGCGAGGAGCCCCTCTCGCACGGCGGCGCCTTTTCCGCGGTTCGGCAGGTATTCGAGCAAGCGAGTGGCTAAGCCTGTCCGCTCAGCGAAAACAGACCGGGTCACATCCGAGGTCGAGTCCGTCGAGCCATCGTTTACAACGATGAGCTCGCTGCCGGGGCTTTTTTCTTCCAAAAAGTCGATGGCCGTCCGCAAAGTTTGCCCGATTCGGTCCTCCTCGTTGTAGGCGGGGATGACGAGTGAAAATGCCGGAAGCATCGCCCGGCAGTTGTAGAGGGGCGCGTCCTCCGGCGCAACTCAGCTTTCTGTCCGTGGCCCAGGCTCCTGCTCTTGATCCGATCATGCTTCCGATCTTTCCCCACATCCAGGCAACTCAAAGGACTCTATATAGGATGAAGATCAGGATCAGGCCGGGCAGTTTCCCCTTTGCACGCCTGCGAAGTGGGGCAACTTCTCCGTGAAATGGCCGACGAAAGCCGCGACGCCGACTCGAGCGCGACGATTCAGACCAACCCGGTCCTCGTGGTGCAGGGAATTGGCCACACCTGGCGCAATCTTCTCCGTGAGATCGGGAGCATGTTCTGGTTCGTCGTCCACACCTTCACCGAGACGGTCGACAACATGCGGCGGGGGCGCGCCCCTTTTCGCGCCTCGAGTTTCTTTCGCCACACTGAGCGCGCCGGGGTCGGCTCAGTGCCGTTGGTCGCCATGGTTTCGTTTTTTCTCGGACTCACCATGGCGCTCCTGACCGGATACCAATTGGAGCGCTTTGGGATGGAGCGCCTCATTCCGGGCCTGGTTTCCATCGCTTTTACTCGCGAGCTCGGGCCGCTGCTGACGGGCATCATGCTCGCCGCGCGCATTGGCGCATCGTTTACGGCCGAACTTGGGACCATGAAAGTATCGGAAGAAGTTGAGGCAATCGAAGCGATGGGAATCAGTCCCTTGCGCTTTCTGGTTGCGCCCCGCTTGCTCGCTCTTTTTGCCCTGATGCCCTGTCTTTCGGTAATTTCGTGCGTTGCGGCAATGTTCGCGACCTTTCTGATTTCAAAGGCTTATTTTAATATCGCCTGGGTTTACTTCAGCGACCTGGTCCTCCACAGCCTCCTGATCAAAGACATCATCACGGGTGTCATCAAGAGCCTGCTCTTCGGGCTGCTGATCGGCGCCATCTCGTGTCATCGCGGACTCAACGTCAAGGGAGGCGCTGCCGGCGTCGGCACATCCACCACCTCCAGTGTCGTAACGGCCATTACCGTCGTTATCGGTTTCGATACCCTCTTCAACATCGTCTATACGGTGTTCTCTCCGACATGACCGAAGAAGCTCCCACACCTCCTGTCGTCGAGCTGCGTGATGTGCATCTGGAGTTCGAAGAAAAGAAAGTGCTCCAGGGCGTCTCCCTCGTGGTGGAACCGATGGATCGTCTCGTCATCATGGGCCAGAGCGGCAGCGGCAAGAGCACGATCTTGCGTTTGATTCTTGGAATCCTGCCGCCCAGCAGCGGATCGATTTCTTTCAAGCAGTTTGAGATCTCTCGCCTAAAGCATCGGAAGCTCCAGCAGATCCGCACTCAGATCGGGATGGTTTATCAATACTCGGCGCTTTTGAGCTCGCGAAGCGTCCGGGACAATGTTGCGTTGCCGCTGGAGGAACTGACCAAAAAAAGCCGGAAGGAGATCGATGAAATCGTCGACGAAAAATTAAACCTGGTCGGGATGAGCGAGACGAAAGATCAGATGCCATCCGAGCTAAGCGGCGGCATGAAGAAGCGGATCAGCCTGGCCCGTGCGCTGGTTCTTAACCCCGAGCTGATCCTCTTCGACGAGCCCTCCGCCGGTCTCGACCCGGTCATAAGCTCGGTGATCGACGAATTGATCATAAGCCTGACCGAGAATTCGAAGGTGACTTCGGTTATCGTCACCCATGAGATGGATAGCGCGTTCCGCGTCGCCACGAAGATGGCAATGCTTTACCAGGGGAAAATAATCGAAGCAGGTGCGCCGGAGCAGCTCAAACAATCGGAAAACCCCGTGGTCGCGCAGTTCTTGAGCGGGAGCACGGAAGGACCGATTCTGGAAGGAAGCCAAGATGCAATTGAAACGAAATGAAATCCTGACCGGCCTGTTGGTTTTGGTAACGGTCGCGCTTCTCACCGGCATCCTGATCCTGCTCGGCGCGCCGGGCCTCTTCCGGCCGCTCGTGACCTACAGGATTTTTCTCGATAACGCGGCGGGCATTAAGCTGGGCGCGCCGGTCCTCCTGGCAGGACGCAAGATCGGGCAGGTGGAAAAATTATACTCGCCCGTCTCCAAGGAGGACGCGGCCCGCGCTGAGGCTGCGGCGGAAGCCCTGCACGCCGGGGATCCAAGCCCGACCCCTGCCGAAAAACCGAAGTATGAAGCGCGGATCGACGTTCGCGTGGACAAGGATGCGGGGGTCTATAAGGACGCCCGGGCGCGCCTCATCACGCTCGGCCTTCTCGGTGAGACGGCGATCGACTTTACCCAGGGCAATGAAAGCTCCGGGCGCGCGAGTGATGGTGAGACTTTCGCCGGCGAACGCGTCCCCGATTTCGGCGAATCCATCTCCAAGATGCTCGACATCGTGAAACCGGTGGCGACCGAAGCGACCGCGACTTTAAAGGAACTTCAGACCACCGCGCAAAATCTCAGCCGGATCACAGACGAAAATTCGCAGTTAAACATGGCTCTCGCGCAAATGCGCACGTTCGCCGAGAACCTTACCGCGATGACCGGACGCGACAGCTCGTTGTCTGTGGCCCTGAAAAACATTGAGAAGATCAGCACCGATCTCTCGAGCAACGACAACATCAAGATTACTCTGCAAAACTTCCGCGAATCGTCCGAACAACTGAAAGGCATCATGGCGGACGTCAGTAACCTGGGTCCGGATCTGAAAGCGGCGGGAACCAACGTGAAGGAATTAACCGAAACGGTGAAGACCCAGCCCTGGAGGTTAATCTGGCCAAGCACGAAAAAGTATCCGCAGGACGAGGCCGCCGAAAACGCGCCGGTTAAGAAAAGACCACAGCGCCGGACAACCGCGGAACCTACGCCGGGCCGGACGAGGTGACCCCAACAGAGACAGTCAGAGATCCTTCGCTGCGCTAACTTTTTTTCTTCTTCAACCGAGCCTGAAGAAATGTCATCACCGCGGCTTCTTCAGATCGGAGGCTGCCAAGTTTGCGGACGAGCGTTTCTTCCGTCTTTTCCTTGAGACCTTCGATCATCGCACCGTTGAGATAGCTCTCGAGCACAGCCGGATGGACATAACATTTTCGACAGACTGTCGGAGTGTTGCCCAGGATTTTTGCCACCGCTGAGATGGCGTCCTTCACATTCTTTTTCGCCTGGGTTGGGTTGTCGAACGCGTCCTGCGCGTTCAGCGCCATCGCCGCGAGGACCGTCCCGGCCCAGGTCCGAAAATCTTTCGCCGTAAACTCCTGACCGGTGATCTCTCGCAGGTAATCGTTCACATCCTGCGAAGTAACGGTTTTCCGCTCGCCGGCCTCGTCGATGTACTGGAAGACGTCTTGCCCCGGCAGGTCCTGCAGTTGCCGGATGATCTTTGCAAGGCGGCGATCTTCGACATCCACTTCATGGTCGATTCCACTTTTTCCGCGGAAGCGGAATTTCAAATTCGCCCCGCGCACATTGACGTGCCGGTTGCGCATGGTCGTCAGGCCATACGACTTGTTTTCCTTGGCGTATTCCTCGTTGCCAACACGAATAAACGTCCGCTCGAGGAGTTGCACCACCGTGGCCAGCACTTTCTCGCGGGGCAACCCGCGCTGTTTGATATCGCGCTTCACCCGCCGCCGAATTTTCGGCAGCGCTTTGCCGAAAACGAGCATGCGATCGTATTTGTTTTCGTCCCGAACTTCGCGCCAGCGCTCGTGATAGCGATACTGTTTGCGGCCCCGCGCATCACGCCCCGTCGCCTGAATGTGGCAGTTCGCTAACGGACAAATCCAGACATCGGTATAGGCAGGCGGAATGGCGAGCCGACGAATGCGAAGGAGGCGGGCCTCATCCCGGATCTTTTTGCCGGCGGTATCGAAGTATTCGAAATCGTCGCCTTTCTTTTTCCGAGTAAACCCGGGCCGGTCGTCGGTTGTATAACGAAGACCTGCTTCTTCCGCGACCTCGACCGGATCGGGCGCGATCTCGATCTTCCCGATCTTCTTCTTCTCGCGGCGCAGGTTTATCGAAGGCACCCAAGCTATACGTGCGCGGGCGACCCAAAGGTTGCAGACGTTTCGATCGCCGGCCATGCACGGGCGCAGACACGGACGGCGAGCGACCTCGGTCTAGAGAGGCCAGCCAAAGCAAAAAGACAGCTCGGGATGAGAGGCCGCGTAATTACGCGCCGTAGCTTTTCGTGAACTTTTTGCGGGATTCGGATTCCGTTTCGGTCGGAGTCGAGGGCGTTGCGGGCTTCTCCTCGGATGATGAAGGCGGCGGCGCCTCGAAGGCCTCCGGTTCAGGAGCCCTCGAGGTCGCAGGCTCAGTCGTCCCGCCCTTTACCTGCTGCGTAACTTCCACAAACGCCATCTGTAAATTCGAAAGCGTGTTCCGGAGGACTGCGGCTTCCTCGTTGGTGAGGTTGCCACGGGTCTTGTCCTGGATCATGCCGAGCTGGTCGATGAACATCTTGGCAAGCTCGAGGTTCACTTCGCCTTTGCCGGTCTGGGGATTGGGAATTTGCCCAAGGAAAAGCGCCGCGTTTTGCGCCTGCATCATGACAAACTCGATGAAGCGCTGCGACATCTCGCCCGATTGCGTATTGGTTTGAACTTCGGCCATGGGGTGAAGATAGTTGAAGCTCTAAAGCGTTAAAGCGTTAAAGCGTCTCCGGCGGCCGCACCACGGCCAGCACGTGTGGCTGATTCAGAAAATACTTGGCCGCGACTCGCCGGACATCTTCGAGCGTCACCTTCTCGACGTCGCGCTCGAGCGTTTTGTAATGATCGAACCCGAGCCCGTAGAGCTCGTCGAGCGCAGCCATGTAGCCAAACGAATCGTTGCTTTGATTCGCGATCTGCTGCTGCCCGATCAGCTTCTTTTTCGCGCGAGCCAGCTCGACCTCGCTCAATCCATGAGTCGCCAGGCGCCCGATCTCTTCGAACAAAGCCGCTTTCACCGGCTCGATCTTTTGCGGATCGGTCCCGAGATAAAACAGGAACAGGCCCGGAACCAGGCCCTGCATCTGGCTCGCGCCAACATAATACGCCAGCCCCATTTGCTCACGAATCCGGATGAAGAAGCGGGAGCCGATGTCGCTGCTCGCTTCGTCAATCAACTCGAGAGCGTATCGGTCCGGGCTAAACATGTCAGCGCCCCGGTAACCTGCCATCAAGACGCCCTGCGCCTTTTCCTTGCGGCTCTCGACCAGGACAATCTCTGATAATGGCGCGGGCGCGGGCGGGCTTTGATGGGCCAGCTCGCCGGGTTTCAACTTGCCCAACGCCTTCTCGAAGATCTCGCGAGCCTCGGACGCGCTCACGCTCCCGAAGATCGAAATCACCCCGTTGCGTGCGACGAGATAACGATCGCGAAAAGCAACGAGCTGCTCGCGAGTGAGCTTCGCGACTGCCCCGACCGAGCCCTTGACCCGCAGGGCATAAGGATGACCGCGGAAGAGCGCCTCGCGCAAAATGTTGCGCGCAACCGCGGTCAGCTGTTCTTCATCCTCCTTGATGCTGGCGAGCTGAACCTCTCTCTCGCGCGCAACTGCACTTTCCGGGAAGTTGGCGTCCAGCAGGACATCCGCGAGCATCTCGACGCCGAGATGCAGGTCCGGTTGGGTGACATCGACCGCAACGCTAAAGCTGTTATTCCCGGCGTCGCTTCCGACGCTGCCGCCCACTGCTTCGATGCTGTCGGCGATCTGCTCCGCTGTCCTCGTTTGGGTCCCCTTAAGCAGCGACCTCGCCATCAGGCGCGTGATGCCGTTCGTCTCGGCGGTCTCGGCGAGCAACCCGCCACGAAATACTGCCACCATCGAGACGAGCGGAAGTCTGGGGTCGTGGCGGACGAGCAGCCGGAGGCCGTTTGAAAGCTCGATTTTTTGAACTTCCCCGGCGGCTGCCGCGGACACAGCCGCGCCTGTCGCGGGATGCTCTGCCTTGGGATCCAGCGATATGACGGTGAGGTTTTGCTCGACGAGATATTTCGCCGCGACACGCCGGACATCGTCGGAAGTGATTTGCTGGACCGCATCGAGATAATCACGGGTGAAATTCAGATTCCGGGTCAGGAACCAGTTCGAGCCCAGGTCGGAAGCCTGGCCACGCATTGTGGTCAGCGCGCCGAGATGGTGGCTCAGCGAAATCTTTTTAGCCTTGGCTAATTCCTCAGTCGTCGGGCCGCTCTCTTTCAGGTTGCCGACGATCTCCAGGATCGCGTCCCGGGCGGCGTCGCGGTCCGATGGCTCGACCGTTGCATCGATCCCGAGTAAACCCGGATCACCCGGCGTATAAGAGAACGCCGAAACTCCGTAGGCCAAGCCTGTCTCCTCTCGGAGGCGCCGGTAAAGACGCGAGCTGCGACCATCCCCGAGAATCGTGGAGAGAACATCAAGCGCCGGAACGTCGGGATGCGTGATTTCCGGGATATGCCAGGCGAGCGAGAGCCGGGTCAGCTCGGTGACAAAAGCCTGGTGCATCTCACGCCGGCCGAGCTGCAGAGGCTCGCTCGGGATGAAAACGGGCTGGAGCGATTTTCCCGGGTGATCTTTGAAGAAATCAGTGAGCTGCCGATAGATCGCCTCAGGCTCGACATCGCCGACCACGATGAAGGTCAGATTGTTCGGCACATACCGCGCCTTGTAATATGCCATTACCTGGTCGCGGCTGAGCTGATTGAAGACATCGAGCAAGCCGATGACGGGCAGCCGGTAGGGATGCCTTTGATAAGCCGTGGCAAAAAGAAGCTGGCCCGCCATTCGGTCCGGATCGTCCATGCCCATGGCGAACTCGCGCCGAATTACTTCCTGTTCCTTCTCGTATTCCTGCGCGGGCAGGGTGGAATTCATCATCGCGTCGGAAAGGACCTCGAGCGCCACGGGAACGCCGTCTTTGGGCACATCGATCCAGTAGACCGTTCGATCGAATGACGTGTAGGCATTGATGTAACCGCCCACGTCCTGGACTTTCTGGGCGATCGCATTTGCCGGGTTCGATTTCGTCCCCTTGAAAAGCATGTGCTCGAGGATGTGCGATAGCCCGGCCCCGAGGTGTTCGTTCTCGTCCACGCTGCCGGTCCCACACCAGGCCTGGACGCTCGCCACCGGCGCGCTCCGGTCCACCTGCACAATGATTGTCAGGCCATTGGGCAAGACACGTTTCTCAGCCGAGCTCGGCGGGAACGTGATCCCGGGCCCGGTCTCGGACGGAGCAGCCTTCAGATGAGCGGTCAGCATTTCGATGAACCAAAGCGCTCGAAGGCGCCCGGCGCAATCTCAGGAGACCTTCGGCGCCGAAGCTGGAAGTCCGGCCGGAATATCCGGATGCGAGCGCTTCTCCGGTTCAAACGGCTTCACAAAGGCTTCGTGGAAATCGAAGACGTTCTTGAAATCCTCGATCGAGTCCTCTTCCGTTTTCCCGAAAATTCCGGCTCCGATCAGGTTGAAGACCATGTGACCGATGTCTTCGCAGGAACGAATTCCCCAGTAGGAAAAAACAGTTACAACCATCGGGCCGAATTCCTTGAGCGCATACTGGCGGACACCCGCGAGCAGCTCCGGCCCCGCTACGTGGCGGACCGATGCCCCCTTGGTCTTTTTCTGCTGCTTGGTCGTGTAATCGAGCGCATCGCGCAGAAACACGTAGGCCTCGCGCTGATAACGGGGATCGCTGGCCACGATTGAATCAAGCGCTTCGGCAAATCCTATTTTTTGCATTATCTGATGCCCGGTGGTGTCGAGCGCCGCCATGATACGCGTACAACGCTGGTCGGGGCAACTCCGGTCTCGTGAATAGAGGGTGCCTCAGTTATACCGACCGGATGCAGTGGCGCTGGCGCGTTCTGGTTGTTCTTGTTGCGTCATGCTGCGTCGCGGCCGAACCGGAAAAAAATTATCCGGCAACCCTGACGGGCGGCGCGCCCTGCGGGTCGTGCAATGCCCCGGAACAGCTTTCCTGGAAAACCGTAATCACTTCGGAGAAGGAGGCCGGCGAGCCATTGATCGTCACCGGCAGAGTTTTCAAACCCGACGGCAAAACGCCGGCTGAGGGAATGGTGCTGTGGGTATATCACACAGACCGAACCGGTTATTACAATGAAAAAGACGACGCGAGCCACCCGCGGCTCAAGGGCTGGATGTTGATTGGGGCCAACGGAAAATACGAATTCCGCACGATACGCCCAGGAGCGTATCCGCACCGGAGCACGCCGGCCACATCCACGCGCACGTTTACGGACCGGGATATTCTGAGCGGTCGATCGAGGATTACTGGTTCAAAGACGATCCACGGATCAATGAGAGGGAGCTGAAAAGCGCGAGCGGAGGCCGCGATCGTCCCTTCGTGGTTATCATCGACCTGAAACGCGGGGGCGGCGGGGTATGGCGCGGATCGCGCGATATAGTCGTTCCGGAGCCGAAGTAGGGCGCTTAGGAAACGGCGGTTTGTAAACCGCCGCTCCTTGTTTAGAATCGGCCCATGAGTTCGTTGCAGCAGGAGATCGAGCAACGGGGGTTGCAGATGTTGGATCTGGTCGATCAAAACCCGGAATCGATTTTCAGCAAAGCGGGGTTCTACCAGCGGATGATGGCCTTCTCGATGCGGGACGAACATTTCAAGGTCCAGATGTTCCGCTTCGTCGATGTCCTCGCGTCGCTCCGGCGGCCAGCCGACATCGTCCGGCACTTGAACGAATATTTCGCCGATATGCGCAACGGGTCGGTCCCGTTCCTTCAGACCGGCATTCGGGCGGCGCGCATTTTTCCGTGGCTAACCGCCCCGATCCTCCGCTGGAACGTGTCGGGGATGGCGCGCCAGTTCATCGCGGGCCGCGACCCGGACGACGTCATGAAGACGCTCCGCAGACGGCGCGCGGAAAAGATCGGGTTTACGGTGGATCTGCTGGGCGAAGCGGTGGTGAGCGAAGAGGAAACGAACGAATACGCCGCCCGCTGCCTGGCGTTGGTCGAAGGGCTATCGGAACAAACCCGGGGCTGGCGCGATCCGCTCGGGAAAAACAGCGAGCTGTTCCCGGTTGTGAACGTGTCCGTGAAAATCTCGGCCCTCTATTCCCAGATGAACCCGGCTGATCCGGCGGATGCCATCGCGCACCTGGGGCCAAAGTTGAGGCCGATCCTGCGGCGGGCCCGGGAGCTCGGTGCCTTCATCAATTTCGACATGGAGAGCTACGCGCATAAGAACACGACGCTCGAGCTTTTCCGGACCCTCTTTTCCGAGCCCGAGTTCCGCGAATGGCCGCACGCCGGCATCGTGATCCAGGCGTATCTGCGCGATGCAGAGAAGGACCTGCGCGATTTGATCGAGTGGGGCCGGCAGCGCGGCACACGGTTCACCGTTCGTCTCGTCAAAGGGGCGTATTGGGATTACGAGAAGATCAAGGCAGCGCAAAACGGTTGGCGCGTCCCTGTGTTCCTGCAAAAGCCGGAGAGCGACGCGAACTTCGAAATCTGCACCCGGATCCTGTTGGAGAACGAGGGAATCGCCTCCTCGGCCTTCGGCTCGCACAACATTCGGAGCATCGCCCACGCGCAGGCTTATGCGCAGGAACTCGGGATCGATAAAAGCCGAATGGAATTTCAGCTCCTTTACGGTATGGCGGGCCCGATCAAGCGCGCGCTGGTCGAGATGGGTTATCGCGTTCGCGAATATTGCCCGGTCGGTGAGCTCCTGCCCGGGATGTCGTATCTCGTGCGGCGTCTCCTCGAGAACACGTCGAACGAAGGATTCCTGAAAGCGAAATTCTCCGACAAAGCGGGCCCGGAACAGCTTTTGCGCGATCCGCGCTCGCTGATTCGCAACTCAGCGCGGCCGGGATCGGCGATCCCGGCTACAACCTCGCAATCTCGCAATGGGCAGTCCCTCGATACGCCGCCGGGCGATACGTATGAGAATTCGCCCCTGGTGAATTTCGTCCATCGCAGCAGCCAGGAAAAAATGCAGGCGGCCCTGGTCGAAATGCGAGGGCGATTGGGGAACAAATATCCGCTCGTCATCGACGGGCAAAAAGTCTGGACCGATAACCTGATCAATTCGATCAACCCGACTTCGCCGGACAAGGTCGTGGGCGCAGTGGCCGAAGCGAAGATCGAGCACGCCGAGCAGGCGGTCACAGCCGCGAAAAAAGCGTTCGAACATTGGTGCCGGGTCAGCGTGGACCATCGGGCTGAGCTGCTGGAAAGAGTCGCGACGATCATGGACCGTCGCCGTTTCGAGCTGTCTGCCCTTGAGGTTTACGAAGTCGGCAAACCGTGGGCGGAGGCGGACGGCGATATTCGGGAAGCGATCGATTTCCTCCTCTTTTACGCGCAGCAGATGAGACTGCGCGGCCTTCCCCGATTAACGCAGCACGTCCCGGGTGAAGAGAGCTATCAGCACTACTGGCCGCGGGGCGTCGCTCTCGTCATCGCGCCCTGGAATTTCCCGGTCGCGATCCTGACCGGAATGGTCTCCGCCGCGCTCGTTACCGGCAACACCGTGATCATGAAGCCGGCCGAGCAATCGGCGGTTTGCGGTGCGCTGCTGATGGAAATGTTCGAGGAAGCGGGCGTGCCGGCGGGCGTCCTGAATTTTCTGCCCGGAAAAGGCTCGGTCATCGGGCAGCATTTGGTCGATCACAAGGACGTCCACATGATCGCCTTCACCGGCTCGCGCGAGGTGGGCCTCCGGATTTGGAAGAGCGCCGGCGAAACCCGCGAGGGTCAGTTGGAGCTGAAGCGTGTGGTCTGCGAAATGGGCGGTAAAAACGCCGTCATCGTCGATTCCGATGCCGACCTCGACGAAGCGATCGTCGATACGGTCTATTCCGCTTTCGGTTATCAGGGCCAAAAATGTTCGGCCTGTTCGCGCCTGATTGTACTCGAGGAAAATTACGAACGCGTCGTGAAGCGCCTGGTCGAAGCGGCGGCCAGCTTGCGAGTGGGCAATCCGGAAACGCCGGGGATCACGGTCGGCCCGGTGATTGATGAGACGGCCTACCGCCGGATCATCGAGATCGTGGAAGCGGGTAAGTCGGAGGCAACGCTTGCTTACCAGGGCAAGGCCCCGTCAGAAGGTTTCTTTATTCCGCCGACGATTTTCACCGGCGTGAAGCCCCATACGAGGCTTGCGCGCGAGGAAATTTTTGGGCCGGTCCTGAGCGTGTTGAAGGTGCGCGATCTGGATGAAGCGATTCGGGTGGCGAACGACACGGACTACGCGTTGACCGCCGGATTCTTCTCGCGGAGCCCGGCGAACATCGAACGGGTGAAAGCGGAACTGGTTGCCGGGAATGTTTATATCAACCGTTCCTGCACGGGTGCGGTTGTCGGCCGGCATCCATTTGGCGGTTTCAAGATGTCGGGTGGCGGGACCAAGGCGGGCGGCGGCGATTACCTGCTCCAATTCGTCGTCCCGCGGGTCGTGACCGAAAACATCATGCGGCACGGGTTCGCGCCTGACACGACCCCGGAGTTCCGGCAGGCGTTTGGCGCGGCCACGGTGAATCACTCATGAAAACTCAACGCCTACGATTCTTTATCCTGCTCGTGTTGCTTGGCACAATGCCGGCCTTTGGAAGCGTCAGCGGGGTTGGTTTCGTTTACCAGCCGCTCACTACATTTGGGACCGACGCCGACCCGAAGATCATCGTCGCCAAGGTCCCAATCATCGCCAGCGGTCCACTGGAAAATGTCCTGGTTTATATCGCGGCGCCGAACCGGTTGCCTCAGCGCGGGCCTGAGATCATCGAAGACTCGAACCTGCTTTCGCTGCTCGCAATCTCCGTCGAAGCCGAGTGGGTGGAAAAACCTGAGCATTACGTGGCCACACTAAATCTGTCGCAGATGAAGGCCCCGGATCAGTATGATCTGACGGATGACGACGTGGTCAAGGCGGCCGTGAAATGCATCCGCGGCACGATCGACGAATTGGGGATGAAAAAGCCTTGGAAGATCCGGATCACGCCCCGGTCGCAAGACGACGCGAAGTGGCGCAAGTACGAAACGGATTATCGGCCGCATCCTCGCAAGTAGGCGTTTGCGGGCCGCGCCATGCTTTATGTCGTTGCCACCCCGATCGGGAACCTGGACGACATCACGCTCCGGGCCTTGGAAGTTCTTAAATCGGTCGACCTGATCGCAGCTGAGGATACCCGCCACTCCGGGAATCTGCTGCGGCACTTTGAGATCCGGAAGCCGCTCGTGAGCTATCACGAGCATAACGAAGCGATGCGCTCAGAAGAATTGGCCACAAAACTCGCAGCGGGAGAAAATGTCGCCCTGATCACGGACGCAGGGATGCCTGGCCTTTCCGATCCGGGCGCCCGGTTGATCCGAAAATGCATCGAGCGCGGTCTGCCTTACACGATTGTCCCTGGAGTCTCGGCAATCCTGGCTGGGCTGGTCGGATCCGGACTGGCCGCAGACGCATTTTGCTTCCGCGGCTTCCTTCCGGTGAAAAGCGGGCAGCGCGAAAGGGAGTTGCGGGCGGCGGCGGAGCGGATTGAAACGACGATTTTCTTCGAGTCACCCTATCGGATTTTGAAAACCCTGGCCGCGTGTTCGGAGATCATGCCGGACCGCGATCTTTGCGTGGCGCGCGAGCTAACGAAAAAATTCGAGGAATTCCGGCGCGGGACTGCCGCTGAGCTTCTTGCGCATTACACGGCGCACCCGGCCAAGGGGGAGATCACGCTGGTGATTAGCGGGATGCCCTCGTGAGAACAAGCGCCTACGGCACAAAGGATCAGGATCATGATCAGCGGTATGAGCAAAAGTGGATGTTAACCTGAGCCGCGAAGAGGGCGAAGGGGATCTGTGACCATTTCTGCGCGTGGAAAGCCGGAAATAGTCAGAGATGTTTCGCTCCGCTCAACATGACAGATCAGATCAGGGCTCCAGGCGGTCGTTTTTCTCCCTTGTCATTCCGCCTGACCTGTGGAAGTTTGCGCGGCTTTTCCCCCAGTTAAGCACCCACCTTTCGTATGGCTTACGCAATTATCAGGACTGGCGGTAGACAACATCGGGTTGCCGAGGGCGACATTATCGACGTGGATTTCCTCAATGAGGAGCCCGGGAAAGAGGGTGTTTTCGCGGACGTTCTCTTTCACAGCGACGGCGACAAAGCTACGCACGGGAGTCCTCTCATCGAAGGCGCCACGGTCACTGGTGAGGTCCTCGAGCAGCGCAAGGACAAGAAAGTCATCGCGTTTAAGTATCGCCGCCGGAAAGGGTATCACCGCACCGTCGGTCACCGTCGTAAGCTGACCCGCATAAAAATCACCGGCATCAGCCTGGGGGACAAAACTTCCAAGGCGAAGAAGGCAAAAGCCGAAGACAAAGCCGAGTAACGTTCCGACCTCTCAACGATCCACTTTCAACTTTAACTCACCCAAATGGCACATAAAAAAGGACAGGGCAGCGTCAAAAACGGGCGGGATAGCGTTAGTAAACGCCTGGGCGTCAAGAAATTTGGGAGCGAAGCCGTCGTCGCCGGGAACATCATCATCCGGCAGCGGGGCACGAAGTTTCAGCCAGGAAAGAACGTCGGGCTGGGCCGTGATTACACGATTTTCGCGCTGGTCGACGGGCAGGTCCGGTTCGATCGCGCCGGGCGCCGGGTCAATGTCGACCCGCTCGCGGCCAAATAGCGGGCCCCGCCCCCGACCATCTTCCGCCAGCGAATACGCTGTGCGCCCGGGCTCTTTTGCGTTACAAACGGAATTTGCTCATGAAATACCAGACTTACCTCCTCTTCGGCGCGCCCGGCAGCGGCAAAGGCACGCAGGGCCGCACGCTTGGCAGCATTCCGCGTTTTTTTCATTGCGCCTGCGGGGATGTCTTTCGATCGATCGATACCCGGACAAAGGTCGGCCGGGCTTTTCTCGAATATTCAAGCAAGGGCCAGCTCGTTCCCGACGAAATTACGGTCGAGCTTTGGAAGGCGCAGATCGATGCCGCGGTGAATGGCCACACTTTTAAGCCCGACATCGATATTCTCGTGCTCGATGGCATCCCCCGGAACGTCGGGCAGGCCAAAATCATGGATGAGCTGATCGACGTGAAAAAGGTGTTTCACCTCTCCTGCCCGAACCGCGACGCGCTATTTGCCCGGCTGAAGAAGCGCGCGTTGAAGGATAATCGTCTCGATGACGCCAACGAAGAAGTCATCCAGCGGCGGCTCGCCCTTTACGACACGGAATCCAAGCCAGTCCTCGGCTACTATGGGCCGGACCGGATCACGTGTATCGATGCGACCCAGCCGCCAGCGAAGGTCCTGCTGCACATTCTGGAAAGCGTGAACGATGGAGTAAACGGCGCGCATGAGTCAGCAGCAGTTTGAGAATTTCACCGCCTCGAGCCTCTACTGCGAGAAGTGCAAGGCCGCGATGCCGGTGCGCGAGCGGCTCCTTTTGATCCTGCCGGAAAAGGAGATTTACGATTACCTTTGCACCGGCTGCGCATCTTCGGTCGGCCAGCGCGAAGTAACCGCTGGCGAAAAGTTGATGGCGCAAGCCACGTCGGCGCGACGGCCGCGCCGACATGTCCCCGTTCAACGTATTCAGCTCTAAGCGCGCGATGCGCGTAGTCTTTATCGGGACGGGTGAAATTGGGCTGCCGGTCTTGCGCTGGCTGCGACAATCGTCCGAGCACGAGCTTGTTGCGGTCGTCACCCAGCCAGATAAACCGGTCGGGCGAGCGCAGCGGAGTGAAGCCCCGCCGATCAAGGCCGCTTTAGCCGGGCAGACCGTGCCAGTCCTTCAACCGATAAAGATCAGGGCGGACGACTCGGTCGCACAAATCAGGGACTTTTCGCCGGACGTAATCGTTGTGATGGCTTACGGCCAGATTTTGCCGCCCTCGCTTCTGGAGATCCCACGGATCGCGTGCCTCAATCTCCACGCTTCATTGCTGCCTAAACATCGCGGCGCGGCGCCGATCCAGGCGGCGATTGTCCATGGCGACGAGGAAACAGGAATCACAGTGATGTACATGGACGCAGGGCTGGATACTGGAGACATGCTCCTGCAGAAGAGAATCCCAATCACACCGGACGAAACCGGAGGGTCGCTCCATGGTCGGCTCGCGGAAATCGCGCCGGCGGCGCTCGAGGAAGGGCTTGATCAGATTGCAAACGGCAGCGCGCCGCGGACTCCCCAGGATGCGTCCATCGCCACTTACGCCCCGAAGCTGGAACGAGAACATGGACGAATCGATTGGAACGAATCAGCCGCGTTGATCGAACGCAAAGTGCGCGCGTTCGACCCATGGCCGGGTGCGTTCGCAGTCCTGCACGATGAAGCCGGGCGCGAGAGGAAACTGAAAGTCTTTCGAGCCAGGGTCGTCGATTCCTGCAGCGCGGACCCGGCGAACCTTGTTATCCCGACAAAAGTCGGGGCGCTCAAACTCGACGAAGTTCAGCTGGACGGAAAACGCCGAATGAGCGCCGCGGAATTCCTCCGGGGCTATAACGCCGTGCTCCGTCTTCGGTAGCCGTCGCCCTGTGGGCGACGCAGGCGGGCTCCGCTGTGACGCGTGCGGACGCTTCGCACAGCGAAGCGGCTACAACAGAAGCCTTCCATTGCATTCTTTGCTTCCCAACCCTTCGCCGTTCTGTTGATCATTGCCGGCCATGCCCGAGGAAACTTCAGCGCCAGTCTTTAAAAGAATCGTCCTCAAGCTGAGCGGGGAAGCCTTGCGCGAGCGCGGCGCGAAAGAAAATATCTCGCCCCAGATTGTTCGCGAGATCGCCGAGCGGATCAAAGAGGTGAAAATGCTCGGGGTCCAGACCTCCGTGGTCATCGGAGGCGGGAATATCTGGCGCGGATTATCAGCCAGTCATCGTGGAATGGATCGGACCACCGCCGATTACATGGGGATGCTGGCAACCGTGATCAACGGTCTCGCCTTAAAAAGCGCTCTTACGCAACTTGGAATCGAAACTCGCGTCCAGACCGCAATTGAAATGAAAAATGTCGCGGAGCCCTTTATCCTGGGGCGCGCCATTCGCCATCTGGAGCTGGGGCGGGTCGTCATTTTCGTCGCCGGCACCGGGAACCCTTATTTTTCAACCGACACGACAGCGGCGCTTCGAGCCAGCGAAATCCGCGCGGACGTCATCTTGAAGGCGACCAAGGTCGATGGCGTTTATGACAGCGACCCCGCCACGAATCCAGACGCCAAACGCTTCGAACGCCTGACGTTCTCCGACGCACTGACACAGCGGCTCCAGGTCATGGATTCCACCGCCTTCAGCCTTTGCATGGACAACCGGATTCCGATCGTAGTGTTCGACATGAACAAGCCGACCAATTTTACCGACATCATTCTGGGCAAAACGATCGGAACGGTGGTATCGGAGTAATAGATGAGCGCCGAAGAAATTTTGTTCGAAGCGGAGATGACAATGGAGAAAAGCGTGGACTACATGGTCCACGAGTTTTCGTCTGTTCGCACCGGCAAAGCCTCGCCCGCGCTGGTCGAAAACGTCGATGTCGAAGCATACGGCTCGGCCATGAAACTGAAGCAGCTGGCGTTGATCACGACGCCCGAGCCGCGACTGCTCGTAGTCCAGCCGTTCGATGCCGCCACCGTCCGCGATATCGAGAAGGCGCTTAAGGATTCCAAGATCGGCATCACGCCGCTGGTTGACGGGAAAATCATTCGGCTGCCGATTCCGGAACTGTCTGAAGAACGGCGAAAGGACCTCGTGAAATCGTTGCGTCAGATGGCAGAGGAAGCGCGGGTCCGGGTCCGAGCGAATCGCCGTACGGCCCTCGACGAAGCGAAGAAGCTGAAGGCGTCCGGTGAATTGACTGAAGACGGATTGCACGACATCGAAGCCGACGTGCAGAAGCTGACCGACCGTTTCGTGAAATCGGTCGACGATCACTTCGAGCGCAAAGAGGCCGAAGTGATGAAAGTGTAGCGCGGCGCTTTCGGAATGCGTGTCATCCCGAGGCTGGCGCAGCGCGCCGACAGCTCCGCCACTTAAAGCCTCACCAGATCGAGCAGAAACTGGCACCACAGATAAACCATTCCCCGCCAGGAATACTTCACCTCCCCTTCCGGAGTCGGCTTCAACACACCTTTCTTGATGTTGTGCGCGATTTGGTCGCGCAAGTCGTTCTCGACCTCGAGCTGGATGCGGTCTTCGTCCAGGGGATCGATCACGCTCGTCTCCACCTGGTTTTGCCGGAGGAACTCTTTGTGGCTTTGGTAAAGCTGCCAGAATGATTGATCTGGACGCTGGCGATTGATCCGGAATTGCGGGGTCAGCTTCAACCCGTAGGAAAGCGGGTAATTCCACGTCGTCCAGATCGTGCCGTCCTGGGCGCGGGAAGAAATGCGCAGGTAATAAAACGAAAGGTCGTTCTGCTCGTTCAGGCAGATCGTGGCCTGGGCCCGGTCTTCCTCCTTGTAGAAAAGCCGGAAGAATTGCCGGTAATCTTCCCAGTCCCAGCCGGCGTCGTTGATGTGGGTGAAACCTTCGTTGTGAATCTCCGCGCTGATCTCGTCGAGTGTGGGGAAGACTTCCGCTGAGGGCGGGCTCTTCGGACGGAGCGCCTTTTCTTTTGGCAAACGGAGCGCCCGGATCCGGGTGAGGATCTCGAGCCAGGGAAGAAAAAACCAGGCGAGCGCTCCCGCTAGGCCCGCCACCCAACTACCGGAAACAAAGTAAACCGCGAGAAAAGTGGAAACGAGGATCCCGACTGCGCCGGTCTTTTGGGCGAATGAGGTCTGGAAGCTCCGCAATGCGACGCTGAGCACAGCAACGCCCAGCGTAAGAAAAAGGCCAAACAGCATTAAGGCTCGATTCCGTGCTTGTTCAGAAACGCTTCCAGCTGGTCGGTGTCAAAATTTGCCAGGATCTCATCGCCGGCGACGAGGGTCGGAACGTAAGTCTGCTCGGAAAGCTCCCGCATTTCGTCGTAGGCCTCACGGTCTTTGCCGACGTCGATTTCGGTGAACTGAAACCCGCGCTCAGTCAGATATTCCTTCGCGTCGATGCACCATGAGCACCAGGCCCGGCTGTAAAGAGTAAGGTCGGTCGCCACGCATCGGAATAAAACCTACCCTTTCTCCGCGTCAACCGTGCATCCTGGCGGATCCGCCGATATTCGAGTCTGCTAAAACTGCGGTTACGCGGCGTCGCGAATTACCGTTACTCTGGGGCAGACGCCGGCGGGTCGCAGCGTGGCGCGCCGCCAACCCTCCTAATAAGCTTTCGCCCAGATGACGCGCCGCGGGCTTGGGTTCCCGGTGAAAGGGCAGGTCCCTGCCTGGGGCGGATTGGAAGGATCGTCGAGCGGAATACACCGGATCGTTACCTTCAGCTCGTTTTTGATCTTCTCTTCGACCTCGCGCGAACCGTCCCAATGCGCGAGCGCGAAGCCGCCATGGATTTCGGGTCTCCCGGAATCTTTCGGGGTGAAGAATGCGTAAAATTCCTCCTTCGAATTGATCTCCCGGGTATGCGCATCGCGGAATTGTTTCGCGCGATCGAACAGAGCCTGCTGCACCGCCTTCAATGTATCGACCACCCGGCCAGCGAGCTCCGTGGCAGGGATCGCCTCTTTCGTTTTCACCGGTTGATCGCGGCGGCTGACTGCAACCGTTCCGGCTTCCAAATCGCGGGGACCGATTTCCAGTCGCAGAGGCACGCCTTTCTTCACCCATTCCCACGCCTTTTGTCCGCCGCCGATCTCGCGGCGATCGACTTCGACCTCAAGCGGGGCTCCATAAAACGTCTGGGCACGTAGCTCCGCGGCGAGATTGTCCGCCGCCTCCAGGACCCGCGCCCGAGTGTCTTCTTTTGGCGTGATTGGCAGAATCACCACATGAGTGGGCGCGATTCGCGGAGGCAAGACGAGGCCGTCATCGTCGGCGTGGGCCATGATGACGGTGCCGATCAACCGGGTGCTCATTCCCCAGCTTGTGGTCCAGGCATGCTCTTGCGTCCCGGACCGGCTCTGAAATTGAATCCCGCTGGCCCGGGCAAAATTCTGGCCGAGGAAATGGGACGTCCCGGCCTGGATCGCTTTCCGATCCTGCACCATCGCTTCGATGCACAGGGTTTGAACCGCCCCCGGGAAACGCTCGCTCTCTGATTTCTCGCCACTGAATACCGGGACCGCCAGATGATCGCGCACGAAAGTTTCGTAAACATCGAGCATTTGCTTCGTCTCGGCGCGCGCCTCTTCTTCGCTTTCGTGGACGGTGTGGCCTTCCTGCCAGAGGAACTCGGTTGTCCGCAGGAAAATCCGCGGACGCATTTCCCAGCGGACGACGTTGCACCACTGGTTGATCAGGATCGGCAGGTCGCGATAACTCTGGACCCACTTCGCGTAAGTCGCGCCGATGATTGTTTCCGAGGTCGGCCTTACGACCAGCGGCTCGGTCAGCGGGCTCGCAGGAACGAGGTTGCCATCGGCATCTGCCTCGAGACGGCTATGAGTGACTACCGCACATTCCTTCGCGAATCCCTCGACGTGCTCCGCCTCTTTCGCCATGTAACTGAGCGGAATGAAGAGGGGGAAGTATGCGTTCCGATGGCCGGTCGCGCGAAACATCGCGTCGAGCTGGCGCTGCATGTTTTCCCAGATTCCGTAGCCCCATGGGCGAATCACCATGCACCCGCGAACATCCGAAGGTTCGGCCATGGCCGCGGCGCGGATCACCTGTTGATACCATTCCGGAAAATCCTCGTCGCGCCGCGGAGTGATCGCGGTTTTGTTCGAAGCGTTCGATGGTTGGGCCATGAGAAAGCGGGAAAATTACGCTTGGCGAAATGAAATGACCAGCGACCATTTCCATATGCCCATGCAACTTCCGCCCCGGTCCAGCTTCGAACTGAAAGGGACAAAAGCGAACATCGCTTACCGCCTCACCCTTGTGCTAACCGCGTTGCTGACCGTTTCGCCCCTGGCCCTGGCGCAGCCGCCAGACCGACCCGACCGGCCCTTTCGTAACGAGCGCCGGGCGCGGTGGGCGAACTTATCGGAAGACGAACGAAGCCGGCTTCGGGCTGCGCATCACAAAGCGATGGAAGATCCGGCCGTGCAGGCCGCCCGCGAACGGTTGCGCCAGGCCCGGCGAGAGTTCCGCGAGATCATGCGGCCCGCGCTATTGAGGGCTGATCCTTCTATCCAGCCGATCTTGGACAAACTGCGCGCGGAACGAGGCGATCACCGCTAAAGAACAGACAGCGCCGCGCGCGCGGCAAGGAGTTAAAAGTTCCGAGCGACCAACGTATCCGTCGCGCCGCGCTCGGCATATCCACCCGCGAAATCCATGCTGCACATGGTTCCGAATCGGGCATGGCGACCAAAAGCGGCTCCGGCGAAATTGTAATTCGGATTGAAAATGTTCTTCCGATGTTTCCGGCCCGGCAGGCCGTCGTCGATTATGAGCGCCAGGACGACGTCGCGTGCGGACGATTTGCCGTAGGAAACATTCTCGGCCCAGCCACCCAATAAGGTGCCATAGCGCGAGATACGCGTGTCGGCGTGGCTGCCGTCCCGGCCCGCGTGGCCGAAACCGCCGCCAGCCTGATCCGCGCAGTGGTCCGCCGCAGCCCGGCTCATCCCAGGAGACAAAGTCAATGCCGGCAACGGTTGGGCGGTCTGAAGGAATCGGATCGCTTCATCTATAGCCCGGGTGCCTTCTTTCGTCCGGTATCGGGTGCCGCCAGGAAGAACGAGGACGTTGCCGCTAATCCGGCTGCGCGATTCCTGGAGATAAGTTGCGTAAGCCGCCGGGTTTTGCCGGGCCAAATTCATTTCACGGATTACCGCGCGGCCCGAAGGTTCATCCGCTTGTTTTTGGTCGGAACCGAGGAGGGTCGAGCCGGCGACAAAAGAAACAATCAGAGTGGAAATGACAGAGGCGCGCATTATAGAAATTATAAGCACGCCCGGTGCCACCCGGCCGCCCCCGGCAATTCCGCGGACCGGCTTTCAACGGATCTGTCCCCATCCCAACATCCTGTTGACACCCCACCGGTTCACCCATACTTTCCGTGCCCTTCCGCTCCCGATGAAGACGTTTTCCGCAAAAGCTACCGAAGTCCCACGCAAGTGGTGGATCATCGACGCCAGGAACCAGGTCCTCGGCCAGGTCGCCGTTAAAGCCGCCAACCTGTTGCGCGGAAAAGAAAAAGCGATTTTTACCCCGCATGTGGATACCGGCGATTTCGTTGTCGTGATCAACGCCGAGAAGGTCCGATTGACCGGAAAGAAAGAGGATCAGAAATCGTTCATGAGCTTCTCCGGTTACGTGGGCGGACATAAAACCGAGAACGTAAAGGCCCGCCGTGTTCGTCATCCCGAATTGCTCGTGGAGCGCGCCATCCGGGGAATGATCCCGCACACCAAGCTCGGCCGATCGGTTTACCGCAAGCTCAAGGTTTACCGCGGCGATCTGCACCCGCACACCGCGCAGCAACCCACCGCGGTCTCATTCTAGGATTTCCCATGGCTGAAACGCAGGAATTTATTGCTACCGGTCGCCGCAAGACCTCCGTCGCCCGTATCCGAATGATGCCGGGCAACGGCAAGATCGACGTTAACGGCAAAAGTTTTGAGGATTATTTCCCGACCATCCCCCTTCAAAACACAGTCTTACAGCCGCTTCAGGTGGTAAAACTTGCGAACTCTTACGATCTTTCGATCAACACAACCGGCGGCGGCGCGACTGGCCAGGCCGGGGCAGCGCGTCTGGCGATTTCCCGGGCGCTCTTGCTGGTCGATGCAAATCTCCGCGGCACGCTCAAGGCCGAGGGCCTCCTTCGCCGCGATCCCCGGATGAAAGAGCGCAAGAAATCGGGACAGCCCGGAGCGCGGAAGCGCTTCCAGTTCTCGAAGCGCTAAGCCGGCTCACGCTCGGAGTCCCCGGTCAGGGCGACAGTCATCTGTCGAGCAGCTAATCCGCTATCCGCGGTTACGGCTTTTTCGGAGGGCCCGAGGGGGCTGGCGCGTTCGGAGCCGGGGGAGCAGCTGCTGACGGAGCCGCTGTCTGCGATGGCGGAGGCGCACTCGGGGGCGCCCCGCTCGGTGACGGAGATACAGCCGGTTGAGCTGGCAACTTCAACGTTCTCAGCAGATAGGTCGCCTCCGGAGCGAAACGGCTTTCGCGATACTGCGTGATGATCGTCTCGCAAATCCGGCGCGCCTCGGCGATCTGATTCTTTTCCTTAAGCAGGTGAATCTGCGAGTACATCGCGACCGGCGCGGCGAACGCTTTCGGCTCACTCGCGGCCAGCTTTTGGTAGGCAGCGAGCGCCTCGTCTTTCTGTCCGAGCGCCTCGAGGTTTCCCGCAATCCCGAGCCGCGCAGTTCCGGCTAATTCGTGTTTAGGAAATTTGCGCAGGAAAGTCTCAAGGGTCGCGTTTGCTTCGCTGTATTTCTGCTCGCTTCGTTGGGCGTCGGCGAGAAGGAGATACGCGGACGCGCCGGCTGGGGTACTGGGGTAATCCGCGATGACCTTTTGGAACTGGGCGGACGTCTTCGCCGCAGCCAGCAGGTTCCCGGCAGTGCTCGCGCGTCGTTCGCTATAAAGCCGATAACCTCCAAAGGCCGCGGCCGCGAGAAGGATCGCGACGAGCGCGATCATCACTTCCGTCTTATGACGTTCCCAAAAAACTTCCCGTTCCAGGACGGCATCAGTGGTCGTATCAATCGGCATAATCGGCGAAAAGGCCCCGGTCCTAACCCTCCGGAGGCGCGGGAGGCTTGGTCTATGCCACGCGATAGTTTCCGGCGCAAGCGCAAGCCGGTAAGTCCGCGGCAGCCATCTCCTGCGATTTTCCCTTGATGGCCGAGCAAGACCAAACCCCTCCCTCCCAAAACCCGGAGAAAGACCCGGAAGAATGGACGACCGGCGATGAGCCGATGACTGGCCCGCAGCGTTCCTACCTCCAAACTCTCTGCCGTGAGGCCAAGGAAGAGTTTGACGATTCCCTGACGAAGGCCGCGGCCTCAAAGCGGATCGACGAGCTTCAGGCGAAAACGGGACGCGGTAAGTCCGGTTAGCGCCCGCGTTTTCGCGCCCGCGCCAGGCGCAGTTTCGCCGAAGGACGCGTATCGGCTTTCAGAAATTTTCTCATCAAGCCAAGAGCCTGGCGATTTTCCTCCGCGGTATTTGAGGCCGTGCAATCGGAGGGAATGATGAGCTCATAGTCCCGCATGTAGGCATCGTTCGCGGTGAACAGGACACAGAAATTGCCGGCGAGCCCCGTGAGAATGAGTTTTTTCGACCCGAGATAACGGAGCAGAGTATCGAGAGTCGTCGAAAAGAAGCCGGAGTGCTTGGGCTTCAGGACGAAATAGTCGTCTTCGTCGGGTTGAAGGAGCGCGACCATTTCGTGGCCGCGGGATTGTTCTTCGAGACAATGCCTGACCTGCCGGCGAAAGTCGGAGCGCCAGCGGCCGAAGTTATCGTTCACGTAGATGACGGGAATTCCGGCCTCTTTCGCCCGCTTCTTCAGCCGGACGAGTTTCCGCGCCATCGGCCGCGCATATCGGAGCAGTTGACCCGCCTCCGGGAAATCGAGGTCGTTGATGACGTCGATCAGCACCAGCGCAACATCGGATTTGTCCGGCGCGCTGCCGTGGAGGTCTGAATTCTTTGCGGGCATGGAGAAGCAAACACGCGGCGGCTCGCTGCCTCAACTTAAAGCGCCTTTAGCGCTTCTTTTTCCCGCCGGATTTCTTGCCGCCTTTCTTTCCCCCTTTGCGTGAAGGCGCCTTGCTGCTCTTCTTGCCCCGGCCTGAGCCGCTTTTCTTGCCCCCTTTGTCCGACTTGTTAACCGTGGCCCACGCCCGTTTTTCGGCCTCCTTTTTCGAAACTCCGCGTTCCTCGTAGCTTTCTTCGATGTGCTCCGCTTTCCGTTTCTGTTTCGACGTGTAACTCGACTTGTCGCCTTGTGGCATTTTTTCCTCCTCAGTCGTTAGGTTTCAGACGAAACGCTTCTCGCCGCAGCGCCGGATTTATCCCGTCCTCCGGAACGATACGCGCATGTCGGTCCCTTCCGGCGAAGCATTTTCATGAACGCGCTCCAAGAATTTTTCCTCGCGATTTTCGGACCGGACAACAAGGCGACTGAATTAACCCTTCTTCAGATTTCCCTGCGCGGCCTGGTCATCTTCTTTGCCGCACTGGTTATCGTACGCCTTGGCGATCGGCGCTCGCTCGCAGAAAAAACGGCTTTCGACGCAATCTTCATCGTCTTCATCGGCTCGATGCTTTCGCGTGCCATTAACGGTCCCGCCCCATTTTTCAATACGATCGCCGCGAGTGTGGTCCTCATGCTGATCCATCGGGCTTGTGCCCTTGGGGCGTACAAATGGCACTGGTTCGGCAAGCTCCTCAAAGGGCAGCCGGTTACCCTGGCCAGAAATGGCGAAATCGACTGGGAGAAGATGAAGCAGACGCTGGTTTCGAAGCACGACTTCGATGAAGACCTGCACCTCACCGCCAGAACGGAAGACCTTTCCGCGATAAAGATCGCCCGGCTCGAACGAAGCGGCGACATCAGTTTCATCAAGAAAGAGAGGTAGAGCGGAGCGTCGGAGAGTTCGAGGCTTGCCCGCCGTAGGCATGCGGAGCAGGGTTCGCCCCGATGCCTTCGCACGACAAGCTCTTCATTCCCGGTCCGGTGGAAGTTTCGCCCAAAACCTGGGCCGCCTTTTGTAGGCCGATGATCGGCCATCGCGGCGAAGCCTTCCGTGAGCTTTATCGGGCAATCCTCCCTCGTCTCCAGACCCTGTTCGGGACCAAACAGCCGGTCTTGCTTTCCAGCTCATCTGCCTGGGGCGTGATGGAAGCATCCATCCGCAATCTGGTTTCCCGCCGCGTCCTCAACTGCATGTGCGGCGCGTTCTCCGACAAATGGCTCGATGTCAGCCGCCGCTGCGGAAAAGCCGCCGAGCCACTCCAGGTCGAGTGGGGACAACATATCGACCCGACGGCGCTCGATCAAAAACTCGCGACCGGCGATTGTGACGCGGTCACCCTGATTCACAACGAGACCTCGACCGGGGTGGTGAATCCGCTGGGCGATATCTGCGAAGTTGTTCGCAAATATTCCGACGTCCTCCTGATCGTTGACAGTGTTTCGTCGTTTTCCGCGGTGCCCATCGCGATGGATGAGCTCGGGATCGACGTGCTCCTCACCGGCAGTCAAAAGGCCCTCGCCTTGCCGCCCGGCTTTTCTCTCTTTTCCGTGTCGGAAAAAGCTTTTGCGCGAGCGGAACAACAAAAAGACCGCGGTTACTACTTCGACTTCCTCGAATTCAAAAAGAACCAGGAAAACGACATGACCCCCACGACCCCGAGCATTGCTCACATCCACGCGCTCGAATCCAAGCTCGAGGATATTTTCAGCGAAGGTCTGGCGAGCCGTTACGATCGCCACGCCAAAACGAACGCTCTCGTCCATGATTGGGTTCGCGAGCGTGGCTTTGAGTTCTTCGCGAAGGACAGTTACCGCTCAAAGACCCTCACCTGCGTCCGAAACAGCCGCGGCATCGACGTCCCGCAACTCGCGCGTGATCTGCGCGAGAAACACCATCTCGTGATCGATCCCGGCTACGGCAAGATCAAAGGACAGACGTTTCGCCTTTCCAATATGGGCGACGAAACTGAAGAGACGGTGGGAGGTTTGCTCGACTCCCTCGACCAGGTCCTCGAACGCTCGTAGGCGCACAAGCGGAAGGGCGCCTTCGTTTCCGAAAGCGCCCTTCATTTTGATGGCGATAAGCCGAATTCTGTCGTCCCGCAGACGCGGGACGTGATGATCATTTATCTCAGCTCACTTGCGTGAACCGCCCGGCGACTTGCGTCGGCGGTCATAGACCGCCGCTACAGGTCACCGTGATGCGACTATACCCGAGGTCGACGGCCCGGCTGGCCTCCCTCTGTTTTGTCTTGCACCACATGGGGTTTTTCCTGCCCCGCGGATTGCTCCGCGAGCGGTGAGCTCTTACCTCGCCTTTTCAACCTTACCTGTGCTTTGTTGCCAAAGAACCGGCGGTGTCTTTTCTGTGACACTTTCCGTCAGCGCCCGCTTGCGCGAACGCCGCCCGCGTGTTTTCCGCGGCATGCCGCCGTATGGTGTTCGGACTTTCCTCTCACGCGCCCCGCAAAGCGGGCCGCGTCAGCGATCATCTGCCATCGCGCCGAGTTTACCACAGGACGGCACTTAATCGAACAGGTCTGGCGTCTCCGACTGAAGCCTCCGCCTCGGCACCGGTCGATCCATTTCAGTAGTCAGCCAGCGACCAATGATGTCCACGGCGTAACCCTGTTCCTCCGCTGTCATCTCGCGGCCTCTCGGAATCCGGTGCCACTTTGCCAGACATCCGCGGCAACACGTGGCGGTGGCATGCTGCGCAACAAAGACCGGGTGATTGCGCCATGGAGTTTGCCGGCCGTCGTTTGCCGGGAGGCGCGGCGCTAACCGAGTTTCAATGAACTCTGCTGCGTGCTTGAGCACGGTGTCGAGTCCGCGACGAGCCAGATATTCGCGTTCTTCGGCATTCAAATGACGACGCGACCGGAACTTCGATTTCGCGAGGTCGAGAAACAGCTCGGCGGGGTCCCGCATGCAAAATCAAAACGGCGCCGGCACGGTGAGGAGGAACCAGCAGACCATTGCCAGCGCGACCAGCAATTTGGCGATTATGCCCGCGATGTTGCCAAGGACCGTCCCCCACCCTGCGCGGCCGGCCTTGACCAGCTTCTTGCCCGCGATGAGCTCGCCGGCGATCGCTCCCAGAAGTGGGCCGACCAGCAGACCAGGGAAGGGATAAAACACGCCGACGATAGTTCCGATCACAGCGCCGAACGTTCCCCACTTCGTGGCCCCGAACCGTTTCGCGCCAAAGTATCCGCTGCCAAATTCCAGGGCATAGGAAAGCAAAGTCAGCAGACCAAGCCCGGCAATATTCCACCAGCCGAGGCTTTTCCCTGGCCCGACCATCATCTGGTGAAGGATCGCGGCCGCAAGGATGACGATCGAGCCCGGCACCAGCGGCAGGACCGTCCCGATCAACCCGACCGCCATGAGGACAATCGCGATCAGCCACCAAAGAATTTCCATCGCTTGATCATGTTCCTCCGGTTTCTATAGTTGACCCTCCCCATCAAATCCAAACCGGAGAATTTCTATGGCACTCGCAGTTGGCAGCAAAGCCCCCGATTTTTCGTTACCGACCAAAACGGCGGAGGGCGGCAAGCAGGTGAAGCTGAGCGATAACCTCGGCAAAACGAACACCGTCCTTCTCTTCTTTCCGATGGCGTTCACCGGGGTGTGCACGTCGGAAATGTGCGGCCTGACCTCAGAGCTCCCAAATTACAGCGGAATGAACGCGGTCGTTTATGGGATTAGTGGCGACAGCCCGTTTACCCTCGACGCCTGGGCGAAGAAGGAAAATATCTCGGTCACTCTCCTGAGCGATTACGAACATAAGGTCGCGAAACAATACGACGTAGCCTACGACTCATTCCTCCCCCAGATGAACTTCGGAATGAACGGGGTGGCCAAGCGTTCCGCGTTCGTCATCGACCGCGATGGTGTGATTCAATATTCGGAAAGCAACGACGACGCGCGCGAGCTGCCGAATTTTGACAAGATCAAAGCGAAGCTGGCGGAGTTGAAGTGACGGACGAGTTCAAAACCCTGCGGCGGTTCGATGCCGGGAGCGGACGGGAAGGTTCGTTTTTTTCCTTGCCGGCGCTGGAGGAGCAGGGCCTTGGGCCGATCTCCCGCCTCCCAGTCAGCATCCGGATCGTGCTCGAATCGGTTCTTAGGAATTGCGATGGGAAAAAGGTCCGGCGGAAAGACGTGGAGACCCTCGCGAACTGGAACGCCAAGGCGCCCGCGGCCGAGGAGATTCCGTTCGTGGTTGCGCGAATCGTCCTTCAAGACTTCACCGGCGTTCCGCTTGTCGTCGATCTGGCGGCAATGCGCAGCGCGGTGAAAGAACTTGGGGGCGACCCCAAGATCATCGAGCCGCTGGTGCCGGTGGATCTGGTGGTCGACCATTCGGTCCAGGTCGATTTTGCAGGTTCGGCGCAGGCGTTGCAGCTCAACATGGAGATGGAGTTCAAGCGCAATCGCGAGCGTTACCAATTCCTCAAATGGGGCCAGCAGGCATTTAAGACCTTTGGACTTGTTCCGCCCGGCATCGGGATCGTTCACCAGGTCAACCTCGAGTATCTCGCGAAAGGCGTATTGAACTCCCAGGGCTCAACCGACGATTCTCAACTTTTTTACCCGGACACACTCGTCGGCACCGACTCGCATACCACGATGATCAACGGACTGGGTGTCGTTGGCTGGGGCGTCGGCGGGATCGAAGCCGAGGCAGGCATGCTCGGGCAGCCGGTTTATTTTCTCACGCCGGAAGTGGTCGGAGTCCATATGAGTGGCGAGCTGCGCGAAGGCGTTACCGCGACCGATCTGGCGCTGCACATCACCCAGATGCTGCGGTCCCAGAAAGTGGTCGGAAAATTTGTCGAATTCTATGGCGAAGGCGCAGAATCGTTACCGGTGGCAGACCGGGCCACGATCGGGAATATGTCCCCGGAGTACGGCGCGACCATGGGGTTTTTCCCAGTCGATGCCGAGTCAGTAACGTATCTCCGTGCGACCGGACGCACGGATGAACAATGCGCCGCCTTCGAAAATTACTTCCGGGCCCAGAATATGTTTGGGATGCCACGGAAAGGCGAAATTGAGTACAGCATCGACCTGGAGCTGGATCTTGGCGATGTCCAGCCGAGCGTAGCCGGGCCGAAGCGTCCTCAGGACCGGATCAATCTTCCGGAGCTTGGCGCTACTTTTCGCTCGCTCTTTGCCAGGCCGGTGAAAGACGGCGGCTATGGGAAAAGCGACGACTTGTTAGGTCGGCGTTTCCCGCTTGACCTGAACGGCCGCGCGAAGCCAACGGACGAGGATGTCGAGGCGGCAAGTGTCGCTGGTCCGACCGATACGGGTGAAGGGATGGACGCCGACGGCGGCAAGAAAATCGGGAAGACCGTCGGTCATAGTGAGATGATCACGAATCGGCCGACGGCGACTCCTGCGGACATGCTGGCCGGGACGCACGCACGTGAGTTCAACGAAGGGCATGCCGAGATCGGACACGGCAGTGTCCTCATCGCTGCGATTACGAGTTGCACCAACACAAGCAACCCAAGCGTGATGCTCGCTTCCGGACTGCTGGCGAAAAAGGCGGTGGAACGCGGGTTGAAGGTCGATCCATCGGTCAAGACTTCGCTCGCGCCCGGATCACGCGTTGTCACCGATTATCTGAATAAGACCGGCCTCCAAACCTATCTGGATCAGCTTGGATTCAACACTGTCGGCTATGGTTGCACGACCTGTATTGGCAACTCCGGCCCCCTCGATCCCAAGATCGAAAAAGCAATCAGTGAAAATGATCTTGTGGCCGCGTCGGTCCTTTCCGGAAATCGCAATTTCGAAGCGCGCGTCCATCAGAACATCAAGGCGAACTTCCTCATGTCCCCTCCACTTGTGGTCGCGTTCGCGCTCGCTGGTCGCGTCGATTTGAATCTGGCCACCGATCCGCTCGGAAAGGATCGCGCGGGCAACGACGTTTACCTGCGCGATCTCTGGCCTTCGATGCAGGAAATCCGGGACGCGCTCCAATCGGCGCTTACCCCGGAGGTGTTCCGGCGTCTTTACCGCGATTTCGCGGCGCAAAATCCGAAGTGGAATGAAATCCCATCGAGTGTCGGCGAAATCTACGAGTGGGATGAAAAGAGCGATTACATTCACAAGCCGCCGTTCTTCGAGAATTTCTCGATGTCTGCGGGCACGATCGACGAGATACGCGGGGCTCGGCCTCTTGGTATTTTTGGCGACTCAGTCACGACCGATCACATTTCGCCGGCAGGCGCGATTAAGCCGACTTCTCCGGCCGGTCATTATTTGAAATCGCGCGGCATCGAGCCCGCCGACTTCAACAGCTACGGGAGCCGCCGGGGTAACGATCTGGTCATGACCCGCGGGACCTTCGCGAACGTCCGGATTAAAAACCTGATGGTCCCGGGGACTGAAGGGGGCGTGACGATTCACCACCCCGGGGGCGAACAAATGTCGATCTACGACGCGGCGGTCCGCTACCAGGCAGAGGGCGTTCCGCTCGTCATCCTTGCCGGGCACGAGTACGGCACGGGGTCCAGTCGGGATTGGGCTGCAAAAGGGACGCGTTTGCTGGGCGTCAAGGCGGTCGTCGCGGCGAGCTTCGAGCGGATTCATCGCTCAAACCTGGTTGGGATGGGTGTTCTGCCGTTGCAGTTTGCGGAGGGAACGAATACTCAAACTCTGGGTCTCGACGGCTCCGAGATTTACGCGATCGCCGGTATCTCAGAAGCGGTCCAACCGGGGCAGATGGTGTCCCTGGAAATCGATCGCACGGACGGGTCCAAACAATCGGTCCCGGTGAAGCTCCGAATCGATACCCCCATCGAAATCGATTATTACCGCCACGGCGGCATTCTGCCCTTCGTCCTGCGCGAGCTGATGGCGCGGGGGTAAGCTCGCTACCCGCGTCCGCGGCCGTCGGCTAAAAGGACTCGGGGCTCCGGTGATGCACCACGATCGGGGAACCTTCGGCGATGAAACCGGAAACGGGTTTGGCACCTAAGGTTTCGACGAACCGCGGTCCGTAGAGGGTAGCGACGTCTGCATCTAACTTCGTGGTTTCCGCAGTCCACAACCGCCACCGGGGATGCTCGACTCGATACTCGCTGCATCGGTTTCCGCGCGCGGTGTATCCCCAATAATGCTCGGTAATAAACTCCTCATGCGAACCGCTGGCGGCGTTTTGCGGTTGCCCGGTGGCAGTCATGGCAACGGTTTCCCAGCGCCGACCGCGATACCATTCGTACTGAGCGAAAACCTTGTTCTCCTTTTGCTCTAGCGTGTGGCGCATCGGCAACGCCAGGTACGGCTCGCCGTAAATTGTTCGCGCGATCAGGGCAATCGCGCGTCGCGGCACGAGCTCGCGGACAAATACGACCCCGCGCCGCCATTCGTCCGCCGTCTTGCGGCGCACATAGAAACGCAGATTCACCTCTTCAAAGTGACGATGAAAAGGGATCGGCAGGCCGATCACTCGTGTATTCAGAAACATGAACCCGACGACGCTGACGAAGGTCGCCCCGTCATGGAAATCCAGCTCCGTCTGCGGCGGAACCAACGGTTGAAGGATGTGTGGATCGACCGCGAAGTTCAACATGGCGAGATAACGCCACTCGGCGGTGAGAAACGGTCGCATCGTGGATCGAGCAATTTCGCTCGACGTTTGATTAGCATCGCGCGACCCAGCGCGCGATCCACTATCTGAGGAGTTTTTCGAGCGCTGGATCAGGCTGCGCGCCGAGCGAAGTCGCCTTCACATAGTGCAGCTTTGCCTGCTCTCTCGCGGGCGGCTGGCTCGTCGCATAAACAACCGCCAGATTGAAATGCGCGTCGGCGTAGTCCGGATTCGCGGCGATCGCGTCTAGCATCTCTTTCTCAGCCGCCTCCTGCCAACCCTTTTGGCTCGCGGTGATGCCGAGATAATTGTGCGCCGTTGCGCTCTTCGGATTGATCCCGAGGGCTGTGGTCAACTCGGTGATCGCGTCGTCAAATTTGCTCTGGCGGTAATAAACGATGCCCAAGGTGGTGTGCGCGAACTCATCTTTTGGCGCGAGCGCGACCGCTTTCTTCAAGGTGAGCTCGGCCGCTTTCCACTTGCCGGTGCGGAAATACACAACCCCGAGGTTGGAGAGTGAATAGAGATTATTCGGCGCCTTGGTCAGAATCTCCTGGTACTGCTTTTCAGCGGCCCGATACTTCCCTTTCTCAAAATTTTCTTTGGCGTCTCGCGCCACGGAGGCGAGCTCATCCGGAACGGCCGGGGCGCTGGTCTGCACCGTCGGGCCGGCCGGCGCACTGGGTTTCGTCGGGCCCTGCTGTTTTGCGAGCGCAAACGTTCCTGACGAAGAGGTCGGCGCGACATCCGAGACCGCGACCACAGGCTGACGGAGCAAGGCCAGCTCGGCCTCGGTCAGTTTCGTCACAGGCTGAGCCAGCAACTCGATTTGCTGGTTCAATGTGTCCGACTTGATCTGAAGCTTCTCGAACTCGGCGAGCATAAGTTTTTTGGCCTGCTCTCGTCGGGCTTCTTCCTGGCGCTCCCTCAGAACGATCTTGCGGAGCATGTCGTTCTCCTTCATCAACCGGGCGGTTTCTTCCGGGTTGGCGCCGGTCAGCTTGGCCTTCTCCAACTCGGTCCCGGCCTCCGCCAATTGCGAGCGCAGGTCGGCGACGGTCACTTCGAAGTCCCGGTTTTGCTTTTGGCTGGCCGCGAGCTGCTGCCTCAACTGCTCCACCTGCCGTTTCACTTCAGCGACTTCCTGTTCCTTCTTCGGCTTGTCCGCGCTGATCTCCCGAACCGTCTTTTCGGCCAGGGCGAGCTTCGACTTAAGATCGGTGTTTTCCGAGACGAGCCCTTGGACCCGCTCCTGGGCTTGCTTCGCCGTCTTCAAATCCGCCAGTAGTTGATTGCGCTCCTTCGTGACGGCGGTCACTTTCGCGCTCTCGGCATCCTTCTCCTTCTCGGCGGCCGCGCGGCCCTTTTCAGCCGATGCGAGCGCCTTCTTCAACTGGTTGATCTCGGCCCGAAGCGCCTCCTGCTTCTTGGAATCTTCCCGGTCGCTCCCGGCAATTTTCTTCAAAGACTCTTCCGCTGATGCCAGTTGGCTGCGAACTTCCTGTTCCGCGCCTTTGGTTTTCTCCAGCTCGCCCTGGGCCTGCTCCAGCTTCGTGTTGGTCTCCTGCAACCGGCCGTTCAGCGTCTCCTTCTCTTTCGCCACGGCATCGTACTGGTTCCGCGACTTCTCGAGCTCACTTTGGAGCTGATCGACTTTGTCCTGCAATTTTTTGGTCGCTTCCTTTATCGCCGCGTCGCTCGCGACAGAAGGACTCGGGGCGGTTTGCGCGATCACAGGCACTGGTTTTTCAGCGGCTGGCTTCGGTTGACTGGCCGGTGGCGCGGTAACTTCGACGCTTGGCTCCGGAGGCCCGGACTTCTTCGGCAAAACGGGCGGGTTCGATGCTGCTGGAGGCGGAACGTTCGACGTCGCTGCCAGGTCTTTTTGAGTGCCGAGCTTGCCCTGCACTCGGATAATATTTTCGCTGATTTTGCGGCTCCGGTAATCAACGATTGCGCGCTGCCAGTCGCCATGGGTTTTCTTGAGCTCCTCGAGAAGGCTGCCGGCAAAACGGAACTTCGCGAGCGCGGCCTGGAGCTGATTGTCGTGTTCGAGTTTTTCACCCTGCTGCGAGGTCATGTAGGCCTTCAGAAAAACGTCGCTCGGATCGTCGGACTGCGCAGCGAGACGAACAGGCGCGAGGGCCAGACAAAAACCGGCGAAAAGCAGCAGCCCGATTTTTTTCATGCTTTGGAGAAGCCTGAGACTAGTCATGTGGTTGGTTGAGTTGCAATGCCCGAGAGCACTGCGGTTTCAATTAAAGCGGCCAGCGTGCCAGCGAGGCCGGTTTCACGTTTGCAAAGAGCGTTCGAAAAACTAGAATCTGGCTCTCGTTTTGGTGACCGTAGCTCAATGGTAGAGCTCCAGATTGTGATTCTGGCTGTTGCGGGTTCGAGTCCCGTCGGTCACCCGCCCGCGCCGCGCGCGGGAAATCCCAAATCCGAAATCCCAAACCCCAAAAGGGGCGCGTGGCGGACTCGATTTGGAGCTTGGGATTTGAAACTTGGGATTTCCGCCGCAATGGCGGCGGTGGCATGTGCGTTGCTAAGGTCGGGTCATGCTCAATCCAGCCGTGGTCGAACCCTCGAAGTCGGAAGATATCCCATCGGATTTTTGGCTGCGCCTGCTGACTGACAAAGCCCTTCGCGATTGCGACGACCTGGCCAAGCTCCTGATCGGTTGCGAAATTATCGCGGCCTTCGACGAACAAGACCTGCTCGCTGCATAAGTAACAAAGGCGTTACTTTTACGCACTCGCTGCACGGATTCGCGCCCATACCGTGCGTGATGACGCTCTTGCGTCCCGACCGAGCATGGATTTGTCGATGTCGGCGGCCCCTGCTCTGGTGATAAAAGCATGCACATCCTGGTCGTAGATGACGAGGTCCGGCTCGCCCGGCACGTGGCGTCCGCCCTCACCGAGGCGGGGCACGATCCCGTCGTCATTCACGACGGCGAGACGGCGCTTGGCGAAGCGGAACGAACGGCGTTCGATCTCGTGGTCCTCGACGTCGGCTTACCCGGAATGGATGGCTTCGAAGTTTTGAAACGGATGCGCGCGAAAAATCTCTCCCATCGCGTCCTCATGCTGACGGCACGCGGGGAATTAAACGACCGCGTCACCGGGCTCCAGCTCGGGGCGGACGATTATCTAGCCAAGCCGTTCGCAATGCAGGAGCTGCTGGCCCGGGTCCGCGCGCTCGGACGCCGTTATGCGGAGGAACCGGAGCTGGTCCTGCGCGTGGGCGATCTCACCCTCCACCAGGCAAGCCAGGAAGTGCACCGCGGCGAGCGGCAGATCGAGCTTTCCACTCGCGAGCTAACCTTGCTAAAAGTGCTCATGCGCGAGCCGGGGCGCGTTTTCACCCGCACGGAATTGTGCGAACGCGTCTGGGAACGCGAGCACGAGTACGACATGAAACTGGTGGAAGTCTTCGTTGGCCGGTTACGAAAAAAAATCGGCAATCCGCCCCTGATCCACACCGTTCGGCATGTCGGCTACACGATCCGCGAAGCCGAATCAGAATGAAGCGCTGGCCTCTGCGTTGGAAACTCGCGGTTTACGCCGCGGCCCTTGCGGTTGTCGCCACCCTCGCGGGTGCAACCACGACGTGGACCATCATGCGGTTCTGGGAAATGAAGGCCTTCGATGAGCGCCTTGCTCTCGACGCCCGGGAGTTGTTCCGCGACGTGGAAAACTTCGAGGGCGGCCTGGCGACCAACAGCCGGGCTTTCCAGGAAAAGTTCGTCCCGCTCGCGTTAAAAGACCGCTTCATCGAGATCCGCGGACCGGCTGGGGAAATCATTTATCGATCCGCCAATGTTCCGCCTTCCGGAATGCTTGACGGCATTGAGAACGTGCACACGCGCAAGATCGATGAACGCAGTATTCGAATGGGCACCTATCAGTGGAACGGACTAACCCTTTGTGTCGGCGCCGACATGAGGGAAGTAAATCGCATTGGCTGGGACATCCTCCTTGGAATGGTAGGGGCGATCCCGACGGTTCTGATCGTCATCACGATCGGCGGCCGATGGGTCGCGAGGCAGGCGCTCGCTCCGGTCGAAGCAATCAGCCACGCGGCCTCCCGGATCAGTGTGGACAATCTCGACCAACGTCTTCCAGTCCCACCCACCGAGGACGAAATTGCCGAGCTGATCAAGGTAATGAATGTCACGCTCGACCGGTTACAGCGGAGCTTCGAACAGTCAGTCCGTTTTTCCGCCGAAGCGTCCCATCACTTGAAAACGCCCATCTCAGTCTTGCGCGCGGGAATTGAAGAAATCCTCACTGATCCGGACACGCCGTCGAAACAGCAGACTCGCGCGGATGCGCTCCTCCATCAGGTCCACCAATTAACTTCGATTGCAGAGAACCTTTTGCTTCTGGCCCGGTCGGACGCGGGGCGCCTGGTCTTGAACCGGGAACAATTCGACCTCTGCGAGGTGCTTCGCGGGGCCTGCGAAGACGCGAGCGTGATGGCCGAAGCGGAAGGCCTCGAGGTGGAGGCAGACTTGCCCCAGGAATTGCCCCTGGTCGCCGACCGGCGCGCGGTCTCGCTCATCGTGCAAAATCTTTTGGAGAACGCGATCAAGTACAATGAGCCCGAGGGGTGCATCTGTATCTATGCGCGCAACGTCAACGGTGAAGCGGAAGTGACCGTGAAGAACAATGGAGAACCGATTCCGCCCGAGCGAGCGCCCCATATTTTCGAGCGTTTTTATCGAGCGCGTCCGGATGCCCGCATTTCGGGACAGGGATTAGGATTGAGCATTGCCTGCGAATTGGCGAAGGCCCATGGCGGCCGCCTCGAATTGATTCGCTCTGATGACGAGTGGACGGAATTTCGTCTTACCCTCGCGGGAGTAGTAGCAGGGGCGCGACAGCCCGAAGCAGTGCTGGCCTAACGAGTCGTCTTCGTGCCGGGTAACAATCACGTTACCTTTGTCAGGTGGAATCGCTCGCGCTGTGGTGTTGAAATGGGCGCATGAAACAATGGATGTCTCGATCTTTACAGGTCTGCGCGCTCCTGATCGCTTTGGCGGTCCCGGGCTTCGCGGAGGAAAGCAGGCGCGGTTTTTACGAAGGCAATCTGGCTGGAGGCGGCCGGATCGTTTTCTTTGTCCAGGGTAACCGGGCGCTTTCGACTTACGTGTTCGATACCGCCGGCCACCAGGCCTACCTCGGCGGCGCGACCATAAACGATAACGGGACCTTCACGTTGACGACGACCCCCGCAGGCACAATCACCGGCACGGTAAATTCCGGCTTCGTTACCGCCACGCTGCTGAACCAGACGGTGACGGCCAATCGGGCGGGAACGTTCGGCGAATCGGAGCACCTGGGTGGCCGATTTTCCGCCATCGCGACCTCCAGCACCGGCGTTTCCTTCGACGTCCGCTTCGTGATCGATGCTCAAAAGAACATTTTCATGATCGCCAAACAGGGTTCGAACGTTCTCGGCGGATTCGGCACGGTAACGGTAAGCGCGTCGCCTTCGCCTTCTCCTGGACCGTCTGCTTCGCCGAGCCCATCTGCATCTCCAAGTCCATCTGCATCTCCAAGCCCATCGGCTTCACCAAGCCCGTCCGCCTCGCCCAGCCCATCGGCTTCGCCGAGTCCTTCTCCATCGTTCGCACTTGCCAGCGCAAGCACGCCCGATCACGACGGCGATGGTGATGATGACGACTGCGACAGCAGCGGCCCGGGTAACAACTGCAACGAGGACAGCGATGAAAGAGAAGATCATCACCTGGACGATAACGATCATAGCTTCAGCGCGACCTTTACGTTGACCTTCGTGACCGGTGAGACCGTGACCGGCCATCTCACCCGCAGTCATGGATTGCTCATCGGCGACTTCACATTGAACGGCGTCGTCTTCCGCTTCCGTGCGCCGCAGGAATCCTCCGAGAATCGCCTGGCGAATATCGCGACCCGCGGGTTCGTGAATACCGGCCAGGGCCAGCTAATCGGCGGCTTTATTATCCGGGGCGGACCGAAACTCGTGCTAATCCGCGCGCTCGGACCTTCTTTGACGGCGCGAGGTGTGAGCCCAGCCCTGGCTGACCCACAACTTAAGCTGTTCCAGAACACCACCCTTCTTCGCCAGAACGATAATTGGGGCAGTGCGGCCAATGCGAACGAAGTGATCGCTACCACGATCGCTCCGACCGATGCGCAGGAAGCCGCTATCCTGATCCGGCTCGAGCCCGGCACTTACACGACCGTGGTGGACGGCGTGAACAACGGGACCGGCATCGCGCTGGTCGAAGTCTACGAGCTGGATCGCGACTAAGTAGTTAGGAGTAACGAGACAGGGACAAAAGCCCTCGCGTTTCGACGCGAGGGCTTTTTGTTTTGTGGCCCTTCAGCGCGGCAGCGGCTTTTCGAGATTCGCCAGAGCGTAAGCTGTCACTGCCACCACCGCTGCGTTTTCCGCCAGCTCCTGGGGAACGATTTTATCGAAGGTGTCGGCGGCCGTGTGGTGGTAGTCGAAATAGGTTCTGTTATCCTGAATTGGGCTGAAGCCAGGAACGCCCAGCTTGGTCAGCGGACCGATGTCCGCTCCCGGATGTTCCGCGTGCTGAAGTATACCCGCGCCCGAGCTTCGCAAGATCTTTGCGACTGGTTCGAAAAAGGTTTTCCCTTCCGGTTTGGTCGCATAATTGATCCCGAGCGGATGCCCGGCCCCGCCATCTGTTTCGATGGCGGCGAAATGATTGGCAATCTCCTTCTCCCGGTTCCTGGCGTACGTCTTCCCGCCGACCAGCCCGTTCTCTTCGTTCATCCACGCGATCACGCGGATCGTGCGTTTCGGCCGCAGGTTAAGTTTCCGGATTACATTCGCCGCCTCCATCGATACAGCCACTCCTGCCGCGTCATCGATCGCACCCGTCCCCAGATCCCATGAGTCCAGGTGACCTGAGACAATTATGATTTGCTCGGGATACTCGCTCCCCTTGATATCGCCGATGACGTTGAAACTGGGGGCGTCAGGCAGGGTCTGCGGCGTCAGGAGCAAGCGCATCCGCACCGTCCCCTGTGGAACCAGGGACGCTATCAAATCGGCGTCTTCCGCCGACACAGCCCCGGCGGGGATCTTCGGCGCGTCGGCTTTGTAATCCGTGTTCCCGGTATGGGGCAGACGATATTCCGCGCCACCTACTGACCGAATCAGGGCCGCGACCGCTCCAAGACGTCCGGCCGCCGTCGGCCCATCAGAACGATACTTCACTGCCTGTCCGTAAGCGTCGCCTGCCCGGCTTTGCGCCGCCATTTGCCTGTCAAAACGATAATTGAACAGGACGATCCTGCCCGCGACCTTGTCTTTCCCGAGCGCCTCGAGCTCATCGAAATCACGAACCACGACGACCTCGGCGGTCAATCCGTCCGCGGGCGTTGCCACGCTCGAGCCGAGCGCGCAAAGAACAATCTTTTGGGTCGTGTTTTCAGCCATCCCGGGGAACTCCACCAAGGCGGCAGTTTCCTCGCCGCGGACCCAGTGCGGCACCATCAATTTCTCGAGCTGCACTTCGAGGCCGAGGGCCTTCAATTCAGCCGCGACGTAATCCACCGCCTTCTGCGCCTGGGCAGAGCCGGTCAATCGCGGGCCGATGTTATTGCAGAGGTGCGCGACCTGCCGGTACGCGTAATCGCTCTTCAACGAAGCCTGCTGGATTTGTTTCAGTTCTGCGAGTGTTTGCGCGGAGTAAAGCGGCGGCGTGGGGGTCGGCGTCGGCGAAGGCGACGGTTCCTGAGCGAGCGCGGTGGCTGGGACAATCGTTAGGAGCACCATCGCGGCAAGCGAAGTAAGAGCGGATTCCGAGCGGGCGCGTCGCATCATAAGGCAAGTTTTAATTGTTCTTTTTCCAGCGTCTCTAGACAATGGCGTCGCGGCCCCAGCTTGCAACCAAACGTAAAATCATGCGCTCACTTACCTTTTCGGTCCGCCTCCTCGTTGTCCTTCTGGGCCTGCACTTCGCGTCCATGCTTCATGCACAAAACAAAGGAGAGGATAAGGCCCTCAACGATTTCTTCGAAGCGGAATGGAATTACGAGATGGAACAAAGTCCCGTCCGGGCATCGTTCATGGGCGATCGCCGCTGGAATGATCGTTGGGGCGATCAGAGCCTGGACGCGATCCGGAAGCGCGAAGCGCATGCCAGGGAAACGCTCACACGTTTAAAGAAATTCAATCGCGCCCAGCTCTCGTTGGCAAACCAGCTCAACTACGATCTGTTCCAGAAGGACCTCGAAAACGACATCGAGGGTTTCAAGTTTCGCAGTTACCTGATGCCGATTACTCAGCGTGGCGGCGTCCAAACGCTCGATGAGCTGACGGATCGGATCCGCTTCGAGAACCTCAAGGATTTCGAGGATTGGATCGCCAGGCTGCGCGCCTTTCCCGCTCTGGTAGAGCAAAATATCGCCCTGATGCGCGAGGGAGCGCGCGCGCATATCATCTGGCCGAAGATCGTTCTGAACCGGGTCCCGGCGCAAATCGACAAGCAGCTGGTCTCCAAGCCGGAGGATAGCCCGTTCTACAAGCCGTTCCGAAAATTCCCGGAAGCAATCAGCGCGGCCGACCGCGATCGGCTGGCAAAAGCCGCGCAGGAGGCGGTTGCGTCCGGTGTCCTGCCTTCATTCGAGAAACTGAAGAAGTATTTTGTCGAAGAATATCTGCCCGCAGCGTTCGAGCAGGTTGGCGTATGGCAAATGCCAGAGGGTGCCGAGTATTACTCTCATCTCACAAAACGCCACACCACTACCGACCTTACGCCCCAGCAAATCCACGAAAAAGGCCTGAGTGAAGTGGCGCGCATCAAGGCTGAGATGCAGACCGTCATGGGCAAGGTCGATTTCAAAGGCACCCTTCCGGAATTCTTCACGAAACTCCGGACCGATCCTCAGTTCTTTTACAAGACGCCGGAGGAATTGCTGGCTGCGTATCAGGCCATGGCCAAGCGGATCGACCCACACCTCGTAAAGGTGTTCAAGACGTTGCCGCGGATGCCTTATGGAGTGATACCGATTCCGGATAAGATCGCCCCGGACACCACCACAGCCTACTATAACCAGCCGGCGGCAGACGGCTCACGCTCCGGGTATTACTTCGTCAATCTCTACAAGCCCGAGACGCGGCCGAAGTGGGAGATGATGGCATTGTCATTGCACGAGGCAGTGCCGGGCCATCATCTCCAGATCGCCCTGGCCCAGGAGTTAGGGGATGTTCCCAAGTTCCGCCGGTATGGAGGGTTCACAGCTTATGTCGAAGGTTGGGGCCTTTATGCTGAGTCACTCGGCGAGGACATGGGACTCTATGACGATCCGTATTCGAAATTCGGTCAGCTGACTTATGAAATGTGGCGGGCGGTCCGGCTAGTGGTCGATACCGGCATGCACCAGATGAAGTGGGAACGCCAGCGCGCGATCGACTTCTTCATGGAAAATGCCCCCAAGGCCGAGAACGACATCGTCAACGAGATCGACCGTTACATCTCAATGCCGGGACAGGCCCTGGCTTACAAGATCGGTGAGCTCAAGCTGAAAGAGCTTCGTGACCGCGCTCGCCGGGCAATCGGCGACGGATTCGATATCCGCGAGTTCCACGATACCGTCCTGCTTTCCGGAGCCGTCCCGCTCGACGTGCTCGAACAAAATGTAAATCGCTGGCTTGAAACGAAGAAGGCGCCACCCGGGAGCACGCCGTCTCCGAAGCGGCAATAAGTCCCATGGATTCACGAGGGATGTGCAGTCACGCGCGTCCTGCTAAGGCAGAGCCCAGGGGGTATTATACGCGCCTCCTTGGCAGGCCGGCTCACCCTGTCACGAGGGACCACGAAAGGAAGCTTATCACCCTGGGAAACTCGATGAGGTATAAGGTCGAGCGCGAGGGCACCCTGACGCCGCGCATCGGCTACACCTACTTTGGGCAATTTGTCGGTCATGATCTCACCCATGACCCCACGCCGCTGGCAGGTCCTTATACTGAACCGGAGGAAACACCAAACTTCAGGACGCCGACCCTGGATCTCGACCACGTTTATGGGGGCGGGCCGGCCATTTCACCTTACCTGTATGAAGGCGAACCCGATGCCGAAACTTTTAAGATCGGTGCGACCGCCCCGGGAGAATACCAGCGGGACCTGCCACTGAAGGCGGGGCGCCTCCTCGTCGGCGACATGGAAGACCGCCGTAACCTCGACAATGTGTTACTCCGCCAGCTCCACGTCCTCTTCCTCAAATTTCACAACGTCGCGATAGAACAACTACAAACAAATCCAGGCCTCGCGGAGCTCGGTGAGACTTTAGGAGGAGGGACTCTGTTTGCGAAGGCGCGCCGGCTGGTCTCCTGGCATTACCAATGGATTGTACGGCACGACTACCTTCCGCGGGTGGTCTGCAATGATGTCTGGCATAGCCGACAGAACCGGATAATTCAGAAAACAGGAACGCAGTTTCCGATTCCGATAGAATTCTCTCTCGCGGCGTTTCGATTCGGGCATAGCATGGTGCGCAATGCCTATCGGTTGAATTGTCGCAACAAGCGGGTGGTAATTGATGAGCTTATGGCAATGGGGCAAACGGCCGCACCCCTGCCTGACGATTACCTGGTTGAATGGGGTACCTTTCTCGATGGTCTGCCTACATCGGGTCCCCAGGCTTCAAGTTCCTTTATAGATACTTCGGTTAGCCAGTCGATGCACGGGCTCGCCCCGGGCACGATCCGTCTCGCTAACCATCGCGAATCGCCGGACCCATCCAACCTTCCTGTCCGCACCTTGCTTCGAGGGGCCCGGGCAGGTCTGGTCTCGGGCCAGGAAGCCGCCAATGCTCTTATCGCCCAAGGCAGGATAAAGGCAGAAGACCGTCTCAGTGAGGCCGAGTTAATAACCGATACCTCGAATGAATCCGGAAGCGTACTTCGCCGAAACAGGCTCGAGGATAACACGCCCCTTTTCTATTACATCCTCAAGGAAGCAGAGCTTAGAGAAGAAGGACTGACTTTGGGCCCGGTGGGTAGTTCTATTGTTGCGGACGTCATCGAGGGGGCGATTGAAGCCGACCCGGACAGCTATCTTAATATCATGGGGCCAGACTGGAATTTGCCGCAGTGGTTTTTCCCGGGCGGGTCATGTCGGGCGGTCGATTCACTGATTCGCGTGGTTCAACTCGTCGGTGACGAAAGGCTGTTACCTGAATGCGAAGCGCATTGGCGGCGCTTCCAATTCCCCAGCCGGCATTTGCAGTAGTGACGCTGGCGTCATTGAGCCTCACGGCAGAGCATGGCTATCTCCTCCCCTGGGATCAAAGCCATCGTGACTGCGGCGCCCGCCGCCTTCAAACCAGAGCTTCGCAAAATGCTAGCCGTCCTGGAGCGAGCCAGCTTCACATCGGCGAAAGCAGGAGCACTGGCACGGCTCTGTGAAAGCGGGGTGAGTTACGGATGGCAGGAACTTAATAACTCCCGAACGGGTTGCTTAAGGTGGGTCTCAGAAAAAGCGAAGGCAAGGATCAGACAAGATTTACGGGGGCGTTTACGCTGGCTTACCCGGCCGAGCCTTGACCTGGAATGGGCCAGTTTTTGCCTCGCGACACAGGCGTTGGGGCGTGGTGACATGGCACCGGCCAAACGAGAGCAGATGTTTTTGCAACACGAGCCCTGGCACAGGTTGCAGGCACTCTTTCGGAGATACCCCGTCCTCGCGCAGCTTTGGGCGCTAACAATTCGGCAATGGCGCGATCACCTCCTGGAAGTAATCGGCCGCGCGACGAGAGACCGGGCTGTGCTTTCCCAGATGTTTTTTGACCAGAAGCCGCTGGGAAAAATTGACGACGTGGAGCTCGGATTATCAGATCCACATTTTTGCGGTCGCAGTGTCGTTCGAGTCATCTTCGAAAACAGTTCGATCATCTACAAACCGGGGCGGCGACAGGGCGAAGCGGAATGGCATTCACTTTTGAATTGGATGAACCGCCACGGTTTCCATCCGGCCTTGCGCGCGGCGCCGGTTCTGCAAAGGAGAGGGTATTGCTGGATGGAAGACATAGCCCCGACTCAATGCTCGAGCCGCGCCGCCGCCCGCCGCTTTTATCAGCGGGTCGGTGGCACGATTGTCGCCGCCTATCTTCTGAAAGCTGTCGATTGTCATCGCCAGAACATGATCGCGGCGGGTGAACAACCGGTCGTCGTAGATCTCGATGCGCTCTGGCACGTCTCGGCTGTAACAAAGACTCAATCGCCAGTTACGGTCCTCCTCCGCACCGGGTTCTTTCCGAGCCAAAACCGGCGGAGCTTACAATCGCGCAGTAGCGTCCTGGCCGAAACAAAAAGCGGAATTCACTTACCCCGTGTCAAAGGAGCCATCTTGCAGGCGGCGGATTTCAAAGAGGCAATCGTTAAGGGGTTTGCGGCTGGGTGGAAATGCATCCTGGGCACCCATCAGCGGAATGCCAGTTTCTGCCGGCGCGTCCGTCGCATCCGTTCTCGGAAGCGCCGCTGGATATACTGGGCGACAGTCCGCTACATCGAAATCCGGCAAGCTTCGATCGAGCCCGGCGCGCTTCGTTCATCCGCGGCGCGCCGGAAGCTCGTCGAGCGCTTGTGCACACGAGGGACCGCGGGTTCAGCGGTGAAGAAGGCCGAAATCGAATCGCTACTCAGGCTCGATATCCCCTACTTCATCCGTCGAACCGACGAATCAATGCCGGCCGAGACGCCGGCAATGGTTCCGGAGTTAACCGCAGCTATTCGCAACGCCCTCTCGCGCTGAGCTGTTCGCTCAAGTCCGCCACATCGTATAGGTACAGGTCTGGTAGTCCTCGGCCTGGCGAACCTCAGCCCGCCCGTTTTCTGTGGGGATTAGGTCGGGCACCGCCAGCAAAAGCGTTTTCAAACGCTCCTCCGGAGTAAGGAACTGAACTCGAAAATCCGGCGGAAATTCGATTTCCCCAACCTCGCTCACTGCTGCCTTGGCCGAGTCCGCCGATGCAAGGCATCGGCCCCGAAAGTCGGCGTCGGCGCCAGCCCGGGTCAGAACAGAAGTAAGGCGATCAAGCTTCTCGTCGTTTGTCATGTTGTCCCAATTCTTGAGATTCATACTTTTTATTCGTTAGTCTGCTGGTTGTAGCTGAGCCCTTTTTGCCCTGACATTATTCGACATGGCAGAAGCGATTTGTTCGAACTCAGGCCGAGCGCGCAACGAATCAAAGCGGGGGTCCAGTCTAAAAGAACGGTAATCAAGCCAGCCCAGCTCGACGGCGCGGCGCAGGTGCTGGAAGGCGGCATCCGGCATGCCGAGCATCGCTTCGACGGCTGCGCGACGATAAAGCGGCTCCGCATTCGCGGGCTCAAGCGCTGTCGCCTTAAATTCGCGCGCGAGGCAATGGCGCAGAAGGTCGTTTGCCTGGGCAGCCTCGCCGCGTTCCTGATGTATCCGGGCGAGGGCGGATTTGTAGCTAATCGACCCCCAGAACAATCCCCCGCCCTCAGGGTCATGTGCAGCGAGTGCCTCGTAACGCACGCGGGCTTTCGTGAAATCGCGGGCAAAGAATTCTATCTCTGCGGCGAGCTTGTCGGATTCGCCGGCGTCGCGAACTTTCTCCAGCTGGCGCAAAGCCGCGCGCGCTTTGTCAAAGTCAGCCTGGAGCAAGTAAATGTGCGAGATACCCATCGGCCCGTGCGGCATATCGGGATGGAGCTCGTAGGAACGCCGATAGGCTTCGAGCGCGCGCCCGTCGTCACCTAATTTCATCCAGCAATCGCCGATGACCCATTCCACTTCGCCGGGAGTCCGCGGCGTCCGCAACGGAACTTCGCACCATTTTAGAGCCAGCTCCGGTCGCCCAAGGGTATCCAGGGTTCGCCCGATGAAGTTTGCGACCTTCTCGTCGAGTCCACCGAACTCGATGCATTTTATTTCTTCTTCAAGCGCGTCAGAAAAACGCCCTTGCTGGTAATAGACGGCGGCTTTTGCCCGGTGGGCCTCGCCAGACTCGGCTGAAAGCGTAAGAGCCCGATCCGCTTCCTGTTCGGCGAGAGTGAGAAAACTCGCATCAGAGTTGTAGTGGGTTCGGCCGGCGGCCGCGTAAGACAAATAGACATGGCCGAGAACCGAATTAGGCGTTTTCGCCAGGGCCCGCCTGAACAGATCGATCGCCCCGTCGCAGTCCGAGGTGTTTGAAGCGCGGTTAAGCAAATTGCGCCCGGCCAGAATATGCTCTTTCGCTTCGGGGTTGTTGCAAACCGCGTCCGCGGTTGCTTCGGTGACTGAGGACCAGTCGGAAGCGCTGATGAGCGCGTAGAGGCTGCGGGCGAGGTCGTCAGTCACCACGGGCGCGTTGGCAGTCTCCAGGACTAATACTTTGGTGAATAGCGGGGTCCCATCAGCCGCATTGCGAAGTCGCAGCGAGATCCGTTTCCCGTTTTCGGTGTTGCGGATTGTGCCGCTTATGACGGTTCGGGCTTTCGCGATCCGCCCGCCCACGCGGATCGTGTCGGGCGCGGCCCAATTGATCGGCGGACCTGAATCAGCCAGCTCCACCTGCGCCGGGCCCAGAGCAACCAGGCGCTCTTTGAGCTGAGCTCCCACCAACCGGGCTACCGCGTCGTCCCGGCCGACCCGATCGATGTCGAAAAACGGCAGGACAACAGTCGACCGTGAAGCAACGACAGTTTCGTGCATCATGGAGCGGAGGCGTGCACTGTAGACCTGCCACCCGATTGCTATTGCCGCCATGAGAGCAACTACGGATAACGCGGCCGCAAGTTTCTGGTGCCGGCCCGCCCATCGCGCTACGCGCCTCCATGGAGGGACGATCGTGGCGCTGATCGGTTCCCCCGCCAGCCACTGCTCCAGATCGTGCCCGAGGGCCGCAGCGGACTGATATCGATCGCGCGGCTCCCGCTCCAGGCACCGTTCGCATATTTTCTCCAGATCGCGATGGACCCGCGGCGCCAGGGATCGCACCTTCGGCGCGGGCTCGTCAGCCGATTGCTTCATTACCGCAAACGCGTTATCGCCGACGAATGGCGTCCGGCCGGTCAGGAGCTCAAACAAGATGGCACCGAGGCTGTAAATATCGGCGGCTGGGGTGAGGTTGGCCGCGGGACCGTCAGCCTGTTCGGGGGCGATATAGCCAGGCGTGCCGAAGCTGCTCAGCGACCGGGTGAGATCACCGGAGACGGTTTCACATCTGGCCAAGCCGAAATCGCTCACCATCGGTTGCCCCTGATTATCCAGGAGAATATTGCCGGGTTTTAGGTCCCGGTGGAGAACCCCGTGCTCATGCGCGTAGTGGACGGCCCGCGCGACTTTCGCCATGAGCTCGACACTTTCCCGCGGGTGCTGGCGAAGAGGACCGCGCGCCCCAAGCAGACTCCCGCCGGGCGCGTACTTCATCGTGTAATACGGGAACCCGTCAGCCGTCTCCCCGATCTGATAAATCGGGACGATGTTCGGATGATCCAGCCGGGCGGCCGTTTCCGCCTCCCGCCGGAATCGCGCCAGGAGATGGTCTGAATCGTCGTGAAAGGCGAGAACGCACTTTAGCGCGACGATTCGGCCGGAATGAGGTTCTTGCGCCTGGTAAACGACCCCCATCCCGCCTCGCGCGATCTCGTGCAGGATCTCGTGATCGGCGATGTGCCAATCCCCGTCCCGCGACTGGACCGCGGAGAGTACTTCCTTGAAGGCCTCCTTGCCGGCCGGGGCAGTTTCCTCACTCAGCGCGCCGCGCAGGAGGCAGTTGAGGCAAAGGCCGTTAGTCAGTCGTGAAACGGTATGGCACCGCGAGCAAATCTGCGGCTCTACGGTTACGGAAAAAGACGAATCGCTGGAGGGTCCCCGTGGCATGAGCGCCTACCCGGCGGCGGCGCTGAGGGTGGCGCAAAGATAACGGATTTCTTCGTCTACGTTCGCCTCCGACTCGACGGTCTTGGCGATCTCCTCGCGAAGAAGCGTGCGATAGCGCGTCCGGAAATGGTGAAGCAGACTCTTGACTGAAGCTTCGGGAACTCCGAGAGCCCGCGACAGTCCTTCATAACAGGTCTCAGTCCGCTCAGCCGTAAGGTAGGTATGCAGGACTTCGTAAACCCGGCGCCGGCCCTTGCTTTCGCATTCCAAGCGGAGTCGGCGCAACGCTTCTTCTGCGATGGCCGCCGCCCAACCGGCGTCAAACAGCGCTTCCGGCGGCGACGATTCCACCGCGCTGGACGGCAGTGACAACTGAGGCGGGGCATCGGCCATCCATTTCTCCCACGAAACAAACTGGACCTGCCCTCCGCGCTTGTGCCGGCGTCGCTTCACCGCTGCGTCGATCAAAAAGTTTTTTAGCGATCGCAAAAGGAGGGAACGGAAACGGCCCCGTTCTGGATCAGCCATTTCCAGGAGCTTGCCTTCCAGCAGCATCAGAAAAAAATCCTGCGTCAGGTCCTGCGCATCGGGAGCCGAGTATCCCCGCCGGTAGATGAAAGTGAAAATTGGGCGCCAATAAATCTGGCAAAGCTGCGCGAGGCCCGGGTCGATTTTGCTGCGATTTTCCCCGGGAAGATAGCGTTGCCGAATCAGGCTCCAGCGCGTGGTGGCAAAGTGGGTCAGAGGCGTCGGGCTCTCCATGACGGACGTAGCTCTCACGTTTTCAGCGTGATTGCTCCCGCCCGGGCACTCAAGCTAAAAATGGCGGAGCCTCTTCTGCGGCCCGGTTATTTACCGCTCAATCCCGCGGGAGAAAGACAGTGCGCGCCAGCTCGAGCCGCTTTGCTTCCACCCGTTCGCACTGCTCGATCGCGCGCTTTTCGAGTCCGGAGTAATCGAGGCGGGCTAACTCCGGAACCGTTCGGGACGCGGCACCAAGGGCACGCCAGAGCGAGCGTTTCCCTGTTATCCCGAGGACGAGCGCTTCCAGGGCAAGAAGTAATCCGACGTTGGTTTCGTCAGGATCGCTTTCAAGGTCAATCTTCGGCCGGGATAGTTTCTCCGCGATCCAGGCCCCCGCCTTGCGCACGGAGCTTTCATGTCCCCCGAGTTTTTCCAGAAGGCCTTTCAACTGGTCCTGGTCGGCCTGAATTTCGCCACGCAATGTTTCAAAAAAACTCCCCATCGGTTTGTCGCGGTGGGCGTCGACCAGGCGATCCATCAATTCGAGCGCGCCGACGGACCCCGCCAGATGATCGTTTAGATAACTACAAAGCGCATCCATAAAGCACCCGCTCTCACTCGACCTGCATCCCTCCGACGTCAATCCGATTAAGCTTTTTCAAGTGCGGCCACCCCCGGCCGTCCCCCGCAAAAATTTGAGAGTTTCGTCTATAAGCTTGCCTTGCGCGGAGTTTTTCGAATATGCCCAGAAATACCAATACTCGCTCCGTGTCCCTTCCCCCCCGGCGGCCCGAAGAGCGCACCTCTATGAATATTCGATTCCGAAAAGCGATTAGCGCTCTTTCTGGCGTCACGATTGCGCTTACGTTCTCTTCCTCGGCCTCACCGCGGACACGAAATCTTCAGGATTTTTTTGGACCGCAATTCGAAGCGGCAGCGCGCGTTACCTCCCCCGCGGTGCCCGCTCACGGCGGTGATGACCCGGCGGATGTTCTTGCCCGGTGGAATCAGATCGCAATCGACGCGAGCGGTCTCGATCACACCCCGGTTCCCCCGGGTGACCCGCGTATATTTGGCGAACAAGTCGGGCCGGCGCGGTCCAGCCGTGCGATCGCGATCGTGCACATCGCGATGTTCGACAGCGTGAATGCGATTGCGGGGGGCTACAAAAGTTTCAGCACCATTAGCCCGGTGAAGACGGCTTCCATGAGCGCGGCCATCGCCCAGGCGGCAAGGGATACGTTGACCGCCATGTTCCCGTCCCAAGCCGCTGCCTTCGACCAGGCGCTCGCTGACGACCTCGCTAACATCGATTCCGGCTCCGCCAAAGCTGAGGGAATTGAACTCGGACATCAGACCGCGGCGGGCATCCTTAATCTGCGTGCGAACGATGGTTCAGCGCATGCCGAGCCGCGCGTGGGCCAGGAGTTCCTCCCGAGTAACGAAGCCGGCAAATGGCGCCAGGACCCGATCAGCCAGATCCCCCTGGCCCTAGGCGCGAATTGGAGCCAGGTCACGCCCTTTGTCCTACAATCGGCCAATCAGTTTCGGACACCGGCGCCCCCCGCTTTGGACAGCGTAGAATACACCGTTGCCTACAACGAAGTGAAGGCACTCGGAGGTGATGGCATCAATACGCCGACGGTTCGGACCTCCGACCAGACGGAAATGGGGATCTTCTGGGCTTACGATGGAACACCCAGCCTGTGCGCGCCCCCGCGGCTTTACAATCAGATCACGATGCATATCGCGAAGCAAAAAGGCACGGACCGGAACGCGCTCGAGATGGCCCGCCTTCTCGCGCTGGTTAACGTTTCCATGGCTGATGCTGGAATCGCCTCCTGGGAATCGAAATTCTTCTATCAATTCTGGCGGCCCGTTACCGGCATTCGCGAATCCGATGCCGGGACAGGTCCTTCCGGCGCCGGCGATGGTAACCTGGCCACGATTGGGGATCCCACCTTCCATCCCCTTGGCGCTCCTGCGAGCAATCTGACCGGACCTAACTTCACGCCTCCCTTCCCCGCCTATCCATCGGGGCACGCGACCTTCGGCGGAGCCCTGTTCGAAACCCTCCGGCGCTACTACCACACGGACGATATCGCGTTCACGTTTACGTCGGACGAATTTAACGGCGTGACCGTCGATAACGGCGGAAACATCCGCGACCTCAAGCCGCGCCATTTTAATTCCCTGTCCGAGGCCGAGGAAGAGAATGGCCAGAGCCGCATCTATCTTGGAATTCATTGGGCGTTCGACAAAACCGCGGGTATCGAGCAAGGCCGAAAAATTGCGGGCTACGTCTATGACAATATTTTCACGGGCGAGCAGTCGTCTCTTATCAACGTCTCCACGCGAATGCGGGTGCTCAGTGGCGAAGGGGTTTTGATAGGCGGTTTCATCATCACCGGCGCGGAACCAAAACGGATCGCGATCCGCGGCATTGGCCCGTCGTTGACCAACGCCGGCCTCAGCGGCGTCCTGGCTGATCCCTTGCTCGAGCTTCATGGCCCGGATGGTTCCATCGTTGCCACGAACGACGATTGGGAGAGCGACGTCGCCGCAGCCGCGGAGCTTAGGTCAAATGGAATCGCGCCTGACAACAACAAGGAAGCCGCCCTTGTCCAAACCCTGTTGCCCGGGGCTTACACCGCGATTGTCCGGGGGAAAAATAACGCGACCGGCGTCGGTCTCGTCGAGATGTACGATCTCGTTCAGGCCGCAAATTCGATGGTCGCGAACATTAGCACACGGGGCTTTGTCAGCACTGGCGACGACGTCCTCATCGGCGGATTTATCGTCGGCACTGGCTCCAGCGGGCACATCGCGACACGCGCGCTTGGTCCATCGTTGAGCAGTGCCGGGATTGCCGACCCCTTAGCCGATCCGGTTCTTGAATTGCACGACAGCAATGGCGCCACCCTCCGCACGAATGACAGTTGGATCACGGATTCCGGGTCGGCTGAGCTGGTGACGGCCGGACTTGCCCCGGGCAATCCCGATGAAGCAGCAATCCTCACGTCTCTCGCGCCCGGGAATTATACGGCGATCGTTCGCGGGAAAGGATCCAGCACCGGCGTTGCTCTTGCCGAGGTTTACAATCTGCCCTGAGTTCGAATCGTCAGGGGCTTAAGTCGTAGACCTCCACCAACCCTACGCCGGTCACCCCGTTCGCGTTCTGGACGACCGCGGTGAAGCTGCCGGGATTGAGGGTGGCGAGCAGAGCAGACTCGCGCGCATCGGCCGGCGCGAAGCCCTGGCTCGATATCGTGCCGGCGTCCGGACTCTCCTGCCAATTGTTGTTCGTCTGCAACGTCGCGCCATTCGCGTTGTGCAGTTCAAGAGTCGGATCGGCGATCGCGTTAGCAACGCCGGAATTTGCGAGGCTGGGCCCTAGCGCCCGAATGATGACCTGCTTGGCCTGCCCTCCGCCAATGATGAATCCGCCAATCAAAACGCTTCCGCCAGTGCCCACCCGTCCCCGGGTAGAAACATTTCCGGCGCGGCCCCCGGTCGTGTGGAGATCGTAAAGCTCGAACAACGCGATGCCGGTGGAGGCCGGCGTGCTCGAATCCGAGTAGCCGCGGACGACGGCGGTATAGGAACCGGGGTTCAAAGTAAGGAGGAGCGCCGATTCGATACTACTCGGCGGATCGAGCCGGTAGCTCGCGATGGTGCTGGCATTCGCGCTCGTAAACCAATCGTCGTTCGTCGCCACCTGCTGGTTGCTTGAGTTGAAAACCGTGATCACCGGGTCGGCCAGCGCATTTGTAATCCCGAAAGCGCTCAGGGAGTAACCAATCCCACGAAGGATCACGGTCGCCGGTTGCGTCCCCTGAATAATGAAGCCGCCAATCAGGACATTGTCACCGGTCCCGACAAAGCTGCGTGTCGAAATGTTTTGAAGAACCGGCGCATTTACCGACGTCTGATAGGGCGGCCCGGAGAGCGCCTGCGCTCCGGCGATGTCGTCCGGTTGCAGGGTTTCGACGTTGCTGACCGACGAATTCATGATGGCACTTACGTTTTGTCCGGCCTGATTGGGATGATCGAGCCCGAGGGTGTGTCCGAATTCGTGGATCGCTACCCGATGAAAATCCTCCGCGGCCTGCAACGGCCCGCGGTACGAATCCCAGGGATACGCCGTGTTGAAGTAGGTGTCGGTCTGTTCCCGTACCCCTGGTTGCCGCGAATAAAGCAGGGTTACGGCCAGCGTCCCGGTTCCGAAACTCTCCCCGTTGAAGGTTGAAGAAAATACGACTGACATCAGGTCGTCAGTCCCACTGACGGGGACCGGGGAATTCATTATTCCGGCGAACTGAAGATGCGGAGTGTGCTGGTTCCAGATATTCAGGGCGTCGAGTGCCGATTGGTTGAAGGAGCTGAACCCGTCGTTCAAAGCTTTCGGCCCGCCCAGAGACAATTGCATCACGATGGTCCGGTTCGGTGTCCACGGTTCATCTTCCAAAACGTACGAGTGTCCCCGCGGGACGAAGGACAGCGCAAACAAAGAAATGCCGGTAATGAGGCGGAGATACATAGGCTCTGGTGGAAATATTGCACAGGACAGCGCCCATTTCCCGATTACGGCATCGCTTCGTGACTTGCACGCTCTCGCTGGCTCCGACACCTTGACCGCGCGAGTGTCTGTAGCTCAACCGGATAGAGCAGCTGACTTCGGATCAGCAGGTTGGGGGTTCGAATCCCTCCAGGCACGCGCGGCGCGGTCAAAATCATTGACGATGCGGGAAGCCAACTTCATCCTCCCTTTCCTTATGCAGGCCCTGGCTCCATCGCGCCATGAACAGGATCTCGCGTTCGTCCAGCGGGTTCTGGCCACGGACGCAGCCGCCGCAGCGGAACTCCGGACCCGTTACCACGGCAAGCTCGTCGGCGTCCTTCGCGCCCGCGGCGCCAGCCAAACCGAAGCGGAAGACCTGGTTGCCGACCTTTGGGCTGATTGTTTTGCCCCGCGCGGGAATCGCGAGCCGCTGCTCTCCAAATATCAGGGACGGTGCGCGCTCGAATCGTGGTTGCTTACCGTCGCAACCAATCGGCTGGTCGATCTTAAGCGGCGGCAAAGCTTTCGCGTCGACGTATCGCCTTCGCCGGATTCGCCTGAAGATTTCTTCGATCGCCGGCCGCAACCTGAAAAAGAAACAAGCGAACAACGGCTCGTCGAGCTCCTGCGGGACGCGATCAAGCGCGCCTTCGCGAAGCAGGAGCCTGACGCGGTCCTGATGTTGAAACTGGTTCACCTGCACGATCTCACGCAGCGAGAGATCGCGCGGATGTGGGGCTGGCACGAATCGAAAGTAAGCCGGACGCTGGACGGAACGCGGCAGAGCGTATCGCGGATCATCCTCGCGGAGCTAAAGCGGATCGATCCATGGCTCGAGCTGCGCTGGGAAGATTTCGTCGAGCTTTGCGCCGGTTCCTCGGATGTTTTTTGAACCCTGGAAGATAATTCGCAAAATGCGCTGTGCGAAAAGTCTAAGAACTGAGCATAAACAACGGGATGCCGCCGGTAAATCTCCACCGCGCCGTGACCCGCTCGTGGGCTCCTAACCATGACCTGACTCCCGTTTTTCTTTGACCACTCTTTTGCCGTGAATGATGATTTCAAAACCCTGTTGGAGTTCTTCGATGGTGACGCCCGCGAAGTTGCGGGTCGCACCGGCGCGGCGATCCCGGCAGAGCTCCGGGAAAAGATCGCCAGGTTTGCCCATGGGAAATGCAGTGAAGAAGAGCGAACTGAGATGAAGAAGCTGCTCCAGGAACATCCCGAGCTAATTTCTGCGCTGGTCACGGAGACCAAGGCGATCAGGCAACCGCCCGAATGAAGGCCAGTCGCGCAAATTTCCTGCCGGAACAGCGTCTGGCAGCGCTCCGCCCCGCGCTCCAGGAACATCTCGCGAAGCTGGGAGCCGCGATCAATCCGGAAAATTTTCTCAGCATTTGCGACGAGATGCTGCTCAAGCTTCTGAAAGACACGTTCGCGCGAATTTCAGCGGACGAAGGGAGCATCTGGTTACTTGACTCCGAAAAGCAACATTTGGTGGTGGCCTACAACAGCGGTCCGAACACCGAAAAAATCATGGGCTTCAAGCAGCCGGTCAGTCAGGGCATCGTTAGCCTGGTTGTGGCGAGCGAGCATGCCTTTGTCGAAAACCAGGTCTTCAAGAACGCCAAGCACAGCGCCACCCTCGATAAAAAGCTGCAGAAGACGACTTACGCGATGATCGCGGTGCCGCTCTATTTTTTGAACGAGGTCCGCGGCGTTATTTCGTGTGTCCAGCTCCTCGACGTCATGGTTCACGATGGCCAGGCTGCCGCGACCGGTGAGACGCCGTCGGGCTTTGGGCCGCCCGAGCTGAACGCCATCCAAACCATCGCTGCGGTCGTAAGAGACTTGATCGATTACCGGCTTCTCGGTACTGCAGTGGGATGGAATCGACTCTGACCCGGGATCCGAGCCCGTTCCGCCTCGAGGAAGCACGGCGCGCCTTAAAGGAGGGCACCGGCAAGGGGGTTCGCATCGCAGTTATCGATTCCGGAGTTGAGACCGATCATCCGGCCCTGTCGGGCCTTTCTCTCGTTGACGATTTGCACGTCGTCGATGCCGGCGTCCAAATCGAAGTCAAAGAAGGTGATGGGACCGATGTCTTCGGCCACGGCACCGCCGTTACAGCCGTGATCCGGCGGATCGCACCCGACGCGCGGGTCGGAAGCATTCGGGTGCTCGGAGCGAATTTGGGGTCGCGCACTGTCATTATTCGGGAAGGAGTCAGACAGGCGATTGACCGGGGCTATCACATCCTCAACTGCAGCTTCGGCTGCGGGTTGTCCGAGCACATCTTTCAATACAAGGAGTGGATCGACGAAGCCTACCTGAAAGGCATCCACATCGTCTCCGCCTGTAACAACTACGACTTTACCACGCCCGAATGGCCCGGCTACTTCCCCAGCGTGGTTACAGTTAACATGGCGCGGTTCGACGAGGACCACACCTTCTTCTACAAACCCGGCCATCTCGTTGAATTCGCTGCTCGCGGCGTGGACGTTACTCTTCCCTGGAACAACAAGGGGACCAAGGAAGTCACTGGCAGCAGTTTCGCGGCGCCTATCATGAGCGCTCTGCTCGCGCGGCTCGTTTCGCAGATGCCTGACCTCGCACCATTGGAAGCCAAGTCCATTCTGCATCGGCTTGCTATTCCATGGCGCAGCGATGTGACCGCGCCCAACGTCGTGTCCGCGGATGCGCCAGCTGCGCCCGCGGCACGCGCCGGAAAGCCGCCGCCGTCGGCACCGGTTGCGCGGGCTGGGAAACCACCGCCGGCCAGCTAGCCCAGCAAGATGAAAGACGTTGTCGACGGCACGGCCGTGTTGCCCGTGTCTATTATTGGCGGACCATCCGCCGCGTCTGCGGCCAGGCAACTTTGGCATGCCGGGAACCAGAACGCGCGGATCGGATTATTAACCCCGCAAGTCCCCGGTGGCCCGGCGGAGTCGGACCCGCGCTTGTTCCACCTAACGACATCTAGTCCGGCGGAGATCAGCCATCAGATCAAAACCATCGCGGGGCATGGTGGCCTCGACCACCTCATCGTCCACTGCGACGAAGGCCAGCCGATCATGGCCTATGCCTCTTTGTTTGCACTCGAGAACGAAAACTCATCGGGCGCAGTGCGATTAAGTCACGCCGCGATGGCTATTGCCCCCACAACCGTCCTGGACTTGCTCCTGCCCGACCGCAAAGGTTCCTCGACGCAGCCGGTCTGCTTTATCGTTGAGCAACTCGAGTTCGCCGGCAGCATCCTCCTCGACCCAGCAGCGGACGATTCCGAAGTTAGCCTTGCCCGCGCCGTCCTTGGCGCGCTCAATCCCCGGGCGACCTTGCCTGACCTTCGGGGAAACGGCCCCAGTGACATGGTCACCAGGATAAGCGGAGAGACACTCGACTTTGCCGCTGTGCTCGACGCGGCTGAATGGCGCCGGCTTATTGAGGAGCAAGCAGATCCCATCTCGTATCCGCATGGGGTGACCGCCTTTGCTTATCACGCACGGAAACCATTCCATCCGGAGCGTCTTTGGCGCCTTCTCCAGAGCGACCTGCGCCAGATTTTCCGGGCCAAAGGCTTTGTCTGGCTCGCCACGAGAATGGACCTCGTCGGCGGTCTCAACCTGGCGGGAACCGAGCTCCAATGCGGCGCCGCGGGCGAGTGGTGGGCAACGCGCGATCAAGAAACGCGCGACCGGGAAATGTCGGCAGGGACACGGAAACACTGGCAGGAACCGTTCGGCGACCGGCGGCAGGCGATCGCGTTGATGACCGTGGACCTGGAGCCCGCTGTCGTCCGCGCTGAGTTGGATGGATGTTTGTTAACCGATGAAGAAATGGTTGGGGGCCCCGCAGCCTGGAAGCGCCTGGCCGATCCATTCCCATCGTGGTCGGCTCATCACCATCATCACGATCACGATTGCGGCCACGACCACGAGACTGGCCAGCACGATCATGAATGCGATCACGATCACGGATCGGGTCCGCACGATTGCTGCCGCCACTAACACGTTTTTTTCAATCGCAAAAATTACTGGTCAGCTTCGGAGCCATCGGCTAATAGAGCGCAGACCTTCTCGCGCGACCGCGTTCTTCAATCCGTGTCCGATTTGTCCGAAGTCAATAACGCCACCAGCGCCAGCGTTGCCCTCCACGAGCTCTGGCGCCGCCGCACGGAATGGATGGACGACATTAAGGCGGTCCATTCGTTCGTTAAGCGCGCTCTTTCCGCCGGTGAGTTCCTGACTGCCTACGACGCTGGGCGGGCCGCTCTCGAGAGCCATCCCGACGATGCCTGGCTGCAACAAAGAATGGCTCTCTCTCTCGCCCAGATGGGTTCCCCTGCCCGGGCCCAGGCAATTTTAAATGCTCTGATCGAACAGGACCCGACCAATCGCGAAACTCTCAGCATCCTTGGAAGGACCTACAAAGACCAATGGTGCGCCGACCCTGCCGACGAGGAGCCACTCCGCCAGGCCTTCGAGCATTACAACCGGGCCTTTGAAGTTCATCCGCCCGACTCTTATCCAGGAATCAATGCGGCAACCATAGCTTTACTTCTCAAGGAGACGAGCAAGGCGAAGCAGATCGCCACCATGGTTCTCGATATCTGCCAGAAGCAACCGGACGATTACTGGAAACTGGCAACCGTCGCCGAAGCTTTGGTTATTCTGGGCGACGCCGACGGAGCCAAACGCGCTTACCGCAACGCGGTCGGGATGGAGAAGGATAACCTGCGCGCCTTCTCATCCACTCGAAAGCAGGCCCGCACCCTGTCGCGGCAACTCTACGGACGATCAGACCTTTTCGACGACTGTTTCCCTATCCCGAAGCTCGTTGTCTTCTCGGGGCACATGATCGATGCGCCGGATCGGCGGACCCCGCGTTTCCCACAGGAAAAGGAAGGCGAAATAAAGGCGCTTCTGGAGAAGCAACTCGCGGCAATGAACGCCGGGATCGGTTTCTCGAGCGCTGCATCGGGTTCGGATATCCTGTTCGCGGAAGCAATGCTCGAACGAGGCGCGAGCATCCACCTTGTCCTTCCGTGGCCGGCCGAGGAGTTCGTCAGGACAAGCGTCGCGCTTGCGAGTAACGGCGCCTGGGTAAAGCGATTTGAGAACGTCCTCGATCGCGCCGCTTCGATCCGTATCCTTGGCCAGCTTTATATGCCGGGCAGCGCGACCGGTTTCGAATACTGCAATCTCGCCATGAACGGGCTGGCGCGGATTTTCGCGCGCTCCCTCGATCTGGAAATCACGCCGCTCGCGGTCTGGGACGGCTATACCGGGGCTCCTGGCGGGACAGGATCCTTTGTCCGCTATTGGAGAAATCATGGCGCCCAGGTAAAGGTCGTTCCGATTGCCACGAAGCCCCCTTCCATGCTTCACGACACTGAAACATTCGACGTTGATGCGAGTAACAGCGACGACGAGTTCGAAGCCTGGGTGCGCGCTTCGGGGCGTCAGGAGATCAAGGCGATCATGTTCGCGGACGTAGTCGGCTACAGTAAGCTGCCGGAGACGGTCATCCCGAAGTACGTCGCTCAATTCAATCAGCGCGTTTCGCGTTTGATCGCCGATAGTCCGGCCGCTCCGGTGAATTGCAACACGTGGGGCGATGGCCTCTTCTTTGTTTTCAACGGGGTAGAAGATGCCGGCCGGTTCGCGCTTGATCTACGCGACATGGTTACCTCGATTGACTGGGTAGAGCTAGGTCTGCCTCATCAGCTTAACATCCGCATCGGAATTCACGCCGGCCCGGTTTACGTTAACTTCGATCCGGTAGTGAGACAGATATCCTTTACCGGAGCGCACGTCAGTCGGGCCGCGAGGATCGAGCCGATTACTCACGAAGGCGAAGTATTCACGAGCGAAGAGTTCGCCGCTCTTGCCGCGGCGGATCAATCCAAAGGGTTTACCTGTGATCTGGTGGGCACGACTGCCCTGGCAAAAAGCTACGGATTGTTCCGCGTCTACAGCATCGAACGCACAGCGGTCTCAGGACGAACCTAAGCGGGGAGCTCGCCTTTAACCTCGATCCGGGGCTGTCTCTCCCCGCGTTTTGCGCCCGTCGCCCGCGGCGTCACAATCTGGATCGTTCCCACGTACCCAGGCGGGCCGGGATTCATTCCCGCGCTTCCGATCCAATGGTCCCGCCGCAGCTTCACCCAGCCGGTGCCCCCTTTCATTTCGTTCAGCTGACCGTCCCAAAAAAGAACAAGGACGTGACTCGTTCGCGCGATGAAATCGCCCACCGCGGCGTATTGATCGTCGCGGCTGGTATTCGCCGGGCTGTCAATCCGCCACACTCTTTCCGCAAAGCCAAGCAGCCGTCGAAATTCCGCAAGCGACTCGGGAGCAGTAAAGTCCCGTTCGTAGTCCGCCTGGGCCATTGGCATGGGCACCCATAAATTGATGCCGTGCGCCAGGGCCACTTCTGCCGCGAGGCGATCTGCGCCTTCTGCCAGCGGCGTCAGGAGTTGGAACTGACAGGCGGAATGGGCCGCGCAAAAACGGGCGAAAACGATATCGAGTTGCCGCCGTAGTTCGGGAATATCGCTCGCCACCAGATCCCGGTGACCGCTCACCCCGAAGACGAAGGGCGCCCTCTCCTCCTTCGATTTCTCGCGCGCTGTTTCGCCGGGTTCCATGCACTTCTCTTACCAGAGGTGGGAACGAACTCACAAGCGGCCGTTGCGTGATTTCCGCTGCGAGATTTTTTGCAAAAGAACGGTCGCGCCCCGTCCACTCCGAACCATGATGACTAGCAGTCAGGCCATCCCTGCGCGGTTGATTGAAGACCGTGAGGAAGAACTCTCCGCGTTACCGATCTGGACCTTCACACTTGGCGTATTCGCCATTCTGACATTCGGGCTCACAGCGGTGCCTTCGATTATTTGCGGACACGTCGCGTTGGCTCGTCACCGCGCTGACGGGCGGAGTTCTCTGGCCAGGTCTGTGGCATTGGTCGGCCTGTTGATTGGTTATATCGGCGCAGCGGTCTTGGGGACGTGGCTAATGGTCCTGGCGCGCTACCTTTCGGCGTAACGAAACGGACGTTTCGTGGTGCGGCTAAACAGTCAACCTCACCGCCAGTCTCCCATCAGAACAAAAGGAGCCCAATAGAGCGGGCGGGAAAATTTCGGGTTCTTCAGTAGTTTCAATTCGGCTTTCTGGAGCGCCTCGGCTTTGGAAACACCGGCCGCCAGCTGGCTATAAAACTCTACCATCAGCTCCTTGGTGCTCTCGTCACCCACGCTCCAAAGACTGGCGAGAACGGTAGTGGCGCCCGCACTCGAAAAGGCTTCTGCCAGGGTCGTGATCTCGCCGCCGTCGGGCTCCTTATCCCCCAAGGCTGACTCACAGGCAGATAGGGTTACCAACGTGACCTTCTTCAGAGGCAGATCCCACACTTCACCGACAGTCAAATGCCCTTCAGAAGGGCCTGCGGAGGCCGCCAGTTGGATATAGCTCTCGGAGGGCGCGGTTGCGTTGAGGATTCCATGGGTAGCGAAATGAACGATCCTTTTGTTCAGCCGCTGCTCGGCGTGAACCGCAGCCTTGGTTACCTGCGGGCCTGCGAGCACTTCGGTAGATGGAAATACCTCGGCAATCGCCTTTACTTCTATTTCAGCGGCGGGCAGGTTTGCGCCGGCAGGATTACCAAAAGCCACCATCCCACCGGGCGATTTCTCGTCATCGGGAGGTTGCACAACCTTCATGACGTCAGCCGCGGTTAAATAGACAATCTGCTTGTCTTCGATCAGGTAACGCGTCGATCCGTCCGGCTGCTTTTTCGCCAGCGCCTGCATTGGCAGATAGAAAAGAAGCTGGTTCGGGATAAAGGCGATAACCTTTATTGTCTCCAGGTCTGATTCGATGGGAGCTATCAACGCGTCGTAGAGCGCGGTCAGGTTCTTGTTCAAGGGACCAGCCGATTCGCCGCTCGTGATTTGCTTACGGACCGTCTTTATCTTTTTCCAGAGCTCCTCTGGCTGGGCTGGAGAAATCACGATTTTGATGCTCTCTTTGCTAACCAGAAAAACGTAGAGCTGCTCCCCGAGGGGCGCGTACTGCACCAGCATCGTTCCAGGCGGAATGCTCCGCTGCGTCTCCTTTAAAGCCTTGGGATTAACCGTCATGAACTTTTCGTAGTTCGGGTTCGAGCTCTTGATCTGTTCTACGACTTTGCGGAACTCGCCTTGAGTAGAAGCGACCACCTGCTTGAGGTTCTCGATCCGCGCCTTGTCCCGGTCGCCCTCTGGCTTCGCCTGCTCGGTTTGAAGCTGGGCTGTCGTAGCCTGAAGCTTGGTTTCGAGGCCGGTAGCTCGATCCAACAGGGCCTGCATGGCCTTATCGCCCGTCTTGACGCTCGAAAGCCGAAGCGAATCCTGAAGCTTTTTCGACTTAGCCCGGTTGAGATAATCAAAGGCCTCGTCCACCCTGTTTAGCTTGATCAACGCTCGAACGATCCTCTCGTACGGGCGGTAGTTGCGTTTCACATCGGCAAACGCACTTTCCGATGCAACGGTCGCGCGAACCGTCTCCACTAGTTTAACAGCCTCTTTGTAAGCCTCGAGGGCCTTCTCGTTTTCTCCCTGAGCTTCCAGGACCTCCCCGGCAATTCCCAGGCTGCCGATCCGGTCGTTGACTGACCCCGTCCGGGCATCCGCGGCCTGGGCTTCATCTATCAAGGCCTTCGCTTCAGCGAGTTTGTTCTGCTTTACTCGAATAGACGCGAAGGTTCGGGCGGCCCCGCTTAGAGCGCCAAGGTTCCCCGTCTTCCGGGCGAGCAGAAGCGCTTCTTCGGCATACCTGGCCGCTTCATCTAGTTTCTCTTCGTCCCGCGCAATGATGGCCAGGAATCCGGTTGCCTGGACGACATTGTTCAGCTTATGAGCAGCGGCAAAAATTTGCCGCGCCTGTTCGACGAGACGGCGGGCATTGGCGATATCGCCCTTATTATTCGCGAGGTCGGCCGCCTGGATCATTGACTGCGCGGTCCAATCGTCCTGGCCGATGCTCCGCTTGAGCGAGATAGTTTCATTGAGCTCCTTTAACGCCAGCTCTACTTCGCCGCTCTCGGCGTGGAGCGAGGCCAGGTCGCCCAGGACTCGCGCCCGAATTCGGGCCCGAAACATTTCGAAGACATTCATGAAACCGCCCTGCGGCAACTCTGTCCCCACCTTTAGCGCTTTCTCGTAGTAGGAAGCCGCTCCCTTGAAATCCCCATCCTCCTGGCTGATCTCGCCCAGATTGACCAAAGCCATCGCAAGCGACATGGCGTCCAACGCGATCTTCATGTCGCGCGTCTGGGCCCGGGATTCTTCATGCTTTGCCAGCTCCTCCTTGCTCATCGCGGCCTTTTGCTCCGCCGTGTAGAACCGGTCTTCCTCCAGAGCCTTCTTTCGCACTGCGGCCGAGGTCTCAATGCTGGTTAAGGATTGCTGAAAGTAATCGCGGGCTTTTCTCAAGTCGCCCACGTTGTAAGCGTACATGCGTGCCAGGGCGGTGAGACTCTCATCCAGTTTTCGCTCAGCCATCTCCTCCGGCAGCCCGCGTCGCAGACTCAATGCTTCCAGCGCGTGCTTCTCCGCCTGTTCGAAGAGCGCGAGGTCTGCCTCCGCGCTCGCCACCCGCTCCAGGGCGGTTGCGAGGTGTGCGGTCTTCTCAACCAGCTCAGCCTCGGGAGCCTTCGCCTTTTCCAGATAAGACATCTCCGCACGCCTGATCGCGAGCTCTTGCTCGTAATATTTCAGGAGGTCTGCGGCATTGTTGTTCTCCCGCGCGATCTGTTGGAGCATCGTTACCGCGTTGTAGCGGTTGAGATAACGAAGCTTCTCCCACCCGTGAATCAGCTTCAGCAGCATCGGTTTCTTTGCCTCTTCCGCCGTTTTCAACTGCTCACGGTCGGTCTTTATTCGCTCATCGACCTTCCCGTCGAGCTCCAGGGCAGTCGTCCGCAGGTATTCGTCCCAATAACCCCGCGCATTTGCCTCGTTATCTTCTTTTAAGGTTGCGCTGGTCGCGAACCAGGTAGCCGCTTCGTCGAACTTCCCGTCGTCGAAAGCAATCCAGGCGATGTCGGACGCTGCCTGCATGGCCGTGTTTGCGGCATCGGCCCGTTCCTTGGTATTTGGCTTCGCAGCCGTTCGCTCGGCCTCAACCTTCTTGAACTGCGCTTCCAGTTCCGCTCGCCCAAGCTTCGGGGTTGGACTCGCTTCCTGCGCGCCAGCCTCGGGCCTGGCCGACAGAACAAGGAATATAAGAAGACTGATAAATCGAGAGGCGGATTTCATCGTGACGTTAAGACGGCGAGAGTTAAGGACGTTTGCAAATCTACTTGGCTGTCAGGTGATAAACGCCGCGCCAGTCGGATGGCCGCGTTTCTGCCAGCTCCCGGCATCGTTCTGCCATAAGTGCGCTCGGTTTGTCTCGTTCTTCCTCAGCCAGGTCCGAGAACAGACGCTGGGCCTGTTCAAAATCGCCGCGCTCGTATTCGGCAAAAGCATTCCGGTACCGGTCGGCAATGTCGTCGAACTTCGCGGGACTGAAGGGATGCTTCACCTCGATCAACTCGAGCGGCTGGGACGTTCCCTTCACCACTGCTCTGTCGATGACGCGAAAGGAAGGCGGTTGGGAAAGCCGGGTAAACGCTTCGCGCGTCATCAGGAAAAGAACGCCGTAGTATTTCGTGAGCGACTCCACGCGCGCGGCCGCGTTGATCAGGTCGCCGACCAAACCGTAGTCCAGACGCTGCGCCGATCCTTTGTTCCCGATAAGCGCGCTTCCGCTATGCAAGGCAACCCCATATCCGAACAAAGCCTTCAGATTTGGCTCAAGATTGCCCTGCAGGGCTTCCATCCCTGAAATCAGACTCAGAGCCGCACGGTAAGCGCGGTCGGCCGCGTCGACCTGTGCCTGCGGCGCACCCCAATAACTCAGGAATTGGTCGCCAAGGAAATGTTCCATGCTGCCGTCTTCCGCAAGGATGGCCTGCGTCTGGGTCTCGAACACCTGATTGAGCAGGCGGAACATACCGGGAGGACCGAGCAGCTCCGCGATCGGGGTCGAGTTGCGCAAATCGGTCAGGAGAACGGTGATCTCAGCCTGCTGCGGTTCCATCGAGCCCGGGTTCTTCAGGACCTGCTCCATGATGTGGGGGGAAAAATAGAGGCTCATCGTCGACCGAAGCTTGAGCCGCTGGATGAACTCGTGGCTTTGCCTTCGGCCCAGCTCCACGAAGGTCAACAGGCTCCAGATGATGCCCGTGCTCATCAGCCCAGGTACCCAGCCCGTTTTCAAAATGAACCAAATGCTGAGCCCGCAGCACACCGCAACGCCGGCGAACCAGAACAAGAGCAGAGGAACCGTCCCGCGAATAAAGGCCGCCACCGCCCCAAGCATGATCAGTCCGATAATGGCGAGCGCATCCAGCCAGCGCGGCGTTCGCTTTAGCCAGGAGCGCTGGATCAAATCGTTTAGCGCGGTGGAATGAAGCACCACGCGAGGTTGATTCGGAGCGATCGAAGTGGTCCCCATGTCGCCGAGCCCAGCGCCGTAGTAAGACACAATGACAATCGCATTAGTGAGGGGCTGGGTCCCGTTCGCCCGGCTAGTCGCATGCAGAGCTTCAAGCTGAGCCACGTTATAGTGCCGAAAGGCCGCAGGTCCCTGACCGGTCCATGGGCTCCGGTAGTTCAATAACACGGTCTCGAGCTTGAGCTCTCGTGGCTCGACACTTGTAAAATCACTCGACAGTTCTTCCCAGCGAGCGACGCCCTGCGCCGGGAATGTCACGCCGCCGGGCCACGCGATATCGCGCCATGCAAGGTAACAGGCCAGGGCAAGCGACGGCTCGGTTTCGCCGGCACCGTTGCGATGCACATAATCGTAACGTCGCAGCACACCATCGCCATCCGCGCGAACGTTGATGAGGCCGGCCGGCACAACCCGTTCTCGAAAGGGGAACGAGCGGACCCGTTCTTCTCCGCTCTCAGGGCCCGGCAAAAGCGCTTCCGCGAGAATAACAGAGCGGCTTTGCGTTTTACTCGCTTCAATTTCTTTTAGAATCGGGCCCGCCATTGCTTCGTTGCCCCGTCCGAAAACGACGTCGAAAGCAACGACCTTTGCCCCGAGCTCGAACGCCTGCCGGATAATGTTTGCCGCGTTCTGATATTCTAATTCCAGGGTCGGCACCTTGCGCAGATCGGCCTGCGTAATGTCGACGTGGACAAGGCCTGGGTCAGCCGGCGGCGCGAGGCCGCGCTCGTAGCGCCACCGCAGGACCTGCCCGAACCACCGCATCTCCACGCTCTCGAACGGATTCCCCGCGACCGCCGTCCAGAGAGCGGCTGCCGCGCAGATCACCACGAGCAGAGGCCACGGCGAGCGCAGCCAGATTTGTTCGCGGACGGAATTCGGGCCGGGCGAACTGCCGGCCATCATTTTTTATCAGCCTTGTCGGTGGAAACGATCAGGACTCCCGGACGATCGGGCGAAAAGTTCACGCCCTGCGCAAACTGTCGCCACGGGAAAGCGGCCCCGCGGAATACTCCGCCGACTTCGGGTTCGGCCGCCGGTCCAGCGTTTTTCCCCCGGTCACCAGCCAGCCGGCCGATCAATTCCTTGAGCTTCCCGGTCTGAAGCGCGAGCACACGGTCGTCCACCTTGGGGTTCTGCATCGCGTCCACCAGCTTCTTCGCCTCCTCGGTCTCCTTGCTGCCCGGAGCCAGGACCAGCACGTAGACGTCAAAAGGACTGCTCGAGCTTGTCCAGTCCCACTTCACCGGCGCTTTCGGCAACAGAATTTCTTCAAACTCTGCCGGCACCTCGGCCAGCTGTGGCCGCCAGCCATTCGCGAGCTTTCCGTCCCGCGTCATCGCGGCCAGAAGCACTGTGCACGTCTCACTCGCATCGACGTAGGCGCGGACGACTTTCCCCGGACCTGCGGCCGCGGTGATCTGGAACGCCTCCTCTTTTTCGGGCGGACCTGGATCGAAAAGGGAGAGGCAAAATCGCGCGTGCGGTTTCTCCTCGTTAAATGTATCCGCCGCGGGGACGAGCGTCGTCGTCGCCCCCAGTGCCAAAAACAAGAATGCAGTCCGTTGGATTCGCACAGCGCCGAGAATAAACGCGAAAACGCGCCTCAATTGCACGCAGAATATCAGAAATCGCGCGGCTGGCCTTGAGACCGCGACGTTTAATCAGCCACGGCTGGTTCGACAATTGGCTGAGCCTCCTGGATCAGGGCATCGAGCCGATTCAAATCGACCGGTTTCACCAGGTGATGATGGAAGCCGACCGCCTGGCTGCGCCGGACATCGTCTTCCATTCCAAATCCGGTGAGAGCAATACCGAACAGGCGATGCTCCGGATTGATCTTTTGCATGAGGTCAATCCCACTCCCGTCGGGTAAACCGATGTCGCTGACGAGAACGTCAAAGGCCCCCTGCGCGGCCGCTTCAACAGCCGATTGAACCGAATGGGCAGGTTGAACGTGATACCCGCGCCGGCGCAATAATTGGGTCAGCGACCGGTTCGTGTCTTCATGGTCTTCGACCAGCAAAACCCGCAGCGCCTTTCGTTCGCCGGCAGGCGGGGCCACAGCGCGGCCGCGCGACTCAGTCAAAGCGTTCACCATCGGGAATGTTGCCGTGAACGTCGCGCCTTTGTCCGGTCCGTCACTGGCCGCAGTCAGTTTCCCGCTGTGGGTTTCTACGAGGGCTTTGCTGATCGCGAGGCCCAGACCAAGGCCTCCCAGCTGCCCGCGCTCACCCTGCTCGAAGGCATTGAAAATCTTCGGCAACGTTTCGGCGTCAATGCCGATACCGTTGTCGGAAACTTCCACCTGCAGTTGGCCGTCCAGATTCTGAGTCCGGACCTTGAGCTGGCCGCCTTCCGGCGTGAACTTCACCGCGTTCTTGATCAGGTTCCAAAAAATCTGCTGGAGCCGAGCTGGGTCGGCTTCGAGTGAAACTTTTTCGGCCATGAACTCCGTGCCCAGCGCCAGATGCTTCTTTTCAATATCCGCCTGGCAAATCTCGAGCGCGTTTTGAAGGAGGGTATGCGCATTCACTTCCTCGATGCTGAGCTGGACCTTGCCCTTGCTGATCCGGGTCAGGTCGAGCAGGTCATCGATGAGGCGGGCCTCCAGTTCCACGTTTCGGCGGATCATTTGCAGGGCGCCGCGAATTTCGTCCGGCAGATTTTGCGCCTGTTCGAGCTGGAGCACCGAAGTGAGCACGGGCGTGAGCGGGGTTCGCAGCTCATGGCTGAGCATGGCCAGGAAGGAATCCTTCGCCCGGTTGGCCCGTTCGGACTCGGCCCGAGCCTTCTGAGCGGATTTGTAAAGGCGCGCGTTCTCCAGGGCGAGCGCGGCGCGATGGGCCAGCTCTTCCGCCAAGGACAACTCCTCGGTCCCGCAATCCCGGCCCGTGCCGGTATTGATCATGACGATAGCCCCGAGAATGCGCTCCTGCGCTCGAAGCGGGACCGCGATAAATGATTTCGCCGCGAACGAGCGGATGAAGTCCCGATCTGCTTTCTCCTCGAAAACTTCCCGGAGCTCGCCGTTGCAAACGTCGCAAACCATTCTGGAGCGACCTGTTTTAACGACATGCGCTCCGCCCTTTTGTGCGGCCGGGCTCGAAGGAAATTCCGCGATGAGCTTCTGCAGGACTGGATCATCCGTGGGATTGCGATAGGCCAGCGCAACCTGCCGCATCCCGCCTTCCTCTTCGGTGGCGTGAACGAGACAAAAATCGGCGACACGCGGCACGACCAGACTCGCCAGGTTGCTCAGGGTTTCATCATAATCCAGCGAGCTCGCCAGGACATTGCTCGCATCGGCCAGGAAGGCGAGCCGTTCCTGGCGCGCTTCCGCTTCCGCGCGCGCCGCTTGTTCTCGGATCAGTTTCTCGCGTTCTTCGGCCTGCCGCTTTACCTGCTCGGTCTTTCTGAACAGGTCCACGAATACCGCAATCTTGGCGCGGAGGATTTCCGGGACGACGGGAGTCAGGATGTAATCGACCGCCCCGAGCGAATAGCCGCGCGAGACGTGGGTTTCGGTATCGTTAACCGCGCTGATAAAAATGATCGGCGTGGTTTGGGAGCGCGCTCGCTGCCGAATGAGGGATGCGGTTTCGAACCCGTCCATCACCGGCATGTTCACGTCGAGGAGAATGACGGCAAAGTCCTGCTTAAGAAGACATCGTAACGCTTCCTTACCCGAGCGAGCGCAGACAATATTCTCTTGCAGGTCGCCGAGGATCGCCTCGTAGGCCAGCATCTTGTCCTGCCGATCGTCAACGATCAGGATACAGACCTTTTCCTCGGCCGGCTCCTTCGTGCTGGGATTCTCAGCCATGAGCTACCGATGGAGCCAGTTGCGAAGCAGGGTCAGCAGGCGGTCGGTATCGACCGGCTTGGAAATGTAATCGCTCGCGCCGGCATCGATGCATTTTTCGCGATCGCCTTTCATCGCTTTCGCAGTCAAGGCGATGATGGGCAGCTCCTCGAATCCATACATCTTCCGAATGGCGCGGATGGTTTCGTAGCCATCCATCTCCGGGAGCATGATGTCCATCAGGACGAGATCGATGTTCGGTTCCGACTGGAGCAGCTCCAGCGCGGCCTTGCCCGTCTCTGCCGAGTGCACATCCATCTTGTAGCGCTCGAGCATGCTCGTCATGGCGAAGATGTTTCGAATATCATCGTCAACGATCACCACCTTCTTGGTGGCGAGTATTTCGTTGGGATCGTTCAAACGCCGGAGCAGCTCGCGTTTGTCGGGCGGTAACAATGCCGCGTCCCGGTGCAGCCAGAGCGCTGTCTGATCGAACAGCCGTTCCGGACTGCGCACCGTTTTCACGATTGTCGTTTGCGCGATCCGATTCAGCTTTTCTTCCTCCTCCTGGGTCAGGTCGCGGGCCGTGTAAACAATGATCGGAAGATCCTGGTGCTCTTCCCGGATTTTTTCGATCAACTCAAAGCCCGACATGTCGGGAAGCATGAGATCGAGGACCACGCAATCGACCGGCTCGTTCCGCAAACGGTCGAGAGCTGTTCCGCCATCCTGGGCCTCCACCACCACTGCGGTTCCGTTACCAACCAGGTCTCTGATGCTGTGCCGCTGGATTTCATCATCTTCAACCACGAGAAGCTTCTTCGCCTTCGTTTGGTCCATCTGGTTGGCTTTTTCAAACACCTGCCGGATTTGCATCTCATCAATTGGCTTGGTCAGGAACCGCATGGCGCCGAGCCGCAACGCGTTTTGGGGCTCGTCCCTGGCGGAAATCACGAACACCGGGATATGACGCGTCGTGAGATCGGATTTGAGATGATTGAGAATGTGCCAGCCATCCATGTCCGGCAGACTCAGATCGAGCGTGATCGCCGCAGGGAGAAATTCGCGGACTAAATCGAGCGCCGCCTTGCCACGGGGCGTAACCACGGCCTTGAACCCATTCTGGTGGGCAAGGTCGAGCAGCCACTGCGCGAAATCGCCGTCGTCTTCGACAATCAGCACCGATTTCTCACCAGGCAGGATATTGGACCGGTCATCCGCCAGGGTGAACTCGACTGCCGGCGGCCGAGGCGGCGGCGTCGCTGCTGTTTGCGCCCCAGTCGATTGTGACAAGACCCGGGCTGCGGCCCGCTCCGTCGGTGACGCCGCATAATCCTGCGGCAGAAAGAGCGTGAAGGTGCTCCCGCGACCTTCGGAGCTCTCGACCCGGATTTCCCCGCCCAGGACCCGCGCGAGCTCACGGCTAATGGCCAGGCCGAGACCCGTTCCGCCGTACTTCCGGCTCGTGCTGCCATCGGCCTGCTGGAACGCTTCGAAAATCGTCGTTTGTTTATCCGGCGGAATGCCGATGCCGCTGTCGCTCACGGCAAACGCAAGGACGTTGTCGGCTCGGTTCAGACTGTGATTGTCAGACGACCAGCCGGCCGCCGCGGGCGCCACCCGCAAATTGACGTAACCGCGCTCGGTAAACTTGAAGGCATTCGAGAGCAGGTTCTTCAAGACCTGATCGAGTCGTTGCGAATCGGTTTGGACCCCGGCCGGTACTCGCGGATCGATGTCGATCTTGAACGTGACCCCCTTCCCTTCCGCCACATGCCGGAAGGTTCGCTCCATTGTCTGGCGCATTTCTTCGAATCGAACTTCGCCGACGTCGAGCGTGACCGTGCCGGACTCGATTTTCGAGAGGTCGAGAATGTCGTTGATCAGGCGGAGCAAATCCTTGCCGGAACCTCGGATCGTGCGCGCGAATTCCACCTGCTTGGGCGTCAGGTTCCCCTCCGGATTGGACGAGAGCTGGTCGGCGAGAATGAGGAGGCTGTTGAGCGGCGTCCGCAACTCGTGGGACATGTTCGCGAGGAACTCGCTCTTGTAGCGCGAAGTGATCGAAAGCTGCTGCGCCTTGCCTTCGAGCGCCTGTCGGGCCTGCTCGACCTCGCGGTTCTTCCGCTCGACTTCCTCGTTTTGCTCGAAGAGCTGCCGCGCTTTTTCCTCCAGCTCCTGGTTGGTCTGTTGCAATTCTTCCTGCCGGCTCTGGAGCTCGGATGCCAGGGATTGCGATTGCTTGAGGAGATCCTCCGTTCGCGTGTTCGCCTCGATCGTGTTCAAGACGATTCCGATACTCTCCGTGAGCTGATGGAGAAACGCGTGGTGGGTGGGATTGAACTGCTCGAGCGATGACAATTCCATCACCGCTTTTACCTGGCCTTCGAAGAGGATCGGCAGGACGACGATGTTGCGCGGCGCCGCTTCACCAAGACCGGAACTGACCTGGATATAATCCGGCGGGACCTTGGAGAGGAGAATTCGTTCCTTCTCCAGCGCGGCCTGCCCGACCAAACCCTCACCGAGCTTGAAGCGCGTGTTCACGCCTTTGCGTTCCCGATAAGCATAGCTCGCCAGGAGCCGCAGCTCGGGTTCGTCGGCCGAACCGTCCATCATGTAGAACACACCCTGTTGCGCCGAGACGACGGGTGCCAGCTCTGACAGGATCAGCCGCCCGACGGTCAAGAGATCGCGCTGGCCCTGCAGCATCCGGGTGAACTTCGCCAGGTTCGTCTTCAACCAGTCCTGCTCGTCGTTCCGCAACGTCGTGTCCTTCAAGTTGCGGATCATTTCGTTGATGTTGTCCTTCACGAACGCGACTTCCCCCTGGGCATCGACCTGGATCGATCGGGTCAGGTCTCCCTTGGTCACCGCGGTCGCGACGTCCGCGATCGCGCGGAGCTGTGAAGTAAGATTGCCGGCGAGCTGGTTCACGTTGTCCGTGAGGTCGCGCCAGGTTCCCGCCGCGCCCGGCACGTTGGCCTGGCCGCCGAGTTTTCCTTCCACGCCCACTTCGCGCGCCACGCTCGTCACCTGATCGGCAAAAATGGCGAGCGTATCAGTCATGCCGTTGATCGTGTCGGCCAGAGCGGCGATCTCCCCTTTCGCTTCGACCAGGAGCTTCTGTTTCAGGTCGCCGTTCGCGACCGCCGTGACGACTTTCGCGATACCACGCACCTGGTTGGTCAGGTTACCGGCCATGAAATTCACCGAGTCAGTGAGGTCTTTCCAAGTGCCCGCAACGCCTTTCACCACCGCCTGGCCTCCGAGCCGGCCTTCCGTGCCTACTTCGCGGGCCACACGAGTCACTTCCGACGCGAACGAGTTCAGCTGATCCACCATCGTGTTGACGGTGTTTTTCAGCTCAAGAATCTCGCCTTTGACGTCGACCGTAATTTTCTTCGACAAGTCACCGGTCGCGACCGCCGTCGTCACCGCCGCAATATTTCGGACCTGCGTCGTCAGGTTCGAGGCCATGAAATTCACCGAGTCGGTAAGATCTTTCCAAGTGCCGGAAACGCCCTCGACTCGCGCCTGGCCGCCCAGCGCGCCTTCCGAACCGACTTCGCGCGCCACACGGGTCACTTCCGAGGCGAACGAACGGAGCTGGTCCACCATCGTGTTGATCGTGTCTTTGAGCTCGAGAATTTCACCACGGACATCCACCGTGATCTTCTTCGACAAGTCGCCGTTGGCGACCGCGGTCGTTACCTCGGCGATGTTTCGCACCTGGCCGGTCAGGTTGCCGGCCATCGAGTTCACCGAATCGGTCAAATCTTTCCAGGTACCGGCAACGCCTTTCACATCCGCCTGGCCGCCAAGACGCCCTTCGGTTCCTACTTCACGCGCCACGCGCGTTACTTCCGAGGCAAACGAGCTGAGCTGATCCACCATCGTGTTGATCGTGTTCTTCAGCTCGAGGATTTCGCCCTTCACATCGACGGTGATCTTCTTCGACAGATCGCCATTGGCGACCGCCGTGGTCACTTCCGCGATGTTTCGGACCTGGCCGGTCAGGTTGCCGGCCATGAAGTTCACCGAGTCCGTCAAATCCTTCCAGGTGCCGGCAACACCGCGCACGTCCGCCTGGCCACCGAGCTTTCCTTCCGAGCCGACTTCACGGGCCACGCGCGTCACTTCCGAGGCGAACGAACGGAGCTGGTCCACCATCGTGTTGATCGTGTCCTTGAGCTGAAGAATTTCTCCCCGGACATCGACCGTGATCTTCTTCGACAAGTCGCCGTTCGCGACCGCGGTAGTCACCTCGGCGATGTTTCGCACCTGGCCGGTCAGGTTGCCGGCCATCGAGTTCACTGAATCCGTCAAATC
>DATLNB010000046.1:0-2284 GCA_035536995.1 Chthoniobacterales bacterium | reverse complement strand
ACCGATCGAGCCGCGCCGGCAGGTCGGCATCGCAGCGCGGAATGCCATGGCCGCAGCCGGCCACGTTGGGGCGTAACTTTGCCAGCTCCCGGACCGAGAGGCGCGTCGCGTCCCAATCGGTATTAAAAGGGGCGCCGGCCCGCGCGAGGGTTCGGCGGCCGGTGGCCAGGCCGGTCCACGAATCCATGTTCATCGTCGCAAATGCGTCCCCGGCCAGAAGAACGCGGTCCGATGGGCGGAAAAGCGAGACATGCCCTGGCGAATGGCCGGGAGTAGCCAGCCACTCCCAGCCCGGTGCGCCCGGAACTTCATTCGGCTGAAGCTCACGGATTCGCCCGGCAAGATTGACGCCGCCGGCCGGGATGAAGCGCGACAGAAATGCGATCGCGCCGCCGACGGTCGGATCGGGTGGGGGATAACCGGAGCGCGCTGTCAGGTAGGGCAGCTCGAGCCGATGGGCGTAAATTGGCACATTCCAGTATTCGGCCAGTTGCAGGGCCGAGCCGGCGTGGTCGAAATGCCCATGTGTCAGGACAATCGCTTCAGGAGGTAAACCGGTTCCAAACCTCGCCTCGGCTACTTCGATAATTTGGCTCGCACGCCCGGGCAGCCCGGCATCAACCAGGATCCAGGAGCCACCGGGGCGCCCCACGAAGTAAACGTTGACGAAGCTCGTCGGCATCCAGCCGACGTCAGGCGCTATGCGGGTGATGGTGGTCACGAGGAAATCGGGGTCCAACAGTTAATCGGAGGGACGTGCTTCTGCACGTCCAATTTCTTCGATAAAAAAAGCAGAACGGACGTGCGGAAGCACGTCCCTCCGGGAGGCCTAGGGAATCGTCAGCGTCATCCCTGGTTTCAGCTTTGCTGGGTTCTCAATCACGCTCTTGTTCGCGTCCCGGATCTTTTTCCAGCGGCCAGTCGATTTGTAGAATTTCCGGGCGATGGAAGCGAGGGTATCGCCTTCGCGGACGACGTAGGTTCGAGGCACGGTGCCGGGCTTTTTATCGGCTGCCCGGGTGTCGGGTTGCGTTCTCTCGGTGGGCCGGTTTGCGCGCAGCTCATCGAGTTCCCTGCGCAAGGTCAGGTTTTCATTCTTCAATCGGGCAGCCTCGGCCCGGCTCACGACCGCGTCGCCCGACAGACTTGTCCCAAGCTCCAGCTCATCCTTCTTCATGAAGTTTTTCACTTCGTTCGCGTGGGGCCCGGACGGCGCGAGGGTCAGGTAGCGCTTGAAGTGGTGAAGGGCGTGGAGCGGCTCGTGCATTTTGTCATCGTAAAGGAGGGCGAGCCGGTAATGGACGTCGGCGGCGCGCGGAGAATCGTCCAGCGCGCTTTCGTAAAGGGTGATGGCGCGGAGAAAATTGCCATCGGCGGTCTTGCTCTCGGCGTCTTTCACAATCTGGGCGCTCCGCGGCGTGATCATCCGGTCGCAGCCCCCTGCGACAAGGCCGAGCAGAGCCGCAACCGCGAATTTTTTCAGGAAAGGTTTGCCCGGCATTACCGTCTAACTATTCGCATGAATTCCAGTGCTCTCACAGCGGGTCATCGTGTTTCCTTACCCGCGATCCTCGGCTGGCGGCAAATCCTTTTCGTCCTGACCGCGGTGCTAACAGCGGTCCTGGCCGAAGCGGCCCAACTGCGCGAGGGCAACAACTATTCACTGAGCTTTACCGACATCGATCGGCACAAGCATTCGACGGCGGATGGGCACGTGACAGCTATCACGGTTGTCACCCGCCGGGACGAGCCGAAGGCCGAGACGGTCGGCGAGCGCATCTCGCAGATAACTTTAGGCGACCCGAAATTCCGGTTGATCACGCTGGTCAATTTCCAACAGAACATCTTTCCGCCGTTGCGCGGAATGGTCTCGGCCATCATTCGCAATCGGCTCACAAGCGAAGCGGCGGAAGTTCAAAAGAAATACGATCAGCGCCAGATAAAACGGAATGCCAGGGACGACATTTTTGTCGTGGCCGATTTCGATGGGAAAGCGGTCAGCCAGTTTGGGATCGAGCCTACTTCATCGGAGTTCGCGGTCTTCGTCTTCGACGGCAAAGGCCGGCTCGTCCGGCGCTGGAGCGATGTTCCGAGCCTGGAAGCGCTGGCTCAAGCGCTGAAAGAAGCACGGTAGTTTGTCTGTTGTAGCGACGGCCCTCGGTCGCTGCGAAACAGAGTTACCTCGTTCCCAAACTCTGTTTGGGAACGACATTGTCCCGGCAACTCTGTTGCCCCGCTACGAAACAGAGTTTCGAAGACAAGTGCGTTCCCAAACAGAGTTTGG
>DATLNB010000045.1:0-32930 GCA_035536995.1 Chthoniobacterales bacterium | reverse complement strand
TCCCGGGCGCTGTCGGTGAGAAGTTACCCGAGTTATACGTTCCGTTACCTGTAACTGTTACTACACTGGTGAAGACCGCTGCTCCGCCACAGTTAGTATCATCGGGCCCATACGCTTTGAATGTAATCGTGCCCGTCGGTGCGACCCCACCAGAAAGATTCGCTGTATCTGAAATCGTCCCGCCGACAGCAGTGGTAGCCGAAGCCTGGGTAGTCAGCGTCGGGGTCGCTTTGCTCACCACGACAGTTTCATTGGCATCATTGCAGGCGCCGGACACCGTGTCGTTTCGCGAATCGCCGCTGTAGCTGGCGATCCAACGGTAGGTTCCGGCCGTAGGGGGTGTGAAGCTATCCGAGGTGTAGCTCCCGTTACCGTTTACTGTCTTAGTCGAAGTAAAGACAGGCGTCCCACCGCAAGCAGCGTCGTTTGGACCGTAGAGCTTGAAAGTGATCTGGCCTGTGGGCGCGTCTCCATTGGCCAGGGTCGCGGTGTCGCTGATCGTCCCGCCCGCGACGATGCCAGCAGAGGCCTGGGTCGTGATCGTCGGCCGCGCGAGGTTGAGTTCAAATGCGCCAATGTCGGAGCCATCTCCCCCTGGGGCGTTAGGGCGAGAGAGGTCGACCGGCCGCGGCGAGCCGCGCTGGTCCGAGCCCGCCGCGCCGAGGTCCTTCCCCGCATCGACGGCTGGACTGTCGAGGAGAAGCGCGTGGGTTTGGGTCTGGCCGCCGTTATTCCCCAGGGGCGCAAGCTTGGGATCCAGTGGAGGGGCAGCGGTGCCGGTCTGGTCCCCGGTTTGGTTGAAGGTCGTCACCGTCCCTCGATTCCCAATAAAGTTGTAACCCTGCGACACGAACGAAGTCCCGCTCACATCCGGGATGGTGGCGTTGTTCACATTCGCAGCGATGAGGGTATTGCCCACGGTCGCAGTGCCGCCCGCGCTGATCACGCCTGATGCGCTGCCCGACCCTGTGGCGGTGTTATTCGTAATCGTGCTGCTTGTGATGTTCGCGGTGCCATTATTCACTACTCCGCCCGCGGAATTGTTCCCGCTGCTGGTGTTACCTGAGACAGTGCTGTTTCGCAGGTTGAGCGTGGCCCCAGAAGTGTTGTTAACGCCACCACCCTCCGGGGCAGTGTTGCCCGAGACGGTGCTGTTCGTGACCGTCAAGGTCGCAGGTCCGTCGCTTAAGTTGAAGAGACCACCGCCCGCACCGCCAAACCCTTGCGTGTTGTTCCCGCCGCTGTTCCCGCTGATCGTCGATTTGGTGATCGTCGCGCTCCCGGCCGTGCCGGCATTACCGCGCGTATAGATGCCGCCCGCGTTATAGGTGGAGGCATTGTTTACAACGACGCTGCCGTCGAGCGTGAGCGTGCCACCTTGATTATAGATTGCACCGCCCTGGTCTCCACGGTTGCCCGCGAAGGTACTCGCCGTCACGTTCAGGGTCGAGCCCGCTGCCAAGTAGACGCCGCCGCCAAGGCCTTGGATGAAGTTTTGCGAGCCCGCCGGAGTGTTGAGGCTGCCGGCGGCAGTGTTGCCGCTGACAACGCACATTTGAAGTGTCAGCGTCCCACCGTTGAAGATGCCGCCGCCATTGCTGGTTATAGCGTTATTCGGATTCAGCATCCGACCATTGGCGATTGTCAGCTCGTTGATCGTGACGGTCGCACCGGTCGTGACGTTAAAGATGCGGTAATCTCCGCCGGTATCGCGCCGTACCGTTAACTGGCCCGCGCCTGGCCCGTCAATCGTCATCTCGGTCGACAGGTTCGGCAACGGCGACGTCAGATTGATCGTTCCCATGACACTGAAGGTAATTGTCTGGGGCCCGGGGGCAGTGTTCGCCGCATTGATCGCTTCGCGAAGGGTGCAGCCATTGCCGACTCCTGCCGGAGCGCAGACTCCGTCATCAGTATCGGCGAGTGAGTTCACCTCGAAGGAGGTTTGGCCATTCGTATTGACGTAGAACACGGTGTTGTCGGTGGAAGTGGAAGCGGTGTTCCCGTTGCCGGCGGCGTCGTGTGCGCGACCGGCCGCGATGGAAGCTGTCACCGTTCCGGTCGCCGTCATGCCGCTGACAGCAACGTTATAGGTGGTACCGGAGCCAGTCACCGTCGCCGTTGTTGGTCCTGCGGTGCCAGTCAGGGTCACGTCGTTGCCATCGAAGTCCGTGACCGATTCGGAGAAGACAACGGTGAAATTAATCGGCGAGAAAACGGTCGGATCGGTCTGGCCTGCGGCCTGGTTGATCGTGACGCTCGGGGGAGTGTTGTCAAAGGTGACAGAGTTATCCGTGCTCGTAGAGGCATTGTTGCCGTTGCCGGCGGCATCGTTTGCCACGCCCGCTGCTATCGTCGCGATCACCGTGCCGTCCTGCGTCATACCGCTGACGGCAACATTGTAGGTCGAGCCACTTCCCGTCACGGCCGCGGTGGTCGCGCCGGCTGTGCCGCTGAGCGTCACATCGCCGGTGGTAAAGTTCGTGACCGGTTCGCTGAAGACAACAGTGAAGTTAATCGGCGACACGTTGGTTGGATCCGCTTGCGTTCCCGCCTGGTTAATCGTCACACTCGGTGGCGTGGTATCGACGACTGAGATTGTCTTCGTCCCGGCATTGGGGTGCGTGCCATCTTCGTCGGTGAGGGCGACGCTAATCGTCCGGCTACCCGTGGCGGCGTAGGTGTGGGTTTGGCTCTGGCCGGCTGGATCCCCGGTGAAAGTTTCGGCCGGCGTGCCGTCGCCCCAGTTGATGGTGTAACCCGTCACTGTGTCGGCCCCTGGATCGCTGACCGGACCCAAGTTCAGCGTGTAGCTGGTCTGCGGGTCGACGCTGCCAGCGCCGGTCAACACAATGGTGGGCGCGACGTTGTTGACGGTGAGCGTGAAGATGTCTGAACTACTCAGATTGGGGGAGCCGTTGTCGGTCGCGGTGATCGTCACGTACTGCGACTGATCGGGTCCATCCGTGGTGGGGTAAGACCAACTCCAGCCGCCCGGCGTGGCGAACTTCACGACGCGCCCGTTGCCCCAGTCCGCGATGTAAACACTGCGTCCCGATGGCGGGAAAGCCGTTCCATGCGGCAGCGCCAGATTGCCCACCGAAGTGGCCGGCCCCAGCTTGTCCAGATAAACGCCCGTCGCCGTGAACTTCTGGATGCGGTTATTGGAGATGTCGCCCACCACGACGTTGCCGCCCGGATCAATGCCGATGCTGGCAGGGCCGTTGAACTGGCCGTCCCCGCTCCCTGTCGTGCCCCAGCTGCCGAGGAAAGTGCCGTTGGTGTCAAAATACTGCACGCGGTTGTTGTTGCGATCCGCCACATAGACGGTGCCGCCGGGCGTAATGCGGATACCCTGCGGAAAGTTGAATTGCCCGCTGCTGCTTCCCAACGTGCCCCACTTGCGCAGGAATGTACCGCTGGAATTAAAGACCTGGACGCGTCGGTTACCAGAATCGGTAACGTAAACGTTTCCCGCGGCATCCAGCGCGACACAGTGCGGAGCATTGAACTGGCCGTTAGCGGTGCCCAGCGTGCCCCAACTCAACAGAAAAGTTCCATCGAGCGTGTACTTGTCCACCCGATGACCGTCTTTTAGCGAGACATAAAGCCAGCCGTTGGTCGAATCCACCGCCACGCCGGTGGGACTGCCCGTTACCGTCCAATTGGTCACCGGGTCGCCGCTGCTGTCATATCTGTAAACTTTCTTTTGGGTCTCGTTGACGACGTATAGGTTTTCCTGGCTGTCGAGAACCAACTCAATCGGATTGCCGCCCTGAGTGACCGTCTGCTGATGCGTCCACGTTCCCGGATTCGATTGCGTGATCGTCCCGACGGAGGCGGTGATGGTGACCGCATCACCGTTTGAATCGCTGAACGTGCCGGATGCGAGCGCGGTGCTTCCTTCATCGACGGTTACAGAGGCGGTGTCGCTTGCTACGGTGGGCGCGTCGTTCTGTCCTTCGCTAGTCAACGGGAGGCAGGCAATGAGCGCGGCAATAAGGAGAGCAGCGGGTGAGGAGAAGTGGCTAGTGGTTTTCATTGTACTACGGGAGGTGAAGCGCCGGTTGGTCGAGTGGTCTGTTTGCTCATTGCTCCAGCTCCGCGCACAACCGCGAACCCGGTTTCTTCCAGTCGCTACAGCGGAGTCGCGATCGATCGAAGGGGGCATGCCTTCGATAACAGAGATTTTTCCGGGTTCTGCATAGTTCCCAAAACCCTATATTTTCACCTACAGGTATCTTTAGGTGCCGGGCAGTGTTGCTCTGCGCCGATCGGACGCGGTCTTCGCACGCCTCTGCTCGAACAATCAGATCTACTGGTCTGCTAGTCTGGAATGTCGCGCAGAACTACCGGCTCTACGGCTTAGTTGAGCAGCCCGATGTGAAAGGCGAACGCTACCAGTCCCGCCGTGTTCTTCAGCCCGAGCTTCTTCATCAGGTTGGCGCGATGAACGTCCACGGTACCCACGCTAACCCCGAGACGTTGCGCGACTTCCTTGCTCGACTTTCCCTCAGCGACGAGCTTCAGGACTTCCTTTTCGCGCGGGCTCAAGGTCGCCTCCTGTTTAAGTCTGGTGTCGCGTTGTGCGACCCGACTACCCGCCGCCGCGTCCATCATCTTCGCCGCATGAAAAAAGCGCTCGCCCCGGCTGACCCTTTCGACAGCTTCAACGAATTCCGCCCAGCTATTGGTTTTCTCCACAAAGCCGTCGGCGCGGGAGCGCAACGCATCGATTACCCGATCGTCCGAGACATGCGCTGTGCAAAGAAGCACGCGGGCCCCGGGACAATGTTCCTTTATCCGGCCAACGGCTTCTATCCCGCATCCGTCCGGCAGATTTATGTCGAGGATGATCAGATGCGGTTGGTGTTGCTTACAGGCCTCGAATGCACCATGCAGGTTGCCCGCCTCCGCAACCACCCGAAAGCCGCCGCCGTGACCGTCAAGCTTACGGCTTATCAGCTCGCGCATAAAGCGGTGATCATCAATGACTACAACGTTAATCGGCGCGGGCATCATATCGCGTAAGGGGACATCCGACGAACCTATGGCCAAGCTACGCATCGCATGCTTTGGTTGGCCAAACAGGTCGAGACGTTGTAAGTCGCCCCATTTATGAATCGCGCCCCACTGGCCGAGGGGCCGTTTTACACGAAGTTAGAAGAGGCGCGCGGAGCCGGAACGGTCGCGATACACAGAAGCCGAAGAGAGTGACGAGCGCATCAACAGCATAGTGCTCCTGAGGCACTTATACGAAACGCATAACGACTTTGGCGAAGTACACTGAGCCTGTAGGCGGGCCCAAAAAAAAATCGCAGCCGTTCGCTAATCCAGCCCGCTGCGGGCGACAAAGAGCCGTTCCGCTCAGGAATCAGCTGTAACCGCGTCGGTCTTCTTCGCAGCTTTGAACGAGTGAATGATAAAGCAGAATACCGCTATGAAGATGCAGGAATCGGCGACGTTGAACGCGGGCCATGGATGAGCGAACGGCAAGTGCAAGTCGAACAGCGCGAAGTCGATGACGTGACCGTGGAGAAAGCGGTCCGTCAGGTTACCCATGATACCGGCAAACAGGAGGGCCAGTGAGATGTCGCGGAGGCGATCGCGAGTCTGGGTGCGGCGCAGGAGCAGAGCCAGGACAAAGACGAAGGCCACGCAAGAGAGCACGATGAAAAACAGGTTGTTGTTCTTGAACGACCCAAAGGCGGCTCCGTCATTGGTCACGTGAACTACACTGAAAAAATTCGGGACAATGGGATGAATGTCTTCCGGGCCGACGAAACGAAGGACAAGGTGCTTGGTGATCTGGTCCAGCAAGTAAAGAGGCACCGATAGGAGAAGAATGTATTTCATTTAAGGATGGAATTCGGCCACGGATGAACACGGATGTTCACGGATGGAGACCTTACAAACATTTCCCATTCGTGTTTCATCCGTGTTCATCTGTGGCTAAAGCGTCTTTACCTGGCCCGTGACAACGCTCTCGCAGCGATCGCACAACTCCGGATGCGCGGCGCTGTTTCCAACCGTCGGCCGGTGACGCCAGCAGCGTCCGCACTTCTTATGGGCAGTCTTCGTGATGGTGGCGCTTGGTTCGTTGCCTGGCTGGATCGTCAGGTCGCTTAGAATAAAGAATTCCTCGAGCTCTTCCTTCGGCACCGCGGTAATCTTCGTATCATCGCAGCTTAGGGTGACCGCGGCTTCAAGAGCATTGCCGATGAGCTTTTCCTGTCGAGCGCGTTCGACAGCCTGGCCAATGACGGCACGCAGGTTTAATAACATCGTGACTGTTTTTTCGGCGTCGCCGTCACGAAGCTGCTGGTTTTCCTCCGGAAAGGTCTGGACGTGGATTGACTCCTTGCGCCCGAGATAACCCCAAGCTTCGTCGGCCGTGAAAACGAGGATCGGCGCAAGGAGCCGGCAGAGCGCGTCGAAGATCCGATGCATCGCGGCCTGCGTCGCACGGCGGCGTCCCGCATCTGCGGGATCGCAGTACATCCGGTCTTTGGTGATGTCTATGTAAAGGCTGCTCAGATCGACTGCGCAGAAATGGTTGAGCGTGTGATAGACCTTGTGAAACTCGAACGCGGCATAGGCCGCACGACATTCCGCAATGACGTGTTCCAGTCGATCCAGAATCCAGCGATCGACCAGGCTTGTAGCAGGGATCGCTGATCCCGGCCTCATGGCGCTTTCTCGACCGGGATCAGCGATCCCGGCTACATCAAAATCGTGCAAATTCCCCAGCAATATCCGGAGTGTGTTCCGTATCCGCCGGTAGGTATCGCCGAGCCGGGTGAACATCTCTTCCGAGAAGGGCACGTCGTCCGTGTAGTTGATGCTGCTAACCCAGAGCCGGACAATGTCGGCCCCGTGTTTAGCCACGAAATGCCCGGCATCCATCGGCTTGGTGTAGCTGCTCGACTTTGAAATTTTTTTGCCGTCTACATCGACCACGAAACCGTGCGTGATGCAGGTCTTATAGGGTGAACGATCGTGAAGCCCAATGCTCGTCATCAATGACGATTGGAACCAGCCGCGGTGCTGGTCCGTCGCCTCGAGATAAACATCAGCGGGATCGCGCAGCTCGGCATTCCTGCGCAGGACTGCGTAATGCGAAACGCCCGAATCAATCCAGACGTCGATCGTATCGGTGCGATGCCGCGTCCCCTCGGGCAAGCCCAGCTCGGCGGCGAGCGCCGCATCGTCTAACTCAAACCAGACATTCGAACCGCGTTGCTCAACGACATCGGCCAGTTTCCGGATGGTCGCCGGATCGAGGATCGTCTCGCCATCCGGAGAATAGAACACCGGTAGTGGCACGCCCCAGCTCCGCTGCCGCGAAATTACCCAGTCAGGCCGCGATTCCACAGTGCCCGCGATGCGGTTCTCGCCCCAGGGCGGAATCCAGTTTGCTCCCTTGATCGCAGCGAGAGCGTTGCCGCGGAGATCGTCGATCCGGATGAAGAATTGCTCTACCGCGCGGAAGATGATCGGGGTCTTCGACCGCCAGCAATACGGATAGGAATGCCGGTAAACCTGCTCAGCGAGGAGCATGGATTTGGAACGCAGCAAAGCGACGATGTCGGGGTTCGCGTCAAAGACGTACTTGCCGATCAAATCGGGCAATCCCGCTTCCTCGGTGAATTTACCGTGGTCATCTACCGGCGAGAGGATCTGCATCCCCCGAGCCCGGCCTAACGAGTAGTCTTCTTCACCGTGCCCCGGCGCGATGTGGACGGCGCCCGTGCCCGAATCCATCGTGACGAAATCGGCGGCCACGATGGCTGCGGTCCGATTGAGGAAGGGATGCTGCGCGGTCACGCCTTCCAGTTCGCTTCCGGGGAAGGTTGTAGCCGGGATCGTTGATCCCGGCCCGGTAGCATCGGCAGCGTCATCACGGCCGGGGTCATCGACCCCGGCTACAGTAAACCCCGTCGCCGTGCAGAAGGCTTCCACCAGCGACGCGGCCAGGACGAGCATCTCAGATACGCCGTCCTTCCGAAACTCGCGCCGCACATAGAGCTCTTTCGGATGCACGGCGATCGCCAGGTTGGCGGGTAACGTCCATGGCGTTGTCGTCCAAATGGCGATGCTCGCTTTGCCGGCCAGATCGCCGGAAACGATCGGGAACTTCACGTAGACGGCCGTGTCTTCGCGATCCTGATATTCAACTTCCGCTTCGGCCAGCGCGGTTTGCGCGCCGCTGCTCCAGAAAACCGGTTTAAGACTTTCGTAAACCAGCCCTTTCTCTACGAACACAGCAAAGGCGCGGAGGATGTCGGCTTCGTACCCCGGGTTGAGGGTGAGGTACGGGTTTTCCCAATCCCCGAAAACGCCGAGCCGCTTGAATTGCTCGCGCTGGATGTCGATGAACCTCCGCGCAAACGCCTCCGATTTTTTTCGGACCTCGAGCGGCGAAAGCCCACGCGATTCCTTGACCACCTTGTACTCGATCGGCAACCCGTGGCAGTCCCAGCCCGGCACGTACGGCGCCCGAAACCCGGCCATCGATTTGGACTTCACAACCAAGTCCTTCAGAATCTTGTTGAGCGCGGTGCCCATGTGGACGTCGCCGTTCGCAAACGGCGGCCCGTCATGAAGAACAAACAGCTCCGCGCCTTCCCGCGCTTTCTGGATCTGCCGGTAGAGCCCTGCCGCCTCCCAATCCTTGAGCATCCCGGGCTCGCGCGTAGTGAGGCTTGCCTTCATCGGAAAATCCGTCTTCGGAAGGTTGAGCGTGTCCTTGTAATTCGGGGTCATGCGCGGAGCGGCGAGGGTAACATTCGCCCGGGGACAGCGCAACGAACGCGGCCCATCGAGCGCGGCTGACGAAATTAATCCGGAGACACAGCCAATTTGTTTCGACTTTTCAAAGGAGCCGCGTTAAAACAAGACCCATCCGCTGGAGGGTGCGTCGCCGAACTACAAGTTTCGCACGCACTCGCGCTGTGATCTCAACCAAGGAACCCACCATGCATTTCAACTCACTCTCTAAACACGGTTTCCTCCTCCGCCGGCTGCTTGCAGGGCTCCTGCTTCTCTCCGGCAGCGGCTTTCTTGCGTTCCTAAGCTTCGCCGCGAACCCGGCCAGCGGGACTCTCGGCCCAGGGGCTGCATCTCCTTTGAACTGGGTTGGCACTGGAAAGGGCGGCCAGGCCGACCCGGCGGGCGCCGTCGGCGGCGAAGATACCTGCATCGACGGGCAGAACTGTGACGTCTTCACATTGACCTTGAGCGGCAGCCCAGCTGACTGGGTTGGCAAAAAAACTCGCGTTGATCTGCGCTGGAAGGACAGCGCCAACGATTACGACATGTATATCCACAAGGGTACAGTCGGTGGAGCAATCGTTGTCTCCTCCGCACAGGGCGGGACCAACTCGGAGTCAGCCGAGATCGATCCAAACAAAGCCGGTGTCGGCACCGGCGTATTTGTCGTGCACGTAGTTTATTGGGCGGTGCCCCCGGTCCCGACACCAATTGATCAATATAGCGGCGTGGCTACGGTCGTCGGCGCTGAAGTGCCGAACCCGGTGGTGCCTCCCGCGCCGCCCAGCGGCACGGCCCGGATGTCGATTTTCCAGTCGCCGCCTGACATCGGCGAAGATGCCGGCGAGCCGTCCATCGGGAGCAACTGGAGAACGGAGAAAAGCTTCAGCAACAGCAAGTTCACGATCCCGAACGGCGGGACCACGAACTACTACGGCGGGTTCGACACCAACATGCTGCGGATCACTTTCAATGATTGCTCGTCTCCGGCGAAAGCGACCTGGGAAAACAAGCCCCTCGTCCTCGCCGCAACGCCGCGCGGCGTAGGCGATCCAATTCTTTTCACCGACCACGTCACCGGACGCACTTTTGTTTCACAGGAAGAAAGCGCGGCCGGAAGCACGACGGACGTGACCGACAACGACGGCGACACTTTCGCTCCCAGCCAGGGGGCGGGCGCCTTCTCTGGATTCGACCACCAGACAATCGCATCCGGTCCGTATCGCGATCCGATTCCCGTCACCGCGACCTATCCTGCGAGCGGCCGAAAACGCGCCGTCTATTACGCTGCTCAAAACGTGGCCGATGCGCGTATTTCGCGCAGTGACGATGGCGGCATCACGTTTTTGCCTTCTATCCCGATGTACACGACAGCCGAATGCGGCGGATTGCATGGCCACATCAAGATAACGCCGGAGACTCCGGCTACCGTGGCCAACGGACACGTCGGAACCGTTTACGTCCCTAACAACGCGTGCGGCGGCACGTCCCAACCCGGCCACGAGGATGGCCAACAGGCAGTTGTTGTTTCCGAAGATAACGGTATCACATGGAGCGTCCGCAAAATCCCGAACACCGACACCCTGAGCAATCGCGATCCATCGATCGGCATTGCAACCGACGGAACTGTTTATTTCGGGATGCAGTCGAAAGACAATCATCCCCGGATTGCGATAAGCAAAGACAAGGGCCTCACCTGGTCGCAACCGGTCGATGTCGGCGCGCCAGTGGGCGTCGTAAACATGGCTTTCCCGGCAGTGGTGGCCGGCGATCCTAACCGCGCTGCGTTCGCGTTCTTCGGCTCGACGACACCGGGTACGAATTGGAACCAGGCCGATTTCCCCGGCGTTTGGTATCTCTACATGTCGGTCACCTATGACGGCGGGGTCACGTGGACGACGACCAATCTCACGCCGAACGACCCGATCCAGCGCGGCGGTATTTGCAACGGCACCACCGAAACTTGCCGCAACCTCCTCGATTTCTTTGATGCAACCATAGACAAAGAAGGCCGGATTCTCGTCGGTTACGATGACGGCTGCATCGGCCCATGCGTCCAGGGCGGCGCAAATTCCTTCACCTCGAAGGCCGCCGTTGCGCGGCAGTCGGGAGGCAAGCGCATGTTCGCCGCCTATGATCCGCCCGCGACCGACTTGCCGGGCGCGCCGGTCGTCAGTGCGACTTCCGACAGCAGCGGTGTGACCCTCACCTGGCCGATCCCCGACGATGGTGGTTCGACCATAACCGCTTATAACATTTATCGTGGGACCACTCCCGGCGGCGAATCCTTCCTCGACAATGCCGGCACCAAGGGAGTTTACCGCGACGAAACCGTCATTCCCGGCGTAACCTACTACTACCGGGTCACCGCGGTGAACGGAGTCGGTGAAGGCCCATACTGCGGTGAAGTTACTCCAATCCCGCTCCCGCCGATTGATCCGTGCCATCTGCCGGGCATCACCGTTCTGACAGATAAGGCCGGCGATCTGGTCGTTGCCACGGGAACCACTTCGTATCCTGGGTACGATCTGCGCAGCTTGTCGCTAGCTGAGCCGGTCGGCGCGACCTTCACCAATAAAGTGGTCTTCACGATCAAGACCGAAGGCCTTGAAACGGTGCCGCCCAACGCACGCTGGCCGGTCCAATTCCGCCTTCCAGGCGACCCGGCTAATCTCGGCCGTTTCGTCAGCATGCAATCCAATGCCACCGGCGCGGTGAGTTTCAAATACGGAACATTCGCGGTAACGAACGGCGCCTACAGCAGCACCATCACGGTGGTCGGCGATGCCGATGCTGAAAGCACTTACGATCCGGATGGCACGATCACGATCGTAATTTCGCGGAACAAGATCGGCAACCCGGCGCCTGGCACTAGCCTCGTCGGCTTCCTTCTCCGCGTCCGCATCGATCCCGCCGGCGTCACTCCTGACAATATGCCTGACAGCCTGGCGCCAGACGGCCAGTACAACCTGGTCGCGGTCGATGGATGCCGCCCAAATACCGCCCCGATCGCACGCCTCGAAGCCAATCCGGACCATGGCCCGGCGCCGCTTACCGTCATTCTCGATGCCTCCTCGAGCAGCGATCCGGACCCCGATCCGATCAGTTCTTACACCTTCAGTTTTGGAGACGATTCGCCGGAGGTCACCCAGCCTGATCCGATCATCCAGCACACCTACAATGCGCCGAGCAATTATCTGACTCGGGTGCGCGTTCAGGATAACCGGGGCAAGAGAAACGAGAATGCCGCGGTCAAGATGATCAATGTGAGCCCGGGCGGAGGCCCAGCTCCGACGCCGACACCTGGACCTCCGGGATCGACTCCCACTCCAACGCCGACCGCTACTCCGGGCGCCACGTCCACCCCGACACCAACGCCGGGTGCGACCCCGACAGCGACTCCGTCGCCGGGCGGAACCGTGACGCCAACACCGAGTGCGACACCTTCGCCGACGGCCAGCCCGACGGCGACTCCGACCGCAACGCCCACTGCGACCCCAACCGCCACTGCCACCCCGGCGCGGTTGCTGAACATCTCGTCGCGTCTCCGAGTGCAGACCGGCGACAACGTTCTCATCGGTGGATTCATTGTGGATGGACTGACCCCGAAGCGCATTATCCTGCGCGCCATCGGCCCTTCGATAACGGCTAATGGCGCACCGCTCCCGGGCCGGCTTCTGGACCCTGTCCTCGAGGTGTACGACGATGCGGGCCATCTCGTCGCGTCGAACGATGACTGGAAGGATTCGACCGAAAAGACCGAAATCGAAAGCAGCGGCCTCGCGCCGAGTGAAGATAAGGAATCGGCCATTTCCCGAATCATTAATCCTGGCCAGTACACGGCCGTCGTCCGCGGCAAGAACAACACAACAGGCATAGCGCTGGTCGAAGTTTACGATCGCAACGCGAGCACCGATTCGAAGTTCGCCAACATCAGCACACGCGGGCTCGTCGAGAGCGGCGACAACGTCCTCATTGGCGGCTTCATCCTCGGGAGCCAGACTGGGGGAGCGAAAATCCTTATTCGCGCCATTGGCCCGTCGTTGAAACCGGGATTGCCTGCTGCGCTGGACGATCCGACCGTCGAATTGTTCGACCAGAACGGTACGTCGGTCATCTTGAACGACAATTGGAAGGACGCGCCTAACAAGGCGGAGATCGAGGCAACCGGAATTCCGCCAAGCAACGACGCGGAGTCCGCCATCCTGGTCACACTTCCGCCTGCGCAACACACCGCGATTGTTCGCGGCAAAAATAACACCACTGGGATCGCGCTCGTCGAAATTTACAACGTCGAGTAGAGGCGCGCCGTAGATTTTAGCGAACCGTAGGACAGTGTTTGTCCTGCGGTTCTGCTAGAATGGCAGGGTGCAGCTCGAACTGGAACTTCAACCGCGGCGCCGGCATGACTTGCTGCTGGCGTCGTCGCCCGACGCCGAGTGGCACGGAGCGATCGCGGATTGGCTGCGCAAGAATGCCGCAGCGAGCTGGCGAGGCGAAGGCCGCGCCCTGGTTGTCGTTCCTACGCGCGGCCAGGCCGAGTCTTTAAAAAGCCGGATGCTCGAGGCGGATTTGTCCGCCATCGGGTTGCAGTTTTTAACGCCACCCTATCTTCGCGCGCTCCTCGTGGCGGAAATCGAGAACCGCCCCGCACCGGCGGATCACCTGCGCCTGCTCCTCGCGCTCGCCGCCGAAGAGTTGCTCGGCGAGAAGAAACTTTCCGAAGCGGAACATCTCGCCGCTGTCTCTGTTCGCCGCACCCCGAATCATCTTCTCCGTCTCCTTGAGCAGTTGAGCGCAGCGGGCGCTGAATTCGACGGGGTCGATCTTCCAGCTTTCCGGGCAGTTGTGCGGCGCTTTCGCCAACACCTGAAGAGCACGAACCTCCTAATGTCTCCCGAAGCTGATCGCGGGACGCTCGAACACGCTCGCGAATCGCAGCCCAGTCTGGGCCCGCTCCTCGTTGCCGGATTCCACGGAGGACACTGGCCCCTCTGGCATTTGCTCCAGGCGGCAGTCTGGTCTTCGTCCCACGCCACCGTGATTTTGCAAAACCCACGCGAGCAAGCGGAAGATCTGGATGCCGTGTGGGTCGGTTCCTGGGAAGAGGCGCTTGGCGAGGCAAGACCGGTCAGCGCCGCCCTTGAAGCGGCTAGCGCGGAATGCGGCACGCTGTTTCTCGCCGGTCTCGACACGCGGGAGGAAGTCGAAGCAATCACCGCTGCCGCCCATCAATTCCTCGGGGACGAAAATTGTCGGCGCCTTGGAATTATTGTCCCTGGAGCCGGCGCGCTTTCCCGGCTCGTGGCTGCGGCTCTGACGCGGCAAGGCATCGCGCATTACGACGCGCTAGGTCAAATGGCGCCGGGTATTTTCGAAGAACCCGTATTCCAAAGCTGGATGGAGCTGCAGCGCACTCCGCGCCTCGCGGCGCTCCTCCGTTTCCTCACCGCGCTGGAGACCGATCATCCACTTTTCGCAAGGATCCCACGTGAAGCGATCGCGGACGCTTTGCATCGAGCACTCGGTTCGGCCGCGGTTGATGATCTCAACATCTTGATCGCCTCGGCCCGCGCCCGACACGGAAGGGGCGAATTGTTTTCGGACGCGTTGGACCAAATCCGATTTCTGCCTTCGCAGGCGACATTTGCCGAGCATCTGCGAGTGACGCGCGAAGCGTTCGAACAGCTCGGCTGGCAGGAACGCTGGCGCGAAATCGAGCGCCACGCGAATTGGGCGACAGACCTTCACCCGGAATTTTCCCGGACCATTTATCTGCGCTGGATCGAGGAGATCGGGAACAGCTTCCGAGTCACCCGCGACGAGGCCGGAGCGCATCCGTATGCCTGCGTTCATTTGCTGACGCCCGCGCAGGCGGAAGACCAAACATGGTCGCATCTGATTCTCACGAGCTTGAACGATCGCGTCTGGCCGGCCCCGCCCGGGGGCGATTTCCTGCCCGCGCCTCAAATCGAGGCGCTCAACGAAAAGACGCGGCTGATCAACCGTGCTGCTACCCATCGCGGCCGACAGGGCGAGGGTCACGTCACAGTTCGGGCAGGCCGCGCGCTCTTTCTCGGCGCTGCGCAGCAACGGCGTCTTGCGGAAGCGCAGTTCGCCAGCTTGCTCGAGAACACCACGCATGGCGTCGCCTTCACGGCCAGCGTCATCCAGGAAGATGCGCCCGAGCGCATCTCGAACCCAAGCGAGTTTCTCAATCGCGCCTACCACGCCGCGCACGGACATTCACTTTCACAGCCGCAGATGCGGGCGCTGCGGACCGCTACCCGCCGCTGGCTCGACGCGACGGTGCTGGATCCGCAGATCGCCGTCGCAGAGACGCCGGGCATCCGGCAAACCCGCGTCGCCTACGACGCTCGCCGGACCATCGCGCCTTCCAGCGAGTACGACTTCGCACTCCGCGCTGCGCCGGAGCAAATCAAACCGCTTAGCGTAAGCGAGGTTGAAGCGATGCTGAAAACGCCCGCAATCGTGTGGCTGCGGCGCTACCTGGGCGTGGAGGGCGAGGAAGATTCAGCGTATGCCTGGGACGCTACGGTCGGAAAATGGGCGCACGACTGGCTGGCTAGCGTAAGCGCCACGGCCGATGGCTTTGCGGCCTTTCCGAGTGAGGCTGAAATCAGCGAGCGAATTCGCGCGGCGGCCGTCAGTAAACGCACCGAGGTCGAACAGCTTTGCCACCAGGGCGGAAGACGATTGCCTGACTGGTGGGAGAGCGGATGGGAAGGGGCGCTTTGTGTTGCCCAGACCCTCGGACGAGTTCTGAGCACGGCGAAAGATTGGCCATGGCTCGCAACGGAATGGCGATTGGATGCTCAACCTGTCGAATTCGGCGAAGGCAATCAGCTTCTCCTGCGAGGCCGCGCCGACCTCTTGTTAGGCCGAACCGTTTCTGCGCCTGCGTCGTTGCAAATTCCAGAGCTGTGGATCATCGATTTCAAGACCGGCAACAAAGATGCGCTCAGTAAAGGCCTGAAAGGTGAAGAGGATCAGCGCGCGGAGAAAGTGCGGCGCAAAGTCCTGAAAGGCGATGCCCTTCAGCTGAGCCTCTACGCGAACGCAGCGAAACAGACGGGCGCAGGGAACATTCGCGTCAGCCTGGTTTCGCCAGGTCTTGCAAAAGCTGAGCCCCAGCTTGGGCTGGAGGATTTCGAGCAATGCCGCGACGCATTCCGTGAGCTGGCCCGGATGCAGGCAACGGGCGTTTTCGGATTCAAAGGCATGCTGCGAAATGCCTACGCCTTCACACAGCCTTATCCCATCGCCACGCTCGCGGTCGATCCGGAAATTGTAGACGAACGCTGGGAAGAAACACACCCGGCCCTTGTGGTAGAAAGCGGTTATTTCCGATGACCGCGCCGCAGGATCAGGCCGAGCGTCTTCGTTTTGCGACGGAGCTGGACCGCAATTTTTCGGTCGTGGCTTCGGCTGGCTCGGGCAAGACGCGCGCGGTGACGGACCGAATTGTGCAGCTCGCGAAGTCGCGCGATGCCGTCGAGGCGCTCCCGCGCCTCGTTGTCCTTACCTTCGCCAATCGCGCCGCCGACGAAATGCAGCAACGCGCGCGGGAAGAGATGTTGCGTGCGCAGCTTGGGCCTGATGTTCTCGCGGCCTTCAACCGCGCCTGGTTCGGCACCATCCACGCCTTCTGTTTCAAGCTGCTCAACGAATACGGCCATTATCTCGGCTTGCCCGCGCCGCTTGAGCTGCTCGCCGATGACGAAGATCTCTGGAGCGAGTTCATTCAACAGCAAACGCTCGTCGGCCGATCGCTCTCCGAGGCAGACCGCTCAGAGCTGCTCCGCCTCGCTTCGCTTCGTCACATCATGGAGCTGGGCCGCCGCGCTGGTTCGGCGTTGCTCAATCCCGATCAGCCGGGCGAGTGCCCAAAAATGGACCCTGATGCTCTCAACCGCGCATTTCTCGCGATCAATAAAAGCGACACCGTTGCGAATTCGATGGCCCAACTGGCCGCCTGGACCGACGACTATCGCAACGGCTCGGGTTTCCTGCGGTGGCCGAACTGCTCGACCAAAGCCAAAAAGGTGGATGTTCTCTGGGCGGAAACGTTCGCCCCCTTGCGTCGCTGGGTGAACCAGACCGCCATCTGCGTCGCCGCGGAAGTGCAACGGGATTACCGCAACTTCCGCCTTGAGCGCGGCGTAGTCACGTACGCCGACCAGATCGCGCTCGCCGACGAGCTTCTGCAACATCCCGAAGCAGCGCGGCGTCTTCGCGACCTCGATCCGATTGTCATCCTCGATGAAGCCCAGGACACCGACCCGGCCCAATTTTCCGTGCTGCTCGAGATCACGCGCCCTCCCCGGGCAACCGGCCGCTGGCTGCGAACGCTTTCTGATCCGCCGCGCCCCGGACGCTTTTGCATGGTCGGAGATTTCCAGCAATCGATCTGGCACGATCGCGCGGATCTCGCGCACTACCGGCGCGTCCACCAAGCACTGGTCGCGTCCGACGCAGGCGACGCGCTGACGTTTTCCGTCACCTTCAGGCTCGACCAACGCCAGATCGACTTTATCAACGACACCTTCCGGCACATCCTCGTCGATGGCGGTACGGGCCAGGTTGAATTCGTCGAGCTCCAACCGCGTCCCAGCGTTCTCCCGGGCCAGGTCGTCCGCATCGCCTTCGGTTCATCCCTCCTCGAAGGAATTGATAAACCCAAAGACCGCCAGATTGCCCGCATCGAAGCGGAACAGCTCGCCGCGTGGCTAAAGAAAAACGGCCCCGAGAAATTGCGCGCGAGGAACTGGCGGCACGTGGCCATTCTTTGCCCGCGCAAAGATTGGCTGAACACGATGGCCGTCGCCCTGCGCCGTGCCGGTCTGCCGATCGAAGTCCAATCGGAGAACGATCTGCGCGCGGACTCGCCCGCGTATGCGTGGCTGACCGCGCTTTGCACCATCATGGTGCAGCCCCAGAATCACTACGAAATCGTAGGCGTTCTCCGTGAGGTCTACGGGTTATCCGATCACGACCTCGCCATTTTTGCCGAAGGGGTCGGCTCCCGGTTTCAGGTCGAGAGGCCGGTCGCCGCTGCAGGTAGAATCGGCTCGCCATTGGGTGAGCTCGCGGCCCTCCGCGAATCGATCCGGGAATTGCCGCTCTTCGCCGCGATCGAGCAGATCATCGCGGGCACTGCCTTGCGCGCCCGGTTGGCTGCTTTACCCGCCGACGATTTTAAGAATCCCCTCGGCGACCTCGACGCGCTCCTCACCCAGGCGGCCCAGGCCGGGGCGACCGGCATGCGCCTCGCCGATTTCGCCGAGCGGTTGCGCAGCGAAATGGAATATCAGCGAGCCGTCCGGCTTTCGGACGAAGATGCGATCCAGCTCATCACCGCGCACAAAGCCAAAGGGCTGGAATGGGACGCCGTCGTCGTTCCGTTTCTAGGCCGAAACATCAGGGAGCCGTCCCCGAGTTATCCCTCGCTGATTCGCGTGCCCGGCACCGACCAGGTTCTCGCCGCGCTCCACAAGGAAGACCGCGAGGCGGAGATCAAGGAGGCTTACAAGCGATTGCGCCGGCAGGAAATGGAGCGCCTTCTTTACGTCGCCCTGACCCGCGCGCGTCACACGCTCGTCCTTGCCCTCGACCGCAGTCTATTCTCTCCGAAAACGGATCGGGCCGGCGATTATTCGCAGCTCAAATTTCTTCGCGGCGATCACGGCGAATCGAGCATTGAAATCCTGGATGGTCTACCCGACGCGCCGGATGTGTGTCCGGACACGCGCGCCACCTGGGAGCAGTATGCCGCGGATGGCGACACCTTCGCGTCGGAGCTTTCGCCTCTTTCAGGCGCCGTCCTGGCGGGCGCTCGCACGCGGGCTGGCGAATTCATTCGCAAACAAAATCCGAGCGGATACGACGAAGCCGCTGATCCTATCGCCGATGAAACCGGAAAGCGGGCGCGCCGGGCGCTTCGTTCAGTTGCGGATAACGCGGCTACGCACTACGGAAGCTGGTGGCATAGGCTGTTTCAGGATTTGCCTTGGAAACATCCAAACCGGTGGCAGAGCGACTTCAGCGCTCTACTGCCAAGTTCGCCCGACCAACCTCGTTCCGCGCACGAATGGGAGCTCTTTACCGATTCATTCGCCGCCTCCTCGCCCGCGCAGTTTCTCGGCCGGCCGGGTGCGATCCCGCATACGGAATTCCCGTTCCTCTGGCGCATGGATGCTGGGAGCTGCCTCGAAGGCGTGATTGATCTCCTCGCCGTCGATCCGGGCGACAACCGGTCCCTCCTGGTCGATTGGAAAACGAACCGGATCGACAAGGCCGGCCAGGAAGAATTGCGCCAGCGCTATAAGCCGCAGATCACGGCCTATTGGAAAGCGGTTGGCGAAATCACGAAGCTGGAGGTTGATGCCGGGATTTTTGCGACGGCAACAGGGACGTTCCTTCCTTACGAAACAGCGGAGCTAGAGGCAGAATGGCAACGATTGCGCGCGTTGCCGGCTGAGCAACTCCGCGAGGAAATTGTTCTGTAACCGCGTCCCTGTCGGAGACGGGTTGGGCTTAGCAGGTCACAGCGCGCACCGAAACGCCGACCGCAGGGCGACGGCTACAAAGACGTCAGCTCTCGCGCTTCCCGGCGATAAATTCCTCGACCCCGCGGTAGGCTTCGTCGTCGGTCATTTGTTGCGGCGGGTGTTTGGAGAAATATGCGGACGCGGAATGGAGAACGCCTCCGTAGCCACGGTCGAGCGCCAGCTTGCAGCAGCGGATTGCGTCGATCGCAACGCCGGCTGAATTCGGCGAATCTTCGACGGACAGCTTTACGTCGAGCTCCATCGGAACGTCGCCAAAGAGTTTCCCCTCCACCCGGATATAACAAATCTTGTTATCGTTCTGCCACGGAACGTAATCGCTCGGGCCGATGTGGATGTTTTCGTCGGAAAGTCGCGTCCCGATGACGGATTGAACAGCCTCGGTCTTGGACGTTTTCTTCGAGGCGAGCCGGCTCCGGTTCAGCATGTTAAGGAAATCCGTGTTCCCGCCGGTGTTGAGCTGGTAGGTCCGCTCGACTTTCACGCCCCGCTTCCGGAACAGATCGACGATCGTCCGGTGCAGGACCGTCGCGCCCATCTGCGCCTTGATGTCGTCGCCTACGATCGGGAGGTTTTTGTCGGCAAAACGCTTCGCCCAGATCGGATCGCTGGCGATAAACACCGGGATGTTGTTAACGAAACCGAGCCCGGCCTCCAAAGCACAGGCGGCATAGAAACGCGTCGCTTCCTCGGACCCAACCGGCAAGTAATTGACCATGATCTCGGCGCCCGAGCGCTTGAGCTCCTCGATGATCTGCTCGCGGGTCGATTCCTTCTCGAGCGGGAGGAAGGTCCGCTCGGCGCCGTAATCTTTCATGTGCTCGGCGCACCCGTCGAACACGCAACCCATCATCACGACGGCGCCGGTGGGCGCGATTTTCTCACAGAAAACCTTGGTGCAATTGGGGGCGGCAAAGATAGCTTCGGCCGCGTCCAGCCCGACCTTGCGACGGTCAATGTCGAACGCCGCGACCACCTCAATGTCCTGGGGCTCGTAGTCCCCTATCCGCCGATGCATGAGGCCGATGTCCGCGCTGCCGTTACTCGAAGGGCGGCCGTAAAAATTGATCCCCTGAAGAAGGGAGCTGAAACAGTTCCCGACCCCAACCACGGCGATTCTGATTTTGTTCATTGCAGGAAAACTCTCAAAGTAGCTGGTGCGGCTCGCCCGGGGCAAGAAAGTTGTCACAATATTGCCATATTTGCGGAGCGCAATGCCGGAGAGCGTCCGGAGGCAAAACGCCCCCCGGCGGGGTCTTATAAGCTCCTAAAACCGCTGCATTTCCCGGGATTTTGATTGAAAATCCAGATGGCGGCGGTGAGATAGAGCGCATGTGCCGCCGGGGCCTACTGGCCGTCTTAGCGTTCTTTCTTATCAGCGCCATGGAAGCGGCGCCGACTTATACGGTCGAGGAAGCGGTGGTGGCGGCACGAAAAGGCAACGCGGAAATCCTGATGGCGGCGAAACAGCTCGAAGCTGCCAAAGGCGGCGTGGTCGAGGCCCGCGCGGGGTACTTGCCGAGCGTTGTCTCCACCGGCCTGCTTCGAAAGCGCGAGCGGGCCGAGGCTTCGCGGCTCCGGACCGACGATTACGACGCGTCTCTTCGCGTCGTCCAAAATCTCTACACCGGGGGAGCGATCTCGAGTCAGCTGGCGATCGCGCGCCTGTTCGAAGAAAAGCGGGCGCTCGAATACCAGGCCCTGGTTAACCGCGTTTCCATGGACGTGCGGCTCGCGTTTTACGACGTGCTGCTTAATCGCGCCAAGATTCGCGTGAGGGAACAATCGGTCCGCGTTTTCGAGGAAGAGCTAAAGACCCAACAGCAGCGCTTTGAGACCGGCACGGTCGGTTCGCTCAACGTCAGCCGGGCGCAGGTAGCGCTGGCCAACGAACAACCGGAGCTGATCGATGCCCAGACCCGCTTGCAGAACTCGGAGCTGCGACTGGCCCAGCTCATCGGGGTGGACTCGGCTGGCAACCCGATATCCATAGGGGCTGCCGGACAATTGCAATACGCTCCCAAACATCCCGACCTGACCGAATGCCTCGCCTACGCGGATGTGACGCGGCCGGAAATCCGCGCCCGCCAGATTGATGTGGAGATCGAGAACCGGCAACTGGTCCTCGATCGGAGCCAGAGCCGTCCGCGGGTGGAAGCGTTTGCCGGCTACGAAGTTTATAGCGAGCGCGATCCGGAAGTCGGGCAGGAATTCAACCACGGGTTCATCGTCGGGCTGAACGCCACCTGGCATATCTTCGACGGCTACGCCACGCGCGGCCGAATGCAGGCGACCCGGGCCCGTCGGGACGCAGCGATCCACGCGCTGGAGGCAGCGAAACTCTCAGTCGCCACGGATGTCCGCAGCGCTTTCCTGGACCTCCAACAGGCCGATCGCGTTCTGCAATCGGAGACGCGCAATGTTCAGAACGCCGATGAGGCGTTGGAAATCGCCAAAGGGAATCTGAGCGCAGGGCTCGGGACCCAGCTCGATATTTTGCAAGCCGCGTCGGACGTTACCCGGACCCGCACCACCCGGCTCGGCGCCATCTATCTTCATAACGTTGCCCTGGCGAAACTCGCCCGCGCGTGCGCGCGGGAACCTGATTCGTTAGGGTTCGCGCCGAAGCTGACGAAGAATCCTCCAGGCTCAAAAGCGATTGCGGAAATTGCAGCGCCGCCAGCAACCCTGGGAGGTGGGAGATGAGAGTCTTCTGTTGCCGTCGCCCTGTGGGGGGCGCCGGCCTCGGCTGTGCTGTCATCGTCGCTCTCGCGCTTCGCACAGCGAAGCGGCTACAGAAGAGCGCTGTCATCGCGAGCGCACTTTGCACCGCAAACGTCTCCGCGATCACGCTCGATGCCGCCCTCTCGCGCACCCTCGAGAAAAATCCGGAAATTGTGCAGGCGCGTCTGGCCTTGGAACAAGCGGCCGGCCGGCGCCTCGTTCTGCGCTCCACGGCATTGCCCGATATAAAGATTCAAGGCGTCGCCGGATTGCAGGGTGGGAACCGCGCGGACGAACCGACCCTGCGCCCGTTTGCGTTCGCGCGCGGCTTTTTCAACCAGCCGCTGTTCGACGCCGCGATCCCAGCCTCGTTCCGACGCGGCGACATTGAGATGCTGATCGCGCAACAACGGCTCAACGTCGCCATCGTCGAGCAGCTCCACGCGACGCGGCTCGCCTTTTACAGTGCGCTTTACAACGACTCGCTCCGCCAGCTCGGAGAAGCGCAGCGCGCCCGCCTCGCCCAGAACGTCAGCACCCAGGAGGAACGTTATCGCGCCGGGCAATCGAATCGGGCCGCGATCATGAGCGCGCAACTGCTCGAGCGCGAGCTGGAGCCCCGCATCCAGGAAGTGCATCGCGGTTACGAAGGAGCCTTGCTTACCCTGGCAACGATCATGGGCGACGACCCCAGCAACCCCGCCAACACTGCGCGTCCCGCAGGGCAGCTCCAATTCGCTCCGATTCGTTATGACCTTGCTTCCGAAACCTCGACCGCTCTCGCTGAACGCGCCGATCTCCAGCTCGCCCGTCTCCTCGTCCGCGCCTCGACTGAAGACCAGCGAATCATCGAGGCCCAATACTATCCGGCCGTGGACCTCGTCGTCTCCGCCACCGGGATCCCGACGACGGTCCGCACAACGAACAGCGGTTCTGCCCGCAGTTCGGACGATATCCTGTCCTCTGAAGCCGCGGGCGGCGTTTCGCTCACCTGGCGAGTCGTCGATAATGGAAAGGTCGGCGGCCGCGTTGCCCGCCAGCGCGCCATCCGGGAGATGAACGAAATCTCACTCCGCCAGCTCGAGGCGAACGTCTCTCTCGATCTGCAACGAATCTCGAATAATTTTCGTGCCTTGGAAGGCCGTTGGAATTCGCTCAGCGCCGCCGTGTCCGGCGCCGAGCAAAACGTGGTCGTTGTCCAGCGAACCCTGGCGGAGGGACTTTCCTCACAATTAGAATTCCGAACTGCAGAAAGCAGCTTCCTCGAAACGCGGGGAGCCCTCCTGACGGCCGCTTATCAGCAGCACATCGCCCGGGCGGAGTGGGACCGGGCAACCGGCCGCTACTTCCAGTTTTCCAAGGACACCAGCGGAAAGGTGCGTTAGTTGCAGCCGTTGAAGTTTCCGGCTTCGAAAAATCTCATTCTCGGTGGGATCGCCGCCGCGCTGGTGATCTTCGCCATCATTTATTTTGCGTCGCTCCCGCTTGCGGAGGTGGCCGTGGTCCAGCGCGGCACCGCTATTTCGGCCGTTTACGGCACGGTCCGCATTGAGCCTTCCCTGGTCATCCCGGTGCGCGCGCAAAACTCCGGGTTCATCCAATTAGGCGAAGCGCTCTCGGCCGGGCGCGGCGCGATCGGGCGGAAAGTGGAAAAGGGCGAATTGCTTGCGACCATTGCGGATGAAACGACTGCCCGGTTGCTGAAACAGGCCCGGGCCGATCTTCAGGCTGCCCGGCAACGCGCTGAGCTGCCGCTGCCCTCAACTGAGGCCCTGAAAGTCGCGGAAGACAACCTCGGACGATTGGAACGTCTCACCCGACTAAGCAACGTCCCCCAGGTCGAATTCGAAAAGGCGAAGAGCGAAGTGAACCGGCTCAAGGCGTTGGTCGAAACCGAACGGATCGAGCGCGACCGAAACCTGGCGAGCCTCGACGAGACCGCGAAGAAGCTCGAAGCCCAAATGAAGAACTCCGAGATCCGCGCGCCAATGGACGGATTGCTCACCGGCATCAAAACCATCGACGGCGAGCTCGTAGCGGAGCGCGCCGAACTCTTCACCGTCTCCTCGACCAAGAATTATGTCCGCGGCGAAGTGGATGAGGAAGACGTGGGCGAAGTGAAGGCCGGCATGGAAGCGATCGTGCAGGTTTACGCGTATCGGACCCGGACGTTTCACGCGAAAGTGGCGGCGATCCAGCCGGCGGCTGATGTCGAGACGCAGCGCTACACAGTCGTCCTCGATCTGGAGGATCCTCCGGAGAATCTCATGGCCGGCATGACCGGCGAGATGAATATCATCACCGGCACGCGGGACAACGCGCTGCTCGTGCCGACGCGGGCCCTGCTCATCGACCAGGTGCTCATTGTTAAACGGGGTCTCGTGCAATCGCGAACCGTCCGGATCGGCTATCGGACTCTCGATTTCTCTGAAGTCCTGGGCGGATTGTCAGAGGGCGATCGCGTCGTTCTGACCGACCAGGACAAGCTCCGGCCCGGCCGGCCAGTGCGGCAACGGGTTACGAAGGTGGTGGCGCGAGTCATCGATCTCCGGTGACCCCGCCGCTTTACATCGCGCTCCGGTTTCTCCGGCATCGGAAACGATCGTTCATTCTGAGTTTATCGGGCGTCGTATTCGGCGTCGCGATTTTCATCTGCACCCAGGCCCAAACCCAGGGGTTCGCGAAAAACTTTATCGACTCCACGCTCGGCAGTAACGGGGCGCTCCTCCTCAAGTCGCGTTTTCAAAACGCGACTACCGGGTTGCTCGTGCCCCCAAAAAATGTGCGCAATCCGGACCAGCCGCGGCGGCATTCTCTGGACGGGATCTCAAACGCGCCCGAGATCATGCGAATTAGCCGGCAGTTCGCCGATGTTGCGTCGTGTTCCGCCGTTCTGCGCGGCACTCTCAGCGCCCGCGCTGGGTTCGATAACGCCACGGTCGACCTGTTCGGCATTGATGCGGCCCAGCATCTTCAAACCACGAACCTGCGGCAGCAATTGACGGCCGGCGACCTGGACGATTTTCGAAACAACCCGAACGCCATCATCATTGGTTCGCGTCTTGCCGACGCCCTTCAGGTTGCCCCCGGCGATTCGCTTCAGCTGCTATCTCCCGGCGGCGAGTATCGGCGCTTCGCCATCGCGGCAACCGCGCGGAGTGGCGTAGGCGTTGTCGATGCCGTCCGGGTTTATTGCCACGTCCGTATCGCCCAGGCGCTCCTCAAAAAACCGTTCGCCGCCTCCATGATTGTTTACAAACTCCGCGATCCGGAGCGGGCGCCCGCGGTGGCGCGCACCTTCGAAATGCTTTTCCGGCACGAAGTTCAAAGCTGGCAGGACCGCGAGGAAGGTAATCTTCAATTGTTTCTCACCATCAGGATGTCGGCGGCGATCACGGTCTCCCTGATCATTTTGCTCGCCGGATTCGGCATCTTCAACGTCCTGACCATGTCGGTCCTGTCGAAGCTGAAGGAGATCGCGATCCTCCGTTCCATGGGGTACCGATCCCGCGACATCTCGGCCATTTTCCTCTGGCAAGGTGCGATGATCGCCATCGCCGGGTCCATAATCGGATGCCTGACCGGCGCTCTCTTCACCTGGGGCGTCTCAAAGATCCCAATCGAAATTCGCGGTCTGCTTTACGCCAACCACTTCCTCGTCGCCTGGGATTGGCGCCATTATCTCTGGGCGACAATCCTGGCAATCATCGCGTCCTTCATTGCCAGTTATGTTCCGGCGCGCCGGGCCGCGCTGCTTCCGCCGGTCGAGACCCTGCGAGGTTCGAGCGCCTGATTTTTCGAGTCCCGGCCGAGCCAGCGCTCGGTTTACAACCCGGCGCTCGCTGACTACAAGGGAGAGATGCACTTCGTCGCGTCGCGATACCTGGCTTTATTATTCGCCGTCGGCCTGGCGATCGGAGAGACGATTATCAGCTGGGGGAACTGGCAGTTCGCACCGCTCTGGTTCGTCGACTATCTCATGGTGGTCTGGCTGCTTTATGCCTGGCACAAAACGCGAAAGCTGGAACACGCTTATACGCTGCTGGCCGCATGGGCTTTCACGCTCGGGGTCTTCTACATGGATCTCTTTGTTTACCTCGACCCCCAGGTCCCGGCGCACGTCCGTCCCGCTCCTGTCGTAATGTGGCTGATTGTTCTTTGTTTGGTTATAAGTCTCGCCGGCTTCTTTACTGCCTTGTCCGCTACCCGGGCAAGCAAGCGCGCAAATCTGGGGTGACACTCGCCCCCGTGTCTCGTAAGGTCGTTGTCCCCACCCCGACGGTATGAACCTGCTCGACAAAATCGGCCGTGAATTTTCCGGCTATAACCTGCTCGAATCGGGCAAGCGGCTCTTCGATAAGAAACCGCTCCAATGCAGCTTGTACCTGACCGACCGGTGCAACCTCGATTGCTCTTATTGCACGGAATACGACAACTCGAAGGCGCACCCAAAGCTGGAAGACCTGAAGCTTTGGATCAAAAAGATCCGCGATCTGGGGACGATGCGGATCGCCCTCGTCGGCGGCGAGCCCCTCACCCACCCGGACGTGGTCGAGATCGTTCGCTACTGCCGCGAGCTCGGGTTCGCTACCAGCCTGACGACCAATGGATTTCTCCTGACCCGGAAATTGTTGAAAGACCTCGAAGATGCCGGGCTCCAGGTCATGCAGATCAGCGTCGATCGGATGACGCCCAGCCCGATCACGAAGAAATCGTTCAAGACGATTTTGCCCAAGCTCGACTACTTCAAGGATTCGAAGGTCAGGCTCCACATCACCGGGGTGATTTGCGCCGACACCTTGCCCGAATCGAAAGCGGTCCTGGAGACCGGGCTTGCGCGCGGCATCCCGACCGAAGTCCGCCTCGTCCACGCCGATCCGCTGAGCCGGTTTCGGGTTGAGCGCGGCAACAAGGAAGAACTCGCGGCGTTCATCGATTCGATGATCGAGCGAAAAAGGGCCGGCGAAAAAATCCATACCAACGAAGCGATCCTCCAGTACCAGAAGGGCCTCTTGCTTGGTGAGCCGCTCGACTGGACCTGCACAGCCGGGTACAAGCTCTTTTTCGTCTCCGCCCAGGGCATCTTTTGGGAATGCAGCATGGTGCACGGCCAGAAGCACATCATGGATATCACGCCCGACGATCTTCACGCGAACCACCGCAAGAAGAGCTGCCAGGCTGGGTGCGGCGTGTATTGCGCGGTGAGCACATCGCTGCTCGTGCAGAACCCGGTCAGCGTTATCTCAAAGGAAATCGTCAATCGCGCGAAACGAATTCCAGCGATGATCAAGGAAGCAGTCGCTCCCCCAGCGCCTGCCGCGCCCCCGCCTCCAACTCAACCGGCCGCGCCAGCTGCCGTTTAGCAGCCTGCGGAAATCTTGACGGCTTTAAGCCGTCAAGATGGTTTCGGCGCGGCTCGAATTTGGACGACTCGGACCAGGTGGGCGAGCGCGGTGGCGGCGCCCCAGCAGCAAAAGAGGACGAAGCCGCTCCGGGCGTCACCGAGGACAAGAGCCGCGATCAGGATCCAAATATTAATGTTGCGGCGTGCCCCAATACAGCGAACAAAGCGGTCGAAGTTCGAGACATCGTCGAGATTACGCCCGACTCTTCGCTTCGCCGCCCGCTTGGCCAGGCGATCGATTAGATCGAACCCCACATACAAAGCAAGAAGCCACCACGCGCCCGCCAATCCCGCTGTGTAAAAATGAAAGGCCAGCGCTGTCCACCACGAGAGCTCGATCGTGTAGTCAATGTCGTGCTCCCACTCGCCCGCCGCGGTTGTCTCCACTTTCGTCCGCGCGAGCTTGCCATCTATCCCGTCCAGCACCTCGATCGTGTAGGCCAGCGCCACCCCCCACCAGAGCCTTCCGCTCGCGAACAGCACCGTCACCGTCAGACCGATCAGCATCGTGACGAAGGTGATCTGGTTCGGCCGAATAGAGGTGCGGCAGATTTTTTTCACGATCCAGTCTTCGATCGGCGAATCGAGAAATCCGGGGAAATCCAGGACGCCGTTCTGCGCGATGTCCCGGGGAAACTTCTCCGCCACATTAATCAACTCTGGCGTGGGCGCGGGAAAGAACACCGGGCGAACATGCTTTCGGAGCGACATCACGTAAGTCGGCTCCGCGGCAGCGTCGCAAACGTGGATGCGGCCCGCCGCGGCCTCGCCGGAAAGTTGTTCGAAAAGCGAAACTTCGTATCGGCGCCGGTCGAGCCATTCGCGTTCCAGTAAGGCGGCTCCGCGAAACTCAGTGTCTTCGTTTCTCCAAAGCGGCAGGCTTTCTCCCGGCGGCTCCGAATCGACGAGCAAAGTTGTCGCCGCGCTTTCCGACAGCGCACGGAGAAGCCGCGCGTCGTAATAAAAACTCGCCGAAACCAGCAGGATACGTTCAGCCCCAGGCGCAATATCGCTGATCAGGACCGGATCCGTTTCACGGTGGCAAAATTTGACCGCCACTTCATTTCGCGCCCAGGAGGGTTTCGCCAGATGGGCCGCGACCGCGTCCGGGGTTTTCGACAGAATCAACGCTTCGCGAAACCCCAGCCGCTGCGTGATCCGCAGCAACCGCTCCACCATCGAGATGCCAAACAATTCGACGAGGGCACTCGGCGCGTCAGCCAGGATGAGCAATTGCGGGCGCGGCGAATCCATGAAGCGAGGCGGGCGGCGCGAAAAGGTTTCACTGCGGTTGCGAGTGTGGCTACCTTAAAATGCATGGACGCGGAAGTTTCGCTCAGCTGCGAAGGGATCGAGCGCTACCTCGGCAAGGACGAATATCGCGTTCACGCCCTGCGGGGGGTTTCCCTACAGCTCGAGCGCGGCACGGTCCACGCCGTGGTGGGACCATCGGGCTGCGGAAAGAGCACGCTTCTTTATATCCTCGGCCTCCTCGACCAGGCGGACAGTGGCGGAGTCACGATCGAAAACGAAGCCGTCTCGGACCTCGCCGACGACGCCCTCGCCCGAAAAAGAAACGAGCTGCTCGGCTTTATTTTTCAATTCCATTTCCTGCTCGAAGATTTCACCGCACAGGAAAACGTCATGATTCCGATGCGGCGCCTGAACGCGCTGACGGAGCCCGAGATGCTCGAACGTTCCGCGTATCTGCTCGAGGAAGTGGGCTTGGGGAAAAAGGCTAAACGCCCGAGCCGCCATCTTTCCGGCGGGGAACAGCAACGCGTTGCGATCGCCCGGGCGCTGGCGAATAACCCGAGCGTGATTCTCGCGGACGAGCCGACCGGTAACCTGGACAGCGCAAATTCCCAGCGCGCCTTCGAGTTGCTCCAGCGGATCGTCCAGGAAGAACGGAAGGCGCTCCTGCTCGTTACTCACAACCCGGAGATCGCCGAAGCCTGCGACTGGATCCACGAGATGCAGGACGGATTAATCGTCGGCAGTCATCCGCGCGGCCGGAGATAACAACCGGGCGGGATTGTTCCATGACCACCGCTGACACCATGCTCCGGCCGATCACGCCGCCGGGCGGTGTCGTTCATCGAGTCGATCCAAGTCCGGAATTGAAGCGCGGCGCGTGGACGAACTTTATCGCGATGCTCGCCTCGAATTTTCGAGGCGTGTTTACGTTCCTGGTCGCGCGTCTTCTCGGCCCGGCCGCGCTCGGGGTTTTCTCGGTCGCGTGGGCAACTACGGACCTGATCAGCAAGATCGGCATCTTCGGGCTCGATGATACGATCATCACCTTTATCGCCAGGGCTGAGGCGGCCGGCGACCGGGCACGGAGCCGCGCGCTGGCTCGGCTCGCCGTGACCCTGGGGGTCTTTCAGTGCACCCTCCTCGCAGGAATTGCGATCGGGCTCGTTCGGCTGTTCGGGGTGCGTCTCGGACTCGCCCCGGAGATGGCCGACGCGCTCTCCGTCATGTTTTGCGCGATGCCCGTTGTTGCCCTTTACCGGATCAGCACCGCGATCTCGCGCGGAATGAAGGTGATGCGCCACGACATTTTCTCGCGCGGCATGACGGAAACAATCGTTACCACCGTGGCGTTCCTCGCGGCGCTCTGGCTCGGCTGGAAAACATTCGGACCCGAGGTTGCCGTGATCGCGGGGATGGGGGCATCCGGAATCGTCGCCCTGAGCCTGGCGATGTCGCTCTTTCGAAAGTCGCCCTCGGGACAAGGCCCCTTTCGTTTCGGCGCAGAATCCCGGCGTTTGCTCACCTATGCGGCTCCGATTAGCGCTTACGATTTGCTGAATTCGATCATCGTTCGGCTGGATGTCGTCATGCTTGGCTGTTTTGTGGGCCGCGCGCCGGGCGTGACCCTGACCACGCTGGGGATCTACGGCGCGTGCGTTGAAGTCGCGGGCGGCTTGCGCAAGGTCAACCAGGCGTTCAATCCCATCTTCGCACCCGTCGTGGCCGGACTCACGGCTGACGGGGACCAGGAACACGCCGCGCTCGCGTTCTCCCGTGTCTCGCAATGGATGCTCTGGATCCTGTTGCCGCTCGTCGCCGTCATGACCCTGGCCGGCTCCTTCATTCTTGGAATTTACGGGCCGGTCTTTCAACAGGGCGGACTCTGGCTTGGGATCGTTGCGCTCGCCTGCGCGACGAACGCATTCGTTAGCCTGGCTGAAACAGTGATCATGGTGCAGAAGCCGCGGCTCAATTTGCTTAACTCGATCATTACCTGCGCCGTGGCGTTAACCGCGAATCTTTGGCTGATCAGCCGATTCGGCGTGACCGGCGCCGCCTTCGGAATTTTGCTGCCCTATGTGCTCCAGGGGATCTTGCGTTATCGCGCCTTGCGGATGGTTTTCCGCTGGCAGAATCCGTGGGGCGATGTCGGGAAGCCCTTACTCGCAGCGATCATCGCAGGCATCCCGGCGATCATTTGCCGGAGTATGATCGATGGCATGACCGGGGAAATCGTAAGCGCCTCCGTTTTCCTGCTCATTTACGGCGTCGGATGGCTGCATCACCGTCGCAGGCAAATTAGCGTATGAATCACCGGTCGCCCCAAGGAGCGGCGATTTCCAAATCGCCGACCGAACCCTCCCCGGCATGAAACGCATATTTATCACAGGAGCCAGCTCCGGCATCGGTTTGGCAACGGCCAAGCTGCTCACGGGTCGCGGCGACGAAGTCTGGGGAACTTCGCGGGATCCGTCGCGCATTCCAGAGCTCCCGCGCCTGCGCGCAGTTCGCCTCGACCTCGGCGATACCGTTTCCTTACGTGAGGCTTTCAGCGCCGCCCTCCGCGAAGCCGGCCATTTCGATGTCGTGATCAACAACGCGGGGGACATCAACTATTTCGGGCCGATCGAATCACTCTCACCCGAAACACTGCGTGCCCAATTTCAGACCCTCGTCTTCGCGCACATCGAGCTTGCCCAGCTGGCCTTGGCTGCAATGCGATCTCATGGCAGCGGGCGCCTGGTCAACGTTACGTCGCTCGCGGCCCGGCTGCCGGTGCCATTCATCGGCCCCTACAACGCGGCCAAAGCGGCCATGGCTTCCCTCACCATGTCGATGCAGGTGGAGCTCGAAGGTTCAAGTATCCGCGTCATCGATGTGCAGCCAGGTGATATCGGCGACACCAGGCTGCATGACGAATTTGCGAAACACCTGGGAGACGGCCGGCCGGGCACGTCAGGAATGAAGCGTGTCTTGCGCGTGGCCGATCGGAATATCAACAACGCGCCCGGCCCGGAGCTGGTCGCGCGGCGCATCGCGAAATTGATCGATGCGAACAATCCGCCGCCGCGCGCGACTGTGGGCGATTCCTTTCAGGCAATCATCGCGCCGTTGATTTTCCGCTTCCTGCCGCAACGCATCCGCATCTGGGGCTTGAAACATTATTACCGGCTCCCTTGAAGATAACTGACGCGGTCATTTTGATGGCGGGAACCGGCTCCCGCTTGCGGGGCTCGGCCGGGACGGTCCTCAAGCCTCTGATTCCAATTGGCGGGCGGCCGCTCATTTCCCATGCGATCGATTCGTTCGCCCGCATCGGTGTCAAAACGGTTCACGCGGTAGTCGGTCCGAATGGCGAAGAACTCGCTGCCGCGGTGGCACCGCTCATCCCGGCGCCCCTGCGTTTTAACGCGATCCCAAACCCGAACTGGCAAAAACAAAACGGCGTTTCACTTCTGGCCGCGGAAGGGAAAGTCCAGGCCCCTTTCTTCCTTGCCATGGGCGATCATCTTTTTGAATCGTCGATTCTGGAAACGCTTATCGCGAACGCCGAGTCCGCGCGGCTCAACCTCGCGATCGACCGGAAGATCGCCTCCGTCTTCGACCTGGATGACGCCATGAAGGTCCGGGTCGAAGAGAACCGGATCGTGGCGATCGGCAAAAAGCTCGAGAATTATAACGCGATCGATACCGGCATCTTCATATGTCCCGATAACGTGTTCGATTATCTGCGCCGGGTATTGAAGAACGATGACTGCGCCCTGGCCGACGGCGTTCGGTTGATGGCCGAAGAAGGAAACGGCCTCGCAGTGGATATCGGAAATGCCTGGTGGCAGGACGTAGATACGCCGGAGATGCTGGCGCGAGCCTCTTCAGAGGCAGCGGCCCTGTGGCCCGCTCAACGAACAACCTGAAGCGACGCGTCTCCCCGCGCTTCGCACAGCGAAGCGGCTACAGAAGACACCCTTTCAGCGCTTGATTTGAATAGCGGCGATGACTGGTGGCAGGACGTAAATACCCCGAAGACGCTGGCGTCACCCTCTTCTGTCGCAGCGGCCCTGTGGGCCGCTCAACGAACAACCTGAAGCGACGCGTCTCCTCGGCGCTTCGCACAGCGAAGCGGCTACAGAAGACGCGCTTTCAGCGCTCGATCTGAATTCGGCGATGACGGGTGGCAGGACGTA
>DATLNB010000044.1:0-46294 GCA_035536995.1 Chthoniobacterales bacterium | reverse complement strand
TGCTGTCTTCCAGCATGTAGCTCAGTCGCTCAATGGGATACCCGGGCTCCAGCGGCACGTACGCCCCACCTGCCTTTAACACTCCCAATATCCCCACCACCATCTCCAGCCCCCGCTCTACGCAGATCCCCACCCGCTCGTTCGGCCCCACCCCAAGGTTCCGAAGTTCCTGCGCGATTCTATTGGCCCGGGCGTTGAGCTCCCAATAGCTCAACTCTTCCCCTTCATATACCACCGCCACTGCCTCCGGTGTCCGTTCCGCCTGCGCCTCAAACAGGTCATGTATGCACAGCTCCTGTGGATACTCGACCTCGGTCGCGTTCCGCTTTTCGATTACCTGCGCGCGCTCCGCCCCAGGTAGTACGTCCAGCTCGCGAATTGGCCTTTGCGGCGTAAATTCTAGCGCGTCGATCAATTGTTCCAAACCACGCTGCATGAACGTGCACAGCCGCTCAGGCTCCAACGCTCCACGCACTTGCGAGATTAACTCAAAGTTTTCGCCAAAATCATCGACTATGAAGGTTAATGGATAATTTGTCCGCTCATGCACGCTCTCCGCCAAGATGCCATCCCAGGCGCATCCTTTGGTAGAAGCCCCTCCTGTCGCAGGGCCTCGACTATGACGATAGTTAAACAGCGCGGCAAACAGTGGCTCCGGCGGCGCGATTCTGCTGCAACGCTGCGCCGATGCCAGCGAGGCATGCTGATGGCGACGCAAGTCCTGAATAAGGTTGCGAGTACGAAGAACCGCGGTTTCCGCGCCGATATCGTCGATTTTTATCCGAAGAGGCAGCGTGTTTATCAATGGACCGAGTACCCGTGAATGTCCTCCTTCCGAGTGGCGTGATCCGGTATACAGCACAGTCCCAAAGACGACATCATCCTGTGCACAAATCCGTGCGAGCACTTGCGCCCAAGCTTGGTGAAAAATAATCGCCGGACTGATGTCGAGGCCGCGCGCGCAGGTTCGCAGCCGTGTCGCCAAATCGCCGGTTACCGGCCGCCGGGCCTCAACTATCTCGGTATCGTCGCAATATCCTTGCCCAGCTTGAAACGGTGTCGATGTCTGGTCGACGTCGCCGAGTAGGGCGCGAAAGAATATCTCGTGTTCGTGGTCGGCTGATTGCGATCTCACATGCTCCACAAAGTCCCCGAATTGGAGGGGAACGGGCAGGAGGTGCCCGGTGCCTAGCAGGAAGGCTTCGATTTCGTCACGGATGATTTGCCACGCAGCTTGGTCATATACGAGGTGATGGAACACCATCTGCAGAATCCAACTCTCGTCGTTATCCTTCGAAATAAATGCTCGCACCAGCGGCGGCATCCGGAGATCAATTCGGAGTTGCCGCAACCTGGAGGTCAATTGCATAATGCCCTCATCCCCCTGCAGCGCGATCTCCTCCACCGGCAACGAGACAACTCTCCAGACAACCTGCACCGGCTCCTCGCAACCCTCCCAACGAAGCGAACTGCGCAAAATGTCATGCCGACGCATAACATCTTGAAAGGCGCGCAAGTACCGGTCTAAGTGAAATCGTGTGGCAAAGCGATAGGACCTTGAAGCCAAGTACGGATCGCCCCCCGTGGTGGTGAGGTGATGGAACAGTAACCCCTGCTGTAATGGAGTTAACGGATAGACGCGCTGAATCGTTTTCCGTTCGCTGTCCCTGGCATCCGCCGTGCCGACAGCAGTCGTGCTTTTAAGGCTCGTCATCGGATCCGATCGCACCCGCGGCCATACGTCCGTCACCCGTATTTACCGCTGCTGTCGATGGATCTACGGGGGATGGGGGTTTAGGCCGACTATACTCAGGTAAGACGCTCCCGAAATGCATCCGGCAAACCTCGGTAAGCGGTCCTTTTGTGTCTTTTGTTCTGAGGGGCAAGCGTTCTCCGTTTCGGTGAGGAAACTGACGTTTATCTCCGTACGCACGCAAAGTTCAATCGCAAAATGATGCAGCGACGAAAAATCGGGAAAAAACTGACTTGCTGGATTGCGTGTTTACGCAAATGAGCCATGACGAGAGCATTACGCAGAGCGCGGCAGCGAAGTTAAAACTTACGGCCAGACGGTCTGCACGGAGATACGATCACCGGGAGATCTCCCGCAGACCGCAGCGGTATACGCGGGATCAACGGATAAAGCATGGACATAGAAGCCCGCGTCCAAATCACGTTGCTCATCGCAGACGCGAAATATTTCGCCTCGGATTTCGCGGAAAGTTATCGCGCTCAACGACCCACCGATACCGACGCCCAATGCCTTCGTGTACGCTTCTTTTCTCGTCCACATTCTGTAGAATTCCCAGTGCCTTTGCAGAAAAGGCAAATGCTTCAATCGCCGTCGTTCTCCAGGTGCGCAGACACTCTCGACAACATTCGAGATGTCGAAACTTAAATTCACGTGCTCGACATCCACTCCCACCGTATCTCTGCTTAATGCAACAAGCGCGAGAGTCTGACTGTGCGAGACATTGTAGTTAAGCGTACGAGCCAGAGCCAGTGGCTTACCCAATCCGTCTCGGATGAGAGGTAGTTCCCTCGGCGACGCCCCAGTGTATCGGGACAAAATAAGTCGCAGTGCAGCCCGATAATGACGCCATCGCCGCTGTAGTTGCGTCGTCGCGAAGGTTCCCGCTTTGCGCAACTCTTCGTCCGTAAGTAGCTCCTCGCAACTTCCCCATCGAGGGCTGTCAACCTCCACGCGCCAGACTTGGATCTCTTCTTCGCGGAGGACGTAGTCGGTAGTCACGCCGGGACGATCAGGTGCTTCTTAATGCAAGCCAGCACCGCCTCGCGATCCTCGTTGATGAAAAAGTGGCCACCGCGAAACCATTCTACCGAACAGTCCCGCGTCGTCTCCTCGGCCCACAGTTGAAGGTCCGTGTCGCACACATGACTGTCGCCGCAGCCGGCAAGGACGGTGATCGGAATCGGCAGTGGATCGCCGGATTCGTAGACGTAGTTTTCCGCGATTGCAAAATCGGCTCTGATCGCCGGAAGCAGGAGTGTCATCAGTTCGCGATTTTCCAGCGCCTCATTTGGCGTGCCGTTGTATCGGCGAAGCGAGTCGATAAGCTGATCATCGGGGAGGCGATGCAAGTTTCGCGGGGCTGTTTTGTGTCGAGGTGCATCACATCCGGAAGCGAAAAGATGTATCGGGAGATCCAATTTATTCCGGACGCAATAACGTGCTAATTCGAACGCGATGAGCGCCCCGAAGCTATGTCCAAAAAACGCGAACCGTGACCTCCCTTCCCGTCCGATTATTTCCGCAAGGGGCTCGATTATTTCACGCAGCGAGGTTTTTGGAGATTCGCCGATGCGCCCTGCGCGTCCCGGTAACTGCACAGCCGAAATCTCGAATAAGGGTCGAACCGATCCTTGCCATTGTAGATATGGCGAGACGCCCCCGCCTGCGTAAGGAAAGCAAAATAGGCGAATTCGGCCATGGCTGCCGGGGCTGCTTACAAGCCAAAGTGCCGATCGCATCTGTTCGGCGGGGGGGCCCTCCGCATTTACCGTAACCACGCGTCAATGGGCAATATAGGGCCGCCCACTCGCCCGGACGTTGGGCATTGAGGTGCTCGCGACTTCAACCATCCGATGCCGAATATTGACTGTGGATAATCGCCAGGAGCCACATGAATGCCGCCAGTGAGTAGCCTGTGTGTTCGGTCTTCGTTTTTACCCTGGACGTGAGCTGCATTCTCGCCCGTCGTCGGCGCGATTATTTCTTCGGTGGAGTACTCGCCGATGGCGTCGGGTTGGTCGCGGAGCCCTTATTTAGCGCCGCCGAGACTTCCGCGGTGAAATCAAAACTGTCTTTAGCCTGTAAGAGCACCGGCACTCCGTTCGTGCTGAGTCCTGATTTGTCGAAAACCATATCGTATCCGCTCGCCCGTACGCGCTCCATGACAACTTCGGTAATCTCTTTGACGATACTCTCTCGCATCCTCATCATTTGTTCCTGCAATTGACGTTCGCGGGTCTGGCGGAACTCATTGAGCTCGCGCTCCATGTTCTTGATATTCGCAATTTTGTCATCGCGATCCTTGGCCATAGACGTTTTCTTGTCAGCGCTTAATGCCGGCGAATCCAGCTGCTGGTTGAGCTTGTTAATTTCGTCTAGGGCCTTTTTGTAACTTTCTACGCGCTCGTCATACTCCTTTTTCGCCGCATCCTTAGCTTCGTTGATTTTCTTCTCCGATTCCTTCGTCTTCTTATATTCTTTAAAGATGCGGTCTAGCTCGACCGTTCCAATTTTAGGGCCGGTCTGAGCTAGGACCGGAACTGAAAAAGCAATTATAGCGACGGTTGCAAAAAAGAGAATTTGTTTCATAAGAGACGTAAAATAACGGAGCGAAGGTCGAGGGACCGAAGGGCTGTTTGCTCCGTAAACAGCTTCAGTTGTTGAGGGAAAATTCGCCGCTTGCGCATCTGGGGAGAAAGAGAGACATGACTTTTCGGTTCTTCGCTTATGCGAGTCAAGTATTTCTTGAATTTCGCTGTAAATAGCGACTTCCGGAAGAGGACGGGGAGTGAAAGAGCCGGCGAGATTGTGCGTTAAGGGCACTCGAGCGTATGGCTCTTGACATTCGGCCTCAAACCGATGTTTTCTGCCGGTTAAGAGCTCGTTCGGCAGCTGTACAAGCACGAATGGCCACCTCCATGATCGCGAAACGCATCCCCGGACGCCAATGCACCCAGTGAGCCGACCCCCATGGCGGACCCATTGGCACGATCAACAGATCTACCGATGACCACATTCAATGATCTGGCGACGTTCGCCGTATGTTTAGCGACTCCGGCGCCGACAAGCGCGGTCCTGCAGACATTCTTTCAACTGCCAGACGATTCGTTTCTCCATGGCCAGTTCGCTTTCAGAAAGCGGGTTTTCGCCCGAGGCATTCTCTCGCCCGATGGCATCGAGTGGGATAGCGGCACGGACTTCTTCCAGCCGCGTGCGATCAATGAATATGCAGGCGGTATCAAACGCGTCTTCGCCCCAGCCGGGGACATGATTCGCGACTACATTTGGGAGGTACTGCAATCCCCCTTTTACAGGAGCGGTCTCGGCGATGGGCGCTACCACTTCGGGCTTCACCAAATCCGCATCATCTGCGACGACCGGCACGAGGGACATCCCGTTCCCGAGGGATATCACCAGGACGGCTTCGACTTCGTAGCCATACACAGTTTTCAGCGATTTAACGTCAAGGGTGGTATGTCCTCTCTGCGGGATGGAACCAAGGATGGCCCGTGTCTTTTCGAACGCGATTTGGTCCAGGGAGAAATCCTGCTATTTAACGACCGCCGCCTGTTCCATTATGCTTCGCCAGTCACTATTGCCGAGCCCGGAATCGGACATCGGGACATCTGCGTACTCACTTTTAGCAAAATTGGATAGGCCAGTCAGACATTCTCCCGTCGCACCGACCGCATTGATTGCGCTTCAACGATTAGCACTCATAGCTCGCTGAAACGCCGCGGTGAGGTTCTTTTATCCAGCCGACGGATAACGCATGCCATTTCCGCCGCTATCACAGCTAGCTAAACGAGGAAGGCGACTATTTTAGGACTCGTCAGTCGACGCGATCGAGGAATTCCTTGATTTGAGCGTCGTTATTGGCGATAAATTCCGCGAGCCACGCTGTCGCGGTGCCAGTCGCAGCGTGCTCTGTCACAAGCGAGAATACGAGACCGTTTTGAACGTCGGTTTTTTTCTTGTCCCAACGCAGGAGGGCTACCACAAGCCGCGAAGTCTTGAGCTTCGACGTATCGTCTTCTTCCAGTGTCCCGGTCTTCGCATACAGATCGTAACCACGCGCCGCCCATCGATCGAGGAGATTTTTTGGGCCGGCAGCAAAACGCTTCGACGCAGTGCCGAATTTAATTACGCCCCTTAGCCCCGGCCGCAAACGCTCAGCGACCGGCAGGAACTCCGTCCGGTGGGATACGGGTAGGCGCTCTCCAGCAACGATGTGCGGAACGATTGGACGACCCAGCACAGCCGTTCCAAACGCACCTGCAAAATCGACATTCGACCACATGTTGCTCATGCCTCCCAACAAAAACGCAATGTACTCCCGCGGTGTGGCGATTCGATCTAAATCAAGATGCGGCGGCTGAGGCGAAATTTCCCGAAATGGCGAGGCATCGGAACCCTCGGCATTCCCCGGGGGGGAAACATCATTTTCCTCATTACGGGTCCAGAAGGACAAGCGCGTGCGACGCAATTCTCCAGTGGTTATGCCAATCGGGAAGAATGCCTTGAGCTGCGTCGCGAAGCCTGTCTCGTCTAATTTTTCCATCCGCGTGGTTGAGTCCTGTCGAAAAGCGATTGCCTCGGGAAATTTGGGAAAGGAGGACCATGGATGGTGCGCGGGGCTGGCGTCGAGAGACACCACACCTGATGGAGCGGTTCCGGTTTTTGCCACGGTGCCCCTATTGCGTTCAGCGAGTGCGAGAAATCCGAGCCGTATATGATAGCGGTTGTCTGATTGGGCTAAGTAGTTCTCAAAGTTTCGCCATGGGCCAACTCCGCCGTGCCACGATTCGTCCCACGGCGGGCCCGGAATTTCAGCACCGAAGAGTTCACGTACGTCTTTGTCTCCACCCAATGTATGAAGTTGTTTGTCAAGTTCTGGCTGCGTAGCAATCGCGGCCGCTGCCAATATTGGCTTGCTTGCGCTTCCCATAAGGAGGAGGTCGAAGTTGCGGTCACCGAGATAGCGGCGCTTGATACTCTCGGGAACATTTTTCTCAAGCCATTGGGCTGGCGGGCGCCATTCGCCATCATTGCTGCGCTCCCAGAATCGTCTTGAGGTTGTACGCGGCCATCCGGCGAGGGCGACGACTTCACCACGCTTCGCCGGTGAAAGATTGAGGACAGAAAGGGCAAGCCGCGGGGGTATCCGCTCGCGAATTTCTCCTGCATCGCTTGATTTTCGACGCGCCGCCGCGGCAAGAAGATTGGCATGGTGATCGCGCCCTTGTCGTGTGACAAACTCAAGAGCCGCCTGGTGGATATGAGGAGAAATTGTGAGCCGCTCGATGCCCTTGGCGTCAGACCGGAACTCTTCGCGTTGTTGGCGAAGCGCGTCGGCCAATTGAGTTACCCAAGGTAGCGGCGCCGCCGGATCATACGCAATAATGTCTTTACCCATCACCCAGGCCGGTCCGAGAAGCAGGCCTGTCCGTTGATTGCCCTCCCACTGGACTTGTGGAAGCTGAGCCTGTAGCAGCGGACGTTTGAAATTGAGTTGACTATTAAAGTCGCCGTTGGCGCGGACTTCCCAGCCACCGCTTTCCCCGTCTTTAAATCCAGGAACCTTGTGTGACCTCACCAGTTGGCGCTCTTGTTCGTCGCGCGGGTCGGGGACAAATCGAATCTCGAACACCGGAGGGCGTGGCTGGAGAAGTCGCACCGAGGATTTCTGGCGCCACTCATTCATCAAACTGTCGTAGTCGAGCGTATTCGAGACGCCCTGAAGTCTTCGGCGAAAATCCTGAAGTCCACCCTCCCGGTAGCGTTCTTCTTCCGGCAGCTGATTAAAGCGCACGATTTCCTGTTCTAGCAGCCGGCTGTTATCCAGCGGGAGCCATGGCTCGTTTTCCGGCGCCTCGTTAAAACCAAGAGCGTGAGTCACTGGGTCGACCGTAACGTACCCTCGGTTCTGTAGTTCCCGTACTTGATGGCCGAGCTTCTCCCAGGTAAAGGGCTTATCCAGATTCTTATCAGCAATGTGTTTTCCATTAACCGCTGCGATTATCACCACGAGGGCGATGGGAATGCCGGCGGTGACAAAAAGAGGAACTCTCGGAGTTATGGCAGGCTCACTAGTTGGAGCGAAAAGCGGACTTGCGTTTGGGTGGCGTGATCCGTCACGATCATAACTGAGAAAAAGAGCGCGGGTGGCGACAGCAAAGAGGATCGTCCATTTTGTAAGGTCCGTAGGTGAAAGCACGGCCAGGAACGGCAAGTTTCGTCCAGTGAAAGGAAGAAGACCGAGATTCATGGCGGCCTGCGTGAGCATTTCGATAACAAAAGCGCTCGTAATTACGAGAGCTAAGCCAAACCCGACATCAAGCCGAAGGCGCGCGGCGCGTATAGTACAGAGCAGCGGTACCAGCGACCCGAACAACAGCGCCATTCCTCCTGCCAGGCCGTGCTCGGATAAGATGTAAAAACTAAACACCGAATCACACTGCACTGTTTGCAACGGGACGTGGCTGCGACGCACTGGGGCCTCGCCAAATCCCATGCCGAATACGCCGCCTTCGTGAGCGAGCGCAAAGTTTTCCCATGTGTGCTGCCGCACATTCAAAATCTTGTCTGCTTTGAGTCCAGAACTATCCTCATCAGCCGGGATGCCGCGTCCGAAAAGATACTGGATCTGCATCTCATCCGGACGCACGAAGCTGCGGATGCGAACTCCGGCTTCGCCAAGCTTATCAAAAAGCGCAGGGGCGTTAAATGCCGCCAATAGCAAAGCGCCAAAGAGCATAACGAGTGTGCCGAGAAGGGCCCACCCGAAGCGCCGAGGGCGCATTAGCCATAAAAGGCAAGCCAAAGAAAAGAAAGCTGCGAAGGCCGCAAAGGCGGTGCCGGCATCACCACTCAGCCCCACTTGCGCGGCAATGGGGGCGACTGCGAAAAGGAGCACCAGCCAAAACAGGGTGAGACCGGAGGGCCCGGCGCGCGTGCGGTCGATGGCGGCACCTGCCTGCCCAGTGAGCCAGAATAGGACAGGCAACCAAATACAGGCCAGTGGGATGATGATCTCCTCTGACGCCTCGCGTGCACCGCCAAATGTAAGTAAAAACCCAATGGCCGATACAACAGTCATCAGCGCGATCATAACCAGCTGAAGCGTGGCCACCCCCTTTCCTTCTTGGAAGATGCGTGCCCACAGGCGGATCAGATGACTGGCAACAGGCCTCGACCATCCGACCAAAATCCGCCGCAACCCGCCATGTCGTTCGCTGTACGTGTTATAGTCGAGCATCGCGCAAATGATTGCGCCCAAACCGCTCGCGAGAGCGATTGCCCAGAGGAAGCGCCCGCCCGTTGCGGGCCAAGAAGGCCACAGATTCCGCGCGACCAGCCAGGTAAGACCCAGGGTCCCAAGCCATGCGCCACAAAACACAAAAACACGGACCCTGGGGCCGCGATCATCAGGCATCGGCTGGACATTGAGAAACGCGATCCGGGCAAACAGCAAGATCAAGCTTGGGATTGCCGCTAACGCAAGGTAAGCGCCAGTGACGCCTTCTACGGCGATCTGGTCCAGGTGCGCGGTTTCCAGCGCATACCGCAATGCCAGCAATAATCTCACACACAGAAACACCCAAAGTGACAAGGCAAGCCCGAACGCGGCTTCGCGACTTTCTTTTACAATCTCCATTCGCGCGTTAACCAGCGATAGTGCCAGTAGGAAGATGACAAACGCTGGCAGGCAACAGGCGACGAGGCGTAGAAAACTGGGCAGATCATACGTGACCCCCACAGCAAATTGATAATCGCCCGCGTCTAGCTCCGTCTTCGAAAGGACTGATTCCTCGTTTGTCCACGTCGCCCGGCGTGCAAAGTATTGAGGCGGAATATATGTCGTTTCCGGAGCGGCTTTAGGCTCCAGCAATGAGAGTTTGCCCGAGTCATCTGGTCGCAGTTCGCGTTCCACCCGCAATGCACCGGTCGCACGGCCCAGGGGCAGAAGGAATGCATGATCTTTCGGTTGTGGTTGTGCGCAGATCTGGATCCTTGGGTAGGCGTTACCGATGCGAGGCGGCAACGGTGACGTCCACCGCCATGGTTTTAAAAAATCGCACTTGAGCCGACCGTCTGAAAACCGGAGGGATCCTTTCACAGGTGAATTGCCGGCCCAGCGGACGAATATTTGGGCTGGTAATGGAATGGATGCAGTCGTGACGGCCGATGGTCCGGCGACGCGAACAGTGCCGGTTCGTGATCGCGGCACGAAAATACGTATGGCTCCGGCCCACGTTCGAAGTGCGATCCTTTCCTCGAGCGTTCCTCCCAGTCTGGCGGTGCGGAGTTCCAATAACGGTGCAAGCCCCGTGACATTTCCTTCGTTGCCGGCGCTACGAAGCGGAACCTCCGCCAACAAACGGCGTTCAGCCCCTTCAAGGTAAATCGTTAATCGGAATCGGACGCTGCTAAGCCATAAGCCGTCCGGTCGGACTTGAAAGACATACTGGCACCGCCTGAACGAATCCTCGAAAATCTTATCTTCTCCTGGCTTTATCACCTCTCCATTGATCGGTTCCCATTGAGCGATGCCATCGGCATCACGCACAAAGACGAAGCCCCCGCCGCCCTCGACAGATATAATGCCGGTGTTCGGCGACTGAGCCACTATGCCCACCGCCGGGCTCAAAGCTTCATTAGGCCAGCCACACACAGAATTTTCCGATGGACCGCCGATCACTAAACGGTTATCGGCTTTAGCCGAAACGCCCAGCCAGGTAAGGCGGTAAGCTTCGGGCCACACAGGCGAGAACCACACCACCGTCAATATCAATATCAGTGATGCAGCAGAAGCTGCCGCCGCCATCGCCATGGGAGCCAGGCGGACGATGCGCGGACGCAGCAAGTATAGGAACAACGGCAGAAAGACGAGCGCGAGTCTCATCTTGCTGGTCGACGTTGGAAACGATCGAACATCTTCTTAAATATCCCTAGGCGAGTTTCACTCTTCCTTACTGGGGTAGCTCTCCTCGCGCCGAATAAGCCGCACAGTTGGCGATCGAACGCCCTCACCCCGCCCCGAAATGCGTCGCGTCCCGCGATGGTTCGCAATTGTTCCCCCGCCGGGTTGTGCATGAAACGGAGTAAGGCAGTTGTGCCGCGATCGACGGGCTTCCCGTGGTCCAACAGGCGAGCGGCCCGGACCGACTCGACCCGCATCGCTTGAGGCGCCATTTGTTCCAGGCGGCCGAGTAAGGTGATCTGCTCTCCTTCGTCAAATCCCGCTGTGAATTCCAAAAAAAGCGCTGGATCCCTGGCCAAACCGGTCAACATCGAGTCCCTGGATCGTGAATCATCCTCGTTTGCTGATTTCCATGTACCTCGAATGACTGCGCCCATTTTCTCGCGGAGGCGCTCGTCCCGCGTCCCTTGCAAAAAATCCGCAAACCGCTTCGCGCCCATCGGAGTCTCCGTTTCGGGTAACTCACGCAGCAGCCGAGTTAGTTCCACTATCAACGTGCTTTCATCGACTTTGCTGAAAGCGCGGCGCCGCATTCCATCGTCCAGTCCGCGCAAGGTAACATGAGCAAGAAAGCTCTCGGCGGCCTCCGGCAGCCCGCTCTGACGGAGTTGGTAATCCCACGCTTCGATTTGCCCAGTCCCGACTGATAATTTGGAAAGTCGGGCGACCAATTTTTGTGGAATACCATCCAGAAGTTGGGCGACTTGTGCTAATAGCGGCACCTCTTTCCCTAGCGGTTCGGAGACCATTTCAGCAAATTCGTGGCGTAAAAAATGGCGCTCAGATATTGGCATCGAGGTCAGGAGAAATCGGACCTTTCTGCCCAAATACAGCTGCTCAAGCCTCCACAGCCAACGCCAGTTTCTCGAACGCTGGCGCGAAAGGGCCGAACCTCGCGCAAGAATTAGTTTCGATTTGAGCTCGACATAGAGTCGAAATTCAGAAGCTGCCATCGCATCCAGCCAGGCGCGGGCAGCTTCCATTAGGTTGCTGGATTCTCTACGAGCCTCCTGGTTCAGCCGATCGACAAAGAGCGTCGCAGCATGACGGTCCAAGCCGCGCGTGGCCAAAGATTGACCACCTGGATCGTTACCGAAAGCCAGGTACCCAAGCGCCGATTCAACCCCGCCGGACGCCCCGCCGGCTCTGGCGCACTCCTGCAGGAAGGTAGAGACCTGTGCTTTCCATTGCGGATGTTTCTCGAAGAAAGAGAACCATTTATAGAGAGGCGACTTGGGGCTGAATTGAGAAATTGTCCGTCGTATAATATCGGCATGCTCCTGCTCAGGGAGATCAAGCAAAGCGTTCTCAAGAACATTATTCATCTCAACAAAGTTGATCTCTCGCTCCAACCGTTGACGCCAGATCCGGACGCGCCAGTGCACAGGCAAATCCAGCCGGTTTGACCAGGAGCGGTCGCGATCCGCGGAGAAGAAGGCGACCGTGGTCTCCGGATCAAGCCGGGCACCGATGGCGTGAGAGTCGGCCACCTCGATCTCGCCTAACAGTCTGAGAACGAAATTCGTTTTAGATGCGGACATTGGGCCAGCCCCGCTGGTCGCAAACCTGAGGGCCGCCCACCGTATATCCTCGGCTGCGGGGCCGGATCTCTCGAGCACCTTAAGAAGAGTGGGCAAGGCATTTTCTGCGTCGGCTGCGCCAGCACAAAACAGCGCGAGTAACTCCGCGCGCTCCAATACAATTCCCGGTTCCGCTTTCCATCGCGCCAGCGGCTCTGCGTCAAAAGCAGCTAGTTCGGTCGACGCCCGAACGGCAATTCTCCACTCTTCCAACAAGCGCGAGCCGCGCTCAGGCAATCCCGGCGGCAACGGATCGGGCTCGAATCCGTTAAGAACGAAACGGACACCGAGACTACGGGCTTGGGGTCGATTACCTCCGATTAGCCACGACGTTCCCGCCCGGAAGCAAACGGGTAGGAAACCCAATTGACTCGCGAGCGAAGCAAGCGTGGGAGGAGCATCCCAGCCGACTTCGCCGTATGCGCCCACGACTGAATCCTGCTCCGCCACGGCTCCCGTCCAGACGCTCGCAAAAAGCGCGTTATTTTCGGTTACGATTGAAACGTCGTTAACAGTTAACAATAAAGCGGCCAGATTTCCTGCGGTGAGCTGCTCAGGACGGAACAGAAGAAGGGCTCCATACTCCGTCTTGCCGTCTTCACCGAAAAGAGCCAGGGCAAACGCGGCCGCATTCCAGCGGAATTTTTCCCAAACCTGGGGCCCAGGGTCTAACAACAGGGTGAAAACACTGGCACGTCCGGTCGTATCTTTCTGTTGCTGGCGCACCAGCAATGCCGCGCCTTCACGATCCCAAACCATACCGACAGCGAAACCGCTCCTTGGCACGCCGGTGAAATCATTAAATGGGTCAACACTGCTTAGCGTCCATCCACCCAGCCGTTGCCGCTCACTAAAGCGCGTGCCGCCATAGGCAAAAAGACGCGCGGCGCTCATGGGGACTTGGCCTCCGGGCCGACAAAATTGATTATCGACAACGGCTCTTGCAAAGCCCACTCGATGAACTTGCCTAATCCGTAGCTCTTCGGAACTTCCCCATCACTACCACTGGGTAAGACGCGCACACCGTCAATCAGGTCAAGTCCTTCGGTCCAAACAAAGAAGATTTCTGGCCTGGGCTGCCCCACTCTAGCACTCAGTCGTTGCAGCAATTTTCGTTGGTTCGGCGAAACGCCTTCACCCACCAACTCCCATAGCAGTTCCAGAGGCTCGCCCCACTCACCCGGAACCCCGGATTGCGCCTTGACCGCCGCCTCGGCAAAGTGCTCAATCTTTTGCCACTGTAACTCATCTAGGTGTTCCTTGACCTGGTCCAGCTTTGTTACCACTACGCTCCATCTCGGCTGCTGGCTCGGCGCTCTTTGTTGGATTCGGTCTATGTGTTCCCATGCGGTCGAGACGATACGATCCCATCGACGATAAGTATCTGAGCCGCGCTTCGCCCGACACGGCACCAAGCTAGCCGCCTCCACCACCACGGCCATATTATCGGTTATATCATACAATTCCTCCAAGACCTGGAGATTCTCGTCCTCGAAGTGCTCACCGGCAGCGTCATAAAAGACTACGGTGCGCCATCGCGAACTATCTGCACTCGGAGATCGAGCTCCCAAAACTATTTCCCCAACCGAACTCCAGGCCTCGGACATTTGGCTTCGGGGCTTTTTTTGCTCGTAGCGTGACGCCAGCCGATAAAACACTGCACGGAGCTCGCCCAAATCCGGCCTCGTCGCCACCTGCTGCCACTCGTCCAGTGCTTCATTAGGATGCAGTAGCATTTCGATGGTATTCACGCACTCGGCGAATCGTACCGGGTCCGGCGCATACGAAAAGTGCACCGGATCCACACTAATCTTGTTTTTGTTCAGCTTGTTTTCAAACCCATCGCTATGCATTGATTGAAGCGCGAGGATCGTTTTGCCGACGCCGGTCGCCCCAGCGAGGACTGTCACACATCCGGGCTTGGGGCGTGTGCGCGTCGTTATCTTCAACAGTGCTGCGGGAAACCACATTTCACGCACATCGGCGCTCATGGACTTTAGAATTCCCACCTCGTAATGTCTCACCCTGGTGCCGGAATTCGGAATCACCCCCTCGTTACCCTTGGTTACTGCATCGCCGAAATTGATCGTCCCCGACCCCTCCGCGCTAAAGAATGGGTTTAAACTCGAACAATCCCTGTGTGCTAAAAAGATACCGTTCTTGGGATCACCGAACGATCTTTCGTCTTCGTCGATCACGCTTTGAATCCGATCACAATTGATCGCTTGAGGAGCAGGCCGACGTTGCCCCTTCTGCAGGCGCCTGCGGTCGGCGGGTCGAGAGATATAAACGGTTTGCAGCGCATCCAATTTCTGGAAGCACAGGGGGCAGAATAGGTATTTACTTTCCATAGATCGGCCGACCTTCAATAACTCAAATCTCGACGAGTTAAGGCTCCTTGGGCTCGAGCCCGCGCTTGAATGTATCCCTCAGCGCGACTAGTTACGGCCAGTAGTTGCATTGGACGGGTCGACGAAATCGTTAACACGGGCTGCGCTCCATTATGTATCATTCGCAACACCTCCGCATCCAACTGTATTCCACCCGCAAATTCGATTTCCACTCGAGTCTGCCCGGGAGCTCCCAGCAAGATTCCACGACCGAACGTCCGACAATCGGCGACATTGCCGCGCAAGCCAAAGATACAGAATTGGCCGTATAGCCACTTGTTGTCCAGGCGGGTGTTGACCAAGCGACTCAGGTCGGGGACCTTGTACATAACTTCCGGCGAACTCGGCACCGGATGATCCATCGGGTCTGGACGCCTTGGCCCTTCTCCCACGGCATCAAGTGGTTCCGCTGGAGGCGTTGGAACCGGTTGAGCTCTTGCGATCTTTTGGTAGTCGCTCACTGGACCGCTCTGCTCGATAATCCGCAGCTCTCCATTGATAAATTCAAAAACCAACGCGGAAGCAACCTTTCCCGTGGTCCTGTCGCCAGCAAGGTTTTCACACTCAAAGGTCTGGTCAAACACTACTCGCCACTTGTTCTCACCAATGGGCGTGATCTTGGGCTCCGACGTTACCTGATACTTCCTTTTCACCCATTTCTTGAAATCGGCTTCCTTCTCCCGACGAAGCTTAATCGCGTCGGTTTTAGTCCCAAAATAATTAACACTTTGCCCGTAGAGAGCCAAAAGAGGAGCGAGATCGCCTTCGTTCTCGAGTTGAACGAGTTTCCGAGAGCGCTGCTTGATGTCGATTTCAATTTCCTCAGGGATTTCCGGACGCGGTCGCTGTCCTGGGTCGCGGTCCTCTCGCGCGCCGGCCGGTGCTACGGTGGAAGACGGCATTGCCTCCATCGGCATCTCTTTCAGTGGCGTGTCGAAAGCCGTTCCTCCTTCCTTGCTGAAGGCTTGGACAAGGCGGTTCGCTGGGGGCAACGGAGCCGTATTACCGATGACGCTCAACAGCACCCCACCGATGCCAAATGACGATAGGTAAAGCAACTGAACTCCTGCCGCTAGCCACCAAGGCGAACTACGGCTTCCACTCGCCCTGGGTCGGGGAAACTTTCGTCGGAAATTTGCCAAGGTAGCCGCCGCGGGAATCGTTCCTCGCCTCTTGCCGTATGCAAAGGCATCGCCCGCGAATGCGAGTGCTTCGGAAGCGGTGATCGCGCCGGTGAAAGTGCCGCCTATCTCCACCATCCGCTTTTCAGACCATCTTAACAATACTCGCTTACATACAGAAAGCAGACTTACAATCACGAGAGAGAGAGCGAGGCCAATGATACAAGACCAGGCACCAAAACGTCCAATATATAACCAAGCAGCGCAGACTCCCCCGCTGACGAGTCCCAGAGCAACCCGAATCTTAAGGGGGGCAAAAACTAAGGGCGACCAGCGCACAACCCTGGCGATTGTCAGCCAGTTCTCGAGGCGGAGTAGGTCGAGCGACGCCCGCTCGTCGCTCCAGCCACTACCGGTCAACGTTTTGTCTTCTGGAGTCATACAGAAACGCTCGAGGACGCACCAACAAGAACAGTGAACCCCTCTTGTGGTTCATGGGCCGGCTATCGAAAGCAATCTCTGGCGGGGTGCGCGAAAACCAGACGTTACTGGATCGGCGACAGCGCCGCGACGAACGGCATTGGAGAGGGGACTTTCCGCTGGCTGGGACATTGGGGAAACAAGATTTTGCAAAAGAATAAGACCTCGTGCAAGGCAAACCGAGAGACAAACCCTTCGCCGGTGCCGGCATCGCACACCACTGCCGGATGCCGGCTGGATGCTCCTGGGAAACTCTGTAAGCGCACAAGTCCCTTCGCGCCGGTAGACTCAGAATATCTCAGCCTGAGTGGGCGAGGTATTGCCCCTTCCACGTTTCTCGGTGGGACCCGCCTCGATTGCCAAGCTGGCGTAACGGTTGCACCTTGTGGAATGAACCCGCCCGAATCCGATGCCGTGAAAAATGGCACGGCGCCAGAAACACCGCCGACCGCTCCCGAGCTACAACACGAGCCAGTATCCTCCGCGTTCTCCAAACCGAATCCAACAAGATTTCGTGCTGAAGTGAAGAAGATGGGCCTTCACGTGGTCGCTGGGGTCGCAGTCTTTTTGGTTTCCGTGTTGATCGCCGCTTTGGCAAATTTCTTCTATGGAGAGACGAGAGAGGCCAAGAATGCGTTAACACTCGAGAAAGAGCGTAACCAACGGCTGGAGCGCGACCTGGCTGACCTAAGCAAGCTTCAGCAGACTGACAGTGCTGACTTGGCTGCCACCAAGGCCGCTTTAATCTCAGAGAAAGAAAAAGGCGCAAGCTCAGATGCGCATGTTGCTGATTTGTCCAAGAGGATCGCCACGTTGACGGAACGCATGGCGCTTGTTCAACAAGTGTTGGTTGCGCCCGATGCAACGCTGGTGAAAGCGCAGCAAGCTATGGCAGAACGGCAGAGACGGTCCAAGGCAACGAAACTCCTTACCGGTGACGATCTAACGTTTCTGGTCGAGCTTTTCGATGCACCAGGCGAACTTCAATTCAGTCGGGAGCTGACGGCAGCAACGGTGCACGCGTACGAATCTCGTATCCAAACGGTCGACTCGATCGTTAGATCCGCGCTTGCGGCGGAAAAGCATCTTTCCCCGATATCTCTTCCCGAACAGTCGCCGCGATCTCGGAATTGATGCCGATCCGAGCATTTTTCCCAGGCAATGATCCGCTCCCGATCGCGCTGAAGGTTATGCTCGCTGCGACGTCTGGACGACTTGACACACGTGCTGTGTCGGCCCAGAACCAAATAGGCTGCATCGTTTGCTCCGGGAGGTTTGCCTGAATCTTATAAGGGCGCTGCCGTGGTCCGCAGGTTCGACCTATACTTCATAGATTCGAGCACACGAATCGATCACCCGCTCTCCGATGCCACACGACGGATGCATACCACGTCTTGGAGGGAAGCCTTACAGGACGGGCTCAATTAATCCAAACCCAGGATAGCATTCCAGCCCTGCGGAGCCTTGATTTTCCCGCTACCGCCACATTACCAGCAGCTACCGCTATAGTATCCACGCCCAGTCCCGTCGCATTCGGGACAGGTAACGATTTTTCGGGGAACATACTTTACGCCTTTCGTAAGCCGCTGACCGAATGGTGTAAGCCGCCACTCGTTGGATTTCGCATAGACAGCTTTACCTTCCGCAATATCTCGCATTGTGCCATCGCCACGCGCGACACACACTTTGGCGCGGTTGAAGTAGCCTTGAGACGCATAGCTATATGCAAGACTCCGGCCGGGAACCTTACGAATGCGTGGTCCCATCGGGCCGTAAAAATCGCTTGCTCCTCCCGTGGGATAAGGCGCGGTCCCCTCGCTCGCTCCCCGGCTCACACGCATCTGCGAACCGAAATTACGTCCCTTACTAGAAACTAAATTCGATGCCTTTTTCTGGGCGCGCGATTCATTCGTTCTCGACTCTGCCGTGCCTCTGCGAAAGTGATTATCCATCGCCATTCTGATGACGGGAATCGGTAACCACAGTTTCACTCGCGCGCGCGCGTGCGACGATTGTGGCGCGACCAAAAGGACACTGAGGGCGATCCCGCGGATCCACCATCCTCGACGAGCGACCGACTGGGCATAGGGGGGTGAGTTGTTGGTAAGCATACGTTTTCCTGGTTGATTATTTTTTAGCTGTCCGCCGGCTCATTCGACTGGAAATGCGCATGCCACGGGTGGTGTGCATTTTGGGTTAATATGGTGCCCGCTCCGCATTAGCCCGGGCTTCCGCGTCACGACGGGCCGATTCCTCGCGCCGTTGCCTGTCATATTCGATTGCGGCCTTCGCATCGTCGTGCCTGCGTTCGCTCTCATCTCTGGAAGGACCGGGGTCGGCCTTAAGCATCGCATCGGCGAGCGAGATCCCGGCAGCAATGACGATAGGTGTCCAGAACCTTATTCGCTGCTGTTGGTACAAATAGTCTGCCCAGCCGTGCCGAATATCATCTACAGTACCGCCTTCGCCTCGCGCGAGCCTCCTGCGAGCCTCGTCGAGTTTGCCGTTCGCGGCCGCGCCGTAGACACGATTCCACTCACGACCATGCGGGCGCCAATCTGACGGGATAAATAAGTTTACCGCCGGCAAGTCTTCGACTGCAGTAGTCGCTTGTGCACCGGTGGCGCTCGGAGAAAGAAATTTAGGACGAACCCATCCTTTAACGCCTGAAACGATGATCGGGACCCAGTCATCGTTCCCATTCATGACGCTTTGGCCAACAACCTGGATGCCAGTGGTGCCGTTTCGCAGGCGGGCGACGATGTCCGATCTCTGGGCTGGCTGTGATCGAACACTTAAAGTGTCCCCCGGGGCGATTCCGGCTACGGAATATATCTGCGGGCCCTCCTGCGCGCCTGCGCGCAGAAATACTGCACCCCAAAGCACAACTGCGAAAATGATGTGCTTTATGGGCTGACAACGCAATCTTCGCGGGGGCATGGGGGTGTCTACTCCTTGGTAGGCGCAGAATATTTCGAGGGTGCCCGACCCACAAAAACTTGGCAAGACTATTATCACCTGATTCGACCCTGCATGCTGTCATCAAGTCGCAAGCATGCCGCCCCGGCGTCACTTCGCAGTTCGGATCCGGGTTTAGGTGTTTCTCACCGCGGGAAGACGAATCTCTCAGTGTCCAATTTTTTCGGGCCCTTTCATTTCATTGAATTGCGCTGTGCGGCATATTGGCGCCAATAAGCAGTTCAGAGTGAAATTGCCGTTATGACCGACTACGATCGGGCTCTTTTCACACTCTCGACAGTCAAATCTCGGGACGACGCATTCGGCTGGTGGCGAGACAACCCCGCGGCCGTCCGCGGCACCACGTTAATCGTCAGCCACGAGGAACCGTCCAATCTGGCCGTCCCAGTGCGACGAAGGTTTGGCACAAAACTGTGTCTTCTGTCGATCTTCGCGTACGAAAACCTGACGGTCCTTAACGATCGGATTTTCGCTGAGACCGCGCAATGCGGAACCTCCACGTTCGGCGTCGATTACAATATCGCCTTCGACGCGAATGCGGCGAGTTTCCTGCGTAGCGCTTTCGACCAACGCGACAATCCGCAGGTGACAGACCTTCGGCAATTCCTCCATCACTTTGGCGGAAATCGGATGAATTGGGATGTCCGCCCATATCTGCACGAGCACGCCGATTCGCTGATATCAAACGACAGGCACATCTACGAGACGGTTTTGGCGAGCGAGCGTCTCGCGGCTCTTGATATGCGTGCATTTATGAACAGCGGGCTGCTCACGACGAACATCGAAATGGACGACCTGCACAGCCGCGCCAGTATCGAGATGAGTGATTTCTGCAGAAATTTGAGCGACGGAGGGAAGGAATTGATCCATCATCGGCAGCGCTCCTTCTACGCGATGCTACTTTACATGACCATCCTCCAACGCTCGCGGCCGCGTAAACGCGATGCCATCCCCAAACTGAAGGCGATGATCCAATTTATGGATGAGGACATTTCGGCCTTATTCCTAATGCTTCTATGGACCGCATGGCTCTGGTTTACTGCCGACCCGCGGATGCGAATTTTCAGTCCGCTGCAGAAGTCGGCGAAGCGTCCCTTGGAACGGGCCGCGAATATCAGCTGGGATATCTATCACATGACTGAACAACACGGCATGGTCATGACTTCGCGCAAGGGGGCCGATGTTCTAGTCCCAGCTTTTCTTACCGCGGATCAGGATCTTGGAGAACTGTGGCAGGCGTACCCAATACAAAGCTGCTGGACGCCGGGTGGGCTACGGCACCCGTACTGCGCGCCGGCAATCGACGTCGGGCGAAAATTCTCGCGGTTGCTCGGTAACGATTCGACATTCGTGGCACGTTATTTAAGCCTCGAAGCCCACCAAAGGAGAGTTCACCGACTGACGGCAGGGTCCCCTCCCTCGATAACCGAACTCATTCGGAGACTTGAGTCCAAGCTCTGCTCCTGATCGCACGCGCGCCAACAAACTCGATTCACAAATTCTGCGTTTTCAGGAGTTGCGGCTTTGCGACAGGTAGGCGTTTTTCCTTAATGGATGGAAACTCGATCGCCAGCCCCAGGAGAGGGCGGGGAACCACTGAACTCAAGTGTTCGCCGGGAGAGGCACTCCAACCCTCCGAAGCCGGGAATCTTGTTGCGGCTAACGTCTGGCTAAAGAACCTTGTTGGCCTCGTATGAAAAACATGACTCCCCCACCCTCTGATCGCGAAAACCGCCTCTCTGACTACGGATCAGAAGGTTTGAAGTTCGAATCTTCACGGGTGCGCATCTTTAGTTAGACGCCATGCCGTCCCCGCGGGACTGGTCTTGCGTTCTTTCCTCCCGCAGCACAGTATGCAGCGACAACCAATGAAAGCTTTTCTGGCCCTGCTCTCCCTTTTATTCCTGGCATCTTGCGCCAATGAGCCAGGCGAGGAAAACGCCCCTAACCCCGCGGCAACCAAGGCAGAGGTCCAGGCCAGGGAAGATTTTGCCAGCACCCTTCCAAAACCCCGGGAGCGCTAGGACACGAATGAGATTCACGGTTGTCCTTACTTCCATCTGCGCCGGCCTGTTCTTCGCGGGCTGCGCGGACACTTCACTTACGACCGACGAGGAATACGACGCCGCTCGTGTGCCAGCGCCGGCCGCGGAGGATCCGATGCGGCATGTGCCGCCCTCAACGGATAACCCGGTGAATCGCTATTGATGGACGGAGCGCCCGCTTAGGACGCGTCGTCGAAGGCACTCATCGCTTTGAAGAGCGCGTAGCGGCCGCGGATTTCTTCCATCGTCAGAGTCCGCAGCCGTTCGAGACTGAACGCTTCGACGTTGAAGCTCGCCAGGACACTGCCGTAGATCACGGCGCGACGAAGGCTCGCGAAATCCGGCCTGCCAGGCGTGGTGGCGAGATATCCGGCCATGCCTCCGGCGAAGGTATCACCGGCGCCAGTCGGATCGTGGATATCCTCGAGCGGATACGCACCGCAACTGAAGAACTCCTCCTCGCCAAAGAGAAGCGCGCCGTGCTCCCCCTTTTTGATCGCAACGTATTTCGGGCCGGCCTTCCGGATTTTGCGGCCCGCCTTGATCAAGCTCGTTTCCTTCGTCAGCTCGCGCGCTTCGCTGTCGTTTAGAATCAACAGGTCAACCCGGGGTAGAAGTGCGTCGAGATCGGCCCGCGTGGTCTCAATCCAGAGGTCCATCGTGTCCGCAACGACGAAGCGCGGTTGTTTCATCTGGTCGAGAACGTGGGATTGGAGGGCGGGCGCGATATTGGCCAGCAGGACAAAGTCGGTCTCACGATATCTTTCCGGCAACTCGGGCCGGAAATGTTCGAAGACATTCAATGCCACAGAACGCGTCTCGCGGGTGTTCATGTCCCAGGCGTACTCGCCCGACCACCGAAACGTTTTTCCCGCGACCCGTTGCACGCCTGCCGCGTCGATCTTTCGGGACTTCCAAAAATCGAACTCGGAAGCGGGGAAATCGTCGCCGACGATGCCCACCAGATTCACTGGGGAAAAGAAGCTTGCCCCGAGGGCTGCATACGAAGCCGAACCGCCCAGCAAATCGGCATGTTCTTCTACCGGCGTTTTTACCGTGTCGAGTGCGATGGAACCAACGATGAGAACGGACATAGGTTATTGCTGATTTTCGATTTTAGAATTTCGCTGGAGCAGATCCTGCACAGCGCGCCCGTATCCCACGATGTCGCTTGCCTGCAATAGACCGGACACGATAACGACGCGGCGCGCCCCTGCTTCGATCACTTTCGGCAAATTGTCCAGCTTGATGCCACCGATACAGAAGATAGGAATCTGGACGGCTTCGTGGACCCGTTCGATCTCATCAAGTCCGACCGGCTGGTACTCGGGCTTGGTCGGAGTGGCGAAGATCGGGCCAAAGCCAATGTAATCGGCGCCTTCGTGAAAAGCACGGACGGCCTGATCGAGACTGTGCGTCGATTTTCCGACCACGCGGTTCGATCCGACGATGGCGCGTGCTTCCTCAACCGACATATCATCCTGTCCGACATGGACGCCGTCCGCGCCGACGTCGCGCGCCACCTCTGCGTGATCGTTGATAATCAACGGAACATTACGTGGCCGCGTGATCTGGGTGAGACCGCGCGCCAGCTGCGATATTTCGGAGCCCGCCCGGTCCTTGGCGCGGAGTTGGACCACGTCCGCTCCGCCAGTGAGCAACTTCTCGGTGACGGAGGCGGCCTGTTCGAGTTCGACATAACCAAGGTCGAGGATGGCGTAGAGCCGGCAGCGGCTAAGATCGGCCGGGCTCAATTGACAGCCTACTCGTGGAGCCGGGCCGGCATCGCTTTGATCTCGAAATCATCGGAGCTCATCACGCGCTCCACGAAGCCGGTATCGTATTTGCCGTTCCGGAAATCGGCGTTCCGCATGATCGCGCTATGGAAAGGAACGGTGGTTTTGATTCCGGTAATGTAGTACTCGTCCAGTGCGCGCCGCATTCGCGCGATAGCGGAAGCGCGCGTCGCTCCGATCGTGATCAGCTTTGCTATCATCGAATCGTAATAGGGCGGCACGACATAGCCCGTGTAGGCATGTGAATCGACCCGGACGCCCCGGCCGCCGGGTGCGTAGTAGAAAGCAATCCGCCCGGGCGATGGCTGGAAGTTGCGCTCCGGATCTTCGGCATTGATCCGGCATTGGATCGCGTGGAGGCGAGGCTGGGCATTCGCTACGTGTGGCGACAACCGTTCGCCGGCCGCAATCAGGATCTGTTCCTTCACCAGGTCGCATCCGTAAACTTCCTCGGTGATCGTGTGTTCGACCTGGATGCGCGTGTTCATCTCAATGAAGTAATAGTGGCCCTCGTTGTCCACGAGGAACTCCATCGTGCCGGCATTCTGGTAATTCACCGCTTCCGCCAGTTTGACCGCAGCGTGGCCCATCTTCTTGCGCAACCCGGCTGAGATCAGGGGCGAGGGACATTCCTCGATCACCTTCTGGTTCCGGCGTTGAATGGAGCAATCACGCTCGCCCAAGTGCACGGTGTGTCCGTGTTGATCGGCCACCACTTGAAATTCGATGTGGTGCGGATTGATGATCAGTTTCTCAATATAAAGCGCGCCGTTCCCGAACGCTTTCTCAGCTTCGCTGCCCGCGGCGTGGAAAGCCGGGCCCAGGCTAGCCTCGTTGTGCGCGGTCCGCATGCCGCGTCCCCCACCGCCCGCGACGGCCTTGATCATGACCGGGAAGCCAATCTTCCGCGCCACCTTCAGGGCCTCAGCTTCGTTCTCCACAATGCCGTCGCTACCCGGCGTCACTGAGACCCCGGCTTTCCGGGCACAGGCGCGGGCGGAGTTTTTGTCACCCATCGCGTGCATCGCACTGGCGGGAGGACCGATGAACTTGATTTTGCAGCTTTCGCAGACCTCGGCGAAGTGCGCATTCTCCGACAGAAAACCGTATCCGGGATGGATTGCGTCCACGTCCCCGACTTCCGCGGCACTCATGATCCGGTCGATTTTCAGATAGCTTTCGCTGCTGGGGGGCGCGCCAATACAAATCGCCTCGTCGGCCAGCTGGACGTGGAGCGAATCGACGTCCGCTTCGGAATAGACCGCAAGGGTGCGGATACCGAGCTCCTTGCAGGCCCGAATGATGCGGAGCGCGATCTCCCCCCGGTTCGCGATTAAGACCTTCTCGAACATCAGTTGAAAGTCTCTAGCTGAGAGTCGGGAGAGATTGGGCTCGCAGAACAATTACGGCGGTTGCGATCACGGCGGCCCTCAACCTGAACTTGCAACTCTCAACGCTATTTAACCCGGAACAAAACCTGGCCGAACTGGACCGGCTTTCCGTTCTCAGCGACCACTTCCGCGATTACGCCTTTCACCTCGGCTTTAATCTCGTTCATGACTTTCATCGCCTCGATGATGCAGACGACCGTCTCTTCGGTCACGGCCTTCCCGACGTCGGCGAACGCCGGCGACTCCGGCGAGCTGGCGCGGTAAAATGTGCCAACCATCGGGGAGACAATCTCTTTTAAGGCCACGCCTTTCTCTTCCTGCGAAGGCGCTTCGCTCGTGGCAGGGGCCGTGGAGGCCGCGGCTGAAGGGGCCGCAGGCGCCGGCACCGGAGCTGTGAAAACGGGCTGCTCTCCAGATCCTTTTTGCAGTTTGAGCCGGAAGCCGTCCTTCTCCATTTCGAAGACCGAGAGGTCGTTCTTCCTCATCAGGTCGATGACGGCTTTGATGTCTTTCAGTTCCAAGGTAGCGGCTCCGTGGTCGAGGCTGGGCGTTTAGGTAACGCGGTTTTCCGCGGGAGGTCAAGTGCCCCTAAACGTAATCGTGATCGTGCTCGGCTTCCCGGCTTTCGCTCAGGACGCGGAACCCGAATCCGCCACGATCTTCCCATCGCGCATCTCAACCCGGCGCGAGGCGGCCCGTGCGACTTCATCGCTATGCGTTACCACGATCAAAGTCGTCCGCCCTTCGCCGCCAATTGTCCTCAATAAATCCATCACCGAGGCGGCTGCGCGCGAATCTAGATTTCCTGTCGGCTCGTCGGCGATGACCAGGGCCGGCCCATGGATCAGGGCACGGGCAATCGCCGTTCGCTGCTGTTCGCCCCCGCTCAATTGGTGGACGAAATGGGCGGCCCTCTCCCGCAGCCCTACCATACCGATCAGCTCGTCGGCGCGGCTGTGGCTCTCTTCGGCTGAAACGCCCTGAAGCATGAGTGGGAGCATGATGTTCTCCGTTACGTTCATCGTGGGCATGAGGTTGAAGAACTGAAACACCAGGCCCACCTGACGCCGCCGGAATTGGGTCAGGGCCGCGTCGTCAGCCTGATGCAAGGCCAGTCCATCGACGAAAATTTCGCCCATCGTCGGTTTATCCAAGCCTGCCATCAGATGAATCAACGTGCTTTTTCCGCAGCCACTTGGTCCCGAGATCGCGATGAAATCGTTCCGAGGGATGGCCAGCGAGATTCCATCCAGGGCGTGCAGCGTTCGCTCGCCGCTCTTATATTCGCGGGTGACATTGCGGAGCGAGATCAAGCCAGTCTTATCAGCCAGCGAAGGAAGCGGCGCAAATAGCCGGCCGAGCTTCCGTATCGTTGGCGAGACAGATGATTTGATCGTCGTGGACAAGCCTCCGTTTCTGCTTGTGCATCCGAGCAAGCCGGGGCACCTGAGAACGCTGTGGGGCGAGCTCAAGCAGCTCCTCGCCTTCGAGATCGCCAATGGCGGCCAGGTTTCTATCGTAAACCGGCTCGACCGCGAGACGAGCGGATTGGTCCTCGTGGCGAAGAATGCGGTCGCAGCGCGACGGTTGGGCCTCCTCATGCAGAAACAACGGATCGCCAAGGAATATCTCGCAGTCGTCCATGGCTGGCCGGAGTGGCAGGCGACCACGGTTGATTCCCCGCTCGTCCGCCAGGGCGCGCATGGACCATCGCTTGTTTGGTTAAAGCAACAGATTCATCCGGCCGGTGCGCCGGCTCGAACGGATTTCGAGGTCGCACAGCGGTTTCACGCAAACGACGGCGAGCGCTTCGCAATCGTTCGCGCGGTCCCGAAGACGGGCCGGACCCATCAAATTCGGGTTCATCTGTCCTCGTTAGGTCACCCAATCGGCGGCGACAAAATTTACGGCCGAGACGAGCGCCTTTATCTCGAATTTATCGAGACTGGCTGGACGCCCCGGCTCCAACGAAATCTTCTGCTTCCTCGCCACGGGCTCCATTCCGCCACGCTCGAGATCGCCGATGAAGGCCGCTGGGTGAGCGACTTGCCTCCTGACCTGGCGGCGTTCGTCGAGCCTTCAAGGAGCGGCAGTTTACAAACCGCCGATCGAGTAACGAGCGATGTCTGATCTGCTGGGTGCCTACTCTGCAGTAGTCACCTTCACGTCCGTCAGCCGGATCGTCTTGTTATTGAAATGATGTTCCGTCGCCAGATTCACGCCCCCGAAATTCTGAAACTTTTCCCAGGTCGCCTGCAACCCGGTCCCACTCTGCGGAATATAATCCCACGCCCGGGGGAGCCTGGTCTGCGGGTCGATGTAAAACACGTAACGGTCCGTCGGCGTTAATCCCACCTTGTCGAAGCTGAGATTGATCGTTTCAAGGGTGGTTCCATTGAGGTCTTTCGGGCCCCCGGCTTCGACTTTTACCCCCGGGTCCTGGAGTTTCAGAGGCGCGAGGAGCCAATAAGAATCGTTCACCCACCGGGCGTAAGCGTCCTTTTCCTCGCCCGCCTGCACCGGTTTCGAAAGGGTCGCGGTGACGTCATGGTCCTGCCCTTGTTTGTCCTTCCACTTCACCCTATCCGTTCCGGCAGCGACGTCCCAGTGATGTTGGGCCGCGAAGATCTGCTTCCCATCCTGTTCGACGACGAAGGTAAATTCGATCTGCCTGATCTTGCTCCAGTTATCGCCCCCGCTCGCCTTCCATAAATCGACCGCGATTGGGGGTAGTGTCCTGGCGGGCTCCTCGGCAGCGGGGGCCGCCACCGTCGCCAGCGTGAACATCACCGCACCGGCTAAAATCTTCATCCGGCAAGGCTGCCAGACGGCCTGAAAATTGCAATTCAACGCACCCGCAATATCGTTGCCGCTCTTTGATGAAAATTCTTCGAATTCTGATTCTGGCTTTGTTCCTCGGTTCCCTGGGGCCGGCCCTTGTCCAGGCCAGCGATCGAATTTCGACCCGGTTTGAGTCTAGCAGCAATACCATTGACGCGCCGAACTTCGAGATCGCCAGCGAGACAGCCTACATGGCGGGCATCATCGGCAATCCCAACAGCTATGAAGTCGCCTCGCAGTTCTTTACCGCCCGCTGGCGCTGGGGGGTTAATGAGCGCGACGGCTGGCTCCAGGGCTACAACCAGATCTATGCCCTCTTCATGGTCCAACCGATCCTTCGGGGGCCGGAAACGTTTTACTACGGAATCTCGGTCGGTTTCCGGTATAATTTTGCCAAGCCCGGCGCTCGTTTTGTTCCCTACGTTTCAGGCGGCGTCGGCCTCGGCTGGCTCGACAGCCACGCTGATGTGTATGGGGCGCAAGGCCAGGATTTCACCTTCAACATTCTCACCGCTACCGGCGTGTCCTATCGGGTAAACGACCATTGGAAACTCAGCGCGGGAATTCTTTACCAGCATTACTCGAACGGCGGGCAGACCGATCCAAATCCGAGCGTGAACCTGCTCGGCCCGCAGCTCGGCGCCACCTACTCCTTTTAAGTGGCCCAGCCGGACGAGAACGTTTTGGTCGTCCGGCGAAGCCTCTTCGACGAGCTCGGCAGTTTTCATGGGCTCAATTTCGAGACGGATAAATATCTTGGCCCGCTCCTTTCCCGCGGGAACAATTTTTTTCTCCCGCGCGCGCAGGCCGAAAACGATCCTGCTCACAAGCAGATCATTCCCTACGCGTTGATCGCGTACGGCGACACCGTCCTCCATTATGTGCGCGGGAAAAAAGCAGGCGAGCAGCGGCTGGTCGCGAAAGGCTCGATCGGAATCGGCGGACACATGAACGACACGGACGAATCGCTATTCGCGTGGGACGAACAGGCGTATCGGGCGGGCGTAGAGCGCGAAGTGAACGAGGAGATCGCCATTGAATCCGCGTTCGAGGACCGGATCGTGGCCCTTCTGAACGACGACACGACTGAGGTTGGCCGGGTCCACCTCGGCATCGTTCATGTTTTTCGCCTGGCCGAGCCGAAGGTGCAAAAACGTGAGGCGATGATTACCAACGTCGCATTCCTGAATAAAGAAGAGCTCTTGGCGCGTCGGGACAGCCTCGAAACCTGGTCGCAGCTCTGCCTCGATTCGTTCGATCGCCTTCTCGGCTGAGGCGCTTGTCGAAGCTTATCTTCGCTTTCGCCTTGGGGCCTTCTGCTCCGGAGTTGGCGACGGTGTGGGAGTAGGCGCGGCCAGCACCGGGCTCGGCGTCGGCGTTGGCGCCGCCGGCGGATTCCACCTCAGATCGATGTCGTTGACCTGCCAGCGAGTCATTCCGCGGGTGATGGTAAGTTCGAGCGTCGCGGTCATGGTTGGATAAACCAGAACCGCCTTGAAGATCCCGACGGGGTCGAAAAAATAGGAGTTGAAGCTGACATCGCCGGTAATTGGGACGGGTTGTGTCACCGGCCCAAAGCCGCGTAAATACTGAAGCATCCGCTCACGATAGCCTGGCTGATACTTCGCCAGGGCTTCGGGGGTGAGGTGATAATTAAGATATTTGTCGTCGTAATTCACGACAACTCGCTGCACCACCTCCCTGGCAAAGGCGCGAGTATTATTCTCGGCGTCGCGGCGGGCGGAATAAAGGAACCAGGCCGCTCCCCCGAGGAGAGCTGCCACGATGATCCAAAGAGCGACGCCGCCTTCACCGCGGCTCCGCGCATGTCGAGCAAGTCTCATCTAGAAACCGAACCGAAAACCTTTCGTTTTGACGACCTGACCACCGTGGATCAGGACGGTCTTCTTTTGCATTCCGGTGTAAGCCCCGAAACGATTCCGAGAATTCAGCTTAAACTCCACCAAATACCCGAAGAGCGGGTCCCCGCCCTTCTTTTCGGGCATGGTGCCCGGCTTCGGCCCGCTTATCCATTCGATTTGGGCGCTGGCAGGATCGACCAGCACGGTTTGCAACCAATTGGTGATGATCTCCTGGTAATTGGTCGGAGCCGCCCCGTGGAGCTTCGGATCCGCTCCCACCTCGAGCGTCCCGGTCTGCGCGAGCAGAGAGAACGCGGAGATGACACAAAGGAGCATCGCCAGTCTTTTCATTCGAGGCCGAGGTTAACGGCCGCGCGAAAAATGTCGAGCCGAGCTTACGGCCGCTCGTCGAGCGGCACGACCTTCTTGCCCGCCGGCTCGCCGACGTATTCGCTCAGGGGACGATACAGCCGGTTGTCTTCCAGTTGCTCGAGCACCTGCGCGCACCAGCCGGAGCAGCGGGCTATCGCGAAAATCGGCGTGAACAGATCGGTCGGTATGCCTAACGAGTAATAAACGGTCGCCGAATAAAAATCGACGTTCGCGTTCAGGTTCTTCTTTTCCTTCATCAACTCGGCGATCCGTTCCGACATCCGGATCCATTTCGGTTCGCCCAGTTTCTCGCTCAGTTTCACCGCCATCCCCCGCAGGTGTGGAGCCCGCGGATCAAGGGTTTTGTAAACCCGGTGGCCGATTCCCATGATCTTTTTCTTCTCGGCCAGCTGTTTCTCAACGTAAGCGTCCACCTCGGCTTCGTCTCCAATCTGTTCCAGCATCTGGATGACGCCTTCGTTCGCACCTCCGTGCAAGGGCCCTTTCAAGGTCCCGATTGCGGCCGTGATTGCAGAGTAGAAATCCGAGAGGGTCGAGATGGTTACGCGGGCGCTGAAGGTCGACGCGTTCATGCCGTGGTCGGCGTGAAGGATGAAGGCGACGTCGAGCGTATCGCTGGCTTCCTTCGATTGCGGCTCGCCACACATCAAATAAAGGAAATGCTCCGCTTCGGTGAGATCTTCCCGCACCGGCGGGAGGGACTTGCCGTTCCGCGCCCGATGAAAATAGGCCGCGATCACGCCGATCTTCGCGGTGATCGACGTCGCACGCCGTCGATTGATCTCGGGCGTCGCTTCCTTGCCGATGTCCGGATCGTAGAGCCCAAGCATCGAGATGGCGGTCCGCATCACATCCATCGGGTTCGCGTCTTTCGGAACCGACTTCAGGAAATCCACGACCGGTTCGGGCAATTGCCGCTCGCTCCGGAGTTCCTGCAAAAAGGTTTCCAATTCCTGCCGGTTCGGCAGTTTCTTGTGCCAGAGAAGATAGATGACCTCCTTGTAGGTCACCTTGCCGACCAGCTCATTGATGTCGTAGCCGCAATAGACGAGCTGCCCCTTCTCGCCCAGCACGTCGCTCAGGCTGGTGGAGTTGGCGATTATGCCTTCGAGTCCGCGCGAAACTGCCATCTCAGCCTTTCATCCTTGAAATTAAAGTGTCGGCCATTGTCGCTGGTGTTTCGGCTACCGCTATGCCCGCGGCCTTGAGTGCTTCAATTTTTCCGGACGCCGTCCCCTTCCCGCCCGAGACAATAGCGCCGGCGTGGCCCATCCGGCGTCCCGGTGGCGCAGTCGCGCCGGCGATGAACGCGGCCACTGGTTTCTGGCAGTTCGCCTTGATCCAGTCGGCCGCTTCCTCTTCCGCGGAGCCGCCAATCTCGCCGATCAGGATCATCGAATCGGTCTCCGGATCATCATTAAACAATTTCACCGCATCGAGGTGCGACATCCCGTTAATGGGGTCGCCCCCAATCCCGATACAAGTCGATTGGCCGTAGCCGCGCGAAGTGAGCTGCCAGACCGCCTCGTACGTCAGAGTCCCCGAGCGCGAGATCACGCCTACTTTCCCGGGCTTGTGGATGTAACCAGGCATGATCCCGATCTTGCACGCGCCCGGCGTGATGATTCCCGGGCAGTTCGGCCCGATCAGGCGGCTCGCTTTACCTGCCATCTCCGCTTTCACCCGCATCATGTCCATCACCGGAATGCCTTCCGTGATGCAAATGACAAGCTCAACGCCTGCATCGACCGCTTCCAGGATTCCGTCTGCGGCGCCCGCGGCCGGGACGAAGATCACCGAGACGTTGCAACCGGTTTGCTGCCGCGCCTCCCAGACCGTGTCGAACACCGGCACTTTGTCGTCGAACATCTGGCCGCCCTTCCCGGGCGTGACGCCGGCGACAACGTTCGTGCCGTACTCCATGCATTGCCGCGCGTGAAAGCCGCCGGCGCTGCCGGTGATGCCCTGGACTACCAGGCGAGTATTTTTATCAACAAGAACCGACATACAAAAACTTCATTCCTGCTTTCGCTTATGCAGTATCAGGGTGTTCCCATCAGGATCGAATACCATGCTGAAGCGGCACACTGGAGAATCGGCTGGTTCCATTTGAATTGCGGCGCCGCTCGCCTTCACCCGCGCTGTCATCGCATCGACGTCATCGACCTCGAACGCGGCTATGGTCCCGCCGGCCGCAGGCCGCCAGCGCTCGCCGTAATCCGCGATCATCAACGTGCCCTCCCCGACATCGTACTCAATATTGTTCCGTACGACTTCGGAACTCGGTTTCAGTCCGAGAACGTCTTCATAAAAGCGCCGTGCCCGAGGCAGGTCGGTTACTGGAATGCCGATGAACGCGAACTCTTTGATCATGACTCCGACCCACCCTTGAGCTTGTGGATGATAATTTTGTTGCCGTCCGGGTCCTGCACCACGGCCATCCAGCAGACCGGGCTCTCAATGTTTTCCGCGGCGAAGGTCACGTTCGCGGCTTTCAAGTCCTTTATCGCCGCAGCGAAGTCTTCCACTTCAATCGCGACGCTCGTCCCGTCCGGTGACGGCTTCCATTGATCGCCCACGCTGCCGATCGCGATCGTGCTCGCGCCGACCTCGTATTCGATCCATACGCCCTCGGCATATTCGCCCGCCGGTTTCAGCCCGAGCGCGCCTTCGTAAAAGGCCCGGGCGCGTTTCATGTCGGTAACGGGGATGCCGGTGAAGGCGATGTTAGTGGCTTTCATTGAAGGCAAAATCCCAAATCCCAAATCCCAGGTAAAATTTCAATATTCCAAAATTCCAAAAAGAATTCATGATCCGCCGCTCTTTGAGATGATCGCCGAAAAAATCAGGGTCAATTCGTAGGCTTCTCGAGCGAGCGCCTCTCGGCTCTTGAGGTTTGATGCTCCGGCTTCTATGAGCCGTAGGAACAGCCGGCTTTCCTTCGCCTCTTTACGGCAAATCTTCGCTCGAACGAGAAAGTCTTTTTTGCTGAGCGCCTCATCTGCTTCGATCCAATTGGCGGCGACGGAACCCGAGGCCCGAATTAATTGTCGAACGTCTTCTGCATTGCCCACGGTACGTGGCAACGTCTTGGCGAACCGCCGAACAGATTGCGCGAAGAGGAACGTTCTTTGTTCCAGATCGCGCGGTTTGGGGGAACCATCGTCCATGCTGGGTTTGAATATTTGAGTTTGAATATTACCTGGGATTTGGGTTTTGGGATTTGGGATTTCCGGTCGCCGCCGCGACGGCTTTCTCTGCTGCGTCGCCGAGATCATCGGCCGTGATCAAGGTCAGTCCGCTGTCTTTCAGTAACCATTTGCCTTCGTCGACGTTGGTTCCTTCCAGTCTCACAATGAGAGGAACGGTAAGACCCACGGCTTTCGCCGCGGCAATGATTCCCTGCGCGATCACATCGCATTTTGCGATTCCGCCGAAGATATTGACCAGGATCGCCTCGACCCGTTTGTCCCCCACCAGAATCTTGAACGCTTCCGTGACCTGCTCTTCGGTCGCGCTCCCGCCGACATCGAGGAAGTTGGCCGGACTGCCGCCGTAGAACTTGATAATGTCCATCGTGGCCATGGCAAGGCCGGCGCCGTTGACCAGGCAGGCAATGTTTCCGTCGAGCCCGATGTAGTTGAGATCGTGCTTCGACGCTTCGACTTCACGCGAATCCTCTTCGCTGATGTCCCGCAAGGCGGCCACCTCGGGGTGGCGGTAGAGCGCGTTGTCGTCAAAGTTGAACTTCGCATCGAGCGCCAGGACTTCACCGGTGTCTGTGAGGACGAGCGGATTCACCTCGACCATCGAGCAATCCAGGCCAACGAACGTCCGATAGAGTCCGTCGAACAGTTGTGAGGCGGCCTTGATCTGGGTGGGCTCGAACCCGACCTGCTTCGCCAACTTTCGCGCCTGGAACGGCCGCAGTCCGGCCAATGGCTGAACCGGTTCTCGGATAATCTTCTCCGGCGTCTTCTCCGCGACGGTTTCGATCTCGACGCCACCTTCCGTGCTCGCGACGATCAGCGGACCGGCGGTGGCGCGGTCGACGAGGATCGCGAAATAAATTTCGCGGGCGATGTTCACCGACTTCGCCACCAGCACCGTGTTTACGACTTTTCCATCCGGGCCGGTCTGGTGCGTAACGAGCGTTTGCCCGAGCATCTTCGCCGCGATCTCGCGCACTTCATCAGGGGATTTGCACAGGTGCACGCCACCTTTGAAGCCGTTGGTAAAAGTCCCTTTCCCTCGTCCGCCGGCGTGAATCTGAGCTTTGACCACCAATTCACCGCCGCCCAAATCTTTGGCCGCGCGCTCCGCCTCCGCGGGGCTTCGCGCCGCTTTACCGGGCGGCGTAGCGACTCCGAATTTTTGCAGCAGCTCCTTGGCCTGGTACTCGTGGATGTTCATTCGCAACGATGCGCGTCAGCCGAAGCACTAAGCCCGCGAAGAGCCCATCGGCAACCCGTTTTTATCTGCGGTTCGCCTCCTCACGCGCAACGCGCGTTCAGGTCTGCGGCTTTTCCGACGCGGGACTCTCCCGCTTCGCTTTTGGAGCGCCCGGTTCATGAGGCGTGGACGGCTGAAACTTCTCCGCTTCGCGCTGCAGTTTGCCGAGATAAGCAGGAAGATCGAGACCGGCATTGCGCGCCAGTTCGTGCAGGGGCGGCAACGCGCTGATCATGCCCGATAGATAGTCAGCGGTGGCGGTCTTGCCGTCGGCATTCCTCCCGCCATCCCATACGGTCACCTTGTCGATCTTCAGATTGGAAATCGCGTTCGCCTGTTCGCGGACGATATCCGGCAGTTGCTCGGTAATCAGCATGTTCTGCGCGCCCGCGGCCCCGCCGCAGGTTTCGATCAAATCGCGGAACCCAGCCGCTTTCTTGGTGAGGATGGACTCGGTGCCATCCGCTTCGGCCAGCAAACGCACCTTGAGACCTTCAGCCTCAGCCCGTTTCACAAAGAGAAGGCCGTCCGCTTCCGCCTGCTTGACCGCGCGCTGGCCATCGGCCTCGCCTTGCCTCAGCCGGCGAGTCTGTTCCGCTTGCGCTTCGGCTTCGACGATGACGCGATTCCGGGCGATCTCCGCGGGTACGACAATGTTCGCGTACTGCGTGGCCTTGTCGCGTTCGGCGCGTTGCGTTTCCGCCTTCTGCTCCGAGGTGTAGGATTCCTCCAACGCGCGCGCGTGCGCGACCTTTTCGGCGGCACTCGCGATCCGCTCCGCTTCCGCTTCGTTGGTGCGCCGGCCGGCATTGGAATTGGCGATTTCCACCAGAGCCAGGTTCTCACCCTTGGTTGCTTCGGCGTTTGCGTTCGCCACCCGAATACGCTGGTCCCGCTGCGCTTCCGACGCACCGATCTGGCCGGTGCGGTCTGCTTCCGCGACCTTGACTCGCGCTTCGTTAATTGCTTTCGAGGCTGCTTCCTGCCCGAGCGCGTCGATGTAACCCGAAGCATCGGTGACGTCCTGGATGTTTACGTTGATCAGGCGCAGCCCCACTTTCTTGAGCTCGACCTCGACGCCGTTGGCGATATTGGCGATGAGTTTATCGCGATCGGAGTTGATCTCCTCGATGTTCATCGTCGCAATGACGACGCGCATTTGTCCGAAGATAATGTCCTTGGCGAGTTCCTTAATCTCCGGGAGCTGAAGACCGAGCACACGTTCCGCCGCGTTCTCCATGACCCCTGGCTCGGTGGCCACGCCGACCGTGAAGGTGGAGGGCGTGTTGACGCGAATGTTTTGTTTCGAAAGCGCTCCCTGAAGATTGATCTCGATCGGCATCGGCGTGAGGTCGAGAAATTGGTAGTCCTGGATGATCGGCCAGATGAAGGCGGCACCGCCGTGAAGGCAGTGCGCCGATTGCCCGCTCCGCACCTTGCCATAAACAACCAGGATGCGGTCGGATGGACATTTTTTGTAGCGTGAGGCGAATGCGATAAGCGTGCCGAAAATGATAACGAAGGCGGCGCCGGCGAGGACGAGGATATCCATGTTAGAGGAGAGGTTAGTGGAATCAGGCATCGGGTGGATTCGTGAGCGGTTCGACCAGCAAAGTGCTCCGGCCGATCAAGGCGACGACCTTTGCCTTACTGTTCGGCTTCAAGTTCCACGTGGCTTTCGTGTAGGCCTCGGCCATCATGAGGCGGCCTTGAATCAGCAGCTCGAGTTGTCCTCCGCCGGCCTCGGCGGCTGGGATTGTCGTGTAAACCGTTCCTACGACCCCGATGGCATTGTTGTAATCGACATTGCCGCCGCTGCTTTGCAGCCGGAGCAAATTGCGAATTAGAAACCAGGTCCCCAAAAGAAAGGCGGTGCCCGCGGCGCTGCCGGCGAGAATTGCGGCCAGGACTGAGTAGCCGTTGTTGAGCATGATGGCACCGGTCCATCCGAACCCCACAAAAAAGGCGGTGACGGTCCGCACTGTTATCAAGCCGATCCCGGAGTCGTGCTCGCCGTGCCCGGAAAGATCGGCATCGTGATGCCCGTCAAGTCCGACGACTGCCAGCAGGATTTGGATCAGGAGAATCCCCAGCGAGACGATGCCGATCGCGTAGAAGATCTGCCGCTCAATCAGGAGTGTGTTCCACCACTCAATCATAGGGGAGAAGCCTCTTCATAACCCGGGGCGGAGCGTGAAAGATTCGCGGAAAGACTGCAAGCCTGTTCGGTGAAACGCATTTCTTGCAACTGCCGTCAACGCCGGAACAGTGGCTGGCATGTCCGTCGAAAATGACGCTCTCGAGGAGATCATCAACCGCGCGGTGGAGGCGGGAGATCTGCTCAACTCGAGCGCACAAAATATTTTCGCGCTGCTGCGCAGTGCGCCGTTGCCGCCCTACGAGCAGACGTTGACCGAACTCGTGCAGGCCGGCGAATGGGCGGAACTGAACGACCGCTTCTTTCGGACGCTCGCCTTCGGCACGGGTGGGCTGCGCGGGCGCACAATCGGGAAAATCGTGACCAACGCCGAGCGAGGGACGGCTGGCGAGAACGAGCCGCCGGAGTTCCCGTGCGTGGGAACGAACGCGATGAATTTTTACAATGTGAGCCGCGCCACGCAGGGCCTTGTGGCCTATCTGCAAGCCTGGCGTGCGGAGCAAAAGATGGGCGGCAAACCGAAGATCGTCATCGCCTGCGACACCCGCCATTACTCGAAGCAATTCGCCGAGCTGGTCGCGAGAACAGCGGCCGAGAACGGATGCGATGCGGCGGTTTTCGAAGGGCCGAGATCGACTCCGCAGTTGTCGTTCGCGGTTCGCTTTCTCGGAGCAAGCGCGGGGATCGTCATCACCGCCAGCCACAACCCGCCCCACGACAACGGATTTAAAGCCTACTTCAGCGACGGCGCGCAGGTGATCGAGCCGCAGGCCAGCGCGATCATCGCAAAGGTCAGCGGCATCGAGGGCGAGACCTACAGCCCCCGCGCGGAAGTCGATCAAGGTGCCGTGCAAATACTCGGAGAGGAAGTCGACAACACATACATGGACCGGCTCGAGACCTTGATCCTGAACCGGGAGCTGGTCCGCGAGGCTAAGGATTTGAAGATCGTTTTCACGCCGCTCCATGGAACCGGCAGCGTCATTATTAAACCGATGCTGGAGCGGCTCGGGTTCGCCTTCTCGATCGTAGAGGAGCAGGACCGCTTTGATGGAAATTTCCCGACCGTTGCCTCGCCGAACCCGGAGAACGCAGCGGCTTTGAAGCTCGGCGTAGAGCTCGCCCAGGAAATTGGCGCCGATCTTGTCGTTGCGACCGATCCTGACTGCGACCGAATGGGCGTCGCGGTTCGCGCCGGGGAAGGCGACGAGATGAAGCTCCTCACTGGCAACCAGATCGGGTCGCTCCTCGCTTATTACCGGATCAAGACACTGTTTGACCGCGGCGTCCTCAACGCCGAAAACGCGTCGCGCGCGGTGATCATCAAGACATTCGTCACGACGGATCTCCAAAAAGCGATCGCTGAGAAATATGGGCTGCGCTGCGTCGAGACGCTGACTGGTTTCAAGTACATCGGCGCCAAGCTCGCAAAATATCAACTCGGTATTCCCGAAGAGCTTCGGGAAAATTACGTCGTCCTGCCCGAGGAGAGGACGCGAGAGCTGCGGCTGAAACACTCCTCGCTTTATGTCTTTGGCGGCGAAGAGAGCTACGGCTACAGCGGCGGGGATTTCGTCCGGGATAAGGACGGCAACGGCGCGGCGATCATGTTCTGCGAGGTGGCCGCCTACGCGAAATCGAAAGAGCTGACTGTCGCCGCGCTTCTCGACCAAATTTTTGCGGAGTTCGGTTATTTTGAAGAATACAACGGCGCTCTCACCTTCGAGGGCGCGGAAGGAGCAGAGACAATCAAGCGCCTCCTCGCGTCGTACGTCGCCCACCCGCCGGGCGAAATGTTGGGATCGAAAGTCGTGGGCCTGAAGAATTTTGAAACGCAGACGTTCCGCGACGTGGAAGGCGACGAAATTCCGAAGGAAAAAATGTTGATCTTCGAACTGGAAGATCGGACCCGGATCGCGGTTCGCGGCTCTGGGACCGAGCCTAAAATCAAATATTACCTTTTCGGAGAGCAACGCCCGGCCGGCTCAGGTTTCAGTGCAGCCGAGCTCGGCGCGATCAAACAAAAGGTCGGCGCACGTTTGCGGGAGCTGTGGGAATGGTTGCGCTCCGACGCGCAGGAACGGGCCCGCGGATAAGCCTCGACATCTTCGCCAAGCCAAGCAACGTTTTCCCCGATGAGCCGTGAAATCAAACTCGATGGCGGCGAAATCACGATCCTCAAGAAGATCGGACTCTCCGGCACCCCGCTCTTCGGCAAACTGCTCGTCGAGCGGATCGAGGAAATGGAAACCGGCGAGTTCCTCGACAGCCTTTGCGGCTTGATCGAGCTGGACTACGTCCTCTCGAACAAGGTCAACATTCGTTTGATGGAAGACGTCCAGAAAGCTTCCTTCCGGGTGAACCCCGCATTCTCCAAGGATCTCGCGGACGCGGTGAACCCAAGCCGGAAACGCGACCGCGAACGGCAGGAGCGGTTGCGGCGTCGCTAAGCACCGGTGGCGCGTTTTACCAGAGTGCTCGGGCTTTGGCCCTGGCTGGCGGCGATTCTGAGCGGACTTCTCTACGCCGCGTGTTTTCCACCCTTCAACTACGATTGGTTGTGCTGGGCCGCCCTGGCTCCGCTCCTCGCGGCGATCTGGTTTTCGGGCGAGCGATCAAAACGGCGATGGGCCCGCGACATCCTCCTGGGTTACGTCGCAGGGCTCGCATTTTTTTGGACGGTCTTCTCCTGGCTGCAGACGGTCACCGTGCCGGGCTGGTTCCTGGTCGGCGCCTACATGGCGCTGTATATCGCCTTGTGGAGCTGGCTCTGCGGATTGCTTCGACCGCGGCTGCGCGCTCTGCGTGAGAAACCGGTCGAAGGCCTGGATGCCGTGAACCGGAGACTGAACGAAAAGTTTGCACAAAAACAAGCAGAGCCGGCTGTAGCGGCGGTCTATGACCGCCGGGAAACGATCGATGGCGAAACCTTCGGCGGTCATAGACCGCCGCTACAGGAAACGGAGCGCCGCTCGCCCTGGCTCAGCTCCACCAACAATCTTCTCCTCGCATTTCTTCTCGCGTCCGCGTGGGTCGGCCAGGAATGGCTCCGCAGCGTCGTCTTTTCCGGGTGGGGTTGGAACATGCTCGGAACGGCTTTGCATCGCCACCTGGTGCTGATTCAAGGCGCGGAATATACCGGCGTCGCCGGCCTCTCGTTCATGGTTGCGTTTACCAACGTGATCCTCGTCGCGACGGTCCGGCGATTTATTCTCGAGACGCAGATCAAGCCAATGCGTCCGCACTTCGATCTCACGCTCACCATGGCCGGGATCGTCGGGGTGATGGGATTCGGGGTCCATGCCATGCGGATTGAGCGCGATGGCAAGCCGCTCAACGTCGCCCTGGTCCAGCCGAATGTTCCGCGTGAGGAAAAGTTCAGCGTCGAGTTTGCCTCTAAGACATTCGACCAGTTCACCCGGCTGAGCCGTCCCACGCTCGAGACGGCAGTTCGCCCCGACCTGCTCGTCTGGCCGGAGAGCGCAATGCCCGGCCCGGTTCTTGGGGATGAGCAAAGCTATCGCTTCGTCATGGATTTCTCGGCCTCAGCGAAAACCGATTTGCTCCTCGGCACGATCGATCAGGATGAAACCCGGGCATATAACGCGGCGCTGCTGGTCTCTGAAGGGGGGGCGCACACCCAGATTTATCGCAAGGTCCATCTTGTTCCCTTCGGCGAATACATCCCTGGCCGGCATACCATTCCCCTCCTCGCGCGCGTCGTCGGCGATCAGGTCCCGGATGACTTCGCTTTCGGGAAAGAATTCACCGTCTTCAAGCTGAGCAACGACAAGGCGATCGCCGCGCCGTTGATCTGCTTCGAAGACACGATCGGCGATCTGGCGCGGCAATTCGTCAAGGCCGGCGCGAACCTTCTCGTCAATGTTACCAATGACGGCTGGTTCCTCCGCTCAGCCGGATCGCGCCAGCATCTGGCCAACGCCGTCTTTCGCTGCGTCGAGACTCGGCTGCCGATGGTCCGCGCGGCCAACACCGGCGTGACTTGTTTCATCAACGAATTCGGAAAGATCACGCAGGTCCTGGTGGACGAAAACGGCAGCCAGTTTACCGAAGGAACGCTCACCGGACAGGCGATGGTAGTGGCAAAGCCGGAGCTTACCTTTTATGTCCGGCATGGAGAGCTCTTCGCCCACGCCTGTCTCGCAGTGATGGCGGGCACGTTGTTGTTCGTCGCCATCCGCGGTTTCACCCGGCGAAAATTGTAGCCGCGCCTGCGGCGCTTCGTTATTCCTGTTCCCCAACCCATGGCCAACGGAAACGACTTCGCCATTTATGTGCGCGGCCTGAAAAAATCCTACGGCGCCTTCGAAGCGGTCAAGGGTATCGACTTCGAAGTGCGGCCCGGCGAAGTCTTCGGGCTCCTCGGACCGAACGGCGCCGGGAAAACAAGCACCGTCGAGATTCTCGAAGGATTGCGTCCACGGACCGGTGGCGAAGTAAAAGTGCTCGACTTCGATCCGGACCGGCAAAAGCAGCGACTAAAAGACCGGATCGGCGTTTGCCTCCAGGCCACTAATCTCCCGGACAAGCTCACCGTGCACGAAGCCCTCGTTCTGTTCGGGGCCTTTTACACCAGGAACGTCGATGGCGACGCCTTGTTGAAACGTCTTCAGCTCTGGGAAAAAAAGGATGCCGGTTATGCTACGCTTTCCGGCGGGCAGAAACAGCGGCTGGCGATTGCCCTCGCCTTGATCAACGATCCACAGCTGCTCTTTCTCGACGAGCCCACGAGCGGCCTCGATCCACAGGTGCGCCTCGAGATTCGCGATCTGATCGAAGAGCTGCGCGCGGAAAATAGGACGATCGTCATGACGACGCACTACATCGAGGAAGCTGAGCGACTCTGCGACCGGGTGGCGATCATCGATAACGGTTTGATTATCGCGAGCGGGTCGCCCCGGGAGTTGCAGGCGAAAAGCGCGAACCAGGCGGCCATCGAAATTTCGCTGATCCGCCCCTGGACCGGCGAGCTCCCGGAGTGGCCGCACGCCATTCGCGCCAGCCTCGGCGAGGGTGGCCGCCAGATCAGTGTCACCTCGGCCCATCCGGCCCGGACTTTGGTCGAGATCGTAAAATGGACCGATGCCCAGGGAATCGAGCTCGATGACGTCCACTTGAAACGGCCGACGCTGGAAGATGTTTTCATCGAGCTGACCGGAAAGAAATTGCGCGAATGAGCCAGGGCGCGTCGACCATTGCCTCTTTTGTAGCCGCTTCGCTGTGCGAGGCGCCGGCCGGCCAACGGACACCAAACGTCACACACGCCGCCCACAGGGCGGCGGTTACAGAGGAAGGCGGCGAGATCCCGACATGAAGGCCTTTCTCGCGCTGACCAAGATCGACCTGAAGCTCGCGCTTCGGAACCGGTCGGTCCTCTTCTTCAATTACTTCTTCCCGCTCATCTTCTTTTTCGTTTTCGGCTTTTCGATGGATGCCCAACAAGGGTCCCGGGTCATTTACATAATGACGATGTGCGTCACGATCGGCATTCTGGGCAACGGCTTGTTTGGCGCCGGGATGCGCGCAGTGGAGGACCGGGAGGCCAACGTCCTCCGCCGTTACAAGGTCACGCCGATCAGTCCCTTTCCGCTTTTGCTCGCGTCAATGGCCACCGGGGTCGTTCTCTACCTGCCGAGTCTCATCATTCTCCTCCTGCTCGGGAATCGGCTCTTCGGGATGGCGTTGCCCGGCAATCTCGTCTCCCTCTTTCTCTTCGCGATCATCGGCTGTCTCGCCTTTCGATCGATCGGCCTCATCATCGCTGCGGTCGTCAACTCGTCGCAGGAAAGTCTGATCCTGATCCAGCCGCTTTACATGGGAATGCTTTTCCTGAGCGGTGCGACATTTCCGATCACATTTTTCCCTGCCTGGTTGCAGATTGTTACGCAGTTCATCCCCGCGACCTACCTCATCACGGGGGTGGCGGGTATCTTACAGAAGGGCGAATCGATCCTGCAAAACTGGCTCTCCGTGGTGGCGCTCCTCGTCACCGCGGCGGTCGCAATGTTCATCGCCACAAAGCTTTTTCGCTGGGAAAAAGAGGAGAAGCTCCGCCACACAGCAAAACTTTGGGTGCTCGCTGCGCTGGCCCCGTTTTTCCTCCTCGGCCTTTATCAATCGTGGAGCCGCGAAGACCTTTCCAAAGCCAAAATCCTGGCGCGCGACATGAGCCGCGGCCGGACGTGGCTGATCCAGAACGCCCGCATCTTTGTCGGCGACGGCCGCGTGATCGAGTCCGGCTCGATCCTGATCAAGCAGGGTAGGATTGCCGAGATTTACGAAGGCACCGCGCCGGAGGCGAAGACATTGAAGGCCGAGCCGATCGAAGCAGCGGGCAAGACTGTCTTGCCGGGGCTGATCGACGTCCATATCCATCTCGGCGCGAGCGGAGGCTTCTACGACGACCAGAGCAAATCGTACGATCCGCTGAACGCTGAGCGGGAGCTGCAATCCTATTTGTATAGCGGCGTGACCGCGGTCCGAAGCGCCGGCGATTCCGTCGACGATATGTTAAAGCTGCGCCGGCTTTACGGCAGCGGCGAAAAGCTGGGCGCCGAACTTTTCCTCTGCGGGCCGTTGTTCACCGCGGAGGGCGGACACGGCACCCAGTTCGCCAGGTTTGTCCCGGAAACGATGCGCGCCTCGTTCCTTGCCGGATTTGTCCGCACACCTAAAACCCCGGAGGAAGCGCGCCAGCAGGTGGACGCCCTCGCTCTTCAGAAGATTGACGCCATTAAAGCGGTCCTGGAAAGCGGCGTCCCGGGGTATCCCTTTCAGCGGCTAGACGTGAATGTTCTCGCAGCCGTGACCAGCGAAGCGAAAGCGAAAGGGCTTCCGATTTCCGTCCACACCGGCAGTGCCGCCGATGTGGCCGATGCCGCCAGGCTCGGAGCTGATTCCGTCGAGCACGGCTCTTTTCTCGATGAAATCCCGGACGAAGTGATCGCGGAGATGAAGGCGAAAGGCGTCGCCCTCGACCCGACGCTGAGCGTCGCTGAAGGGTTCAAGAATTTCGGACGCGGCGACACTTCACTGCTCCAGCGTTCTCTCGTGCAGCAGGTCACGCCGAAGGAGCTGATCTCCGGGACCGAACGCGCGGCAACAGCCGAGCAATGGAAAGGCTTACGCGATGGCCTGACCCATTTCCCGATGACCGTCGAGCAAGGCAGCCGCAACTTGCTGAAAGCGTGGCGGGCCGGCGTCCCGCTCGTTACCGGTTCTGATGCCGGTAATTTCCTCGTCCTTCATGGACCGACCGTGCAGCACGAGATCGAACTTTGGGTGGCGGCTGGAATCCCGGTCGAGGTGGCCCTGCAGGCTGCGACTTTGAACGCCGCCAAACTGCTTCGAGCGGATTCGCGTTTTGGCACGGTCGAGAAGGGAAAGGAAGCGACGCTCCTGATTGTGGACGGGAATCCGCTTCAGGACGTGAAGGCGCTGTCCGCGATCTCCAACGTGTTCATGAAAGGCGAGCGCGTAAGCCGGGTTGAATTGTTTAAACAGAAATAATCCAATGCTTTACGGGACTTCTTCTGTGCGTGTAGGTTTTTTTGTTGCTTGGCTTTTTCTGGCTGTCACGGCGTTTGGTTATGGGCCGATCGGGCATCAAATCGTGGGGGCCATTGCCGACGAACGCCTCGCCGAAACCGAAACCGGCCGCAAGGTCGCCCGCCTGCTCGACGGCATGACCTTGGAAAAAGTTTCGGTTATCGCCGATGAGATCAAAGGCTGGGACAAGAAAGGGGCAGACGACCCAAATATCTTTCATTATTCGGCCCACCCCCGGATCGATACTGCGCTGCGCGATTTCTGGCGGGCCAACCCGCCGACTCGCGACCTCACGTCGGCGATCCCCTCTCATCACTGGTTTCACTACACCGACGTACCGGTTTCGGAGGCGGCAAAATACAGCGATGGCAAAGCCGGCCGTTCGCAATGGGACATTGTCCAGATGATTCCGTATTGTCTCGCGGTCCTGAATGGCACGAATCCCGAAGAAAACGAGCGCAAGATTACGAAAACGGTCGCGGTGATTCTTTTGGCCCATTACCTGGGCGATATCCATCAGCCTCTGCACGTGGGCGCGGCGTTCTTCGACGCCCAGGGCCAGTCAGTGAACCCCGACAAAGTGCCGGCCGCGCTCGAGGACCAGGGCGGCAACACCGTCATCCTGAACCTGGTCCCCGGCACCGATCCTCAGCCCAACAAGCGCCCCCCCAAATTCCATGGCTTTTGGGACAACGACACGGTGATGGCGAATCTGCCTGTTCTTCCCGAGGATATGCCAAAAGAAGAACGCCGGGAAAAGACCAACGCGGCAAAAGCCGGTCTGGTCCGCGAACTTGCCACCAACGAACCGAAAGGCTGGCGGCTCCGGCCGAGTATCCCGTTAAAGGATTACGCGGAGACCTGGGCGAACGAAATGTTGCCGCTTGCCCGTGAGGCGCACGACCGTCTGACCTTTCGCAACATTGCCCCCCGGCAGGAAGAAGACCACGTGGTAGCCGCCGGTTTTGCGGATGAAAAAAAGAACGCGAGCGGGCCGTCTTACTACGATTGGTCTGCTCGTGTCGTGCGCGATCAGATGCAGAAAGCGGGCTGGCGGCTGGCCGACGTTCTCGAACAGGCGCTCCGCTAAAAGCAAAACGGCGATCCAGATTTCGCCGGATCGCCGTTCAAATTTAGCGAGACTGTGCGGTTAGGCCTTCGCGGCTTTGTCCTGCATTTTGGCGCATTCCGCTTTCAAAGTCGCGATCTGCTCCTTCGAGAGGATCGTCTCCGCCGACTTCATGAACTCGTCCATGCTCTCCTTCGTGCAGCCGTTCTTGTTACACTTGGTCACGAGCTCGTCCATCTTGGTCTTCTGCTCGGCCGACAGATTCAGCTTCGCGTAGGTGTGCGAGCAATCCATCTTCGCTTCGTTCGCGGCGTGCTTCGCACAGCAACCGCCGTCCTTCTCCTTATCGCCGGCGAACACCGGGGTTATTGCAAACATCGCGGCAATCAAAGCCAGTCCGGTAAGTCTTTTCATGATGGGAAATTACGACAGCACTGGGCTTTTGTCGTTCAAATTTTCAGCCGGCGCTGAACTTTAGCGAATCGCCCTCGGCCTCTACCTTGATCGTTTGACCTTCTCCAAATTTTCCTTCGAGAATGTCCATGCTCAGCGGATCCAGAATGTATTTCTGGATGGCCCGCTTCAACGGGCGGGCCCCGTACACCGGGTCGTAACCCTGACTGGCGACGAGGGCCTTGGCCGCGTCCGAAAGTTCCAGGGTGATCTTCTGGTTCTCGAGACGCCGGACGAGGCGGCGGAGCTGGATCTCGACGATCTTCTTCAGCTCTTCCTCGCTGAGCCGATCAAAGATGATGATGTCGTCAACCCGGTTCAGAAATTCCGGGCGGAAATGCTGCCGGAGCGCCTCCATGACCAGCCGCTCGTGCGCGGCCGGGGACGATTCCTCCATAATGTATTGCGAACCGATGTTCGACGTCATGATGATGACGGCGTTTTTGAAATCCACGGTCCGCCCCTGCCCGTCCGTGATCCGGCCGTCGTCGAGCACCTGAAGAAGAACGTTAAACACGTCCTGGTGCGCTTTCTCGATCTCATCGAATAAAATGACCGAATACGGCTTCCGGCGGACGGCTTCGCTCAACTGCCCGCCTTCTTCGTAGCCGACATATCCCGGGGGAGCGCCAATCAGCCGCGAAACGGTGTGTTTCTCCATGTATTCGCTCATGTCGATTCGCACCATGGCGTGCTCGTCGTCGAAGAGGAATTCGGCCAGGGCCCGGGATAATTCGGTTTTACCGACGCCGGTCGGTCCGAGAAAAATGAATGAACCGATCGGCCGATTCTCGTCCTGTAAACCAGCCCGCGCCCGCCGAATCGCGCTGGCCACGGCTTTGATCGCGGTATCCTGCCCGACGACGCGCTCATGCAAATGGTCCTCCAGCCGCAGCAACTTTTCCCGCTCTCCCTCCTGCAAACGCGAGACCGGAATGTGCGTCCAGCTCGAGACGACTTCTGCGATGTCCTCCTCGGT
>DATLNB010000043.1:0-99046 GCA_035536995.1 Chthoniobacterales bacterium | reverse complement strand
ATTACTTTCCGGGTTTAGTAGCCTCGGTGGCGTCCGAAACAAATACTATAGCAGCAGCGCTCTCCTACGGTCAGACCACCACAGCCGGTGGGTTCGCGCTGAAGCGTGTGCCGCTGACGTTGCGAACAAAGTTGCCGAATGGCACTCCCGCCGAATCGACGGCAGAAGCCGATTTCACTGCGTCGAAGAAAGCCACGGTGTTAATCATCCCGGACTCATACGGTCGGTTCCGACCCCGTGTTACCGCCGACGGCACAAATCGCTGAGATCTCGACGCCTAATGATCTTCCTTCGCCCGCGGCGTCGGACTCGGACGGTCTAGCGCGGTCTTCCGATTCGGATCCCACATCCAGGCGCCGGACACTGAGGGCCCGGGGCGAGGATTGCGAACGGATGATCGAGGATGGTCTTTGGTGCTCACGAGCTTTTCGCCAACGACTGGAATGTCGGCCACGCGCTCTTTGAACGATTTCTCCCAGGCTAGAACGATGATTAGACCGGCGACAACGAGTTCGAGGAGGAGGCGCATAGGGAATGGGTGGGCTGACGGCGTGTTATCAACTGGCGCGGCCCCGTTCAAGACATAACGGCAGCGCCGCGCGGTCCGATTTTCGAATTTCGTACGCCTGACGACGCCTTTACAGGTGAGCGCCCGATGCGCTCCAATCCCCTCCGACCTTCGACCTTCCACCTTCGACCTCCGACCTGCGACTGCGAATCACCGCCACCCTGGTCAGAGTTGTAGCCACGCCGCTCTGTCCGTCCTGTAGCAGCGGCGCTGTGACGCCGCTTTCCGACCGGAGGGACGTGCTTCTGCACCTCCTGAGCGCCCCGCTACGACCTTGCCTTGGCCCGCCGCCGAGCTGTAAGATCGCCTTCATGCCTCCATTCTCCCCGCCCCTCTGTCGCTTGTGTTAGACGTAAACATTTACGCCTTTAAAGACGAACATTCGCCTAATTCTCGTTAGGTCTCATGCGTCACCTGCCCATAATAGCGATGTTTGTTTTGCTCAGCGCGTGCGTCCCATACCATTCGCACGATGCGCCGCATGTTGCGGGCCGCATTGTAAGTCGTGCGACGGGCGAGCCCATCGCCGGTGCGACCGTGTCGATGACTGCGGACCCCGGCTGGGGCGGTAAGACCGTGCGCGCTTACACAGATGCACGCGGATACTTCACCTTACCCGAAATTCATCACTGGTTCATTGCGCCTCTGTCCGACGGCATCGTGGAGGGAGAGGGCACGTTGGTCGTCGAGGCCTCTGGCTATCGCGCCCATCGCGAGAGACGCGAACGCAGCACGGAAACTTTGACTATTCCACTGGCACCAAAAACCTAACCACGCGATGGAGCGAACGGCTGCCAGCTTTGGTCCCTCACTTTCCATGAATTCCACTCTCAACCCGCAGCGGCGCTCTCTCTCGCCAGCCGGCGCTCATCTTGTTCTCGTTAGGCCTATGCAGCGCCCTAACTTGTGTATCGCCTTCATCGCACTCGTCCTGTTGCTGCCTTCAGCCGACAAAGCCCTCGCTCAGGAACCACGGGTCATCTACACGATGAACGTCGCGCATCCCGAGCAGTCGCCGAAGTACGACAAACGCGATATTGCGCGCATTATCCGTCTCGCGCGCAGGGCTGCTCCCGATCAGCGCCGCGTCCAGCAGATCGACTTTGCGTCAGCACATAAGGCCGAAGTACGCACCGGACAGCGGTCGCCCGACGACGACCAAAGTCCTGATCATGGACAGATGCTGTACGTCGGGAAAGCACGTGGCGTATGGAAAGTTACCGGCCGAGCAAAATGGATCTACGCGGGCAATGGAAGGTTATTTGAAGTCAAACCTCAATAGGCCTAACCAGGCGATGGAGCGAACGGCCACCCGCCGCGCGTCCACGTTTTCGATGATCAAATTACTTTCGCTCCGGCCACGTTCGCCCTCGGTTGCCGTCGCTCATCTTGTTGATGAACTCGCGCGACTCGTTCAACCTCCGGTCTTGAGGTCTATGTCACGGCTTGCCAGTCCGCTCCATTCTCGTTAGACCGTGAAGCGCATCTTCCCTTCGTATTCAGCAGCGATTGCGGTCGGAGCACTCGGGGTTCCGCTGCTGATCTACGGATCGAAAATCATCGCGCACACCTCCGCGAGCCAGTTGTTGCTGCCGCTCTGGGCAATCGTGGCGTTCTTGGTTCCTGTGTTTCTCGCCACGTACGATCGCGCGGAAGCAGCGCGGTGGCGTCGGGGGGGATTCTTCGGTTCGTTCATCCCTCCAGCGTCGGGAGAGGCTTTTCACCGGCTCTATATTCCGGCGTGGAAGCGGATGGCCGTTTGGTTCGTGTCGGCTGCGGTATCTGGCATTTTACTGAAGCTCGCTGGAGTCGATCTATGAGCTTGCCACACCAACGGTCTAACCGTGCGATCGAGCGAATTCCGAAAGCTTTCGCGAGCAGGCTGGCCGGGTCTTGAAGAAAGGCTAAATGTGAAAGTAGAACGTAGAAAACTGAAAGCGGCGCGCCCTGAAGTTCACCCACCGGCCGCGGGCCAGCCGTCGCTCATCTTGTTCTCGTTAGATCCATGAGCGTGCACTTGCGCCCCAGTTTTCTTCGCTCCACTGCTTCGGTCACGTTGGCTTTGGCGGCACTCGCCGTCGCCACATACTTCTGGCAGGGCTACCGCGAGAACCACTGGTGGACGCACCGCTATATGCTCAGCCTCCTGATTCCTTTTGGCATCGCACCGCTGATGGTGTGGTTTATGTTCGTGCCGGCCCGGCTTGAGTTTAGCGACAAGGATTTCACCATTCGGTTCCCTTTTCGGCCGCTCCACACGCTCGACTGGTCCGACTTACAGCACTACGGTTCCGGCCCAAACGTTTTCATGATCCAATTCGCCGGCGTCGGTACGTTTCAGATTTTCCCGCAGGCGTTCCGTCGCAGTGAGTGGCGCATGCTCAAGAGCTTCCTTTCCACGACGTTTCCGGATAGAAAGGCGTCCGGTTATTTTGGAGATCGGATGTTCAAGTGGCCGTGGAGGAAGACCTAACCATGCGATGGAGCGAACGGCGGACCGCTGTGCGTTCACATTTCAGATGACTTCCACACTTCAATTGCGAGCAACGCGCGCCCTCGTCCGCCGTCGCTCATCTTATTCTCGTTAGATCGTGAAGCACGCGCTCCGATTGATCATTGCGCTATCGTTTTTCTGGATGGTCGCGCTCGCGATCCGGCATTCTGTGGCGAGACATGAGCTGCTGGACGTAGTTTTGCCTCCGCGGGTCCTCTCCGCAACGACCCCGGAGGAGCGGCAAGAAATCACTGAGCGATTGACAGCCTCTCGCAGGCCTTCTGTGCTTGCCTGGATCCCGCCAGCGGCCATTCTGCTACTAGGGAGTTACGCGTTGCGCACAGCAAACAAGACCACGCATCGCACGGACGGATTCAGCTGATGAACACGCAGCGGTCTAACCATGCGATGGAGCGAACGGCGGACCGCTTCGTGTCCAACCTTTGAGATGACTTCCACATTTCCACTGCAAGCGATGCGCGCCCTCGTCCGCCGTCGCTCATCTTGTTCTCGTTAGGTGATGAAACGATTGCGATACACGATTGCGCTGCTGTGGCTGGCAGCAGCAGGCGCGGTCGCTTCCGACCCGACACCCGATGGGAAGCCAGTCCTAAAAGTCGCTTACGGCGATTATTATGGCATTGCGCCATTGGCGTACTCGTACGCCGTGTGGCCGAGCGGGGAGATTCGATATACAGCAGCCGCGTCCAAAGACAATGCTGTCAAGACGCGCGGGACAAAAATGCTGCGAACCACGCCTGAAAAGGTCGTTCGGGCCGTCAACCGGCTCTTGGAGGCTGGTTTTTTGTCACTGCGATCCGAGGTGCACACCTTCATGGCGACCCTTCAGGCTCGCGGTCAGATTTCACTCGATCGCACCATTGCTACCCATTCGCAGGAGTTGACGCTCGAATTTCACTTTGAAAACGAGGATCATAAGATCGTGGTCAGTCGCAGCGAGAGCTTCCCGTGGATTACCACGCCTCTAAAAGAGATCGAAAGCGAGATTGGTGTCAGGGAGCTCGTAGAATGACCTCGAATCAACGCGATCACCTAACCAAGCGATGGAGCGAACGGCGGACCGCTGTGCGCTTCACTTTTGACATGACTTCGATATTTCCATTCCGAGCGACGCGCGCTCCCGTCCGCCGTCGCTCATCTTGTTCTCGTTAGATGACTTCGCCCCCCGCATTAAGCGCCACCCAATCAGGGATCAGGCGTTGGAGATTGCCGATCCTCACTGCGGTGCTCTCAGGATCGCTCGTTTGGTTTTTTGCCACGCCTAGCAGGCATGACCGCGCAGTTCGGGCGTACGAGACGGCTCAAGTCGGTGACAGCCGTGCGATCGTAGAGGAGTTCATCGGTCGGCCGAGCTCTGCGAAACCTCCAGACCGGTCCGAAAACGAGCAATTTCCCACCGCCACAACTTGTGACAGTTACAGTTTTTTTCTCGTGCGTTACGCTTTCTATTTCGACGCGAACGACAAATTAGTGTCGAAGTATATGTTTACCTCGGAATGAATGTCACCAACCACTCCACCCCGTCATCTAACCATGCGATGGAGCGAACTCTGAAAGCTTTCGCGAGCAGGCTGGCGGACCGCACGAGGAAAGGCTGAAAGTGAAAGTAGAAAACTGAAACCGACGCGCGCCACAGTTTACCCGCCTCCGCGGGCCAGGCGTCGCTCATCTTATTGATGAACTCGCGCGACTCGTTGATTCCTTCGCGCCCGCTCACTCTCCGCTACCCTCGCGGCTTTGCCGTCTATCCCGGTGCTACCCAGCACACGGTATTCAACCTCCGGTCTTGAGGTCTATGTCACCGCTTGATTCGCCTTTTTCCCCAAAGCCTCACCCTCGCGGCTCTGCCCATCTATGTCGCTCGCTTCCCAGCGGCTCCATTCCCAGTCCGTTCCACTTTCGTTAGGCCTATGCCAGACGCAACAAATCCACCGATACATTTCAAATGGGGCTATTTGCCGCGGGCAGTCATCTCTCTCGTGCTGCTCGTTATCGTGGCAACCGCTCCGGCTGATACTTTGAATCGCCTCAGCGATGTGTTTACCTACATGCCGCCGCCCCGCTACCCTGCAGATGCTTGGGTGCGCACGAGCACTGGGTCGAGGCGCATCGAAGGGCGGGCCCTCTGCCGCGTGACCCTAAACGCGGACGGGACGGTCGCTCGAGTCGAGATAGCAGACACTTCCGGCAGCAAAATACTCGATCATGCCAGCGTCACCGCGTTAAGAGAGTGGCGCGCAAGACCAGGCCGACCTGGACGTTTTTACAACATACCGATCAGTTTCAATGGCGGAGGGTCCACGGTAGGCAAGGACAACGGAACGGCGAAGGACGGCCTCGGCATAATGAAATCTCGTGATAGATAGACCTACTCCAAGAGTAGGCCTAACCAGACAGCACAGCCGAGGGCGAGCTCGCCACGGCGAGTCCGTGCGGCGGCGGACAAGGCTGCGAATGACCTTTGCGATTTCGCCACCCACGCTTTGGCTGCGCGGCCGCTTCCGGGCTCGCCCCGAACGCATTCGGGGCTGACCTTGTGTCTCCTTAGACCTCCAGCTAGCATGGCTCCGATGAATCGGACAATTGGCCTTCTGGCGATGTTCAACCCGCTGCTCTTCACGGGCGTGTACCTGACAATGTCGGCGATGCGGCCCGAGTACAGTCACCTGACAAAGGCGATCAGCGAACTCGGCTCGGTCGACGCGCCACGCGCCTGGGCGTGGAGTGTTTTCGGTTATATCATTCCTGGTTTGGTTGTTGCGCTGCTTGGACTCGGCGTCCGGAAACGCTTTGGGCCTGAGCGGGGTGCTCTCTTGCCGGGCGCGGCCCTTGTTCTCTCCGGCCTCTTGATCGCGTTGTCCGGCCTCTTTCCGGGAGACTTCGATAACCGCACGTCCCCGACAATGATTGTTCACACCATCGGCAGCCTCGGGAGCTTCGTGGCGTTTTTGGTGGCCGCCTTTTCGCTCCCCCGGATCATGCGAAAAGCTCGCGAATGGCAGCCCATGGTCTGGCCGTCTCTGGCTCTGACCGGAGCGTCGATTCTTACCGGGTTCCTGCGCAGTGGTAACGCTCCGGGCTTGGGTCAACGTCTTGGATTCGCCTGCTTCTTCCTCTGGGTGGCGCTTATCGGGTACGCGCTCTACCGCGACCCGTCGCCGGGCGCCCGTCAAACGCCCTGACCAATCGATGAGACCGACGAACGAAGCCGAAGGGTGAAAAACCGGAAGTGAATGCAACAAAGTCGAAAACAGAAGCGTGAGCGCTTCGTCATCCGCCGTCGCTGACCGCATGTCTCGTTAGGCCTCGACATTCGTATGCGTTCACACCTCCGTATTTGCGTGCTTTGGAGACTGGTGACCGGGGTAGCGGCGTGGATCTTTCTCCTGACAGCAACGCTGGCCTCGTCACAGCCAGTGCCTGGATCGTTGGATGTGCACTGGAATGAGGGAGCTTCTGATTGCACGGCATCGCCGCAGAACCCGCTTCAAGTCCATGCCTACGAGCCCCAGACTTTTATCCTGCGCCAGAGTCCTTGCGCAACCTTCGAAGCAAATTTCCTTTACCTTCTGGTCGGCTCCGACAAAGCGCTTCTCATCGATACCGGCGCTGTCGCGGACGCGAAAGAGATGCCTCTCGCGAAGACGGTCGTGGAACTATTGCCGGATAAGAACCTGCAGAAGCTTCCACTACTCGTGGCGCACACCCACCGCCATTCAGATCATCGCGCCGGCGATCCTCAGTTCGCGTCCGTTCCGTCGGTCCAGATCGTGCCCTTCGATTTGGAGGGAGTGCGAGCGTTCTTCGGTTTCACTAACTGGCCCAACGGGATCGCACAGGTGGATCTGGGCGGCCGAACTGTGGATGTAATTCCGACGCCAGGACACAACGAGACCCACCTGGCATTCTACGACAACAGGACGGGGCTTCTGTTCTCGGGAGATTTCCTTATGCCGGCCCGGCTGCTGATTGAAGATGCCGCGGCTTACCGCGAAAGCGCGCTGCGGGTTGTCGAGTTTTTGAAGACCCGGCCGCTCACCTGGATCCTGGGCGGCCACATCGAATTGAACAAAGCCGGACAGGCCTTCCCATTCAGATCGCGCCACCATCCCAATGAACGCAGGCTCGAGCTGGCCAAAGAAGATTTGACCGCGTTGCCCGCGGCGTTCGAAAATTTCAACGGCTTTTACGCACGGCATCCGAATTACATTCTTAGCCATCCTATTCGCAACCTTGTCGCGCAGGGCATTTTCGCGCTCGCGGTATTAATTCTTATCGTGTGGGGTGTGCGTCGGTTGCTACGCCGCCGGCGCGTTTGAAGCATCGACAGGTGTATTGCACCGACTTCCACTGCCGTGCAGATAAACAATATGTTACAACCCGGCCTCACATTACTCGCGTCACTCGTTCTGTTCGTAATCTTTCCTGGCTCTGTCGGCGCCCAGAGTAGAAGCGCCGCCGCAATAGTTGACGACTTTGCGCAGGCCTGGAACACGCATGACCCGAAGGCATTCGATCGCCTCTTCACTGAGGAAGTCGTCTGGGTTCCGACCGCTGAAGTCAGAGCAGAGGGTCGCACTGCCTTAGTTCGGGAGCTTGCGGAGGCGCATGCTTCCTGGGCTAAGAACACGACGGTCACTCAGAGCGACACGAAGATCCAGTCCGTAGGCGCCGACGTAGCGGTGATATTCTTCCATTCATCACTTGCGGGTCGCGCTGAAGATGGCACGCCTATCCCCTCCGCCGACAGAGCGATGGTCGTTGTCGCGGTAAAGCAATCGGACGGATGGAGGATTGCCGCGGGACAGGTCACTAAGCCCGTGGAAGGGCGGGACTAGAGCATACGCCAACCGCCTGCCAGTCGATGGAGCGAATTCGGCGGCCGCGCGACCGCTCATTTTCTTGATTTAGTTGCGGCTCGTTGATTCTTTCACTCCCGCTCAGTCACCACTGCCCCCGCGGCTGTGCCGTTATCCTGTTGTTTCCCAGCTCACGGCATCCAACCTTGCGGTCTTAACGCGACGCTCCGCACCGCGACAGAGCGCCGTCGCTACAGCGCTCAGGTCTATGTCTCGGCTCTATTGCCAGTCCGTTCGATAATTGATAAATACCACTCATGAAATCGCTTCTTCTTTCGGCAATTCTGGTCCTGGCAGGAGCTTTAAATGTGCAGGCCACGGAGGACCTCATCTTCGACGGCGGTGGTTACTACCTTTATGTCCTGGTCGGCCATGGGGACAAGCCGGGGGTGGCCCACGTGCGGTTGTCGGCGCCCGGGGGCAAAGACCGGGTCATGGTTCCGCACGATCATATTCAGGTGAAAAAGTTCGACGACAAGACCCGGGTCCTGGAGATGCGCTTCACAAATAAAGACAAAGAGCCGGATCTGCCCGCGTCTTTTTCGCTCTCAGTCAAAAAGAAGAAGGGCGTACTGACGATCGACGGAAAAAAGATCACGGGCTCGTTCGATTGGCTCGATGAGTAGGACTCAGTTCGGACGAGCGGGGCTTGGACCGCTCCTTCGGCCGTGAAGATTCCCTCTTTGCAAGACACTGACACGCTCTATATCGAGTTCCGCCGCGCTGAAGTGGCCGGTATGCCCTCGTCTGGAGAAGCTACGGCGCGGCGAGCGAATCCCGCGTTGGCGGGACACGTAATCCTGGGTCTCGTTAGATGAATCGATAGGCCGCGCGCAGACCGCTGATCTCGGATGTCGTTAGACAATGTTGCGCGAAGTGAGGGACCGATTTTGGGAGATCGTGGTCACGGCGGCCGTGGGTTCCTATTTCATCGTCGGCCTGGTTTTCGTGCTCTTCGTTTCTTCCGCATTCAGCTGGACCAAAAATTGGCTTCCGAATGACAAGCCCCGCGACGCGAATCAACGCCGGCTTCGAGCAGGGTCGGCCTGGACGCAGGTTTTTGTCCGGCACCCAATTCTTTTTGTCCTTCAGGTTGCCCTTTGGCCACTCTACCTGGCGTGGTATCTGAATTACCGCGACGCCAAAGACGAGACGGAGCAGCAGGACGGATCGAACGCGCGATAACCCGACGCAAATGAAGATCGAGGTAATCAAGGCATACACGGCGCAGTATCCGGATCCGATTTCCTTCGAGGCTGGAGCTGTCCTCCAAGTGGAGCGCGGCGACGCTGAGTTTCCGGGGTGGTTCTGGTGTCGTGCGCCCTCCGGTAAAGAGGGCTGGGTGCACCGCTCTTATCTGGCTAACACTGGAGCGGCAACCACGACGAGCCTGCGTCCTTATTCGGCGTTGGAATTGACGGTGACCGTGAGCGACCGGGGCGTTCTCCTTCAGTCGTTGGATGGCTGGGTCTATGTTCGTCTCGACTCGCGCCGGGAAGGCTGGATCCCAGAGACTCATGTGCGACCGCTATCTCACTTGTCGTAGTGACGACGGCCCTGTGCGTCGAGCCAGTAACGTTTCCCCTGCTCGTCCGTGTAATAGATGTGGCCGGTGAATTCTTTCGGGGCTGCGGAGGTGTTCGCGAACGGGGCGGGCGGCCTGGTTTTCAGCGCGGTCGATTCGGACGACGATGATTTGCGGTGGGCGCCGATCGCCATTGGGTCGCTAACCCAGTCTTTAAAGGATTTATTCCACGCCAGCGCGATGAGCGCCGCGGCGACGACGAGTTCGAGGAGGAGGCGCATCGGAGGCGGGATCCAAAGTAGAAAGTAGAAAGTAGAATTTAGGAAGTAGGAAATGCGACCGGGCGCGCGGGCGTGTCGCCCTGCGGGAGTGAGTGGCTACAGTGCGAAAGAAACGGAGTTTGCGAACATGGGCGTTGCCGGCTCTCAACTCTCAACCATCGACTCTCAACCACGCGGCGCCGCCGCCGAAATCCTACTTCCTACTTTTCTTCTCTCCCGCTACGCTGCGCAGATGTTCAGGCGCTGGGCGATTGCGGTTTCGCTGTTCGTTCTTCACGCCGCCTTTGTTGTCTGGACCTACATCTCGTGGGCGACCAGCACCAGCATCGAACGCGGGATGAAATGGATGGGAGTTTTTCTGATCGATTTTCCCTCTTCGTATCTGTTTATCGATGACCGTCCGGATTCGAAGGTGCTCTACGCGGTCAGCGCAATTCTCATCGGAGGATTGCAATGGGCGCTGGTCGGCGCGGTGGTCGACCTCGTGCGAAGGGCGCTGACGCGCAGGAGTCGAGCGGCTGAGCAACGGTGAGGGCGTTTACTGAAGATCGATAAGGACGACACGGCGGTCGTCCCTCCAACACCGGCATTTGGGGGCGAGGCAGGAATTTCAGCTGCAAAACCCTTGTCCACGCCGCGTCGTAAACTCGCAGCTGCATCGATGCGACGATATAACGATGCAACCGTATAACGAATATGAATTCACTAAACGATAATGCGGCTCAATGGACGATGTTGCTCACCATGTTCGTGGCGCAATTGCCGATACTGCTGGTGAGCCTGGTCGGGTGCATCGTGACGTGGGGGCGCTGGAACGAAACTCAATCGCGCGCCGCTGGCTGGGCGCTGCTTGGGTTTGGGATTGCCCTCGTTCTTTGCGTGTTTATGCCGGTTGGACAAACCCTGGTCCAGAACTGGGTCGTAGGCGGGCATCTCGTAGCGCAACGAGCCTGGGCCTTCACGGTCGCGGGACTTTTCTGGTCGATCGTGCGTGCCGTTTCCTATGCGTGTTTGCTGATGGCGGTGCTCGCCGGGGCGCAGAGGTCGGAAGGCTGAGGTCGGCGTCAAAAGGACTTTCGGACGTGCAGAAGCACGTCCCTCCGACTGCGATTGTTCCTCCAGAACGGCTATTGCCTCGATCTCGATGAGAAATCCGGGCCGGCGAGGGCGCTGGTAGCGCGTCTCCTACGCTACTCCTGCCCGTTTTTTTCGACGAGGGACGCAACGTGCAAGCCGGCAATACGGGTGCTGCTTTCGTCGTCTCCGAAGACGTAGAAATAGCTGCCTTTCGGATGAACGGCAGCGTGATCCGGAGTTGGAACGACGAATTCCCGGCCGTCACTCGTGCGAACGACAAATGGAACGAAGGGAGTGCTGTGGAGCAGTTCTCGGATGCGGGGAATCACGCGTGGATTCTATCGCTGAAGTGAATTCGTCTCAACGCCTGCCGCCACAGGTCACTTCCGCAAACTTTCCTCGACGCGCCGGACATTGTCGCGGGCCATGGCAAAATCCGGTTTGAGGCGGAGCGCGGTGGAGAATTCGCGAAGAGCTTCCGCCGGCCGGCCCAACGGGAACAAGACAAGACCGAGATAATTGTGGGCTTCGGCGCTGTTCGGATCGAGCCGGACCGCTTGCTCGTAGTGCTCGGCCGCTTCCGCGAACCTACTCTGTTGCGCCAGCTTTGTGCCGAGATTGATGCGCATGTTGGAATCCTTGGGCGCGAGCCTTACGGCTTCATGGAACTGCCGCATCGCTTCCTCATTGTTCCCCATGGTTTCCAGGGCCAGACCAAGCTGCCAGTGGGTCTTCGCGGACTTTGGCGAGAGCGCCAGCGCGCGCTCGAAATAACCGACCGCCTGCGCGGGTTCACCCTGGTGTCGCAGCGCCTGCCCCATATTCACCAGCGCGTCAAAAAACCGAGGCTCGAGGCGCACGGCTTCGGCGAAATACGGCAGCGCTTCGGCGTGCTTTCCTCGGGCGCCGAGAGCGGTGCCGAGATTGTTTTGGGCGACGGCGTTCGCGGGGTTAATGGAAATGACATAACCAAACAAGGTCTCGCTGTCTCGCCATCGACTGACCTGAACTGCACTGAGGCCCCCGAGCACCGCGATGGCTACGATCGACGCACAAATGGCAACCAGACGCCGAAGGCGCGACGCGGCCACGAGCTCAGCAAGCCCGAAGACGATCGCGATAAAGAGTCCGATCGAAGGGATGTAGGTGTAACGATCGGCCAAAGCCTGGTTCCCGACCCGGACCAGGCCGATAACCGGCACCAAGGTTCCAACGAACCAAAACCAGCCGACGAGCAGGTATGGCCGGGCACGAGCGTTTCTGACGACGAGAAATGAAATCGCCGCGAGCAAAACAAGGGCGCCGATCCATTGCCAGATGGGTATCGTTCCCAGGAGAGCCGGATAGAAAACGGAGAGGTCTCGCGGCCAAAAAGTCAGACCGAGATACTTCGCATACGAGACGAGAGCGTTAGCGAGACGCCAGGAAAGCGGCTCGACGCTCAAGCTCCTCGTCGCGCCGCCCTGAGCCTGGGCGAGGTAGGTGAGGAACATCGAGGGGATGACGAGGAAGAACAGGGGGAGCTTTTCGCGAATCAATGGCCAAACGACGCCGCGGGCGCTTCGTCCTCCAGAATTCGCCGGCGGCCCCGCAATTCGATTGAACGGCCACCAGTCAAGCAAGAGCAGCACGAACGGCCAGGTAACCAGCATCGGTTTTGCCATTAGTCCCAGGGCAAGCCACAAAGCGACGGCGGCGTATCTCTTCCACGAGGGCGCGGCTGCGTAGCGGCCGTAAGCCAGCAGGCAAAGCAATCCAAAGGCAGTGGAGAGGACGTCCTTGCGCTCGCTGGCCCACGCGACCGATTCCGCATGCAAAGGATGCAGAGCGAAAAGAGCGGCGATGATCGCGCTCTGCCACGTCGCGCCGGTCGCCCGGTTGAGGAAGAAAAAAAGAAGCACCGCATTCAGCGCATGCAGCGCTGTGTTAACAAGGAGATGACCGCCGGCGTGGAGACCGAAGAGCTGGCTATCGATCATGTGCGAAAGCCAGGTCAGCGGATGCCAATTGAACGAGTGGAAAGCGGTGAAGGCCCAGGCGAAACCCTTCCAGGTGAGGCCGGCTGCGACCATGGGGTTTGCCCAGATATAGGTATCGTCATCGAAATTGATGAATCGATGAGTGAGGACCTGGCCGTAAACGGCGAAAGTCGACACGACGAGCGCCACGGCGATCCACAGCCCGGCACGATCGAGGGTTGGGCCGGGCTGCGATGCGCGAGGGTTCCCTGCCCCGGGCGAAGACCCGCCCCTTTTTCCAGATTTCCCGCGCCGCTTTTTAGCCGCCACCAGAATTGCCTCCGATAAGCCCGGCGCCGACCGCGCGGTTAAACAAAAGTGAGGGGTGACATCCGACATGCCGCCTGTTGAGGAAGCGATCCCTCTCGTGACAGCAACACGTCACATGTCAGTGGTCACTTGCCTGCGGCCTGCAGCAGCTTGATAGCGTCGCGCAGCTCGGCGGCGCGCTCGTAAAGCTCGCTCGCAATCGCGACTTCCATCTCACGCTGCATGATCTCGAGCTTGGAGAGCGGGCGCTTGCTGCTCACTTCCTCGAGCCATTCGTCGAGGAAGGCGAGCTCCGAGCTTTTCGCGGCCAGCTCGGGGAAGCTCGATTGATTGAAGAATTCCTGGATAGCGTCGCGGCCGGCTTCAATCTCGCGCATGGCCTCGGCGAACCTGCCGTCTCCGAGGAGGATGGAGGCTTTGGCGCGCGTGTTCATCATCAGGACGTAGGGACGGAATTGTTGAAAGCTCCAGACCATTTCCTCGCGGTCGGCATGCTCGGCGACGAAGGCAAAGAGGTCGAGGTTGCGCTGAGTATCCCGGATGACACCGGTGAAATCGTTGATCTGAAACAGGCTCAGGTAACGGTGATAATACTGGATGCCCTCCTGCTGGAGGTCGTTGCACTGCTCGGCGGAAAGCTCGTAGGTCTCGCCGCGGGCCTCGGCCCGCTCAGCCCGGCGCTGGTGATAAATCAGGAGCGACTCACAGTTGTGGGGGCGCTGTCCATCCGGCCGGCCCGCGACTTCCATCTGGAGGACGCCGAGGTCGATGCGGAGCTGTAATTTCTCCCGGCCGTCGAGGCCGAGGATCTTGCGGACCTTGATGGCGCCGGGTTCATGGGGCCAATCGCGGAGCAGCGAATTGAGATCAAGACTCATGTTATTTATAACGTTCGGATACTACCGGCTTTGTTGTCAATGGTTGGAAAGCGATACGGGAGCGACGAGAGACCCATCGGTGGAATCCTGAGACGGCAGTGATCACTCGGAACAGTCGCGGACATGTTCCTCAGACGCGGGGGGGCGATGATGTATTCAGCGTATCGCCGGCCCTTGGCTTGGTAGGGACGCCGCGCTGCGGCGTCCGTCCATCTCTCCTCGACTCAACTCGAACAGCGCTTCGTCCTGTCAAACCGCCCGGCGCAGCACGCCGGCCCTGCCAATTCTTTTTCCTGTTTTCCTGCTTTCCTGATTCATTATTGGCGTGACCGAGCAGATCGACTCCTTCATCCGGTTCCTGGCAACGGAGCGAGGGCTCTCGGAAAATTACCAGCTGTCAACGAGGCGATCTCTGACGGAATTCGCCGAATGGTGCGCGGGGGCGAAGAAAATTACGGCGGTCCGGGAGGTGACGCAGCCAATCATCAGCGAATACCTGGCGGCGCGGAAAGGCGGGGGACTGGCGGCGTCATCGATCAAGCTGATCGTGGTCGCGCTGAAGATTTTCTTCCGATTTCTCGCCGGAAAAGGCTCCCTGGAGCGCGATCCGACAGAGACGCTGACGCTTCCGCGGATCGAGCGTTATCTCCCTGAGACCCTGAACGAGCTTCAGGTAGAGCGCCTGATTGAGAGCATCGATACAAAACACCCGCTGGGATTGCGCGACCGCGCGATGCTCGAGCTGCTTTACGCGAGCGGCCTCCGGATTTCGGAGCTGGCAAACGCGCGCCTGGAGAATTTCAATTCCGATGAGCGAATCCTGCGCGTGACCGGCAAAGGCAACAAGATGCGGCTGGTGCCCGTCGGCGGAAAAGCTACGGACGCGCTGGCCGCCTATCTCTCCACCGAGCGGCCGAAACAGGTGAAACGTCAGTCGAGCAGCGAAATATTCCTGTCGAGCCGCGGCACGAAGCTGACCACGACCAGGATCTGGCAGATCGTGAAAAAACGAGCGAAAGACTCGGGGCTCGAGGCGAACATTTATCCTCATCTTTTGCGCCACAGCTTCGCCACCCACCTTTTAAGCAACGGGGCTGACCTGCGGATCATCCAGGAATTGCTCGGCCACGCCGATATCTCAACGACGCAGGTCTACACGCACGTGGATCAGCAGCGGCTAAAGGCCGTCCATCGGAAGTTCCATCCGAGAGCTTAAGTCGGGAACGGAAACGCTGAGAAGCTGCAAAACTGAAATATTGAGCGGTCCAAGTTTCAGCGTTTCCGTTTTTCAGTTTTCAGTTTTTTCGGATACAGTCCCCGACCGAAATGAGACGACTCCAGCTAGTGGTCCTGGTCGCCGCGGTTACGGCGGGGATAATCTGGTGGGTTCTTTTTAGAACGCACCACACCTCGAGCCTGGGGGTGGCGTCCCTCCTCCCGAAGGAAACGCTCGCGCTCGTCCACGTCCCGGATTTCAACCGGTCGCGGGAGCAGTGGCACCGGACGGACATTTATCAGCTCTGGAAAGAACCGGCCGTCCAGGAGTTCCTCGCCAAACCACGATCGAAAGTCGAAACTGAAGGCGGGATCGGCGAGACGGTAAACGAGGTCGCGGCCATCCAGATGAACGACGCCTTCTTCGCCGTCCTGGCGATCGATTCGAGCGCGTGGAAATGGGACGGCGGTTTTCGTTGTCTGGGAGACACGGAAAAGGCGGCCAGGTTGGTCGAGTCGTGGAAGTCGAAAATTTTTGGTGCCGGGGCGGAAATCAAACAGGAGACGCTCGAATACGAGGGCCGGAAAATTGTGGTCGAGACAGCCGGGATGGTGAAGCTGGCGACGGCGTGGGCGGGGCCGTGGTTCTTTTTCACGAACGACCTCGAGAACTTGAAAGCGCTGGTCGATCGCGCGGACGGCCGCGTCAAAGATCCAGCTACGGCGCTCTCGTCTGACGGGACGTTCCTGGCGGCCTCTAAGCATATGCCGGCGAGTTACGCAGCGCTCGCCTTTGGCCGCGTCGATCAGCTCGTGGAAAAACTGAGTCCGGCTGGTGAAGATGTGGCAGGCGCGCCCGACCGCCTGGGTCTGATTCGCCAGATTCATAGCTTTTGCGGCGCGACGGCATTCGACGGAGGCCGGATGCGTGACGCGGTGTTCGTCGGCATGCCGAAAGTAGCCGAGCTCGGGAGCCTGGCTCGCGCATCCCTTCCGATCGCCACGAAGGACACATTTTTTTACGTCGCTAGCCTGTTCGACTTCCGCAAGGACATGCAGCCGGGCTGGCAAACTCCGGGGTTCGCCTGGCTCGGGGGGTTGCAAAAGGTGACGAGCGCTCTGGCCGCGAGCGGGGTCACCCTTGAGGATTGGAAAAGCGCATTCGGCGCTGAAGTCGGCGTGATCGGAAGCTGGGCGACCAACTCCCAATGGCCGGCGTTGCTGGTGGCGACCCCAGTGAAGGACTCGGCCAAAGCTCACCAAATCCTGGCGACGATCACGAACTCGACGAACACGAGCGTCCAGTGGACCCATCGCGAGCAGGATGGCGTTCAGTATTATGCGAGTGGGTCGGGCACCCAGTTGTTTTCATTTACACCTACGATCGGGCTTTCGGACCGAATGCTAATCGCTGGGGCGGACGCGGCAGTGATCGAGCCGGCAATGAAGCACATCGATACCGGATCTTCGGAGCTGTCCGCCGCGCGCAATTTCCAAAACGCAGACCGCGCTGTGCCCACCGCGCAACAGGCATTCGTATATCTCGACCCGGCGCTGCTTTACGCGCGGTTCGATGCGAGCCTGCGTCCGTTGCTGGCCATGGGGGCGGCATTTCTGCCCGCGCTGTCCGAGACAATCGATGTAAGCAAACTGCCCCCGCCGGAAGTCATAACACGTCACCTTACCCCGATCGTGATGTCGCAAAGCTACCGGGGGGAAGGATATGTCGCGGAGTCGATTGGTCCCGTGCCGTTTTACCACAGTGTTTTCGGGGCGATGGCAACGGGGTTCGCCGCAACCGCATTTTACCGACAGCAGACGCAGGGAACGCTCCCCCTGCCGCTTCAAAATCTCACGACGCCCGCGTCGTCGCCCTTCCCATCGCCAAGTCCGGAAGATTCGCCCTAAGCGAGGGCTCGCGGACGGCGGTGGAACTTATTCACAAGCGGCCGTAGCCCAGCGGATCACGATCATGATTGGGAGCATGGGTATAACTGGCTAAGCTGCTCGCGTTGAGCACTTAGGGCCGGCAGAGTGACGCAGAGGAGAAATCTGCTGCGTAATGGGCGAGATGTGGTATGATTGCCGCCCTATGGCTATTCTCAAGAAAAACGCATTCTCCCGTCGAGTTCCGGACCTTGTAACCGAGGAATTGGTTGCGGTCCTCTCCCGCCGTGCATCGTTCGAGTTCAAACAGCTGTTTGATATCGTGCACGAAAATCTGCGGGCCCGGAATGCGGCCAGCGGCGGCGAAGAGATGCTTCGCCTGCGTGCTTACGAAAAGCTTCAGAACCTGGTGGCGCGCGGGGCGGTGCGTAAGACTGGCAAAAAATACAAAGGATTGCCGTCGGCTCTGGCCCAGGCGATCGCGCCGCAGAATGGTCATATTCCGGCTGCCGCTGCTGCCGCCGCGAGTGCTCGCACCGCTGCGCTGGCTCGCGCTGCTGCTGCTGCTGCGAAGTAAGCCTGCTCTCCGGCTACGGTCCGAATAGGATCTGTATGCTCCGCGATTATTTACCGCTCCTGCTCCACATTGGAGTAGCGATTGGCTTTGCCGTGTCCGCGTTGCTTGTCAGCGTGTTGCTGGGCAAGGCCGGCCGGCGCACCCGGGTGAAGGATACCGCCTATGAGTGCGGGATGGTCCCGCAGGGCGGGCCGCAGCCGCGCTTTAGCGTGAAGTTCTACCTGGTCGCGATGCTCTTCATCCTGTTCGATCTCGAAGTTGTCTTCATGTACCCGTGGGCGGTGGTTTATCGGGAGATGATCGCGGAAAGCAAACTGATCCTCTGGAGCATGCTGAGCTTCATCTCGATCCTGATGGTTGGATACGTTTACGCGCTAAAAAAGGGAGCGTTGGACTGGAAAAAGTAGTCGGGGGACGGGCGCAACCCGCCGGCTCGCTGGTGGAAGTTCCTTTCCTGCTCATGATCCTGATCGTGCTCATGATCCTTTCGTAAGGCACGGCCGCTTAAGTAAAGATCAGGAGCAAGATTACGAGCAGGAGCAGGAACAATTACGGCCGGGCGGGACAGTGTGCCCGCTCCAAAACACAGCTTGCGCGGGAGGCGTTCCCCGCCTAAACCTAAGCCCCCATGGTGCATCACATCGTCCTGTTCAAATTGAAGCCTGAGGTGACGCCGGCGCGCGTCGAGGAGATGATGATGAACACGCGGATGCAGCTCCTGAAGATTCCCGAGGTGCTCAGCATCAAGTGCGGAAAACGGATCAATCAGGAGCTGGCCTGGCCGTTTTTTATCGCGATCGATTTCGAATCGATGGACAGGTACGAGATCTTTCGCGAAGACCCGATCCACGTGAAATTCATGGAGGAAGTGATCAAGCCAAACACGGCCGATTCGCTTTCCCTCGATTTCGAGATGGATCCCGGGAAAGACGTGCGGTTCTCGTAGGAGGTCGCAGTTCAGAGGTTCAGCCGTTGAAGGGTTGGGAGGACTCGGGCTCGACGTTTCTCTTTTTTCCGCTCAACCTCTCACCTGTCAACCACTCAACCCATTGCGTCTCGGTTACCTTTACTCGCGCTATCCGGTCCTTTCGCAGACCTTTTGCGACATGGAAATGCTCGAGCTGGAGCGGCAGGGCTACGAGCTGGTTGTCGGTTCGATTCATCCGCCGCTGACGAGCATTCGGCATCCGCATACCGGGCGGTTAAAGGCGCCGATCCATTACGCTCCCCCGCCCCGGATCGTCCGGCTCTGGGAAGAAAAGGCGCGCGAGGAGAATCGCTGGCCCCAGGATTTGATCGGGGCGCACGAAAAAAAATACGGGCGCCAGGTAAAGGCGGCGACCCGGGCGCGCAACGCGAGTTATTTTGCCGAATACTTCCGGCGCCAGGGAGTGAGCCATTTTCATGTTCACTTCGCTAACCGCGCGGCGCACACGGCGCTCTTCCTGAAGGCAATGTCCGGGATCCGTTTTAGCGTCACAGCCCATGGCCAGGATTTCATGGCTGATCTGGGTAACGACGATTTGCTGCGGGAGATCTGCGATGAAGCCGAATTTGTGGCCGTCGAAACCGAATACAGCCGCGGCCTGATGCAGGCGCGGTGTCCGAGCGCGGCAGACAAGATTCACCGGGTTTATAACGGGATGGATCTCAGAAATTTTCTCCAGGCCGGACCGAAATCCGTCGAGGGCGCGGCAGTCCGAATTCTAAGCGTGGGCCGCCTGGTTGCCTTCAAGGGCTTCGAGTATTTGATCGAGGCCTGCGAGCAACTGCGGCAACGAAGTATTCAGTTTCACTGCGAGATAATCGGCGACGGGCCGCTTCACGAAAGTTTGGAGCGCCAGATCGCCGAGCTTCGCCTGGGGCACCTGGTCACATTGGCGGGGGCCCTGCCGCAGGACTGCGTCCTTGATAGGGTGCGTGAGTGCGACATTTTCGCGCTCGCTTCGACGACAGATGAAAATGGCGCGAGCGACGTGTTTCCTACTGTGATTCTTGAAGCGATGGCCTCGGCGCGCCCTGTCGTTTCGACGAGCCTGGCGGGCATTCCCGAATCCGTCGTGGACCGTGAGACCGGTTTGCTGGTGGCCGCAGGCGAGAGCGGACTGTTCGCCGACGCGCTGGAAACGCTGTGCCGCGACGCGCAATTGCGGAGCCGATATGGGGCGGCGGGCCGGACGCGAGTCGAAAAGCATTTCCAAGTCGAGATCACGGTCGAGCCGTTGGTTAAGTTACTGGAAATAAGCAGGGCGGCAGATCGGGCGACGCTACAGCCGAAGGCGGCGGGACCCAGGATCGCTTATCTGATCGATCGCTGGCCGGACCCGACCTTGGCGTCGCTCGAAACCGAGCTGCTCGAGCTTCGAAGGCGCAACATCGCGATCCAGGCATTCGTCTGCGAGTTCAACCCAGAGCGCCGCCTTTCGGCGGAACAGGAACGCCTCGCCCTGAGTCTTGAATTTCTGCCTGACGCAATGGCGGTAGAAGCGGAATGGCAGGCCAACCGAGAGCTCGTCCTGGCGCTGGAAGACAACCGCGCCAATGACACGCACCGCGTGCCGGTTGACTTGTTTCTTCGTCAGGCGCGGTTCGCCGTCTCTCTTCGCCGGCTTCTCGCGCGCCGAGAAATCTGCCACGTCCATGCCACGAGCTCGCGGGCGTTGATCGCTGCTGTTTTGCTTAAGAAAATCTGCGGGGTCGGCTTGAGCGCCTCAATCGAAGCGAAGCCGGCGGTGTCCCGGGAGACGATCGAAAACGCGCTCCAGCATGCCGTTGGCGGCCGGATTGCCGATCGGAAGCTGGCTGAAGTGATCGGTGCGCCGTTTTTCTTCGATCGGCCGGGATCGAATGCGCCACTCGTCCGAGGCCTGCGCTGGCTGAAGCCGGTCAGCAGGATCGATTTGACGCGGCGCGCAAGTTTCTGGCAGGAATGGGCAAACCGGCTAAATCATTGGAGTGGCGCGGAGTAACGCGCGGCCTCTTTTCTCGTGAACAAAAAAGCAATTCTTCTGGCCGGCGGCGCCGGGACCCGCCTTTATCCGCTGACCAAGATCGTCTGCAAACAACTTCTCCCGGTCTACGACAAGCCGATGATTTGCTATCCGCTTGCGACGCTGATGCTCGGCGGCCTGCGTGAGGTGCTGATTATTTCGACGCCAAAAGATCTGCCGATGCTGCAGGATTACCTGGCCGACGGCGCGAGACTCGGGATCCGGATCGAATACGCGGAGCAGGCGAAGCCGGAAGGAATCGCGCAGGCGTTCCTGATCGGCGCAAATTTCCTGAACGGCGCCGGCGCCTCCCTGATCCTGGGGGACAACATCTTTTACGGGAAACTCGATTTTTACCGCGAAGCCCTCGCCCTGGAACATGGCGCCTACATCTTTGGTTATCAGGTTCGGGATCCGGAACGCTATGGTGTCGTCGAATTCGGGCCGGACGGTCGCGCGATCAGTCTCGAGGAAAAACCGAAGCAGCCGAAGAGCAACTTCGCGATCCCGGGTTTGTACGTTTACGATGAACGGGTCGTCGATTTCTGCCGGCAACTGCAGCCCTCAGCGCGGGGCGAGCTCGAGATCACGGATTTGAATTTGGTTTATCTCGGCCGCAACGAGCTGCACGTGAAGGCGCTGGGGCGCGGCATGGCGTGGCTCGACACCGGGACGCAAACCAGCCTGCTCGAGGCCGGCAATTACATCGCGACAATCGAGCATCGCCAGGGTTTGAAGATCGCGTGCCTCGAGGAAGTCGCATTCCGGATGAACTTCATCGACCAGGCGCAGCTGGAGCGCTTAATGGAAGCGCTGCCGAAAGGCGAATACCGCGAATACTTGCGGACCGTTTGCGAGGAAGGGCCAACTCCGCATCCGTAGTTTGGCCTGTAGCGGGGATCGCTGATCTGGCTATCTAGTGATTACGAGGACCGCCTACCGGGATCACCGATCCCCGCTACAGGTTCCCGGCTACAGTTTTGGTTGCTCGCGCAGAAGATGATTCGTGTCCGCCAGCAGCTTCGTGACGCCATCCGCCGCCAGCGCGTCGTAATAGCCGCGAATTGTTCCGCGGCGATCGATCAGGACAAAGCGCGTGCTGTGGACCGGCCCCATTCCCGGTTCCTGTTCTTCCGCGGTCGCGAGCTTGAAGCCATCGCGGGACAAGGACGTGATCGCATCCACCGGCCCGGTAAGAAAATCCCAGCGAAACGGCTCTTTTCGGAGCTTGTCGGCGTAAGCGCGCAAGACTGGCGGCGTGTCGGTCTCGGGATCGACCGTGATCGATACGAGGTGAACATCGCTTTTTGAAAGCGGCTTCTGAAGCTCGCTCATTCGCGTGCTTATGATGGGGCACGGCCCGCGGCAGGTCGTAAAAATCAGGGCGGAGATCCAAATCTTCCCGGTGAGCTGCTTCGATCCGAACGGTTCGCCGTCCTGGTTCACGAGCTCAAAATTCGGGACCCTACCGTACGAAGACAGTGGTCTATTAGACAGCGCTTTGACCTGCTGGTGGCGGAGCCAAAAAAGAACAAGGGCGGTCAGGACCGGAATCAGGATCAGAGTGGCTTTCCATGCTGCGCCGCTCTTGGGAGGGGGCGTGCGCGTGGCTACGGAAGCTGTTTCAGTTTTCATAGTTTAGTGAAAACAAGCGCGGCCAGGAGAAGCGGCAGATAAGCGATCGAAGTCAGGAACAGATGGCGCGCTTCCACCGCCGTTTGCCTTTGCAAGAAACGCATCGCCACGAAAATGAAGAGAGCGTTCAAGGCGAGTTCGGCGATGAGGTAAGTGTAGCCGACCACTTTTACGAACGCGGGCACGCCGGAGATGAAAAGAAGCAGAAAGCAAAACAAGACGCTCTGGCTCGCGCTTCGGACGCCGGTCTGGTCGTCCTTCGAGATCATCTCGAAACCGGCGCGGGCGTAATCCTCGCGATACATCCAGGCGATGGCAAAGAAGTGCGGCATTTGCCAGAAGAAGAGAATCGCGAAAAGACTCCAGGCGCCGATCTCGAGGCGGCCGGTCGCGGCAGCCCAACCAACGGCCGGCGGGAGCGCACCCGGAATCGCGCCGATCAGCGTGTTGAAGGTGCTGACCCGTTTCAGGGGCGTATAAGCGAAGATGTAAATGAGGATGGTGAGCGCGGCCAACCCGGCGCTAAGGACATTGCAGGTGAAGGTGAGATAAGCGACGCCCGCGACGGAGAGCAGGCAACCAAGGATAAGCGCATCGCGCGCGAGCATTCGGCCGGCGGGTATCGGCCGCAACCGGGTCCGGTGCATCAGGGCATCGAGCCGTCGCTCCCACCATTGATTGAGCGCGGCTGCGCCCGCGGCGGCCAGCGCTGTCCCGAATACTGCATGGAAAAGTCCGGCTGGATTAATCGGCCCACGCGCCCCGAGATAGTAACCTACCGCCGTCGTCAGCAAGACGAGGAGCGTCAAGCGGGCTTTGACCAGCTCGGCGAAATCCGAAAGGATTCGCCGGCGCTCAGTTCCCGTGGGCGCTGCGTCGACTTCTTGCGTGGCGGTCATTGGGCTCGATTTCATCACGCCGGGACTTCTACGGAAAGGTGCGTCGAGCGAGAGCTGGCCCTGTGATTTACCGGCGGCCCAACGCGGAGCGCGATCGCGGACAGCGCGATTCCGAGGGCGAACATCGTCGCTCCTACCGCGACGTGGGCGGTCGCGACATCGGCGGCCTTGTTACTCCAGATTACCCAGGCGCCGAGCGTGATCTGGCCCGCGAGGAGGAGGAACCACGCGTCGGAAAAACGCGAGAGGAGCCCGGCATTTTCACCGGCCCGCCGGGCGAGAAAGAGTGTGGAAATCACGCCTGCGGCAATGATTAACGCCATCAGGCGATGGGCCATCTGCAGCCAGATGTGGGACGCGGTGACGTTCGATAAGGCGCGGGCATCACGCCAGGCGTTGATCTGAGCCAGCCGGACCGGCGAGGTATCCGGAACGACAGCGCCGTAAGCCAGCGGAAAATCAAGAATGGATAAGTCACGATGCTGATGCCGCATGGTGGCGCCGATGCCGAGCTGGAGATAGACCGCGATCGTCGTCGCGATGGCAACTCGTGCGAGAGTGCTGGCAGGGACACCGCGCTGCCACGTCCCACCGCTCGCGCGGGCCGTGCCTGTCAACCAAAGGCGCGAGGTCGCGAGCGTGATCAAGACGAGCATTCCAAAATACGCCTGTGCGAGCAGGGCGTGGAAGATCCCGATCTCGTCCTTTAATAAAGTGACGCGCAAACCTCCGAGGACGCCCTGGAGAATTACAGCGCCCAGCGCCGCGAACCCGAGATTACGCAACCAGCGCCGATCATCAGCTCGCCAAATCCAGACCGCGAGAACGATGGTGAGGAGGCCAACAGTCGATGCAATCAGGCGATGGGTGTGTTCGAAAAAGATTCCACCGACCCATTTCGAGACCGGAAAGAGAAACATATTGTAGCCGAAGGTCGTCGGCCAGTCAGGGACGGCGAGCCCGACCCCTTTACTCGTAACCATACCGCCGCTGCAGATCAGGAAGAGAGTGGCGATCAAAGTGAACCAGGCAAAACGATGGAGCCACGGTTTTGATTCGCCATTCATGCGCCGGAAACTAGACCTCGCGCGATAGGCATTCGCAAGAGAAAGGGGCGAGTGGTGGCAGCTCAAAGGTCGCCCGCTACTACCCGAGGAATTACGGCGGTTTTGAAACCGCCGCTCCTTGAGGAGCGATCAGCGGCGCCGATTAAAAAACACCGAACCCGCTCAATGGTGCTCGTGCGGGTTTGGACTCGGGCTCGGAGCGGCCGGCGGATCACCGGGTTTGGCGTCTGTGTGGCCGCTTGGATTCGACGTCTTCGGCGCGCCCGGAGGCGGGACGGTGCCCGGCGTCGGTCCAACCGGCGGCTCGCCTGGTGGACGATCCAAAGGTGCGGGGGCCGGCTCCATTTTCGACAACTCAGCCCGCTCTTTCAGCCATGCCTGATACTCCGCCGGGTCGTCCACGACCAACATGCCCTTCATGCTGTAATGGCCCAGGCCACATAGCTGGCCGCAAACCACTTCAAAGCTCCCGGTCTTGACCGGCTTGAACCACATGGGAATGATCTGGCCGGGAATGGCGTCCTGCGCGATCCGCATATGGGGCAGGGCGAAATTGTGGATCACGTCTTTCGAGGACAGCTCGATGATGACCGGGCGATCCTTCGGCACGTGCAATTCTCCACCGGCCGTGATGTCGTCCTGGGCCGCGGCGTCGGCCACATCCAGCCCCAAAGGATTCTGGTTCGTGACCAGACGAATATCGCGCCGGCCGAAGACGCCGTCCGGACCGGGCATGTGATAATTCCAATTGAACTGCTGACCCACGGCGTGAACGACGATTGCGTCCCTGTCGTTGGGAAATGCGTTTACCCGCTTCGCCCAAAGCGGAATCGCGAAACCGATGAGGAGGACGGCTTCGATCAGAACGACGGCAAATTCCAGATGGGTCGAGATCCCGCTTTTGACCCCTTCATGGTCGGCAACCGGATGACGGCTCCGGCGAAAACGAAGCAGGACGTAGGTAAAAAAGATGGACCAGCCCACGAAAAGGACGCCCATGAACCAGTGGGAAAACTCGATGATGTGATCGATCTGGTAACCGTGCTCGGCCGCGTTCGGCGGCATACCGATCAGCTCGTTAATGAGAGCAAGGTTATTCATACGGTTTCAAATCTTCGTTGGTCAGCTCCTGATGCGGCTCCAGTGGCGTCCGGGCGTGGCGCCAAAGATGAAAGCTGAATGCGCCCACTCCGCCCATGACCGACATGACCACGCCCATCAGCACCCAGATGGCCACTGCCATGTGCTCGGTACTCTTCGAATCCCTATCTCCGAAACAAACCGAACAGGCCAGGGCCTGACCAGCGGAAGTGCCCAGAAAAAGACACACCGCGAGGATAATTCGCGCCTTCATGTGATGATGCGAAGCCGTTTCATTTTCCTGTAAAACCAGATCCCGTAGATGATCAAGGCCGCGGCAGCGACGAACGAGAAGATCGCGCCCACCTGGAAGACCGGGGTCCCGTGCACTGAATTTATGTACAAACACCACGCGCCCGCCCCGAGCGCCAGAAGCGTCGAGAAAGTAATGAAAACGATATGGAAACCTTTGAGCGACATTTAGCGGACCACCGGATCGTACCAAGCAAGGTAAGTGAGGAAGAAAAGACCGAGAACAAAGAACGCGGTGAAGACGAGGATGCGGTAAATCATGCGCTTCTCATTCGATAAGTGCATGAAGATGGCAGCAACCAGCGCGGCCTTAAAGGTGGCCACCAGCATGGCGACACTTACGTTCATCTTCTGGCTGCCGAAATCGACATAGGAAAGCCAGACCGTGATGGCGGTAAACGTGATCAGGGTCGCGCCCACCATGAGGTACTTGCGGACGTGCTTGGCGACGTTGTGGGCCGCGTGCTCGTCCGCGTGGGCGTGGCCATCCGCGGCTACCGTCTCATGGGCAAGCGTATCGTGCGGTTCCTTCATGATTTAGAGCAGGTAAAAAAGCGGAAAGACAAAAATCCAGACAAGATCGACAAAGTGCCAGAACAAGCCGGCGACTTCCACCCGGTTGGCCAGGTGTTCCGGGTTTCGTTTGTAAAGTTTCTTGCTGACCGGCAGCCACAGATAGATGAACACGATGACGCCCCCGAGGACGTGGGCCCCGTGAAGACCGGTGATGGTGAAGTAAGTCGCGAAAAAGGTGTTGTGCTTCGGGATAAACATACTGGCCATCTCGACGTCCTCTTTCGCTATGTGCGCGATCTTGTCGGTGCGCGGGAGCGGCCAAAAATGCGGTCGATCGCTCTGCGGATCAGTCGGCGCGGCGTTTACCTGATCGAGCGCGACTTCGTATTCGTGAACGTTGGCGTCGTGCAATGCATCGTGATTATGGAGATGCCCCGTGATCTCACGGCGCGGCGCCAATCCCTTTTCCGCGAGGTGATGGTTGCCTAAAAATTCCTCGTATTTCTCGACCCGGTCCGGGCGGATGATCGCGCCGAAGTGATGAAACTTGTCCGGCCATTCGTACGCCAGCTTTACGACCAGGAAGATAATCCCGCACAGGATCGTGATCGCCATGTAGAACTTGTATTTGGCGAACTGCCGCATCTTGAGCGCGGCCCATGCGAGCACCACGGTGACCGATGACGCAATCAGGATCCCCGTGTTCATCGTGCCGACCGGCACATTCAAAAGCCCGTGGGGCCACATCCCCGGAGGCGCGTCGAGCCGCAGAAAAACGTAGGCGGAGAAAAGTCCGCCGAAGAGCATGACTTCCGAGGCGAGGAACAACCAGATGCCGACCTTGGCGTTCCAGAGGCCCGTGTCCGGCCGCGCAGTAACTGTGTACGGAATTTCCATGGCGGCGTTTAGTGGACTCCCGCGGCGGCCGCGGCCTCGTACGCTTTCCGGTCGCCCTCGGTCAGCGGTTCGCTCTGCATCGTGAAATCCTGTTCGCGGCCCGGCAGGCTGTATTCGTAGGGGCCGCGATAGACCGTGGGCTCAGTCGCAAAGTTGCCATGCGGAGGAGGCGACGGAGCGGTCCACTCGAGGGTGGTGGCTTCCCACGGGTTGTCGTTCACCTTCTCGCCATGTCTGATGCTCCAGAAGAAATTGATGATGAATGGAATCTGGGCGAGCCCCATGACCCACGCGGCAATTGAGATAGGCGTGTTCCATTCAAACCCGCTCAAGCCCCAGACTTTTTCGCCTGAAAGCTGCCAGCCCTGGCCGCCGTCGTACCAGCGCCGGTGCATGCCGAGCATGCCCTGAAGGAACATCGGCATGAAAATGATGTTCATGCAGATCAGCGATGGCCAGAAATGGACCTTCCCCCAGAACTCGTTCATTCGCCTCCCGGTTGCTTTCGGGAACCAGAAATAAATCCCGGCAAAAACGGCGAAGATCGTCCCGGGCGCGACGATGTAATGAAAATGCGCGATCACGTAATAGGTGTCGTGCAGGTAAAGATCGGCCGAATTAAAAGCGAGCGGAATCCCGGTCAAACCGCCGATGCCGAACATTGGGAGGAAGGCGGTCGCAAAAAGCATGGGGGCGTTGAAGCGGATGGAGCCGCCCCAGAGGGAGATGAAAAAAGCGCTGAGAATGATGACCGACGGGATGGAAATAATCATCGTGGTCGTCTGGAAAAAGGCGGAGACGACCGAGCCCATTCCGGTGAGCCACATGTGGTGGGCCCAGACGATGAAGGAGAGAAACCCGAGGACGAGGGCGGCGAAAACAAGGGACTTGTAGCCCCAGATTGGTTTGCGGGTGTTGTTGGCAATGACCTCAGCCACGATCCCCATGCCAGGAAGGATGAGCACGTAAACCTCCGGGTGACCGAGGAACCAGAAAAGGTGCTGCCAGAGCAAGGGGCTTCCGCCGCCACTGATCTGCAACGGGGCGCCATTAATGACGAGGCCACTCGGCATGAAGAAACTGGTCGCCGCGACTCGATCCATCAGCTGCATGACGACCGCGGCCTCGAGCGGCGGAAACGCCAGGAGAAGAAGGAACGCCGTGACAAATTGCGCCCAGACAAAGAACGGCAGCCGCATCCAGTTCATGCCTTTGGCCCGGAGCTGAATGATCGTGGCGATGAAATTGACCGCGCCGAGGAGCGACGACGTAATCAGCAGGATGAACCCGACCAGCCAGAGCGTCTGGCCATTCCAGAACGGATCGTAGGCGGGACCTTTGTCGGAGACGACGGCGAGCGGCGTGTAGGATGTCCAGCCGCCTTTGGCTGCTCCGCCGGGGACGAAGAAGCTGATCAGCATGACGACGCCGCCCAGGAAAAACGCCTGGTAACTCGCCATGTTGATCTTCGGATAGGTCATGTCCGGCGCGCCGATCTGGAGAGGGACAACGAAATTGCCGAAGGCCGCGAACGCGATCGGGACAATGCCAAGGAAGATCATGATCGTGCCGTGCATCGCGCCTAACGAGTTGTAGAACTCGGGCGTCATCTTGCCGTCCGGCATGCTGCCGGGGCCAAAGAAATGGCCCAGGGCATTGCCGATCCAGGGCAAAGCCTGGCCGGGATACGCCAGCTGCCAGCGCATCAACATCATGAGTGAAAATCCGAAGAAGAGGAAAATCAGCCCGGTGATGCCGTACTGAATGCCGATGACCTTGTGGTCGGTTGAGAAAACGTATTTCCGCCAGAAGCCGAGCTCATGATGATCGTGACTGTGATCATGCTCGTGATGATGCGGATCGTGAGCCCCGCCGGAGCCCGGCGTTTGTGGATGTTCGGGCTGCGTTGCGAGGCCAGAAGAAGCGTCCATAAGCGGAAGTTGAAACTGAATATCGGGGCAAAGAATTCAAGTGGAAAGCGCCATTTTCCGAAGAATACCGCTGCCTCGCTAATCATCGGGCAAACAGCGGATTTTGCGCGTCTCCAGATCGGGTTTTAACCGAGAAGCGGAAGCCGGATGCGATTTCGTTCGGGAATCCCTGTGTTTCTACACTTCGTAAATCATCAGCGCGGTGATAACCACCGCATGGATCCAGACGAGCACGACCATGATCATGCGCAAATTGGAGGACGCATAAGTGTCCCCTTCTTCCTTGCGGTAAGCGAAAAGTTTGCTGCGATTTTTGAAGATGACGAACCCCGCGAAAATGAGCACCAGCTCCAGGACCCCGAAGAACACTTTTAGGCCGACAACTGACCCGGCGCCCGACCGCGAGACAGCCAGCAATTCCTCCATGAAAATGATTCGTTTTCCGGGCGGGAACCGGCTCTCCGAACAATCACCAAGCCGGGGTCCGCGTTGATCAAACGCTGCGGCCGCGGCGCTCGTCGCCGCGTCGTATAACGGTCGTTAGGCGCGGCGACTGAGCGGCGTGGCCGCAGCGGACACCGGCACGTTTCTCGCTAACGGAAGGGGGCTTCTCCGGCTTTTTGTGAATAAACAACTTATCGATGCTCTGCTTTCAGCAATGATCAGCAGCGGCGAAGGCGTTTCCGACCTGCTCTTCTCCGTAGGCAAACCGCCTGTCATCGAAAGCCACGGAGTCCTCGAGGAATTCCCGATCGATACGCCGACCGGAGTCCTGGACGCCACCCTCATCGACCAAGTCGCGGAGCACCTGATGCAGGGCGACGAACGCCTGAAAGCGGATCTTGCGCGCCACGGGTCCTGCGATTGCAGCTACGAGATCCCTGGTCTCGCTCGTTTGCGCGTCAACATTTTCACCCAGAACGGCCGCCCCGCGATCGTGATGCGGAAATTGCAGACTGAGATTCCCACACTCGACCAGCTCGGCCTCCCCCCGATTTTTCGCGAAATGATCAAGGAGAAGAACGGGATCATTTTCGTGACCGGCGCCACCGGGAGCGGCAAGACCACCACGCTGGCAGCAATGTTGAACGAGCTCAACGCTACCCAGAAGATTCACATCCTGACTCTCGAAGATCCGATCGAGTTCCTCCATCCCCACAAGCAGGCGCTCTTTAATCAACGTCAGCTCGGGAAGGATTTCCGCGATTTCGCCACCGGCTTGCGGGCGGCGCTCCGGCAGGCGCCGAAAGTGATCCTGGTCGGCGAAATTCGCGACCGCGAGACGATGGAGATCGCAATGACGGCGTCGGAAACCGGACACGTCGTGTTCACAACGATGCACACGATCAACGCCGGGCAGACGATCAACCGCATTCTCGGCATGTTCGCGAAAGACGAAGAGCAGCAGCTGCGGCAACGCCTGGCCGACACGGTCCGTTACGTTGTCAGCCAGCGGCTGGTCAGCAAAGCGACCGGCGGGCGGCTCCTTATTTCCGAGATCATGGGCAGCAGCCTGCGGACGCGGGAAACGCTCCTTTACGGCGAAAGCGAGAACCGGACATTCCAGGAGATCATCGAAGCCGGCGACACGATGGGGTGGCACAGCTTCGACCAGTCCCTTCTCAACGCCTTTAAGGCCGACCTGATCAGCGACGAAACGGCATTGATTTTCTGCGCCCATAAAAACAAAATGCGGCGCGACATCGAGATGGTGAAAAAACTTCGCAACCTGAGCTTCGACGAGCCCTCCGGCCTCCGCATGGAAGCCGAGGCGGCGGAGACCCCGGTTTGGTCGGCGGCATGAACATAAGGGGCCGATCGTTGTCTAGAAATGCACAATATGAATAATATGTTCCCCCTCCCTGAAACCTCGGATCCTCTGTCCGCCGACGAGCGCGGATTTCGCACCTCACTCAACCAGAAGCTGCGTGCGCCGTTGAACGCGATCATCGGGTTCGCCGAATTGCTGGCCCTGCGGCCGGGCTCCGTAACCCGGGACGCAGATGTTCAGCGGATCCTGAAAGCCGCGCGCGATCTGCTTGGAATTATCAACAGAGAGCTCGGCGAAGGCAGCGGGGCCCAGCAAACAAGCCGGATCGCCGAGGAACCCGCAGCGGCCTGCGACGTCCTTTATATCGAGGATGATCCGGTCAACTTTACCCTGGTGGAGCGCATTCTCGAGTTCCGGCCAGCGCTGAAACTGATGCATGCGCGGTCCGGCGAGGCCGGCGTGGAGATGGCGCATAACCTTCGTCCGCGGATGGTGCTGCTCGATCTCAATCTGCCGGACATCCACGGTTCGGAAGTATTGCGGCGTTTGCAGGCTGAGCCCGCGACGGCATCGATCCCCGTTGTCGTCCTGAGTGCGGATGCGACGCCGAGCCAGATTGAGCGCCTGTTGACCGCAGGTGCCCGGAATTATCTGACCAAGCCGTTCGACATCGACCCGTTCCTGGCGGTGGTGGACGAAACGGTTGGGTAGTAGGCCATCGGCGAGAACCTGTCCGTCCCTCGTTCCCAAGCTCGAGCTTGGGAACGCAGTTGTACCCGAAGCTCTGCTTCGCCAGCGCCGCTTCCCGGTGGTAGGTTACTGAGTGATCGCGACGACTGACGTAAGGGAACTGCCCAAACCAGAGCTTTATCGCGAGCTCGCAAGCCAGATCGCCGCGGTGATCCAAGACGAAACCGATCCGGTCGCGAACATGGCGAATTGTGCGGCCATGATCTTTCATTCAGTGCCGCGCTTGAACTGGGTGGGATTTTATCTGTTGAAAGGCGGCGAGCTGGTGCTCGGACCGTTCCAGGGTAAACCAGCCTGCGTTCGGATCGCGTTTGGCCGGGGCGTGGTCGGAACCGCGGCAGAAAAGCACAGCGTGATTCGCGTCGCGGATGTGACCCAATTCGCCGGGCACATCGTGTGCGATGCCGATTCAAAGTCGGAGATCGTGGTGCCCTTGATGACCGACGATGCTCATCTGCTCGGGATTCTCGATATCGACAGTCCGGAGCTCGATCGGTTCGACGCCGACGACGAGGCGGGTTTCCGCAGCATCGGGAAGATCATCGCGGCCAGGCTGTAGGTGCTTCTGTGAAACGCCAGCGCGTCTGACCCAGGACGCCCTACATCTTCCGTTTTCGCCGCCGCTGACGTCCGGCTGGTTTCACTTCGGGCTCCGTCTTTTCTTTCTCGAGCTGCACTTCGCGGAAGCGACGAAGGGAATGCGAGGCCAGGCTTTCTTCAAATAAATCGCGATTGATGGCCTGCGCCGCAGCCGCTCCCTGGCCGGCTGCGATGATCATCTGGCAATTCGCCGGGGTCACGCAGCCGGCTGCATACAAACCCGGCACGGTCGTCCGCATGCAACGATCAATCTCGATTTCCCCGTCCTCGTCGATCCGCGCCCCGAGCTTCCTGGCGAGCTGGTTGTGAAAAATGTCCCCGCGGGTCGTGAACAAATAATCGATCTTTAGCGTATCTCGGTTCACGAAGGTCAGGCCGCGGATTTTCCTGCGCCGATGATCGACATCCGTGATCCGCTTCGAAGCGACAGGAATCTCGTATTCCTCGAGCCATTTCGCGTGTTGCCGGTCCCAGGCGACGCGCTTGCCGTTCGTCGCCACGATGACGCGCGCGGAGTAATGCAACATCCCGAGGGCGTACTCCACCGCCTCATTATTGGCTCCGATGATCGCGATCCGTTTCCTGCGGACGCGGTAACCGTCGCAGTCCTTGCAAAAAAACATGCTGTGGCCGAGGCACTCGGTCACGCCGGGAATCTCCGGCGGCAGATGAAAGATGCCGGTGGCCAGGAGAAGCCGTTTGGTCCGGTAGGTTTTCTTTTTGCCTTTGAGAATGAATCCCGCGCCTTTGCGCGAGACTGTTTTTATCTCGTCCGCGGCAAACCCGACATCGTGCTTGCGCGCCTGGCTGGCACCGTTTTTCAGGAGCTCTTCGCCACTCACTCCGCGCGGAAAACCAAGATAGTTTTCCACAATCGGTTCCCACTTCGCCATCGAATGGCCGGAATCGATAACCAATGTGTCTCGCTGAGCCCGGCCGAGATAGATGGCTGCCGACAATCCGGCGAGGCCGCCGCCGATTACGATGACTTCGCGCGTGTTTGGATCCTCCAGATCATTGGGCTTTATCATGGTGCGAGGATGAATCGGCGGTCATGCGCCGATAAGATGTCTCTCTGTCGTGGGCAGCGTGGGAGCGATCGTAGGCCCGCCCTGCAGTTTCGCAGGATCTGTTCACGCTTCGCTCAGCGAAGCGGCGACGGGCTATTTGGGCGGTGCGGGCGCTTCGGCTGGTTTCGCGCCCTCGGCCTCGTCGCTCGGCAGATTCGCGTCATCAGGCACGGCCTTCAGCTCCGCTTCCGTGTAGGAATCGGGATGACCCGCAACCTCCTTCCGCAATCCGGCAATCGCCGCGGCGGAAACCGGGCCCGCCTTATTGCCCCAATCCTGGCGGATATAGGTGATCACGTCGGCGATCTTGGCGTCATTCAAGGTCTTGTCCCAAGGTTGCATGACCGCGGTGCCGTATTGCTGGCCTTTCACGGTCAGCGGCCCTTGGAGACCCTTGAGAACGATCATGCCGAGCCGTTTTGTACTGCCGGTCACCCATTCAGATCCGGCCAACGGCGGATACTGTCCGGCAACGCCCATGCCGTTCGCCTGGTGGCAGGTGGCGCAGTTTGCCATGAAAACTTTCTTGCCGCGATCCGCGGCGGACAGCTCCTGGGTCTGAGACCCGTTCGGCCCTTGCGGTCCCTTCTTCGACTGTGGTCCCGGATACGGATCGAGCCCATCGGCGGTAAAATTGCCGGCAAAGCGTCCCAGATACGCGCCCCCGAAAAAGATGGCGAGGCCATACACCGCGATCAGCCAGATGGAGAGCGGCTCAAGCCCCGCGCGCGGTTCGGTTTTTTCGCGTTGGATCGCAGAATGGACCTGATGCACGTCATCTGTTTCCCCGTAGTCCATCCCCTGCCGGACGCGGCGCTCGGGAGCGTTCTCCTTCATTTCTTTTCCTCCTTGGCTGGAGCCGGAGGCGAAGGCGGAGCACCGGTCAATTTCGCTTCCTTCAATTCGTGGGACTGGTCGAGCGACATCAAGTAGGCCACCAAACATTTCGCATCGTAAGTGGGAACGATTTCCCAGCCTTCTTCCGGTGCATCAGCGCCGCTGAGCTTCAGTGCGTCGGCGGCAGGCTCGCCGCCGGTTCGCCGTTTTTCGTAAAGGAACTGGAAGGAGGGCATATTGGAAGTGGACCCGGCGAGGACGCTGCGGGGATTGTAAAGATGAAGGTGATGCCACGCGGCTGAGTATTGCGGTGGCATCCCGCCCGGGCCAACCGCCGTGTCGGCCGAGCTTGCGGCGTTGGCGGCGGGATTGGTAGAAGGCGGCGGCACCGAGGCATCAGTGGCGTTGGTCGGGGCCGGCGCTGGGGAATTCGCCGCAATCGCGCTTGGAGCTGGAGCGGGCGAAGTGGCCGCCTTGGGCGCTGCCGGAGGATTGGCAGCCGGTGATGCGCCGGGGGACGTAGCGGGGGCTGGGCCCGGTGAAGTTGCCGGGGCTGCACCGGGTGAGGTTGCAGGCGCCGCGCCTGGAGACGTCGCCGGCGCTGGTGCCGTTGTTGCAGGCGCCGGCGCGTTCTGATCTTCCGACGGCGCACGCTTTCCGATGTTGGAAAGATCAGGGCCGACCCTCATTTTTCCAAGCAACGCGGGCCGATCGAAAATGTAATCGCGGGGCGCGCTCCGGCGGGTGCCCCACTTGCGCTCGATGTCCGAAGCCGCGTAATCGGCGCGGACCTGCTGGCTGTGGCAATAGACGCAGCCGTTCGCCGCGTAAACTTTCCGGCCGCGCTCCGCCATACCTGACTTCGGCACGGGATAGATATCGGTCTGCTCCTCGTCCGCCTGAGGCTCGAGATGGCCGATCTGAAAATTCGGAATCAACGTCAGCCCGGTCCAGGAAAAGGCGAACGTTCCGAAGATGCCGAGGAAAAGCGGGGCTACACCTTTCATATGTGCTCCTTCACCGCTTCGTCTTCCTGCGGGTTCAAAAATGTGGGCATGCTCGCCGTCCGCCCAAGCCCGAAAAGCATAAGGCCAAAGTGAAACGCGAAAATGAAGTGCGCGACCGTCAGGAGCATCCCGGAAAGACTGCGGCCGCGGAGGTAAGGCAGAACCGAGTCGGTTGTTTCCGTGAAAGCCAGAGATGGATCGTTCATGCTGTTGCCCTGGGCGATGCCGCCGAAGAAGAGCGTCAGGACCATCAAGCCCACCCCGTAAGCCGACGACCAGAAGTGGAGCTTGATGAGCGAGGCATAACGCCATTCTCGCCCGACCAGCCGTGGCACGATGTAATACATCGAGCCGAAAATGATCATCGTGAAAAAGGCGTAAAGGCCGAGGTGCGAATAGGCGATGCTCGCTTCACTGAAGTGGACGTAACCGGCGACGGAACGCAGGGAAAGGAAAACGCCGAGTAAACTGAAGGCCGTGTAAGCGGCCGCGCCGAAGACGGTGAAGCGCAGGGTCGGGCTGTAACGCATCAGGCCAAAATACCCGCGCATCGTCATGTGGTGATTCAAGCCGACCGTTGCTACCGGAATGATGGTCAGAATCGTCGCGGCGATGCTGGCCGTAATCATCCAGGCCGGGAACGGGCCGTCGACGAGGCGTTGCATTCCGGTCCAGCTGGCAAAGAGGGCGTAAGTCCAGAAACCGATGGCCGCGAGGTGATAGCTGTAAACCGGCCGCCCGATCACTTTCGGGATCATGTAATAGGCGGTGCCGAGCCCGATCGCGCCGAACCAGAGGAAGAGCAGATTGTTGGCAAACCACCAGGTGACCGCCACCTGCATGACGCCCTGAACCGGTGCGGCGAAGAGCATGATCTGGGTCGCGCCATAAACCCATGGGAACCAGAGGAACGCTCCGAGCAGGTACCATTGCGTGATGTAAATGTGATCGCCGCGCCGAAAACGGAACATCAGCAAGGCCCAAGAAACGACGAGGGAATACGCGACAAAAAGGAGGATCGAAGCGTAGGGCGGAAACTCGAGCCATTCGTAGCCGGTACTGTCGCCCGCCAAAATTCCGCCGACGCCGACAAGGACGCCGAGGTTCCAGAACGCGCCGCCGGCAATAAGGAGAAGCGGATGACGCAGAGTGGTTCGGCAAAGACGCGCCATCAGCCAGATCGCGGTGCCGATTCCGGCCATGGAAGCCCAGCCATAGACCATGACGTTCATGTGGGCGGGGCGAACCCGGCCCCAGGTGAGCCATTCGCAATTAGCCAGTAAGTCGGGCGCGTGGAGCTTCCATGAAGTGAACCCCGCCAAGAGTGTGCCGAGCAAGAGCCAGATGATCCCGGACGCGTAAAAGAAAAGGACCGGCAAACGGGTCGAAGCATCGATCAACGCCCGTTCGACCTGCTCGACGTCGTGCGTCGTGACCTGGCTATCGGGCGAGGGCACGGCGGCGCTGTCGGGAACCTTCAACGGCACTTCAGCGGGATTCATGGGCGGTTGCGGCGTCATGGAGTCTTGCCCCGAATTGGTAAAGGTGTTCCCGGCGCAGTCGCTGCCGGCGAGGGCGACGGACTGGCCTGCGCTTTGGCCGGGGCTGGCGGCGCGGATGCCGCCGGGGTGGAGCTGGCGCCCGGTTGTGTGTTCGGCGGGGCCGACGGCGGATTCGCGCCTGCCGCAGGCTGCTGCTCCGATTCGTGGCCACCCGCGCCTGGTGAAGGCTTCGCGCCATCAGCCGCTGGCGGAGCGGTGGTGGGCGCCGTCGCTGCAGGTGAGGCACCCGGTCCGGCAGGTGCAGCCGGCGCAGCAGCGGGGTCGGGCGCAATCGGGCCGGCTGCCGTCGGCTTTTTCTGCGCGAGCTCGGCGACGGTTAACTTCATTGCGTCAGTCACCGGAATCCGCGCTGTCCCCTTGGCTTTGTCGACCCACGCGTAACTGGTCAGCGACGTGAAATATTCCTTCTGCGCGTCCTCCAATTTCTTGGCCCGGGTCTCGCCGCGCTTCTTTTCGAAGTCGCTTCCGCGTGGCGCCGCCCGGACTACAACCAGCGCGATCAATCCGAAGAGAGCGAAGAGAAGCACGATACCGAGCCAGGTCGAGAATATCCCGCGCGGTTGGTAGCTTTGGAGTGGTTCGGTCGGCGTCACGGTTAGTTAACGAGATGGAGCGATTCCAGCAGGCGCGGATCGCGGTTCGGGAAAGTGGAGCTGCGCCGGACGAGCCAAAGAAAGATGAAGCCCAGGGTCCCGCCGATGCCCAGGAGCGGCATGAAATCCCAGATGCTGATGTGGACGCCCGCGCCATGGAGAGCCGGCAGGACGACGATGTAGAGGTCAACCATCTGCATCAAAATGAGCCAACCGGCGATGATGCAAAGCTGCCCGGGCCGCTTCTTCGGGCTCCGGACCAGGAGGATGACGAAGGGAATGAAGAAACGCCCGATGACCAGGAACAGGCTGAGCGCGTTCCACGACTCCGTGTTCCGCCGGATGAAATATTCGGTCTCTTCCGGCATGTTCGCATACCAGATGAGCATGTACTGGCTGAAGCCGATGTAGGCCCAGAAAACGGTAAAAGCGAACATCCACTTACCCATGGTGTGGTAATGCTCCAGGTTGATGACGTCCCTGAGATAACCGGCCCGGCGCAACGCCGTGATGACCAGGACAAGGAGGGACATCGAGCTGCCTGCGGCGCCCGCGAAAATATAAACGCCCCACATGGTCGAGAACCATTTGTAATCGAGCCCCAGCAGCCAGTCGTAAGCGCCAAAGGTTAGGGAAAGGGCAAAGAGCGGCAGAGTTATGAACCCGAGCCGGCGCATCTTCATGGTATGCCCCGGGTTGCCGTCGCGATCCTGGGCGATTGAGAACCGTCGGAAGAGGAGAGAGGCGCCGATGAAGAAGACGAAATAGAACACGGCGCGGATCAGGAAAAAGTTCCAATTCAGGTAGGCGCGTTTGCTATCGAGGAGATGGTCCTTGCCGGCCGGGATGTTCATCCACTCATAGAGATTATGGCGGAAAATCAGGATCGGAATGAAGAAGAGGGCCATGACAGCGAGGAGGAGCGAGAGGTTCTCGAGCTGGCGCCTCACCACCACCGACCATTCCGCGTCAACCACGTGGTGAACGATGATCCAGAAGAAACAGCCGGCCAGGATCGTGAAATAAACCGCGAACCCGAAGAGCCACGAAAAGCTGAATTGCTTGGGCGAGACGATCGCCCCGACGACGCTCAACCCCAGCCCGACAACCGCGAGCAAAGCCAGGAGAAAGGAGAGCGGCGCGAAACGCGTCGGCTCGACGAATTCGCCTTCCGGAGTTGGGACGATATCGGATCGTTCGCTCATTTCTTGGCAGGCTCCGGTTGGGCGGTCTCAGGGGCAGGCGGGGCCGGCGGCTTATCCAGCTCGGCGCGGTGCTCGGGTGGGACGTCCGCTTCGGTGGCGTTCTGGCTTCGTTGAAGGGCGCGCAAATACGCGATGATCGCCCACCGATCGGTCACAGCAACGTTCGGCCCGTAGGCCATCATGGTGTTCTTGCCGTGGGTGATCGTGTTGAAGATTTCGCCATCCGACATTTTGCGGATTCGTTCGTCCTGCAGGCTGACCACGGTAGCCAGGCCATACTGTTTCGTGATGCCGTTGCCCGCAGCAGTCGGGCCGTGACAGATCGAGCAATTGATGTTGTAACGTTGCTTGCCGCGTTCCATTAGATCGCCCGTCACCGGCAACGGAAAACCGTCACCCCAGTTCGTTCCCATCTTCCCGGTGTTAAAGTAATCGTTGCCGCTGCTGAAACTGAGCTGAGGCTGAGCGTTCAGTTCGCCCGGGACCGGCGCCGCGCCGGGAGAAGCTTCCGTATGCGGCTTCGGCATGTCGTAACCGATCGGGACCGTGCCCGCGACGGGCGGACGCGAACCCCTTCCATCCGCGAAGAATCCCAGCGGCGCCTGGGCGCGCACTTTCATTTGCCGAACCATGTCGGGGAAAACTTCGATTGGCGAACCGGTGCTGGTTTGCCCACGGAATCCGAACACGGCAACGATCGCGATGCCGATCAAAATGAAGATGAGGAAAAAGCCGCGGAGCATTGGTCAGTCCTCGTGGATGATGGTGACGTGGCGGCCGCCGCTTTGCTCCAAAAGCTCGCGCGCTTCCAGCTCGGTGAACCGCGGGTCGCGAGCTTCTATGACGAGGAAAAATCCGTCGTTGGTCGCGCGGCTGAACCGGCGCCAGTTGAACACGGGGTGATACCAGCGTGGGAGCCCGTTCATGATCAGCATCGCGAAAAATGCGGTGAAAGCCGAGAACAACACCGTGAGCTCAAACATGATCGGGAAAAAGGCGGGCACCGTTTTCCAGTCCACCGGTTTGCCGTGAACGACCAGTGGGTAAATGAAAGATGAAGGCCCGAAGGTCAGGATTACCGCCGTCATCAATCCGGTGAAACCGCCGACCAGGACAAAAGCGCTGAGCCACGATTTCCCGAGGCCCATCGCGTCGTCCATGCCGTGAATCGGGAAAGGCGAGTGAACGTCCCATCGTTTGAAGCCCGCATCGCGAACGCGTTTCGCAGCTTCATAGAGGGCCGCCGCGCTCGGGAATTCGGCGCCCATCCCGTAAACCTTATTTCCGGAGGGCGTTCTCATGTGCGCTCCTTCGGGCTGCGACCTCTTCTGTAGCCGCGGCCCTGTGGGCCGCGTGAGAGAGAGACCGAATCGACGCGAAGTCCCGCGCTTCGCACAGCGAAGCGGCTACAGAAGAAGCACCTTCTCATGTGCGCTCCTTTCCGCCGGCGGCGACGACGTGGTGTTCCTCGGGCGAAGCGTGGTGCGGATTCGCCTCAGGCAAAACGATCTTCACTTCCGACATCGCGATCATCGGCAGGTAACGGATGAAGAGAAGGAAGAGCGACAGGAAAATCCCAAAGGTGCCGATGAAGGTCCAGATATCGACCCAGGTCGGATAAAACATTCCCCAGGATGAGGGCAGGAAATCCCGGTGGAGACCGCCGACGATGATGATGAAACGCTCGAACCACATGCCGGCGTTGACGCACATGCAGACGAAATAAACGACGTAGATGTTGTGCCGGAACCGCTTGAACCAGAAGAGCTGTGGAGTCAGGGCGTTGCAGAAAAGCATGCCCACCCACCAGTACCACCAGTAAGGGCCGAAGATCCGGTTAAAGAACGCGTACTTCTCGTATTGGTTACCGCTGTACCAGGCGACGAAGAACTCCATCGCGTAGGCGTAACTTACGATTGAGCCGGTGAGCAGAATCACCTTCGCCATCTTGTCGATGTGCTGAATGGTGATGATGTCCTGCAGTTTGTAGATCGCGCGCGCCGGAATCAGGAGGGTAAGCACCATCGCGAACCCGCCGAAGATCGCACCGGCCACGAAGTAAGGCGGGAAAATCGTGGTGTGCCACGTCGGGATAATGGAAGTGGCGAAGTCGAATGACACCACGCTATGCACGGAAAGGACGAGCGGGGTGGAAAGCCCGGCCAGAAGCAGATACGCCATCTCGTAATGCCGCCAGTTGCGATTCGAGCCGCGCCAGCCGAACGCGAAAATTCCGTAGAGAAGCTTTTTGATCTTGGTTGTAGCGCGATCGCGAAGGGTCGCGAGATCGGGAATCAAGCCGGTGTACCAGAAGAGCACCGAGACCGAGAAGTAGGTCGAAACCGCGAAGACGTCCCAAAGGAGCGGGCTCCGGAAGTTCGGCCAGATGCCGTAATTATTCGGCAACGGCGCGAGGAACCACGCCATCCAGACGCGGCCAACGTGGACGCCCGGGAAAATCGCCGCGCAAATAACGGCGAACAGCGTCATCGCTTCGGCGGCGCGGTTAATCGACGTCCGCCATTTTTGGCGGAGCAAAAAGAGGATCGCGGAAATAAGAGTCCCGGCGTGACCGATACCGATCCAGAACACGAAGTTCGTGATATCCCACGCCCAGCCGACCGGGTGATTCAATCCCCAGGTGCCGACGCCTGTTGAAATCTGGTAGCCCAGGCAAAAGAGCCCGAACATCGCGACCATCGAGGTGATCGCGAAGCTGACCCACCACCAGCGCGGCGCTGTCCCTTCGACCGCGCCGGCAATGCGCTCGGTGATCCAGGAAAAATTTCGGCGGTTTAAAACCAGCGGGACGCGGGCAAGCGGCCGTTCCACCGAAGCGGAGGCTTCGCCTTCAATCACGTCTGGAACTGTGCTGGCCGAATCCATGTTACGGGATTGCAGAATGCAGATTGTAGATTGCAGATTGGCTGCGAGTTCCTGCCCGCGATCTGCAATCTGAAATTTGAAATCTGCAATTACTCATTAGTGGTGCTCATGTCCGCCGGGGGATGGCGAGGGTGACACTGACGCAGCCGGGGTTCCCGCGGCATGCTGTTGTTGATTGAAATCGTGTTGCGCTTTCGGCGCATGGCTGGAGGTAGTTGAGTCGCTTGTCTCAGCGTGCGTTGGACCGTGGTGGCCAAGGCTTGCGACCCCGATCCGATGCGCATCCGGCATTTTCGGATTTGGATTGCGGATCCGCGCGAGGTAGCTGGTGCGGGTGCTCACATTCAAGTATTCGAGCAGCCGATAATTCCGGTCCTGCGCTTTGATTTTCGAAACCTTGCTTTCGGGATCCTTGATGTCGCCAAAGGCGATCGCTTCCGTTGGGCAGACCTGGGCGCAGGCTGTGGTGAACGAGTCGCGCGGGATCCGGGTCTTGTCCGAAGCGCCCGCCTTTACGTGCGCGGCGATCTTGGCTTCCTCGATTCGCTGCACGCAATAAGTGCATTTTTCCATCACCCCGCGCATCCGCACCGTGACGTTCGGGTTCTTCTGAAGCTTGACGGTGTCCGGGGCGCCTTTCTCGGTGAAGGGCGCGATGTATTCCTGGTAAACCGAAAGCGGCCCGATCTTTTTCTTTCCAATCGGGCGCTGGTTGTAATCGAAATAATTGAAGCGACGAACTTTGAACGGGCAGTTGTTCGCACAATACCGGGTGCCGATGCAGCGGTTGTAGGCCATGACGTTGAGGCCGTCCTCGCTGTGGACGGTGGCGTTGACCGGGCAAACGGTTTCGCACGGCGCGTTCTCGCAGTGCTGGCACATCATCGGTTCGTGGACCAGCTCCGGGTCCTCCGGAAACTCGCCCCGGTCCTGGTTGAACGGTTTGGCGCTCGCGTAATAACGGTCGAGCCGGAGCCAATGCATTGCGCGGCCGTGGCTGACCTGCAATTTACCGACGATTGGAATGTTGTTCTCGCTCTGGCAGGCGACAATGCACGCGCTGCAACCGGTGCAGACGTTCAGGTCCACCGTCATCCCCCACTGCTGCTCCGCACTGAGCGGCGGATGACTGTAAAGTGACGGTAACTTCGGCGGGAGTTCTTCGTCGCCCGCGATTTTCTTCACGAACTCGGGATCTTCGCGGTACTTCTCGAGGGAAGCTTCGCGGACCAACCCGCGGCCTTCGATGCTCCAGTGGTCCTGGGTAATCGAAAGCGGATATTTGCCAAGGGTGTGGGCCCGGACTTTTGGTGCCGCGGTCGGCGCCGTGGTCGCGGTCGGGCTTGCCGGTTGGACGGCGGTCGGCGCAGTGGTAACACTGATCGCTTCGACAGTCTTACTATCGACCGCTATGTAATGCGGGTTGGAGCTCGTCCGCAGGAGGAAGGCATTGAACCCCGCTTCCTCGCCGATCGGCCCCGTCTTCTTCCGGCCGTAACCGAGCGAAATCGAAATCGAATTATCCGCGTGTCCCGGTGAAACCACGGCCGCGATCACCAGCTCCCGGCGAATATTTTTGCCCTGCGCGTCCTTCGTGGTTTCGGTGATGCCGATGTTGATCAGGTCGCCGGTCGCAACTCCAAGATGTTTCGCCATGGCCGGGCTGATCAAGGCGGCGTTGTCCCACGTCAGTTTCGTGATCGGATCAGGCAATTCCTGGAGCCATCCATTATTAATGTAACGGCCGTCATCGATATTGTAGCTCCGGGTGAGCACAATCTCGGGCGCGTCGAGCGTGGGGTTCGGAGGCGTGGACCAAAGCGTATGAGCGACGCCGCCGGCGTTGTTGGCGTTGAACGTTGGCGGCTTCTCTTTCAGCGCGACATGCGTCGCAAATCCATCGCGCAAAAGCTGCGACCAGGCGGCCTGGAAATCGCCCGGAGGCGCGCTGGCCCGGAAGGTTTCCTGGACAAGCTCGGGCCCCTCGACCTTCGGCCGCCCAAGCACCGCGTTAAGCAAGTCGAGCTCTGACATTCCGCCGAAGAGCGGGAGGATCATCGGCTGAATGGCTACGTAGGCGCCGTCGTTGGTCAGGGCGTCGCTCCAACTCTCGAGATAATGCGCGGCCGGGACGTGCCAGTTGCTCAGCTCCGAAGTCGCGTCCTCATAGTAACCGAGGCGGACGACATCGGGCACCTTCCGTTGCAGGTCGGGCCAATCCACCGGCGCTTTGGTTTCGCGATCGATCGTGATTCCTCTCGGTGCGTTATAAACCGGGTCGCCGCCGAGAATGAAAAGCTGTTTGATCCGGCCTGCGTTAATCTCGCCTGCCAGCTGAAGAATGCTGTTGGTCTTGGGCGCGCGAATGAACTCGCGAACGATCACCGTGGCGCCGACATTTTTCAGCGCCGCATTGATCGCGTAAACCATCAGCTGCACGACCACGGGCTGATGCGCCCCGGCCACCACCAGGCTCGCGCCCGGTTTGGCCATCAGATCGTTCGCGCATTCAGTGACCCACGCGTCCTCGAACTGCATCGCGTTAACCGGCTCGGTCAATGTCGCGATTGTCGACGCGAGGCCCTGGTCCTTCGTCGCGACCGCAATCTTGCCGGCGAGGGCCCGGGTAAACGCTGGGATCTGGCTGGCCGGGCATCGCAGTCTGTGATCGGCCATCGCGCCGGTGAGCGTGTACCGGTTTTCGACCACGTAGAGCCGGTTCATCGCGTCCTTCGCCCCAGAGACGCGGCGGCGGGAAGTGAACGCACGGATGCCGGCGAGATCGCCTTCCCCGCAATCGAGGAAATCGCTGTCCAGCGCGAGGACAACGTCCGCCCGTTCAAAACGGGGAACGAGCCGCGCGTTATCGCCGAAGCTGAGCTGGGTAGCGAAACTCTGCGCCTCGGTCAGGAGCGGATCGTAAACGCACCACCGCATTTTGGGGAATGTCTTGACCAGCTCGGCCCGGAGCCGCTCGCGAGTCGGTGAGTGAACCTCCTCAACAAGGAACGCCAGGCCCGCGCCGCCATCTGCCGCGATCTTGCCGGTCAGCTCGGTGAGATATTTCTCAAATGCAGCCCGATCGCGGCTGTCGAAGCTGTCGACCTTTTTCCCCTTCTCGTCGCGCTGGCCTTTCTGGACAAAACGTTTGGAACGCGCGGGATCGTAAAGATCCAGAAGCGAAGCCTGCGCAAACGTATCCGTGGAGCCGCCGCTCGCCGGGTGAAGCGGGTTGCCTTCGAGCTTGATCGGGCGGCCATCGACGGTGGCGGCGATGAGCGGGATGGCGCCGGTCCGGCGCGGCATCGCCGTCGCGTAGTACAAAGCTTTACCTGGGATCGTCCACTCGACGCTCTTGGTGAAGGGAACGAGGTGCGCTTCCGGCCGGCGACAACTTGTTAGGCCGAACCCCGCCAGGGCCATCGAGGCCCCCATCAATTTGAGGAACCCGCGCCGCGACCACTCGTCGCCGTTGAGCTGCGCCGCGCCAGCGGGGAATTCGCGCTCCAGCCAGCCCCGGAATTCCGGCGTGTCGCTGAACTCGTCCAGGCTCCGCCAATAGCGTTTCCCAGTCAGCGTTTCCGGTGGATGCTCGAAGATGCGTTTCATAGGAGCACGGCCGTCCCGGCTGTGTGGCCGACAGGCGTCTCGCCTGTCGAATAAATTGATAAGGACGCCGGCGAGACGCCTGCTCGCCGCACAGCCGAGACGGCCGTGCTCCTGAAGATAGGCATCTTGCCTGTCTCGGCCGACAGGCGTCCCGCCTGTCGAGAAATCGATGCGCAGGCTGGAAGCCTACGTGCCGAGTCAGGCTGGAAGCCAAACATCCTTCTCATCGGTGGCACCCCTGGCAATTCAGCGGCGGCTGAATGTTCCAACGCTCCTTCAACGTTCGCCCGATTTCCTGTTGAGTGAGCTTTTCCTTTTTCGACCAATCCTCGGTCACATCTTTCGGTTGCCCGTATTTCGCAACGAATTCAGCCGGTTTTTCCCAATCCGGTTTCCAATCCAGATTCGTGATGTGGGTTTCGGGCCGCAGAAAATTTTCCGGATTTCGATGGCACTCGAGGCACCACGCCATGCTGTGGGGCTTGTCGTGGCGCACTACCGCCATTCGATTGACCTGGCCATGGCAACTCGCGCAACTGATCCCGCGGTTGACGTGCGCGGCGTGATTGTAAAAAACGTAATCCGGCGTTCGATGGAGCTGGACCCATTCGACGGGCTGGCCCGTCTTCCAACTGGCGCGGATCGGCTCGAGCTTCGGGTTGTCCTTTTGGATCTGCTGATGGCAGGCCATGCAGGTCTGGGTATTCGGGATGTTGGAGTGCGCCGCGACGTCAACGAAACTGTGGCAGTACCGGCAATCCATCCCGAGCTGGCCGACGTGGACGTCATGCTGGAACGGGACGGGCTGGATCGGGGTATAACCGACCCGCGTATACTTGGGCGTGACGTAATACCAGGTCGCTCCAGTCAGCCCGCCGACGATGACCAGGCCGCAGATCGTGATCTTGAGCGGCAACCAGTTCGTCCAGCGTGGAAAAAAATTCGCCATACAACGCTTAGCGAACTGCGCTTCGGCAAAGGGACAGCCGCCACCTTAGAAACGGAGTGAGCTTATGGTTAGGATGTGCGGCGCTCAAGGTCGTTGAAGTTAAGTTTGGATACAGCGGCCCGGAGTGGAGCGCCAACTCTATAAATCGCGATGGGGTTGGCAAAAGAAAATTGTTTTTCCATTCGTGGTGGCAGCGAGAAAAAACCAATTCTTCCATACGGAAAAGCTCGTAATAAGCAAAACAGAAGAATGAAACTATTCACATGAATCGCGTTGAAGTGCTCCGCGCTCGACGCGCCCTGGGCAACTCGCGATCATTCGCAACGCGATGAAAATCCCCGCCGCTCTCATCTTTCTGGCCCTCTCTTTGCCGGCTCTCGCCAACGAAGCCGCGCAGACGATCTTCCTGAACGGAAACTTCTACACCATGAACGAGCGCCAGCCGCGCGCGGAGGCAATTGCCGTCCAGGGCGATCGAATTGTCTTCGTCGGCTCGACCGCGGAGGCAAAAAAATACGCGGCGGCCAGCGCGCGCACGATTGATCTCGGCGGGAAAACCGTCGTGCCCGGCCTGACGGATTCCCATTGCCACATTTTCGGAATCGGCGAGCGCGAGCTGACTCTGAATCTGGAAGGCACGAACACGCTCGAAGATTTTCTGGCCAAGGTGAAGGAGCGCGCGGCCAAGGCGGAGCGCGGAAAATGGATCACCGGCCGCGGTTGGATCGAGACGTTTTGGAAGCCACCGCAATTCCCGACCCGCGCCGACCTCGACAAAATCGCGCCGGACAATCCCGTTTATCTGGAGCGCGCGGATGGTCACGCGGCGATCGCAAACAGCGCGGCCTTACGGATCGCAAAGATCGACAAGGAGACCGCTAACCCATTCGGTGGCGAAATTCTCCGGGACAAACAGACGGGCGAGCCGACCGGCATGCTCCTGGATCATGCCCAGGAGCTGGTCGAGAAAAATATCCCGAAGCCGAGCGAAGCGGAGCGGCGGGAAGCGTTCGTTGTGGGCGTGAAACGCGAGCTCTCGTTAGGCTGGTGCCAGATCCAAAACGCCGGCAGCAATCCTGAAGATCTGCCGCCAATGCGACAGGCCTTCGAGGCCGGCGAATGTAAATTGCGCGTTTACAACGCCGTCTATGGGCCGGGCCCCGCCGCGGCGGCGCTGCTTAAGGATGGGCCGGCTCTGAATCAGTTTGCTGGTCGCTTTACCCAACGCACGATCAAGGTCGCCTTCGACGGCGCGCTGGGTTCGCGCGGGGCCGCACTCCTCCAGCCGTATGCGGATGCGCCAGAAACTTCCGGTTATCTCACCAGGAAAGAGACGGAGCTCGAACCGATGCTCGAGGAAGCGTTACGCAACGGCATCCAGGTCGAAACCCATGCCATTGGGGACCGCGCCAACCGGATCATTCTCGACCTCTACGAAAAGGCGATGAAAGCGGTGCCGCCGGAGAAACGGAAAGTGCGCGAACCGCGCTGGCGGGTAGAACACGCGCAGATCGTCAGCGCTGTGGATATTTCGCGCTTCGCGAAACTCGATGTCATCGCGTCGATGCAACCGTCCCACGCGATCAGCGACTTGTTTTTTGCGCCAAGCCGCCTTGGAAAAGAGCGCCTGGCCGGAGCTTACGCCTGGCAAAGTTTCTTGAAATCGGGCGCCGTCATTTGCGGCGGATCTGACGCTCCCGTCGAGCGGGGCGAGCCGATGATCGAGTTTTACGCGGCTGTCGCGCGGAAAAGCATCAAAGGCGAATCGCTCGATGGCTGGCATCCAGAGCAAGCCGTCTCGCGCGAGGAAGCGCTGAAGATGTTCACGCTCGCGCCAGCGTACGCGGCCTTCGAGGAAAAGGACAAAGGCTCGATCGAACCGGGCAAGCTCGCGGACCTCACCGTCCTCACCGCCGACATCATGAAAATTGCCGAACCCGAGATCTTAAAAACGAGCTGCGCGATGACGGTGATCGGCGGCGAGATCGTTTACGAACGCCCCTAGTGGATGTTGTAAATTTCTACCAGGCCAACACCGGTTCCGTTATTCTTGCCGCGCACAATCGCCGTGTATTGCCCGGGGCCTAGCGTCAAGGGAAGCGCGGACTCATTATCGCTCGATGGCGCCAATCCCTTTGCTGAAATCTGCGCCGCCTTCGCCGAATCATCCTGCCAGTTATCGTTGAACCCGATTTGGATTCCGTTGGCGTCGCGCACATCGAGGGTCGGATCGGCGAGCGAGTTGTTGATGCCCAGACTCGCCAACGAAGGGCCAAGGGCGCGCAATATGAGATTGGTATTGCCGTCTCCGGGGCCAAGGGTGAAGCCGCCAATCATCACGTTATTGCCGGCCTCGACCAGGCTGCGCGTGCTGACGTTGGCCAGCTCGGCGCTGGCATTATCGATGTCGTAAATTTCCACCAACCCGACACCGCTCGTTTTATTTTTGCCCCGGACTATTGCTGTGTAGCTGCCCGGGACCAGCGTGACCAAAATCGCCGATTCCTGGGTCCGCGTCGGCTCCAGACCCGCTGCCTCGATTTCGCCCGCCTGCGCTGGATCATCCTGCCAGTTGTCGTTGCCGCGCATGAGCGCGCCGTTTGACGCGCGCAGTTCCAGCTCTGGATCGGCGAGAACGCCCGTGACGTTGGCAGCCTGCAATGACGGTCCAAGCCCGCGAATGACCACCTTCTTCGGGAGCGTTCCGGAGACAATGAAACCCGCAATCAAGACGTTGTCCGCGGCCTCGATTTTCGCCCGGGTCGAGAGGTTGCGCGCGAGAACCGGCGCAAGCTCGACGGCGCCGATATCGGTGCCGTCACCCGCATTCGGATAGCGGGCATCCGGCAGATCCACGGTCCGGACGAAGCCCCGCTGGTCGGTGCTGCTGGCACCGAAGTTTTTCCCCTTATCGATCGCCGGACTGTCACTCTGTGGAAGGTGGGTCTCCGTTGCCCCGCCGTTATCAGCGAGCGAATTTAGCTTTGCCGGCCCGGAAAAATCCGGGCCCGCCCCGGGGTTCGCGGTGATGTTCGTCCCAGAGAGATCTCCGATGAGATTGTAGCCGTCGGATTGGACCGGGCCGGAGACATCTCTTGGCTCAAACACAGGTGACCAGTTGCCGGCAACGATGGTACTCCGGAGGGTGGCGGTTGCGCCAGAACCCGAATGGTAGAGGCCGCCGCCGTATTCACGAGCTTCGTTTCCGGCGATGGTGCAGTTGCTAATAATCAGCGGGCCGGACCCGTGATAAATTCCACCGCCCCGACCACGTTCGCCGACGGAGATGCCGGTCGCATTTCCGCTGATCGTGCTATTAATGAGGGTAAGCGGGCCATGGTTACCGATCCCGCCACCGTAGCCTGAACTAGCTCTACTACTGAACGGACCGGTAGCGCCGTCTCCTGTCCGGTTGCCGCTAACGGTGGTGTTGATGAGCGTCGCGGTTCCGTCGTTGCAAATGCCTCCTCCCAGACCGCCCGGACCGCCCGGTATCCCGCCGCCTCCACCGGGCACACCGTTGCCCCCGTTGCCCGTCTGGTTGCCACTGACAGTGCTGTCAATGATCGTCAGCGTCCCGCTGTTGTAGATACCGCCGCCGCCGCCGCCGGTATAGCCGCCCGCAACGCCATTGCCGGTCTGATTGCCGCTGATCCTGCATCCGGTGATGGTCAGACCCCCACTGTTGAGGATAGCGCCACCGAGCCGGTCGTTATTCGCGTTCATGCCGTCTGCGGTCCACCCGCCAGTGAGGCTCACGCCCGAAATGGTGACCGTGACGCCCGACAGAATGGTAAAGACGCGAAACCGTGGTGCGTTTGCCTCTCTTCCGACCTTAAGCAGCTTGGCGCCCGGACCCAGGATGGTCATGTCGCTGCCCAATTCCGGAAGCGCGGTGGCAAGCGCGATGGCGCCACTGACGCCGGTCGCGTCAATCGTGTCGGCCCCGGGGCCGCTATTCGCGGCATTGATCGCCTCCCGCAGGGTGCAGCCGTCGCCGATTCCCGCCGCGGTGCAGATCCCCTCACCGGGATCATTGGTGTTGGTGACAACGAAAGTGGTGTCCGCGCGCGCCGGGCAAGCTGCGCTTCCGCAGATTAATACCAGCAACATCGTCGCGAAGATGATCCCTGGACCGATGCGCGCTGGGGTTCGGGGTAAACGCATGATTCGTTCGCGCAGCCGCGGCCCTGACCGGGCGAACCAGCCGGGCAACTGGACAACGTCGGCGCTGTTGCTACAAAATCAGCGTCCGTTTGTCGAGAAAAAAGTCAGTGCCGCTAGTGCGTCAGGTTCGCGCCAGCCGTCACGAATAAAGGTATTCGTCGTGATACTCGCGCTGCGGCGCAAACTGGACCGTCTGGTCGCCGCCGCTCTCGGGATACTCGAAGATTTTGCCTTCGTAATTCCGGATCACGATTTTTTCCTGATCGTGATACAGAACGTAGCCTGGATTGATCGGCACTTTGCCGCCCCCGCCCGGGGCATCGATGACGAATTGCGGAACGCCGTAGCCGGTCGTGTGACCGCGGAGCGCTTCGATGATCTCGAGCCCTTTCGCGACCGAGGAGCGCAGATGAGCCGACCCCGTGATCAGATCGCACTGATATAAGTAGTAGGGGCGAACCCGGCAGAGCAGGAGCTTCTGGACCAGGGTCTTCATTGTTTCGACGTCGTCGTTCACGCCCGCGAGAAGGACGCTCTGGTTGCCGAGGGGGATGCCGGCGTTCGCGAGGCGTTCGAGCGCCTCTTTCACTTCAATGGTCAGCTCGCGCGGGTGATTGACGTGCACGCTCATCCAAAGCGGATGGTACCTGGCAAGCATAGCGCAGAGCTCAGGCGTGATCCGTTGTGGCAGAAAGATCGGCACCCGGGTGCCGATCCGGACAAACTCGATGTGAGGAATCGACCGGAGACGGCTCAGGATTTTCTCGAGCTTCTCGTCGCTGAAAATGAGCGCGTCACCACCGGAGAGGAGGACGTCGCGGATTTCGGTGTGTTCTTCGAGGTAACGGAAAGCCTGCTCGAAATCAGTGTGCAATTCCTGTTCGCCGACTCCGCTGACGACGCGGCTCCGGGTGCAATAGCGGCAGTAACTGGCACAACGGTCCGTCACCAAAAACAGAACGCGGTCGGGATAACGATGGACCAGGCCCGGCACCGGCATATGGGAATCTTCCCCACACGGGTCAGCCATGTCGTAAGGCGATGTCCACGTCTCCTCGATCCGGGGAACGACCTGGCGCCGGATTGGGTCCTCGGGGTTATGGCGGGGGATCAGGTTAAAAAAATGCGGAGTGACCGCGAGGGCCAGCTTGTCGCCAGAAAGAAGAACGCCGCTCCGTTCCTCGTTTGAAAGTGCAAGATGCTGCTCGAGCTGCGTCAGGGTCGTGACGCGATTCTTGAGCTGCCATTTCCAGTCGTTCCAAAGTTCCGGCGGGGTCCCGGCCCAATAGCCGGGCGCATGCGAGACGAACTCTTTTCCATCCATTTTACCAGGGGCAAGAGCAGGCATTTTCGATTTGTGAACGGAAACGTTAAGGGCCTTAACAATCGTGTCAACGTGGGCACCTGGCGGTGCGCGGGGTGACGTCGTTTCGGTTTCCTTCTCCTGCTCTTACTCTTGCTCGCCCTCTTGCTCTGTCGGCAGCGACGCGGGATCACGAAGCACCAAGCACCAAGCTCCAAGCTCCAGGGAAACTTCAAACCCCAAGCTCCAAAGTTGGCAGCGGCTTCAACCCTGTGAGGGCGTTTGATGCTTGGTGCTTGGTGCTTCTCTGGAGCTTGGAGCTTGGTGTTTGGAGCTTTTCGGGCGCAGCGCCTCGGAAAAGCCAAGCGGATCACGGTTGAACAGCTACAGTACCGCCCCTGTCCAACATCACGCCATGCGCATTGCCTCTCTACTTCTCTTGCTCGCGGTTCCTTCCCTCCTCGCCGCCCCACCCCTTGCCCAGCCTGAAGCCGGCCCGACTTCAACTGTCCCGCCGCAAATCGCAGATGCCGGCAAAGACGTCGTCCATCAGCTCAACAGCGCGTTTACCAAAGTTTTCGAAATCATCGCGCCCACCGTCGTAATCATCGAGGTTACGAAAAAGAACGACGGGCCCGACACTTCGGCTCTGGACGACCTGTTCTTCCAGCAGCAGCAGCCGCCGCAGGACGACGCCGTCCCGCGCCGCGCTCCGCGTTCCTCGCAGCCGATCCAAAGCGAAGGCTCCGGGTTCATCGTCCGCCAGGACGGTTACATCTACACGAACTACCACGTGCTGGAGGGGGCGGACCAGATCGACGTGAAGTTGAAGGACGGCCGCGAGTTCAAGGCCAAGGTCGTCGGGACGGACGAGAAGACGGACATCGCGGTAATCAAGATCGAGGCGACAAATTTGCCGGTGGCCCAGTTCGCGAACAGCGACGAAGTCCGGGTCGGCCAGTTCGCGTTCGCGATCGGCGCGCCGTTCAAGCTCGATTACACGTTTACCTATGGCGTGATCAGCGGGAAAGGCCGGAGCAAACTGATCGCCACGGGCGGTTACTCGATCTCCGATTACCTGCAGACAGACGCTTCGATCAACCCGGGGAACAGTGGCGGCCCGCTCTGCGATATCGACGGAAAAGTGGTCGGGATGAACACGCTGATCAACGGGTTGAATCGTGGTCTCGGATTCGCCATTCCGAGCAACCTGACGAATGAGATCGGGCAGCAGCTCATCTCCGGGCACAAGATCCTCAGGCCCTGGCTCGGCATCCGGATCGAGTCGTTAGGCGACGACCCGACGATCCGCGAATTGTTCAAAGGCCTCGATAAAGGAGTCGTCGTCCGGACGATTGAAGCGGACGCGCCCGCTTTCAAAAGCGAGCTCCGGCCGTTCGACGTGATCACCCAGGTGGATGGTGCGCCGGTCACTACCGACACCCAACTGCAGCGCGAGATCTTGAAAAAGAAGATCGGGCAAAACGTAGAGCTGACCGTATGGCGGAAAGGCCAGACCATGAAGATCGCGGTCACGACGGGCGAATTGCCGAATGATATTTCGCAGGCCTCCAACGAAACGAAGCCGCCAGCGCCGAGCAAGCCCGAGGAGTCGACGAACAAATTCGGGCTTCAAGTGCAGGAGTTAACGAAGGAAATGGCAACGCGGATGAAGCTCGGCGTCGAGCAAGGAGTGATCGTAACGGACGTGGCTGAGAACAGCCTCGCGGCAGCGCAGGACATTCAGCGCGAAGACGTGATCACGGAAGTCGACGGGAAAAAGATCACGAACCTAGCTACGTTTCGGGAAGCGCTGAACAAAGCCGACCCGCGCAAAGGCGTGCTTCTGTATCTGGATCGGAAAGGCGGCAAGACGTTCGCGGTCCTAAAGGCGGGCGGGTAGTTATCGACGTCCGGAAAGGCGGTGTCATCCCGAGCCGCGCAGACGGCGTGCATCACCCTCGGGACGACACGGGTTATTTCGGCGCAACGTTCGTGCGCAGGTATTCCCCCAGCGGCAGGCCATCGAGATAAAGCTGCTCAACCGCAGCGTCTCCACGAAAGACGCGCACGGCAACGAACGCGTTTCGTTTTTCTCGCTGGCTTTGCTGCCGGTAGGCCGCTTCGGCCGCAGGCGCGTCCCGCTCTGTTACCCAGTACTGGCTGAACGGCAGCGTCACCGTTTTACCGGCGAGGTGAGCTTCCATGAAATCCTGGCCCGGAGGCGGCGTTGAGAAGAGTTGATCGATACGCGCGAAGCCGTCGATGTCAGGAGCCAACGTGACAAAAACTTTAGCGCCGGACACAATATTCGGAGGCGGCGCGATCTCCTGGCTTTCCACCTCGAATTCGAGCGCGATATAGCGCCCGCGAAACAGATCCACCGGATCTACCGGCGCGGTCCGGAACTTCCAGACAACGCCGTTTCGCAGAGTTTGCTCTCGTTTCCAGATCAGCGAGGCCGGAACGGCCAGTTGGGCCAAAGCGGCCAGGATCAGCACAATCAGGCGCCAATATTTCATGCCCGCGCCTTTCGCTTTAGAACGACAAGATTAGTCACCAGAAAGCCGAGCCCGATCGCGATGAAAGCAACGCCGCGGATGACGAATTCGAGATCGCTGTCGAAAAAGCGGGCGATGGCCAGGATTGCGACGACGACCATGCCGAGATTGGCTTCGTAGACCCGACCGGCCCTGATCCCGCGAAGAAGAGTCAAGATCCCTACGGCAAGGAGGAACAAATTTACGACGAGCGCCGCAGCGACGGGATTGGCGCTTGTTTTCGATACGGCCCAGGCAGCGACGACGGCGGGAGCGAAGGCGGCCGGAGCGAGGTTGAGGTGTCGATGCTTCCACAGCGCGTAGGCCGCAAAAGCAATTGCGGCGGCCACCCACGCCACCTGGATGCCGCCCGCGAGCAGGTCCGGAAAATGGCGCGGGACCAGATCGACGGCATTCTGCCATTGCCGCGTTCGCCAGCTAGCCTGAAAGCTGAGAAAAACCCCGAGCGAAAGTATTCCGATCCAGCCCGCGCCGACGAATGGATGCGGGCGTGGCTGGCTCCAGCCCCGCCAAGAAACGATTCCGACCAGATAAACGACCGACCAATAGCCCGCGAATGAACAGCGCCAGAAAGACCGGGCGCCGAGATCGTCGGTCTGGCCTAACGAGAAGGCAGCGGCGAGTGCGAGCGCGGTCGAAGCCAGCAGGAATCCATAACCGCGAGCGTCTTCCCTGAGGCGCGTCACAAATGCGGGGACGGCGAGAAGGAGAAGCACCCAGGCCCAAAGGTCGTTAGGCGGGGCCCCGAAGAGGCTTTCGGTTTTCCGCGAGGTAACCCAGACCGCGACCCCGACGAACCAGGCGGCAAGGCCGATGTTCGTCCTGAACAAATAAACGACCGGGAGCGAAAGGAGCATCCAAACCAGGATGAACCGCAAGGTCTCCCTGGATCTGATAGGTCTGGCTGACCAGGGCGATGCCCGTGCCGATCGACGCCACGTTCAGGATGGCAGCGCTTTCGCGCCACGCCGTGGAATTGTTTCGCCGGAGGAAAACGAAGATGGCGAGCGCCTGGCTCAGGATCAGCGGGGCAAAGGCGATCGCGCACCGCGTGGTACGACTGAGAAAATCCCAATTATGAGCGACGAGGAGGACAATCCCGGCGCCGACCAGCAGCGAGCCAAGAATTGCCGAAAGAATGAAGCCGAGGCGGCGGGGCGCCTCGGTGTCGGAGGAATAATGACGGCGAAGAGACTCCGCGGTCTCGGGAGGAACGACGCCTTGGTTTACAAGCTCAGGAAGCTCCGCAAGGAGCCACCGAAGTCCGGAGCGGTCCGCCGAGCGCATCGGCGGAAAGAGTATTGGCGCCGCGGCAGCCTGTCGAGCCGGGTCAACGCTGCTCCGCCGGGATCATCCATCCCGGTTCCAGCCCGGCTGGCTAGGCCGACTTCCGATTGCCGGTCACCAGCAGGATGATGCCGCCCACGAGGCAGGCGCCACCAACAATCGGGCCGATTGGAACGGGATGTTCCTCATGCTTGTTGATCTCCAGCGGACCCAGCTTCGCCACGTTTTCCTTCGTGGTGAAACTGGTGTAGCCGCCGTAGGCAAGCGCGATTACCCCGATGACAATCAGGATGATCCCGAAGATTCCAGCCGGTCTCACGGTCGGACAGCGCTAGAGCGTTCGCCGGCCAGAGACCAAATTTACGATCAGAACGATAACCGCGATGACGAGGAGCAGGTGAATCAGCGCGCCACCGAAATGACCGATGAATCCGAGAAGCCAGAGAATCAGCAGCACAACGAAGATGGTCCAGAGCATATGTTTGTTTCCTTTTGAGTTGGTTTACTTTGCTTCGTTTTCAAGGGCGCAGGCGCGCTTAAAGATTTTGGACAATCGCTGAACTTTTTGTGGCCGGGCGGGCGCGCTTCCCACGAGTTCAAATAAATAACTGGCGGGCGGGAATCAAAAATACTACAAGCCCGTTCGGCACTTCAACCGATCCCACTTCTTATGCGCACGAAATTCTTGGCCGTCTGGCTTTTGCTCATTGTCCTTGCCGCGGGCGCGGGAGCCGCCGTCGTGGTCGAGAAGCGATCGCGGGAGATGCCATATGTCGAGGTGTTCGAATGCAAGGGAGTGCACTCCTTCGTTTTCCGCGGACCGAAAGGAACCTCCCGCCGGCCGATCCTGGTCCCGCCGCGGGAATATTGGACTGGGCAGCCCGCGGGGATCTACAGTTTTGTCCTGCGTTATAATAGCGGCGAGGTCTGTTCGCGCCTTGTTACGCCGGAGGTCTTCGCGCGGTATCGCGTGGGCGACGATTTTTATGCGGGCCAGGTCTCGACGGAAAGCTACCAGACAGAGGACAGCAAAGCTGTTCAGACGGTCACCCAGTCTCGGACGGAGACGGCGCAGCTGCGGAAGAAGAAACGCTCGTCGCACCGCGCGCTGGCAAAGCATCGCCGGCACCATCGGTCGCATCGCGTGGCGCAACGGTAGCGTCGGCGCCATTGGTTTTCTTTGCGTCCCATCCCAAGCTGGAGCTTGGGAACGAGGGCAGATCAAACGCGATTACGATTCGCCGAGCGCGGCGCGCAAATTCCAACCGTGCGTCGCCAGACGCTCGGTCGCTTCCGCCTGATCGCAATTCGCCAGCAGGGCGAACAGCCGCGCCGCGCGATCCCGCAGCTTCGCGTTCGAGATGGTCAGGTCGATCATCAGGTTACCCCGTACTTTTCCCAGCGCGACCATCGCCCCAGTGCTGATGATGTTCAGCGCTACCTTGGTCGCGGTCCCGGCTTTGAGGCGGGTTGAGCCGGTCAACAGTTCCGGCCCGGTTGCGAGGTCGATCTCAATGTCGCAAGCGCCGAGGCGATCTCGTTCCGGATTACAGCTGAGCAGAATCGTTTGGGCACCCCGCTTCCTGGCCTCAGCCAATCCGCCCATCACAAAAGGCGTGCGGCCGCTTGCCGTGATGCCGCAAACCACGTCGGCTGCGTTTACTCCGCGCTCATCAATCGCCAGCGCGCCGCTCCCCCGATCGTCTTCCGCGCCCTCCACACTTCGGGAAAGAGCGCTCGCGCCGCCCGCAATGATCCCCTGCACCATGCCCGGCGGAGCGCTAAAAGTCGGGGGGATCTCGCTGGCGTCGAGAACGCCGAGACGTCCGCTCGTGCCCGCACCGAGATAGAAAAGACGTCCTCCCTTTCGGAAGGCTGCCGTTACCATTTCAATCGCGGTGGCTAATGAGGCAGAGGCGGCTTCCAGGGCACCTTGGACCGCGGCCTCCTCCCTGATGAAAAGTTCGACGAACTCTTTGGAGCTAAGTTTGTCCAGATTTTCCGACCGTGGATTGCGCTGCTCAGTCAACGCGCGGGCGAGACCGGCAGCCTCCCCGGAGGACGACGGCAAAGCGACCACGGGTCGCTCTTCCAAATGCGCGGCCAGCCACGCCGCGCCAAGCTCAGGCGATTGGTCGCTCATCGCGACGCGTGCGTCCGAAAGGTTTTTTTTCAGCTTTCGTTTGAAAGCGTGAACGTAAACACCGTCGCGCTGGAAGAGGCCGCCGAGCAAAACGACTTTCGGGGCAAGCAAACCAAGGCGGGTCGCGACGGCGGCCGTGTACTCGCTCAAGACTCCGGCCCCCTCCTCCACAATTTTCATCACGCTTTCGTCGCGGTTTATGGCCGCCTCGAAAACAACGGGAGCGAGGGTTGCGACCTCCATTTTGTCCGCGGTTTGCGCCCAGCGGACCAAATCGTCGCGGCTATTCAAACTCAGGGCTCGAAGCACAGCAGCCGTAAGCTGGGCCTCGCCGCGATGCAGATCGTATTCGCGCAAAATGAGCCGCAACGCCTGGAGGGATATGAAATATCCTCCCCCGGCATCTCCCAGAATGTGGCCCCAGCCGCCAGCCTTCTCGATCCGCTCGCCGCGCCGCCCGGTCACCGACGCGCCGGTTCCAGCGTTAACCGCAATGCCGTCCCCGCGGCCCAACGCCGCCGCAAGACCGGACTCCCGGTCGCTGCCAGCCACGATCGTCGCCGCCGGCCAAACTTCCGAACAAAGCCGGGAAAGCGCGGCCCGGTCGTTCTCCGTTGCGCACCCAGCCAAAAACATCCCGACGCGCCCGGCCTGCTGAGGCATCTGGGCAAAGATCGCGCGCAGCCGCTCCGGGGGCGTGAGACGAACGTTGGAAGGCGGAAGTTTTCCGTGTTCGATAACCTGGAACGAATTGGCGTCGGGTTCGACCAGCACCCAGGAGGTCTTAGTCCCGCCGCCTTCCACGCCGAGAATGCGTTCGCTCACCGTTGTATTGGTTAAACGCCATGGAGCGCCAGTTTGCAAGGGGCGGCTTGCTGTAACGATCCTGCAAAAAAACGGCGACTTGGAAGGCGCCGCTCCTTGAAGCTTATTATGCGCTTATGGCCGGAGACTCGAAAGAAGCGGCAAAGCGGATTGCACAGCTGCGGCAGGAAATCGAAGAACATAACCGCCGCTATTACGAGGAAGCCGCGCCCACGATTAGCGACCGGGAATACGACGCCTTGTATCGCGAGCTCGGCGATCTGGAAAAGCAATTCCCGGATCTCGCGGCCGGAGACTCACCAACCCAGCGGGTCGGAGGCAAACCGCTCAAGGCGTTCGGCCAAATCACCCATCGAGCGCCGATGCTCAGCCTGGACAACACTTATTCGGAAGAAGAAGTCGGCGATTTCTACCGGCGGATGGAGCGTCTATTGCCGAACAAAAAGATCCCTGTCGTGATCGAGCCAAAGGTGGACGGCGTCGCCGTTTCGCTCCTTTACGAAAAAGGAGAGCTCCGTTACGCCGCGACCCGAGGCGACGGAACGGTAGGCGACGACATTACGCAAAACATCTGCACGATCCGATCGCTCCCGAAACAGTTGAAGGGCGACGTTCCCCACGTTTTGGAAGTGCGCGGAGAAGCGTATCTGAACAAAACCGGGTTCGCCAAACTTAACGCGGAGCGCCGGGAAGCCGGGCTGCCGGAATTCGCGAATCCACGGAACGCGGCGGCCGGCTCGCTCAAGCAGCTCGATCCCGCGATCGCGGCGAAGCGGCCCCTTGGGGTGGTTTTCTACGGGACCGGTGTGGTTGAAGGCGCGTCGCTCGATAGACACTCCGAGCTTTTCGCGCTGCTAAAAAAACTTGGTTTGCCCGGCAGCGAGCGATGGTGGCTGGCCGATTCGGTCGAAGAAATTCTGAATGCCATCCGCGAGCTCGACCGGATCCGGCACGATTTCGCATATCAAACTGACGGCGCTGTCGTGAAGGTGGATTCCTTCTCCCAACGCGAAGTGCTCGGGTTCACGGCGAAATCGCCGCGCTGGGCGATCGCCTACAAATACGAAGCGGAGCGGGTCGAAACTCGCCTGACCGATATCCTCGTTCAGGTCGGGCGGACGGGAACGTTGACTCCTGTCGCGGCGCTCGATCCGGTGGTCGTCAGCGGAAGCACTGTTGGCCGGGCGACGCTGCACAACGAGGACGAGATCGAACGAAAAGACATTCGGATCGGCGACACCGTCGTAATCGAAAAGGCGGGCGAAGTTATTCCCGCAGTCGTGTCCGTCCGAACCGATCTGCGAAGCGGAAAGGAAAAGAAATTCCGGATGCCGAAAAATTGCCCGGAATGCGGCAGCGCGGTGGTGAAAGACGCCGGCCAGGTGGCGATCCGTTGCGTGAACAGCCAGTGTCCGGCGCAGGTCCGGCGGCGGATTGAGCATTTTGCCTCGCGCGGCGCGATGGATATCGAGGGTCTGGGCGAAGCTGTCGTGAACCAGCTCGTGCAACAGCAACTGCTGGCCGACGTCGGCGATATCTACGGGTTGAAAGCGGAATCATTGCTCGCCCTCGAACGGATGGGCGAAAAGAGCGTCCAGAATCTGATGGACGCGATCGAGCGGAGTAAAGGACGTCCGCTTTGGCGTCTCCTCTTCGGCCTCGGTATTCTGCATGTGGGGGTGAGCGCATCGCGCGCGCTGGCGGACCATTTTCCGAATCTCGACGCGATCAGGGAGAGCGGTGCTGAAGAGCTGCAGCACATACCGGATGTGGGCGAGGTGGTGGGGCGCAGCATTCACCAGTCTTTTCGCGAACCGCACAACCTCGCCGTTATCGAAAAGCTCCGCGCTGCGGGTTTGAAATTCGACGCCGAACCAAAAGCGGAATCAGCCGCACCCGGATTCAGAAATACAACCTGGGTCATCACTGGAACGCTGAGCCAATCGCGCGATGAAATTGCCGAGCTCATCCGCGCGAGGGGGGGCAAAGTCAGTGGAAGCATCAGCAAAAAGACCAGCTACCTGCTTGCCGGAGAAGAAGCGGGCAGCAAGCTGGAGAAGGCGAAGAAGCTGGGCGTGCGCGTTCTCGAGGAGTCCGAATTCCGAAAGATGCTGTAGCCGTCCTTCGACGGCGCCTCCCAGAGAGAAGTGGCTACAGAAGAAGGCGCGAGCGGTGGCCCTACGGCGTACGCCGGTTGGCTTCCATCTGGAGGGGAATGCCCTGCGCCGGCGTCAAGGTGGCGGCTCTCGCGGGGCGATGGCTTTGCGGATGGAAATCCGCCTGGACGTCAAAGGTCAACTTTTCAGTCCCGCGCACGACTGTGATGGGCACCGTGTCGCCGGCGGTGATGAAAAACGAGGCGTCAATGACGTCCTCTGGGTGGTGAACCTTGGTATTGCCGACCTGAACCAAAATATCGCCGGTCTTCACACCGCAGCCGTAGGCGGGCGAATCGGCCATGATCTCGGTCATCGCAGCCGTGGAGCCTTCGACCGGCCGCTCGGCCTGGGCGACGTTAATGCCCACCCAGCCGTGGCGTGCCTCACCGAAGCGGATGAAATCGTTCCTGATTTTTTCGGCGGCATCGATTGGGAGCGCGTAACAGGCCGAGCCGCTTTCAATTTGGGCGACGAGAATCCCGATTACTTCGCCTTTGAAATTCAGCAGCGGCGCGCCCGCTTCTCCGCGCTGGGTCGGAAGGTTGACGCGGACGTGAGTGGTCGAAAAATAGCGGCCGAGAAATTTGCGATCGAACCCGGCGACCATCCCAAAGCTCGGGGTTGATGGAAGATCGAGCGGATAACCGATTGTCATGACCGGCGTGGCCAGCTCCATGGATTCTGATTTTCCAATCGGCAATGCGGGCGTGGCGATGTCCGCCTTGAGAATGGCGATGCCGCTCCGAAGGTCGGCCATCATCAGGCGGGCCGGATAAGTTTTCCCGTCGAACTCGATGTTGAGATTATCGGTGTCCCCGCCGACCGAGAACGCGGTGTAAATGGTCCCGGCAGGGTCGATGAAAAATCCTGTGCCGGAGAGCTCGCCGTGCTGATCGGTGCCCCGGATTTTGACCACAGCCTTGCCCGACTTTTCGAAAATGTCCTTAACCTCGCGGCTGATCGACGTGGTCGAAGCCTGGGAAGGTTGAGGCGCAGGCTGCGGTGGCGCCGGTTCCTGGCCCTGCACGTAGAGGGCAGGGACAATAAGGGCCAGGGCAAAAACCGGGCGCATCGTCGAGGCGGAAGAAAAAACGCGGCGGGAAAAGAACCGCCGCTCGCTGCTCTTCAGCTTAGAACCTGAAAGCCGGCTCATAACTCACTGGCGTACTATCAAGCACGTAACGCGGAGGCGCCGCGACCCGGTGAGTTTTAGAACTGTCTTTGACAGTACGGACAAGCGATGGGCCAAGGTCGCGGGTTGTGACCGGACTGGCGAGGCTCCAGTTCGAATCCGACACCGTAGGCGTGGTCGTGGCTACGACCGGATTGCGATTTTGGGCCGCGACATTCACGGTCTCGGGGGTCTGGTAAACTTTGAGGGAAATCACCGCCGCGCAAACAACGAGTGCCGTGGCCATGGCTGGGTAGGAAGCCAAACCGGGAATATCGAGCCGGAACATGAAATCCTGGGCGCGCTGGAAGGCGATACGCCAGACCGGTTCCTTCAGGAGCTCATCCCGCTGACGGCGATGGAAATCGTGGAGAAAATTTTCGAAATATGCCGGCGGCGGCTGCTCATACTTTTTGAGCCGCAAAAGTTTGCCGATTTGTTCTTCGCTTAATTGGTCCATGCGGGATGTCTAGGAAACAGGATTCTTCCGAAATTCGTCCAGATAATTTTGTAACTGCCGGTTGGCGTAAAAGAGCCGGGAACGTACCGTGCCTTCCGAGACTTTCAATATTTTACTGATCTCGGCATGGGGCATCCCCTGAATGTGAAACATGGTGACCACGGCTCTGTGTTCATCAGACAACTTCATCATGGCCTCGTTCAATCTTCGCTGGAGCTCTGAGAGATCTGCCTCGCGCACCGGGCTGGTCGTGGCGGTGAGCTCGAGGAACTCCTTGTCGTTTTGGACGCTCCCATCCATGTCGTCCAGGCTGAGGTGGAAGCGGCGGCCCCGTTTTTTGAGGAAATTGAGGGTCATATTGACCGCGATGGAGTGGATCCACGTGTAAAACGAGGATTTGCCCCGGAATCCGCCAATCGACTTGTAGGCCTTGGAGAAGATGTCCTGGAGCAGGTCGTTCGTGTCCTCGTGGTTCGAGGTCATGTTGTAAACCAGCCCGTAAAGCCGCGGCGTGTATTTGACGACAAGCTCGTCGAACGCCGCCGCCTCGCCCTCCTGGGTGCGCGCGACCAGCTGCTGGTCTTCGTCCGATCTGGGCTGTTCCATCGCGTGGCGCTTAGGCTTAGCACGGCGCTTCAAGCCCGACGACAGAAAATCGGCGAAGCGATTACGCGGCGACGGCAGGGCGATGCTCGGATTCATCTTATGCGGAGTCGCCACGCGAATTAGCGCCGGTCGTCGCGAATGGAGAGCAGGTAAAGGAGGTTGCCCAGGGTCGCGACAAAGGCAGCCACGTAGGTAAGCGCGGCCGCGTTCAAGACCCGGTTGACGCCCACCACCTCATCGCCCGGCTGCACCATGCCCATCTGCTGAAGAATGATCTTGGCCCGGCGCGAGGCGTCGAACTCCACCGGCAACGTGATCAGCTGGAAGGCGAGCAGGATCATGTAGCAATAGATGCCCAGCGTGATCAGGCCCGTAATGTGGAAGAAGATCCCGCCGAGGATGACAAAGGGCAGCATGTTGGACGCGACCTGGGTGATCGGCACGATAGCCATCCGCATCTTCAACGGCGCGTAAGCCGCCTGGTGCTGGATGGCGTGGCCCGTCTCGTGGGCCGCGATCCCCAGCGCCGCTACCGACGGCGTGTGATACACGTTGGTCGAGAGGCAGAGGCGCTTGTTCGACGGATCGTAGTGGTCGCCCAGGAAATCGTTCGTTTCCACAACCTCTACATCCCGGATCTGCGCGGCGGCCAGGATCTCGCGGGCTGCTTCCGCTCCGGTAACGTTGGAGCTGGCGCGGACTTCACCCCATTTCTTGAAAGCACTGCTGACCCGGAATTGCGCGATCAGCCCGATGATCAACGGCACCCCAACGAGGAGCAGCCAGTTGGTGCCGAAACCGTATCCGAAGAAGTATGCAAGCATGTTGTTGTTCTGTATGTGAAACGAAGTCGAGGGACCTCTCGCTCAGAGAGCCACCTCGACTTCGCCCCAATTACCGGCATTTGTTGAATAATTAGACCGCACCGGCCGGACTTTGTTCATTCGCGGCCACGGCCCGCCGGGTCGGTTCCTTCTGGTAGGGACGGCGCGCTGCGCCGTCCGTTCGCTGTTGATCCCGTCAGCACCAGCCCGGACGCCGCAGCGCGGCGTCCCTACCTTTTAGATCTCGAGCTGCTTCTCGAAGCGCGAAAGCAGGCGGGTCCCGGAACTAGTCACCGCGACGACATCCTCGATCCGGACCCCGCCAAGCCCCGGGTAATATAGACCCGGCTCTACCGTTAGCACCTGGCCCGGCGTGAAGACGGTTTTTTGAAACCGCGGATACTCATGAATTTCCAATCCGAGCCCGTGGCCGGTGCCGTGGAAAAAACCGACCTGGCGGCCGTCCCGAACCTCCGTCGGGAATCCGCGATCGGTGAACAACTGCTTCACTTCATTATGGAGCTGCAATCCGTCCACGCCCGGCTTCATCTTCCTCAGCGCCATTTCCTGACCTTCCCGAACGGTGTTCCAGAGCTCTCGCTGCCGTTCGCTCGCACGCCCACGCACCACAGTCCGCGTCATGTCCCCGAAATATCCCGTCTTCGCGTCCCGTGGAAAGATGTCGAGGATGATTAATGAATCGGCTTTCAACGGCCCGGACCCGCGCTCATGCGGATCGCAGGCCTGGTCTCCCCCGGCCACGATTGTATTCGCTGGCAACCCTCCGGCCCGCAGGACCGCCGAATCGATTTCCGCGCGCAGCACTTCGGAAGTGAGCGTCTTCCCCGACCACAGCAGCTTTTTCCCGGGACCGGATTTCGACGCTGCCAGGACTTCAATCCCGCGGCCCATCCCTGCTTCGGTGATCTGGAGGGCGCGCCGCATCAGCTTCAATTCTTCATCCGTCTTCGCTTCGCGCCCCGGCCAAAAGAGCCCATTTGTCGTTCGCAGTTTGATTTTGGCCGCCTCCAATTCCTGGGCGAACCCGAGCTGAAAACTCGCCGGCACCAGCGCCGAGCGGACCCCGCGTGTTTTTAAAAAATGCGAAAGCACCTTCTCATACGGCGGCGCTTTTTTCTTATTCCCCTGGACCTCGCATTCGAGGGCGCTGTAGGAAATGAATTCGTCCGCCTTCGCTTGTTTCCGGGCGCGATCGATCTCGAGATCGCTCAAGACCAAAGTCCGTTTTCCTGATTCCTCGAGAAAGATGAAGGCGTCGGGGGCAAAGAACCGCGTCGCATACAGCATGTCAGGATCCTGCTCGCTCGCCGCGACCATCAGGCGAGTTTCGCTCCGGGATTTCGTGCGCTTGCTCATCGGACATCCTTAAGCGCAGCTGGGGCGATTGTCATCCCTCCTTCGGGGGCGCGGGCAAAAGTTACAACTGCGTTACCATCCGTTAGTGGACTGTGTCCTTGCGATCCGTGAAAAGTGAGCCTTCGCAATAAACACACTCGAAGGAATACTATGAACGGGAATCCAAATCACATCTCCAGCACGAGCACGGCTCGCCAAGCCGGCTCATTTCGCCGCACTGTCGTCGGGGCAATCAGCGCGATCTTCCTCGCCCTCGGCGCCGCAGTCGTCACCGCGCAGACGGCGTCACCCAGCCCGAGCGCTTCGCCCAGCCCGAACCCCCAACCCGCCTGTAATCCATTGGCTGCTGCCAATGTGGCGATCGCCGGCGGCGGCGGGGGCTTCAACCCGTTCTCGCTCACGATCAACGCCGCGACCCAGGTAACCTGGACCAATACCGGCGGCGGCCGGGCCCGCGTCCGCGACGTGGATCACAACTTCCTCGACAGCGACGATCTCCAGCCTGGTCAATCGTTCTCCTTCACTTTCTGCGCAGCCGGCACTTTCCAGATCGAAGACGCCCGGAGCGGCGTTCGCTCGACGATTACCGTCGTAGGCGGAGCCAATTCTTCGCCGAGCCCGTCCCCGAGCACCACTCCGTTGCCGACGGCGAGCCCGAGCCCGTCGCCGGGCACCAGCCCATCTCCGAGCGCCAGCCCCTCGCCCAGCGCCAGCCCATCTCCGAGCGCCAGCCCGTCTCCGGGCACCAGCCCCTCGCCCAGCGCAAGCCCATCACCGGGCACTAGTCCTTCCCCGAGCGCCAGCCCGTCCCCGGGCACAAGTCCTTCGCCAAGCGCTAGCCCTTCGCCAAGCGCCAGCCCGTCGCCAGGCACCAGCCCTTCGCCAAGCGCCAGCCCTTCGCCGGGCACCAGCCCTTCACCGAGTGCGAGTCCCTCACCGGGAACGAGTCCCTCGCCGAGCGCCAGCCCTTCACCCAGCGCAAGTCCGTCACCAGGAACCAGCCCCTCCCCGAGCCCGAGTCCTTTGCCGAATTGCGAGGCTGCCGGTATCTCCAGCGTGGCCATCACAGGCGGCGGCGGACCCTTCAACCCGAGCGTGTTGACCATCAACGCGGGAACTCGCGTAACTTGGACCAACACCGGAACGAGCCGCGCTCGCGTCCGCGACGTGGATCATTTCTGGATCGACAGTGATGACCTCGAACCCGGCCAGTCCTTCTCGTTCACCTTCTGCGTTTCCGGCACCTTCCAGCTTGAAGATGCACGGAGCAGCGCACGGGCAACGATAACGGTCTTGGGCGGCTCCAATCCGAGCCCGTCACCGAGCCCGAGTGCTTCACCGAGCCCGGGGACATCGCCCAGCCCGAATCCTTCAGCCAGCCCGTCACCAGGCCCGAGCGCTTCTCCTAGCCCAGGCACATCGCCGAGCCCGAGCGCCTCGCCTTCTCCATCGCCGACCCCGGCCAGCCAGCCGGTCAACATTTCAACGCGTCTCCGCATCCAATCGGGCGAGAGCGTAATGATCGGCGGTTTCATCATCACCGGTAGCGACGCCAAGCGCGTCATCATTCGCGGCATCGGTCCTTCGCTTTCAAAATTCGGAGTTCCCGATGCGGTGAGCGATCCGCTGCTCCGTTTGTTTGGTCCGAACGGGACTCCTATCGCAGTGAACGATAACTGGCAGGACACTCAGCAACCCGAGGTCGAGGCCTCCGGGATCGCTCCCGAGGATCTGCGGGAGTCTTCCATCGTTGCGACGCTTGCGCCTGCTACTTACACCGCTTCGCTCGATGGAATGAATGGGGCCAGCGGCGTGGGCCTGGTCGAGATTTACGATCTCAATTCCGGTGCGCCCGCCAAACTGGCGAACATCAGCACGCGCGGTTCCGTCCAGACTGCGGACAATGTCATGATCGGCGGCTTCTCCCTCGGGGGCAGCAGCGTGAACCCAGCAAAGGTCGTTATCCGAGCGATTGGGCCTTCTCTTTCCCAATACGGAATCAAGAACGCGCTTAGCAATCCGACCTTGCAGATCTACGACAGCAACGGCGAAAGCGTCGGCCTCAACGACAATTGGGGCGACGACTCAAACCAGGCCGCTGAGCTCCAGGCGCTCAATATCGCGCCAGCGAACCCAGCTGAAGCGGCCATCGTTACAACCCTGACCCCCGGCCTCTACACCGCGGTGGTTGCGGGACAAGGCGGCGGGACCGGGATCGGATTGATCGAAGTTTACGCGATCCAGTAACGCCGAACGATAGCTCCTAATCTGATGGCGGCGCCGGCCTTGATGTCGGCGCCGCCATTTTTTTTGGATCACCTTGTCAACCGCCACGATCAGCGCATCGTTTTAACCGAACCGGATTGCTTCCGTTCTGCGAACCATTCTTAGCAACATGACACCGACATCTCTGATCATCGTAACGGATCGCGGCACCCTGAAAGCTTACAAAGTGAACGAGACGCCGACCCGCGGGCCGAGCCTCCAGTTGGTCCAGGCGTTCGATACCACCGACGCTCATGGCCGTTACCAGGACAAACTGACCGACCAGGCCGGAGCGTTTCCAAACGGCGCTGCTCCGGGCCAGGGAAATTCGATTGCCGAACGAACCGGGATCGACAACGAAAACGATCGCCGGATCGTGAAGCAATTAGCCGACAGCATTATTGAGGTTGTTCAAAAACAGGGGAAAGACGGCTGGTCCTTCGCCGCCCCAGCCTCAATTCACAGCGCTGTCGTCGAACAATTGCCGGCAGAGATCCGCGATCGCATCGTCGAGCATGTGAAGTCCGACCTGGTGAAGATCGAGCCGGCAAAATTAAGCGGCCATTTTCGGTCGTTACAAACGATGTAAGAGTGCGGAGACACCGCGGTCCGCTTGCCGGCCCGTCGCTCCGACTACCCCCGACTTTATGCAACTACCTGTCAACATCACCTACCGGGGCGTCGATAAATCCGACGACATAGACCAGCTCGTCATGGACAAAGCGGCGCGTCTCGAAAAATTCTGCGACCACATCAACCGCTGCGACGTTGCCATCGAGCAGCCGAACCACGCCCATCAAAAGGGAAATCCGTTCCGGGTCCGGATCGACGTGACCGTCCCGCCCGGCCACGAGTTGGTCTCCGAGGAAAAGGGCATCGATAACGGCTCCTACGCGCCGTTGACGAAAGTGGTCCACGACGCTTTCAAAACCATGGAACGCGAGCTTCGCCGACTGGTCGAGAAGCAGCACGGCGAAGTCAAAACGCACGCCGACTCACGTTCGCCAAAGTAGACGCGGCCTCGGGCAGACGCAGCGGTTTTCCTGGCCCGAGTTCATTCTTATTCCGGAGCTAATTTTGCGATGGCCCGATCGGCCGCGGCAACTTGTGCCCGGAAGTTTTCGATCTGGCCGGCATCACTCGGCATCAGAGCGCCGCGATCGCGCAGGTCGGCAAACAACTCCAGCGCTTTTTGATACCAGCCGCGCGCTTCCTGCCAAAGACGCAGCCGTTCGGATGGTGGTGTTCCTTCGTCTTCTGCTAACTGGCCCAGGGGACGGGCCAGCCGCTCATAGCATAATCCAAGGTTGCGACGGTAGACGGCATTTGCCGGGTCCGATGCGGTCAGGTCGTTGAGCAGCTCGAGCGATTGCCGCGCATGTTCCAATGCGTCGCGAGGCGCGTTCACCCTGGCATAACTTTCCGCCAGCTCTCCGTACGCAGTCGCCAGATCGAAACGGGCCTGCTGGTTTCGCGCATCCTGTGCGGCGATTTCGCGGCGGAACTGTAAGGCCAGCTGACGGCTGGCCAGAGCGCCGGCATGGTCATCCGCGGCGGCGAGGATCCGGCCGAATTGGTAATGGGCGTAACCAAGATCACGGCGGGCGCGCGCGTTTTGCGGATCCGCCGCGGTCAGCTTCTCGAATATGCTTATCGCGCGCTTCATGTTCGCGACCGCTTCGCTTTTTTCTACGCCGGCCACGCCAGCGACTTTCATGTAGGCGACTGCGGCCCCGCGCTCTTGTCTCAGGTCGTCCGGGGTTTGCTGGATGAGGGCCTGGCGGATCGAAACCGTCTGCTGATACGCGCGCAGGCGCTCCCCATGTTCGTCGGTCCGGCTAAGTCCATCGCCCAAAGTTTCGTAGGCGCGCGCCAGCTCAGTTTGCACAGCCATTTCTTGCGGATGCAGGGCCGCAAGTTGCTCGATGATCGCAAGCGAATTGCGATAGTTCTTAAGACACTCCGCGACGTCCCCTTTCAACTCCATAATGTCGCCGATCGCTCGGTAATTTCGCGCGAGTTGGAGGCGCGCTTCCATGGTCGCTGCGCCGCCTTTGCTGAGTCCCGCGCGAATGGCATTTGCTTTTCGGTAACTTGCCAGCGCCCCTTCGGTGTCACCGAGATTCGCCGTGTAAGGATTGCCCTGGATGTCGCCGACTTTTTCGTAGGCCGTGGCCAGCTCGAGCTGGAGCGAAGAATCAGTCCCGCCATCCTGGCTGAGGCTATCGAGATATTGGAGAGCGCGTTCTACAATCAACCGCCGCGTCGGGGTCGAGCCTTGCAGGTCTTGCACCGAATCGTGGATCTCGAACATCAGCGAATTAGCGAGGCGGCGGACTTCATCGAAACGACGCTGCGCGCGACGGGCTTCGTAGCTTGCCACGATGATGCCACCGGCAAGGCTGAGGAAAACAAGCACGGCCGCCGCCACCGCCACCTTGTTACGCTTGATGAATTTCCCCGCGCGGTAGGCAAAAGTGTCCTTGCGTGCGATGACCGGGCGACCTTCCAGGTAGCGGTCAATGTCTTCGGCGAATTGCCCGGTCGAGCGGTATCGGCGTTCCGGCTCCTTTCGCATCGCCATGAGCACGATGTTGTCGAGATCACCGCGGAGGGACCTGGCATTGGGCCCAGCCGTACTGCTCGGGCGCGGCGGCGCCTGCTCGGTAATTGTACGGGTAATTTCTTCGGGGCGACGACTCGTCAGGCGATGCGGCTTCGTTCCGGTAAGCAGCTCGTAGAGGACAACCCCGAGGCTGTAGACATCAGTGGAAGTGGTGATTCGCTCACCGCGGACCTGTTCCGGGCTGGCATAATCCGGGGTCAGCATCCGGTCCATGGTGACGGTTTGCTCGGCCGGATCGGCCGCCATTTCGTCGAACAGTTTGGCGATTCCGAAGTCGAGCAGCTTCGGTTCGCCAGCCGGCGTGACCCGGATATTCCCCGGCTTGATGTCGCGGTGAATGACGAGGTTTTGATGAGCATACGCGACGGCCGCGCATAATTTGCGGAAGAGGACGAGCCGTTCATTCAACCCGAGCGCCCGCTGCTCTACAAACTGGTCGAGCCGAGTTCCCTCCACATGTTCCATCACGAAGTATGGAATCCCGTCTTCGGTTACGCCGGTGTCGTAAAGCTGCGCGATGTTTGGATGGTTCAACCCCGCGAGCAGTTCTTGCTCGCGCTGAAACCGGCGCGCCATGGTCTCGCGATCGATCCCGCCCCGAACCAGTTTAAGCGCGACTTGCCGCCGGACTCTTCGATCCTGGGCAAGGTACACTTCCCCCATCCCGCCTTTGCCGATGAGTGAGACAATCTCGTAACCATCGACCACCTGCCCGGCGCCAAAGGCGCCTTCCCGGCTAAAAGTCCTCGCGACGACATCGGCCGCGGGCCGTTCCATGAACTGACCTGCACGATCCTCGGCCCGGAAAAGCGATTCCAGCTCAGCACGCAGTTTCCTGTTCGACCCGCATTGTTCGTCGAGGAATGTCGCGCGGTGCTCCGGTGCCAGCTCGACGGCTGATTTGAAGAGCTCCGCTACCAGCTCGGCGTGCCCTTCACGCGGCATTTCGTGTCGGCGGTTTCTGTGCCACCCCGTTTCGGAGAGGCGTCTGACACAGACACCCTCCAACTCCGAATTCACGCCGCATTTTCCGTCAGCTCCCGGCAAAGCCATGTCTTCGCGAAATTCCAATCGCGATTTATGGTCTTGGTCGAGACATTGAGGACCTTGGCGATGTCCTCAGCGTCGAGTCCCCCAAAGAATTTCATTTCGACGACTTCGCTTTCCCGCGGATAAAGTTCGGCGAAGTTTTTCAGCGCTTCATCGAGCTCGATCAGGTCGGGGTCGTGTCCGGAACCCAGCTCCCGGGTCTCATCCAGATAGAGCTTCTCCAGTTTGCCGCCGCGCTTCTCCGCGCGATAGGCGCGGGCGTATTCCACGAGAACCTGGCGCATGGCTCGCGCAGCAACCCGGGCGAATTGGACGCGGTCCTGCCAGGCGGCCCATTTCTGGTTCACCATTTTGAGGTAGGCTTCGTGGACCAGCGCCGTAGCCTGCAAGGTGTGGTCGGAGCGCTCTCTCCGCAGGTAATGGGCTCCCAGGGATCGCAGCTCGTTGTAAACCAACGGCATCAGGCGCTGAGGTGCACTGGCGTCGCCAGCGTTCCAATCCTGGAGGATCTGGGTGATGTCCGGACTGGAAGAGCTGTTCACGTTTCGACGATCTCCGCGGAGAATTCTCGCCGCTCGCGGGTAGCCCGGAATCTTTTTTTCGCAGGCTGTGTCCGATTTCCGGTCGTGATTTCGCCTTTAGGGGGTGGAGGCAATAACTATGAAAGACACACCGTTCAATTTGAGACCCCGGAGAAGGAAGCAGGCGGCCAAATTCGCCCTGCTGCTTGCTGCGACGTTCGCGGCCCTTTCCAGCGGCTTCGCAGCGTCCCTCGGCATGTACGTTTCGTTAGCGGCGCGTTCTGGACCCCACTATAAGCCCGGCACCGGGACCTACAATTCCTGGGCCGGCATAGACGAGACGAAGGACCCGGAGTCCAATACGATCTTTTCATATGAGCCTGACGGAGCTCTCGGCCACCTAAGTTATCGAATTCAGGGAACGCAATCCCTCTACGATCCAAACACAGAGAAGTTCTTCACCGGCGGCGGAATTGCCTCGTCGAATTGGGAGAACGGAACTTTGGGTGCACTGGTGGGGAGTATCGGCGATGCCGTGAATCAGGTGAGCGTGACCCTGACTGATAACATCACCTTCACCAATACCACCGGTCAGCCGCAACCCGTCACGATCCGGTTTGTGATTCACGGAGGCATGAGCGCCGGCGGGATGTATGCCAACGATGGCGTCACCCGGCTTTATTACGGCCGTGCCTCGGCCACGGCCACCCTGATATTTGCTGGCAACGGCGGCCAGGGTGGAAAAGTCGACGGCCTTTTCGGAGTGGATAGCGATCCAGGAAGTCCACAAAATAACTATGGCGGTATCTCGCCCGGAGGTTGGGACCAGCCTAACCAAACTTTCGAAATTACGATGGATCCGGGTGGTAAAAGCGGAACGTTCACCGGCACCTTCATCCTCCCGGCAGGCGAGCGGACATACGAAATCCTACAGAAGATCTTTCTCGATGTCAGGTACGTGGCGGAAGCAAACTACGCCAACACGGCCGGCTTGCAGATTGTCGTGCCGACCGGCGTAAGTTTTACCTCGGAATCCGGCAAGCTGCTTACATCGGGCGCCCGGATGGTGAACATTGCCACCCGCGCGAAGGTCCTCGGCGGGGACAGCGTTGCTATCGGTGGATTCATCATTACCGGCAGCGTTCCGAAGAAAGTGATCATTCGCGGGATTGGACCATCACTCAGTGGCCTCGGTGTGCCGGGCGCACTCACCGATCCGACCTTGGAATTGCTCCAGGGCAACACCAGCCTTGCGACCAACGACAACTGGAAAGATTCCCAGCAGACTGAGATTCAGAACAGCGGTGTCCCGCCGGGGAACAATCTCGAGTCTGCGATTGTCCGCACCCTCGATCCCGGGAGTTACACCGCGATCCTCCGCGGCAAAAATAACGGCACCGGAGTGGGACTTATTGAAGTGTACGACCTGGATACTGCCGCCGACTCCAAGCTGGCGAACATCAGCACCCGCGCCTTTGTGGAGGCCGGAGACAACGTTCTCATTGGCGGCATCATCGGCGGCGGCAACGGGAGCCAGCCCAAAGTCCTGATTCGCGCTATCGGTCCCAGCCTAACCCCCCTTGGGGTGGCCAACGCGCTTCAGGATCCGGTCCTCGAATTACACGACAAGGACGGCGCGCTCCTCGTAACTAACGATAACTGGGAAAGCGACCAAAAAGCCGCCATCCAAGCGACGGGAATCCAGCCATCAAACCCGAACGAATCGGCCATCCTCGCGACGCTTCTTCCGACGAACTACACGGCCATCGTCAAAGGCGCGAACAACACGAGCGGCGTAGGGCTGGTCGAGGTCTACCACCTCCAGTAAGGATCGAAAACCGGGGTCAGCACCAACTCAGGAATCTATTTTAGGGCCAGGGCGGAATTTTTTTATCGGCTATGTCCGATTTTCAGCGCCGATTCCGCCCTCAGGCGTGGAGGAAAACATCATGAGAAGCAGACTATCGCTACGCCGCCGTATCCACTCGTCATCGCAATGCTCGCGGTCGCGATGTGCCACTTAACCTTCGCTTCGGGCGCCCTCGATCCGTCGTTCGGGGTCGAAGGCAAGCTTACAACGTCCTGTGATTTATTCGCGGTTCCGTCATCGCATGTTCACATCGCAATCGTCAAAGGAGCGAACAGCACGACGGGCGTGGGGCTAGTAGAGGTTTACCATCTGCAATAACCTGTAGCCCGGATCGGTGATCCCGGACGAGGATTTGCGCCATCTACCGGGATTACCGATCCCGGCTACAACTCCAGCGCTTGCTTTTGCTCTATGCTGGCGCGCCACCGAGAGCCCCGGGGAGCGGTGGCGTCACGTCGGGCGCGATCACAACCTGCTTTGGCGGCTTCTCCGGCGGCATTTTTTGCGTCGGCGGCGGAGCGGTCGGTGGCGGGTTGATCAGGCGGCCGTGCTGGATGATTTCCTTTATCTGGGCGCCATCAAGTGTTTCGAATTCGAGTAACGCTTTGGCGATCGCTTCGAGAGACGCCCGATGCTCGGTCAGGACTCGTGTCGCCGTGCTATAGGCATCGTCGATGAGCTTGCGAACTTCGTTGTCAATCTGTTCCGCGGTGGCTTCGGAATAATCGCGGGCCCGTGAGATATCGCGGCCGAGGAACACGTAGTCCTCGTGCTCGCCATACTCCACCATCCCCATTTTCTCGCTCATTCCCCATTCGCAAACCATGCGGCGGGCCACGGCGGTGGCCTGCTTGATGTCGCCCCGGGCCCCGTTCGTGACGTCGCCAAAAACGATTTCTTCAGCAACCCGGCCTCCCATGCCGACGGCGAGACCGGCGATCAGCTCGTTCTTTCGGTTGGTATATTTGTCCTCTTCCGGCAACCACATCGTCGAACCGAGGGACGGACCGCGCGGAATGATGGTGACTTTGTGGAGGGGCTCGGTGTGCTCGAGCAATTCCAAAAGCAATGCGTGCCCGGCTTCGTGATAAGCGGTGTTCGTTTTTTCCTTTTCGCTGAGCGCCATACTGCGGCGCTCCTTGCCCCAGCGGACCTTATCGCGCGCTTCCTCAAGCTCCTTGAGCGTAATCCCCTTCAATCCCCGACGGGCCGCGAGCAGCGCGGCTTCGTTGATCACGTTCGCCAGCTCAGCGCCGGAATAACCCGGCGTGCCGCGCGCGACGACCTGAAGATCGACGCCTTCCGCCAGCTTCACTTTCTTCGAATGCACTCGGAGAATTTCTTCGCGGCCCTTCACGTCAGGCAGGTTCACGGTGATCTGGCGATCGAAACGCCCGGGACGCAGGAGCGCGGGATCGAGGACATCCGGCCGGTTGGTTGCGGCAATAATGATGACGCCTTCCTGGGTGTCGAAGCCGTCCATCTCCACCAGCAACGCGTTCAGCGTCTGCTCGCGCTCATCGTGACCACCGCCCACACCGTGACCGCGATGGCGGCCGACCGCGTCGATTTCGTCGATGAAAATGATGCACGGGGCCGACTTCTTTCCCTGCTCAAACATGTCGCGGACGCGTGAGGCGCCGACACCGACAAACATCTCGACGAAATCCGAGCCACTGATCGAGAAGAACGGCACGTCCGCCTCGCCGGCGATAGCACGGGCGAGCAGCGTTTTACCGGTTCCCGGAGGGCCCACCAGCAATACGCCTTTCGGGATGCGGCCGCCGAGCTTCTGGAACTTTTTCGGGTCGCGCAAAAACTCGACCAGCTCTTGGACTTCATCCTTCGCTTCCTCTACGCCGGCGACGTCCTTGAACGTGATCTTGTTCTTGTCGCGGGCCAGCATCCGCGCCTTGGATTTGCCGAAATTAAGCGCGCCTTTTCCGGCCATCCGGATCTGCTGGCGGAAAAGGAAATAGAGAACGAGAAGGAAGAGCGCGATCGGCAGGAAGCCCATCAGGGTTTGCGCGAGCAAAGCCGAGTCGGTCCGAATCGCAGGCTGGATTCCGGCGGCGCTGAGTTTTTCCTGGAGATTCGTTGCGTAATTGAGCGCAACAGTCGTCCGGAACGGGACGGTCTGGGCCTGGTTCGGCCCGATCGCCTGTTTAATGTAGGCGCCGCGCAAGGTCTGTGTCGGCTGGCCCTCCTGGTAAACCAACTGGAGCGGGTAATTTTTATCGACGACGATCTGCTTGTTTTCGAGCAGCTCGAGGAACCGCGGATACGGGATTTCCTCGAAGTTCGCGTTGACCCCGCCGCGGAAGAGGACCGCGAGTCCGATCAGGGCGAATGCGATGGCGATGAGGATAACGCCGCGCCAGTTAAAGCTCGGCTCGTTTCCACGTGGTTGTTTTTCCTTTTGCGAATTGCGATCAGGCTGGGCCATGAGATTGAGAGCCCGTTATTACAGGCAGAAAAACGCTAACATGATCCTTTCGCAATGCAAAGGGAGCGAGGACGGAAGTCGGAAGTCGAAGCAGACCTCTGACCTCCGACCTCTGACCTCCGCGTCGATTGCGGTTCCCCTCGCTCTGCGGTAATTTCGCGGACCCCGCAAAATGACCGCTTTCACCAAAGTCGCAGACCGGATCGATCGCGCGGTCCAAAAGGTTACGCCCTTCGCCTACCGCATCCAGCGGCGCGGCCGGCGCTGGGTTCGGCGCGCCCTGCGCAAGCCGCGCAGCGTGTCGGAAGGCCCGAATCTTCTCCCCCTGCTGATCCAGGTTTTGGCGAGCTTCTCGAAAGCGGACGGCGTTCTCCTCGAGGAAGAAATCGACTCCAGCCTTGGCTTTCTTCGTTACGATTATCCGGAAGCCGTTTACTCGGAGCTCCGCCAGCTCTTTCGCCAGGCGCTTTACGAGCAACAGGACCTGGGCGCGATGGCCCAGAAACTTTCCGCGCAGCTGAGCAGCGATCGGAAGATCATGCTCGGGGTCCAGCTCTACGACCTAATTTCACAGGCGGGGCTGAAGCAGGAACAGGTCGTCGCGTTCTACTCTTTCATGTCGCAGCTCGGGATGGCGGCGCAGGCCATCGATATCGTTTACCAATTGAACGCCTCGGAAGATTCAGACGCGTCGATCTACCAGCGCGGCGCTTCCCCGCTCGAATCGCTCTCCTTCGGTACTAACGGGGCGGCCGACGTCGTCTTGAAAAGCCTAAACGGCGCGGATCGCCTTCTGGCGTTCCGTTATCACGAGCTCATCCTGCTCAAGAACTACACCGGCCAGACAGTCTCCGTCCGCGGTCGTCCCCTCTTGCGCGGTGGTTTTTGCCGGATTTACCCGGGCCAGCGGATCCTCGTGGGCGACCAGTTTCTTACCTACCAGGAGCTCGCCGCTTATTTCAATGCGAAGAAGAACGTCTCGTTGCCGCAAATTTTCGTCCGGGTTCACAAAGACGCGGATGAAGTTCAGCTCGAGCGGTCGCGTTCGCGGGAAAGCGCCCTTGAAGTCACGTTCGGATTAAAGGTTCGGGTCAAAGCGTTGCGCGACGTGAACGCGGTCCTCAACGGCATAAAATTGAAAGCCGGCACCACGGTTGAGGCCACACTCGAAGACCGGATCGTTTTCCACAATGACAGCGAGATGGACTTGCTGGACTTGCGCCGGCGCGCGCGCGCCATGGGCGGCCGATTCCAGTTGAAGGCCTCGAAGTCCGAGTACCTCGTCTCGAATAATCCGAGCATGCTCGAGGAGGACGACATCCTCCTTTCGCCCGGAACGAGCGGCGACGTACTCCTGAAGATTCTCTGCGATTACGACAAGCGTATTGGCACCCTGGAAGTGATCGACGCCGACCGGCCGATCCTGGTGGGCGAAACCCCGGTGCGCACCACCGCGCCGCTCCAGGACGGCGACACGATCCGGATCGATGTTGGCCAGTTTCTCCGGTGCAATTTTTCCGAGCGGATCATCGAGGAGGAGCGCAACATCATTCGTTCGCTCGAGGTGGTGGACATCACCCACCGGTTTGGGAACAACGAGATCGGCCTTGAAGGCGTCTCGTTCTCAGTCAATCGAGGCGAGCTCGTCTGCGTCATGGGCGCGAGCGGCTCAGGAAAAAGCACGCTCATGAAAGTGCTCGGCGGCCAGCTTCAGCCCAGCCAGGGCCAGGTCCTCCTCAACGATCGCCCGCTCTACGAAAACCTCGACCTGCTCAAAGGATACATCAGTTACATCCCGCAGGAAGATGCCTTCGACGAGCATCTCACCATCGGCGAGAACCTCGAGTTCGCCGCCGCCATCCGCGCACCCCATCTGTCCGGCCGGGACCTCCACCGCCGGCTCGAAGGCAAGCTTATCGAGCTCGGGTTGAACGAACGACGCGACAGCATCGTCGGCAGCCCGGTGAAAAAGACGCTGAGCGGCGGCGAAAGGAAACGGCTCAACATCGGCCTCGATATGATCGGCTCGGCCGACGTTTACCTCTTCGACGAGCCGACCTCAGGCTTGTCGTCGAAGGATTCCGAGCACGTCATCGAAATCATCCGGGCGCTCGCCCACAACAAGATCATTATCGTCACGATCCATCAGCCGAGCTCGAAACTGTTCCAGATGTTTCACAAGGCGATCCTGTTCGACAAAGGGGGGCGCCTCGTCTTTTTCGGCACGCCTACCGACATGCTCCGCTATTTTGCGGAAGCAGAGCATCAACACCAGTTCGGCGCGGACATGGGCGCCTGCCCATCGTGCGGAACCACCCGGCCGGAATTCATTTTCGATGTGCTCGAAACTCCGCTTCGCGACATCAGCGGCGACGTAATCTACGAAGAGAACACGCGCGGCCAGCTGGTAGCGGCGAGGCGTTACTCGCCCGAATTCTGGCGGGACAAATACGAAGCCTTCCGGCTGATCCAGGACGTCAAGCAGGTCTCGTTACGCCGCGGACCAACCCCAGCATTGCCGGCCGCGCCTTCCGCTAAACGCCGCTTTTTCATGCGTTGGCGGGATGAGTGGACGCAGTTTCGCACCCTGATGAAGCGCTCCTTCATGAGCAAGCTGCGCAACCGCGCCAACCTCCTGATCACCATCGGGGTCGCGCCGGTGCTCGCGCTTCTCATTGCCACGCTCCTCCGCTACTCCGAGCGCGGCGAATACGATTACGCCTCCGCCTACCACATCCCGACGTTCCTTTTCCTTAGCCTCATCGTCGCCATGTTCCTCGGCCTGACGAATAGCGCCGACGATATCATCCGGGACCGCGCCGTTCTTCAACGCGAGCGAAACCTGAACGTTCGCCTGCCTTATTACGTGTTCGGGAAATTCATGTCCCTCGGCTTTTTTGCCATCGTCCAATGCATCCTCTTTGTCCTGATCGGCAACTACCTTCTGGAAATCCGCGGGATGTTTTGGATCGATCTCGGGATCATGTTCATGACCGCCATGGGCGGCGTCGCGCTGGGACTGGTCGTCTCTTCGCTTGTGGCCGATCCCAAGACCGCGGCCAACATCGTCCCGCTCGTCCTGATCCCGCAGATCATCATGGGCGGCGCGCTCATTAAATACGAGGACATGAACCGGAACCTGGGGCTGGTTTATACGTTTACTCGCTGGTTCTCCGAGCATCCCACGACCGAGCAGGGCAAAAAGATGAGCAGCCGTTTGCAGGTCCCGTTCGTCTGCCAGTTCATCGCCATGCGCTGGTCCTACGAAGAGATGGTCGTGGCCCAGGCGAAACTGAATCCGCTCACCCGCCGCCAGGAACGAACCCAGCGGGAAATCGACCGGCTCATCGCGCGGAAGGACCAGCCCACAGATACGAAGCGGCTCGATGAGCTGAAAGAAACCCTCGCCGTTCTTTCGGGTTTGGAAGCGAAGAGCTCGGTCGAGCTGGATAATTATCTCGGGCTGATTGACGAAATCCTGACCGGCAAGCGGGCCTTTAACCGGGCCGACTTCAAGGATGCCGCCGGTCCGGTGACGGCGGAGCAACTTTACGTAAATCAGAAGGTGTCCGACCTGATCTCAAATGCCGAGATGGAACAGAGCGATTATCGGCGGGGCGGAAAGCTCAACGTCTTCTTTGGCGAAGAGAAACGTTACTTCGGCTTCAAGGTCGACCTCTTCGTTTTCAACACGATCGTCCTGATCGCTTCGACTCTCGCTCTGCTCGGCGTGCTGCACTGGATCCTGCGACGCCAGCTCGAAGTGCGCCGGTTCTAATTAGTAATTGTAGGGCGTCTGTGTCAGACGCCAGGGATACAAGACGGCGTCTCACAGAGACGCCCTACAAAACCTTAAGAGCTGATGCCGTAAGTGTCGTAGATCGCGTGGTTGATCTCAGCCAGCCGATCCTGGGTTTGTTCCAGATACTCGTGGAGCCCGAACTGGAAAATGTCGCCAATCGTCGCGTAATCGAGGTCGTAACGGAGCCGGCCCGATAAGCGCTCGGCTTCGTTTGCGTAGTTCGTTTCAGTCGAGCCCGAAATGTGGTGAAGGGCAGAGTCGAAACAATCGACGCAGAACCGGATCGACCGCGGGAATCCCGAATGAGTGATGATGAATTCCGCGACTTTCCAGGGAGCGACCTGCCCGAAATAAATCTTCCGGTAAGCCTCAAGCGCGCTGCAACAACGGAGGACCGACATCCATTGCACGGTATCGATGTTGCCACCGACTTTTTCGCCCGACGGCAGGAGGATATGGTACTTGATATCGAGGATCCGCGATGTGCAGTCGGCCCGTTCCAGCAATTTGCCGATCCGGATAAAGTCCCACCCCTCGCCATGGGCCATGGTCGCGTCGGTGATTCCCTGGAACAGGTGCGAACCCGTGATGACGCGCTTGAAGAACTCATACGGGCTCGCCCGGATGAGTCGCTTCGCGGCATCGCCTTTTACAAACAAATAGAGCCGGTTGATCTGCTCCCACATCTCGCTCGAAATTTGTTCGCTCGTCGTCCGCGCGTTTTCCCGCGCCCGGCTCACACAGGAAACGATCGAGTTCGGGTTCTTCTTCTGGAGACTGACGAAATCAATCACGGCTTTGCCGTCGGGCGTGGGATAGAGCGAGCTGAAAAGCTCGTTTTCCTCCAGCGAGCTGATGATCGGATCCCACTGCTGTTTGGGATCGAGCTCCTGTTGGTTGGTCAGGTCTAGCAGGATCTGGAGATTGACCTCAGCGATGCGGGCGTTGTTCTCCGCCCGCTCGATGTAGCGGCTCATCCAATAGAGCGAATCGGCGACTCGGCTCAGCATCGGTGCACTGGAGTGATGGAGTATTGGAGTGGTGGAGTATTGAAAGAAACGCTCTTCCGTAACCCATTACTCCCCCACTCCATCACTCCACTCCCCCATTGGATTGCTTTTCGAGAACCCAGGTGTCCTTGCTCCCGCCGCCCTGGGAGGAATTCACGACCAGCGAGCCTTCCCGGAGGGCCACCCGGGTGAGGCCGCCGGGAACGATCGTGACTTTTTCGCCGTAGAGAATGAATGGCCGCAGGTCGATGTGGCGCCCTTTCATCGCTTCCTCGCAAAAGGCAGGTGCGCGTGAGAGCGGGACCACCGGTTGAGCGATGAAGTTCCGCGGATTTTTGCGGACCTTTTCCTTGAACTTTTCACACTCAGCCTTGGTCGCATGCGGACCAACCAGCATGCCGTAGCCCCCGCTCTCGTTCACCGCTTTGACGACCAATTCCGGGATGTGCTCGAGGATGTAGGCCAGGTCCTCCTTCACCGACGCGAGATAAGTCTCCACGTTCGGAAGGACCGGATCTTCCCCGAGGTAATAACGAATCATTTTCGGCACGAAATGGTAAACCGCCTTGTCGTCGGCGATCCCGGTCCCAATTGAATTTGCCAGGCTCACGTTTCCATCGCGGTAGGCTTCGACGAGGCCCGGAACCCCCAGACCGGAATCTTTTCGAAAGACTAGGGGGTCGAGGAAATCGTCGTTGATCCGGCGATAAACAACGTCCACCTGCTTTGGCCCTTTGGTTGTCCGCATGAAAACCTTGCCACCCTGGGCGACGAGGTCGCGCCCTTCGACGATCTCGATTCCCATCGAGCGGGCGAGAAACGAATGCTCGAAGTAGGCCGAGTTAAAAACGCCCGGAGTGAGGAGAACGATCGTCGGTTCCTGTTTCGCGTGCGGCGCGATGTAGCGAAGAACATTGAGTAACTCCTGGCTGTATTCCTCCACCGCCCGGACCCGGTATTGCGCGAGCAGATTCGGGAAGACCCGTTTCATCGTCTGCCGGTTTTCGATTACATACGAAACACCGGAAGGACATCGCGCGTTATCCTCCAGGACGAGATAGTTGCCTTCGCGATCGCGGACCAGGTCTGTCCCGCAAATGTGGATGTACACATTTCGGGGGACGTCGAAGTGCATGAATTCCGGCCGGAAATGGGCCGCTTCCCACACGATCTGCTTCGGGATCACGCCGTCGCGCAGGATGCTTTGCTGGTGATAAATGTCGTGCAAAAACAGGTTCAACGCCGTGATGCGCTGCACCAGCCCGCGCTCCACGCGTTCCCATTCGTCCGCCGGAATGATCCGCGGAAGCAGGTCGAACGGAAAAATCCGCTCGGTTCCCTGGTCGTCGTTGTAAACTGTGAAAGTAATCCCCTGGCTTAGAAAAGTGGAGGCCGCCAGGTTGCGCTTTCGCTCGAACTCATCCCGGTCCATTTCCTTGAATCGCGCCAACAGTTTGCTGTAATGGGGACGGGGCGCGCCCGGGGTTGCGAACATCTCATCGAAAAAATCTCCGACCTGATAATCGGAGAAGAAGTCACCCATAATTAATTCCAGTCTGGCAGTCGGATAATTCGAAGCAAATGGAAAACCGGAACGGCGCCGAGCGGGAGCACGATGAGGCGTGCCAGCGGGTTGCATCTCTCTTTCAGCGGGCCTGGCTCCGCGGTTATGCGCTGGGCAAACTGCGCCGCGACGCGATCTATTCCACCGCTTACGAACTGTTACGCGACTCGCCTCATCCTATTCTGGATGTCGGCTGCGGGGTGGGTCTCTTAGGCTTGTATTTGCGTGAGCGTGGCTGCACCCAACCGGTGCTCGGCCTGGATGCGGACGCCCGGAAAATCGAGTGCGGCGCAGCAACCGCGGCGGGCTATGAAAACCTCGAGGTCCGTTTTCACGACCTTCGAAACGGCCTCCCTCCTTTCAACGGTAACATCGTTCTTTTCGATGTTCTTCATTACCTGCCGGTCAACCTGCAACGCACCCTGCTTTCAGGTCTGGCCAGCTCCGTCGCCCCAGACGGCACCCTCATCGTTCGGGATTGTCCTTCGGATCCGCGCCCGCGGTTTTGGATGACCTGGCTCGCGGAAAAATTCGCGCAGGCCATCCGCTGGAACCTCGACACCGCGCTTCATTTCCCATCGCGCGCCAGCATCCACGACGTTTTCGCGCGCGACACTTTCGCCCATGAGACCCGGCCCCTGTGGGGACGGTCCCCTTTCAACAACCATCTGTTTATCTTCCGGCGCGCTGCGACCGCAGCTGTTCGAGCGGCGGTATGACGCAGCGGTAACCCTTTTCGGCGAGCCGGCTCAGGGTCGCTTCGACACAACGCAGGTTAAATTCCGGGTCCGTCTCCAAGCGGTGGCCTTCGTGGAGAACAATAATCGCGCCCGGAGCCGCCCGGTTCGCGACCTTGTCCGCTACCTGGAGCGGATCGCGCCGGACCGTATCAAGCCCGCGAATGCTCCAGCCAATCAGGGCCAGCCCCCGCCGTTCGAGCTCGGGATGGACGAACAAATTTTTCAGCCCGACCGGCGCCCGGAAAAGTCGCGCCGGCCGATCGGGCCGGGCCCGCAAGTGTTCGGCACACCGATCGATCTCGTTTCCGATCCGCGCCGGCCCGGCGGCCCAAAAACTCTTGATTGGATGCGTGTAGGTGTGATTCGCGATCTCCTGTCCGCGAGCCAGAATCTCCGTGATGAGGTGCGGATATTTTTCTGCCTGCTGCCCGATGACAAAAAACGTGGCGCGCGCTTCAAACCGATCGAGCAAATCGAGGATGGCAATGGTATGAGCGGGCGAAGGCCCATCATCAATCGTGAGCCAGACCTCGGGCTCCGCGGTTTTAAAAGAACGCACCACCGGTCCGAGCCACTGGCAGTTGGGCAGAAGGGTGGCGTAGAGAAAGAGGCAGTGTGAGATAACCAACGGCACCAGCGCCACCAGGAGATGTCGCTCCGCTAAAAACAACGTCAGGAACGGAGCAAGAAACGCGAAGCCCAGGACAGCGCGGCGCGCGAAACGCGAGTGGCTAGACGCGGCGTCCATCAGATAAGGCAAGGATCGTTGCCGCGAGGAGGTTCATGGCGACTGCAACGATCCAGATCGCAGCGAGCTCGGTTCTCCACCCACCGCGCTCAATCAAGCCGCACGCCATGGCGGTCGCCGCTGCGGCGAGGAGGACGCTTTGGATGAATCGGTCGGGCGTACTCACGCATAATCCAAGAGCCCGCAGCAGCCGGATGACGAGCGAATTCAGATAAAGCGCGAGCAACCAGAAAAGCATGGTCACCACCGCGACTCCAAGGAGAAGAAGGAGGCGGCCCCACAACGGAACGATCGCCGGGATCAGGGCGGCGAAAAAGAGGTAGGAAATGCCGTAGATCGCGACGCCCGCCACCCACGCCTCCAGGGAATTTGCCTCCGAGCGCGTCGCGTCCCCGCCGCGCCATTTTGCGAGCAGGCGGAGGAGCGCGAAATAGAAGCGCGGCGTTCGATCCGGCTGGTTCATGGAATAAAGATGGGGACGAAAGCGAACCATTGGTCCCAGCGGAGCGTGATGATCTCCTCGAGGACTACACACCATTGCGCAACCCCCGCGGCAATGTCCGCTTCGCGGCTCCCTTTGTTTTGCACAAAAATTGGGGCCCGGACCACAACCTGGTAGGTCCGCCACCCAGCCCGCGCGATGAACAACGGATAAATCGGTGCCTGCGCGACCAGGCTGAGCACGAACGGTCCGTTCGGTATGCGAACGTCGTTTCCGAAAAGCCGGCCGGTGGTCTCGCCGACACCGCCCTCCACCCGGTCGCCCTGGATCGAAACGATCTCACCGTTGCGTAGAGCCTTGAGGAGGTCGAACGACAGAAACGCGCCCGCCGTGTTGTACTCTACTTTGACCGCACCTTCTCCTGCCTGGGTCAGCGACGCCGTCAGATGCCGGGCCGTTTCCTGGTCGGGCTCCGGGGCGCGGACGATACGGATTTCGCGCTGGAACTTTTCGGCAAAAAGCGCCGCGCCGAGATCGTAATTCCCCATGTGCGCAGTCAAGACGATGGCGCCTTGGGCACGTCCAAGTTCTTCAAGCCATTCCGCACCGATGAGCTCGTAATTGAACTCCGGCTTGACCAGCCGCCGGATGGCCGCTTCCGAGATCGTCCACGCGAAATTGTAGAGCGTGCGATAAGCCCGCAGATAATTCATGGCTCGCGATGATCCCGGCAGCACAACCATCAGGTTCGCGACCACCGCCCGGCGCGCCGGAGCTGCGAAGAAGAAAAAGAAAAGAGTGAAGAACAGGAGCGGGACCGGGTAAAAATAGAAGGGCAGGTTCACGACTGCCCAGTCGAGGTACTGCCTCCAGATTATGCCTTTGACGGCGAAGCGCCCAAGCCGGCTGACGGGTTTAGTCATTCTTCTGTAGCCCTCGCGCGCCTCACAGCGGCGCGGCTACAGGTGCTGTGCTCGGCGCGTCTTGCGGAACAACGTCCGGGGAAAAAATCAAACGCAGGTTCGTCAGCTCCGCGCGCCACCAGTGGAACAGGCCCTTCCGGATCAGTTTTCCCACCCGCCGATCTGGAACGAATCCGTCATACAATTCGCGCCAGCCGCCGTTGTTTCTTCCGTAGCAGCCCTTGGCCAGGCGGCGTTTGGCGAGCGTCACCAGCCGCCGATTATAGAACTTCATCATGCTGGCAAAGGCGCGGCCGGGGGCTCCCTCGAACGGCAGATGGAGAAACTCGCGTTCCGGATTTTTGTAAACCGGGATGACCAGCCCGATGAAGTAGGTGCCGACGTCGAGCAGGAGCGCGGCCGCCATCAGCTCGGCGTCCCCCATGTAAAAGTATTTGTCCTTATAGAGCGTCTCGAACCAAAGGCGGTAGGTAATGGGATATTGGTCGTTGTAGTAGCTCAGCGACGCAGCGACATCTTCGCCGGCAAGATTCCGGGCGATAAGATCGGCGACGTAGTAACTGGTGTAGGAACAAAAATCGAGGCCCGGACTGTAGAGCGGATCGATAAATCCCGCGGCATCGCCCACTGTGGCCCAGCCGTCGCCACAAACTTTCCCGCTCCAATACGGCAGCGCGGAAAATGCGTGCACGTCCCGCTCGATCGCCTGCGCCTCCGCAAAAATTTCCGCGCCAACCGGATGGGAACGCAAATGATCGCAGAGCCGCTCGCTCAGGTTCGCTCCCTCAGGGAGCTTGAAGATCCGGGAGTCGTAGACGATGCCCGCGCTGACATCGCCGCCACGCAACGGAATGATCCAGCACCACCAGCCGTGGCCCATCAGGTGATTGGTCGCCCAGTTCCGGCTCGTCCGGCAGGCATTAGCGTAATCCCGGAATTTTTCGCGCCACTCATAGCTGTCCCAATCTTTTACGCCGGTGAAGCGCGCCCAGACCGCGTTGATGGGGTGCTCGGTGTTCGGGTGGAAGTGGCCCAGCTTTCGGGCAATCACGGACGCGCGGCCGCTGGCATCCACGAGCCAGCGAGCGGTAACTGTTTTCCCCTCATAGGTCACATGGGTCCTATGGGTCCTATTTTCTGAAAGCTCGATGGCGGTAACTTTCGCCGGTCTGGCAAGCTCACACCCAGCTTCCACTGCCAAATCCAGCATGTGTTGGTCGAGGGTGCTCCGATCCACCTGGAACGTCGGGAGCCGCGCCTGGTAACGCGCGCCCAGCTCCACGCAATCGTCAAAGGGCTGGTCCGGCCGGTTTGCGAACCACATCCGGAGCCCTTGTTTCGCGAGATGATGATGCCCCAGGTAATGGGTCAACCCGAGGAGCCGCGTCATGTAGCAACTGCTCAGCTCAGTCGTCGATTCGCCAACTTTGCGATCGAACTCTTCGCTCTTCTCGATGGTCAGGACCCGCGCTTTCGGATGCTTCCGCTTTAGCATCAAAGCGGTGGCTGCGCCGGAAAACGCGCCGCCGATGATCACGGCATCATAATCAGGTTCCATGGGCGCGAAGATGATGCCCTTTGCCTCGGCGAAACGCAATCGCATGCTGGCCACCCCGCCAGGCTCTTTAGCTGCCCCTTCTTCTCATGCTCATGCTCGTGATCATGATCCTGCTCTTCTGTGAACACCGGCACACACCAGGATCAGGAGCACGATCAAGAGCAGGAGCATGAGGACACGGATTGAAAACGCCTCGACAGAGCGAGCTGACTCCAGCGACAAATAGCCGCCATGGAAGCGCCGCGCCGAATCGACATGCACGTTCACATGGTCGGCAATGGCGGCGGTGGTTCCGGGGGCTGGCTCCGGCTTAGTGGGTGGCATCGCTGGCTCGCGGGATTCATGCTACGACAGCTCGGGGTTCCGAGCAGCGCTCTCGAAGGAAACCTCGAATCTATTTACGCTGAGCATCTCCTCCGCCTCATCCGGGGCTCGTCGATGGACGCCCTCGTCCTACTCGCCCACGAGCGCGTTCACGATCCCGATGGAACGCCTCGCGACGATCTCGGCTCCATGTTCGTCCCAAACGACGTGGTGCTCAGCCTCGCTCGCCAATTTCCCGAATATCTCGCTGGAGTTTCGATCCATCCCGCGCGCCGCGACGCGCTTGAGGAACTGGATCGCTGCCTCGCTGGTGGCGCCGTCTTGATGAAATGCCTGCCAAACTGCCAGAACATCGATTTTTCCGACCGACGCTACGAACCTTTCTGGAAGCGAATGGCGGCCGCCCGATTACCGCTCCTCGCCCATACCGGTGGGGAGCACACCGTTCCCGTCGTCAACGCGGCGCTGGCCGATCCGAAGCTGCTTCGGTTTCCGCTCGAATGCGGCGTCACGGTGATCGCGGCTCATTGCGCGACGAAAAGCGGCGCGTTCGATCGGGATTACTTCGACGATTGGGCCGCCATGCTGCGCGAATTCCCGAACCTTTACGGCGACATCAGCGCGATGGTGTCGTTGAACCGCTGTGGACATCTCCGCGATTGTCTGCGCGATCCCGCGGTCGCGGGACGGATCCTGCACGGGAGCGACTTTCCGGTCCCAGTCCTCGGGCATCGGATGTGGCTGCAAGGATGGATCGATCGCCCGACATTCAAGCGCTGCCAGGCAATTCCCAACCCATTGGAACGCGACTGGCAGTTCAAGCGCGCCCTCGGTTTTTCTGAAGAAATCGCAACCCGCCCCGGCGCATTGCTTCGGCTATGATCTTCTCGAACGCCCGCGTCGTACTACCGGATGGAATTCGCGACGGGCTCGAGCTCGTTGTTGAGGAAGGAAAGATCGCGGACATCCGGCCCGCGACGAGCCCGCCTGAAATCGATCTGCGAGGCAGCTATCTGGCGCCCGGCTTCATCGACCTCCACGTTCACGGCGCGCTCGGGCGCGACACGATGGAAGCGACGCCGGAAGCTTTCCGCGCGATCTGCGAATACCACGCGGGCGGGGGCACCACTTCATTACTGCTGACAACGGTGTCGGCGCCCGTCGCGGAGATCGCACACGTCCTCCAAACAGCCCGCGCTTCGATGGCGTCCATCAGGCAAATAGCGGGCGTCCATGTTGAAGGGCCGTTCATTTCAAAAGACCGCGCCGGCGCGCAACGAGCGGAATTCATCCGCGATCCCGAGCCGTATTTGATCGATCAGCTCCTGGCGTTCGCAGACATCATGAGGATCGTGACCCTCGCTCCGGAGTTAGCAGGGGCTCTTTCCCTGATCGACCGGTTGCGGATGCACAAGGTCGCGGTCAGCGGCGGCCACAGCGATGCCTCGGATATGGAAGCGCGGCTCGGTTTCGAATACGGAATGCGCCAGGTCACCCACACGTTCAACGCGATGTCGTCGGCGCGGCGCCGTGGCATTTATCGAGAAGCGGGGCTGCTCGAGTTTGCACTGAGCGAGCCGGGGATCCTCTGCGAGCTGATCGCGGACGGCCATCACGTCTCGCCGACCCTGATGAAGATGCTCTATCGCGCGAAAGGGCCGGACCGCATCTGCCTTGTTACGGATGCGACTGCCGGGGCCGGTCTGCCGCCCGGGAAAGAATTTTCGCTCTTCGGGCGCAGCTGTGTCGTCGGCGACGGCGTTTGCCTGCTGGCCGATCGCTCGGCTCTCGCCGGGAGCGCATCGCGGATGATCGATCTAGTGCGGGTAATGGTGAATCAAGTCGGGGCGCCGCTCTGGGAAGCGTTGGCCATGGCGAGCGCGAATCCCGCCCGCGCGATCGGGCTGGAATCGAAGGGACGATTAGAAATCGGGCACGACGCCGACCTTGTTGTCATTTCTCCCGAGCTCGACGTAACGGAAACCTTCATCGCCGGCGAGCGCATCTTCCCTCTGTAGCCGTCGCCCTGCAGGCGACGCGGGATCCAGCGTCATCAATGTTCCTCAAGCGTCCCACAGGGACGCTGCTACAAAGACAACAAAAACGTCGCGCGGAATTGTAGGCCGTCTGTGCCAGACGGCGCCGGCGTTTCACAGAAACGTCCTACAACGAAAGAAGAAACTTCGCGATATCGAGCGACGCCATCGGGCGTCCGAGCTGACTGATGTTGTTCGACCACTCGCGCCATTGGGCCGCATCGTTCGCGAATGCCTTTTTCACCGCGGCGATCACCGCATCGTTGCTCAAAGCGATTTCCCCGGATCCCGTCTCCATGATGTAACGCGCGTTGCCTTCTTCCTGACCCGGGATGACGTGGTTCACAATCATCGGGCACGCCGCTGACATCGCTTCCTGCACCGTCGCTCCTCCCGCCTTGCTGATCACCAGATGATGGGCCCGGAGCAGCCGCGGCAGCTCGTCGCTCCAATCAACGGTCTCGAATTCCTGCGTCACGGTTCTTCGAATTTTTTCGACCGAGACCTTCAATCCTGCATTCCGGCCGACCGTTACGGTAAATTGAATCTCCGGCAGGCCGGCCAGCCGCCGGACGAGCTCGGGTGCGCCTGAGTTCGCCGCATTAATAATATAGAGCACGCGGCGGCCGTTCTCGGCCGAAGGCGGGGGACGGACTTCGCCGGGCTGGGCGAAAACCGGGCTGACCGGAAAACCGAACGTCTTGACCTTTGCCGGCGGGACCCCGGCATCGAGAAGGACCTGCGCACTGACCTCGTTCGGAAGGAGGAAATAATCAGCGCTGCACTGGTACCAGATGGCGTTGACGCTGATTGAGTCTGTGACCACCACGATGCGCTTGTATTGCGGAGCGCCGCCGCGGCCGAACATCTCGTCCAGCATGTGGGAATAGGCGGGATAAACTGAGATGATCGCGTCCGGCTCGAGCCGCTCGAGCAACCGGCGGAGATAGTTCTTGATCGGGAAAAAGACCCGGAAATCGCCGACGAAATCGGTCTGGCGATCGAGCCATCGATAAATGACACCCCAGACCTTGGGCGTCTGGTTGATCATCCCCATGTAAAGGACGCGGGCCCAGTCGTTGACTGCACCGTAGGTCTCCGCGAAGAGATCGTGCAGCTCAACGTGGGCGCCTTCCGGGGCGACCTTGCGCAGGCCGTCGCGGATACCCCGGGCGGCGCTGTTATGTCCTTCGCCGAACCCGGCGGTCAGGATCAGGATTTTTTTCAAAACTCGTTAGGCCGCCTGCCCGGCCGTAACCGCGGCAAGGCGGGCAGTTTTGGGGGGAGAGTTTAATGGATATTTGGCTCCGGCAAAGTAAAGTTCGCCGAAGATGAATTGGCTCAGGTTCGCCGGCCGTGTATTCCGCCGTCTGGTTTACGAAACCGCCATGGATACGACAATGGGCCTGGCCGCCCAGATGGCGTACCAATTCCTTTTTACCCTCGCGCCCGGACTTCTCTTCCTCTGGCAGCTGCTCAGTCTTTTCGGGACCGACCCCGCGAAGCTTCACCAGATGATTAACGCCCTGAAGAATTTCATGCCGGCCGATCCGAAGGTGCAGGAGATCATCGACTCGCTCGTTGCTAATATTGTCGTCTCCGGCTCGAGCGGGACCCTGGCGAATGTCGGTATCTTTTTCGGCATCTGGCTCGGGACGCTTTTTATTTCCACGATTTCGCACGCTCTGAGCCGCACGCATGGCGTGGTCGAGGACCGGAATTGGTGGTCGAAATACATCATCGCGTTCTTCCTGGTCTTCTGGTTCGGAATCACCACGCTCTTTTGCTTCAACGCCATGGTCTTCGGCGAACAGCTCGCCGGTGTCGCTGAAGTTAATTTTCAACTCACCGTTCCGCTCCAGGAATGGGTAGCGTTTCTGAGCCTTCCGCTCGCCGGGCTGGCCTTGATCGGGCTGGCGCTCGCCCTTTATCTCCTGACCCCCGAAAATTACCTGACCGTTCGGCAGGCCTTTCCGGGCGCAGTGTTTTTCGCCGTCGGCTGGATCGTGGTCACGAAGTTGTTCCAATTCTACGTCGCAAAATACGACCGGTATAACCCGACCTACCTGGCCCTTGCATCCATCATCGTCTTGATGACCTGGATGTACCTGACCTGTCTTCTTCTCCTGCTCGGCGGAAAATTGAACGCGATTTTGCGCCGGGAGCGGGAGCGCGCTTCTCGCGCGGCGGAGCCGGTCCCACAGCCCGCTTGATTCGCAGAGCTTTCGCGAGTTGATCAAGCAGCGCGCTCTGTTACGCTCGCCGACCGTGATCCGACTTCGCGTTTTTCTCGGCGCCGCGTGTGCCCTCGCCGCGATTGCCGGAACGATTCTCCAAGCTCAATCGACGAGCGACAACGACGAGAAAAAGAAAAAGGCGCGCGAAGAAATGCGCGCGGTCGTTTCACCAACCCCATCTGAGACCCCGGAACCGACGGCCAAGCCGAAGCCCGCAACGCGCAAGTCGAAGGCGAAAAAGACACCGAGCCCCACGCCGAAAGCGAAAGCGAAGGCGAAGCCAGGCGAAACCCCGGAAGCCTCGAAGTCGCCGAAAGCGAAGAAGAGCGCGTCGGGGGACGAGGAAGACAACGCCGAGGAATCCCCAACGCCGAAATCGCCCGGTAAAAAAACGGGAGAGGACGATTCTGCCGAGGCGTCCCCGAGCCCGAAGTCAAAAGACAAATCACCTGGCGGCTCCAAGAGCCCGGGCAAGAAAAAGAAAACAGACCCCGAAAAGTCCCCTTCCCCGAAAAAGAAAACCGAATCGGACGAACCGAGTCCGAAAGCAAAACGGACCGAGAAAGCTGAACCGGCAAAAAGCCCGAGCCCTTCGCCGACCGCCGCGAAGCCAGTCATCGAACCGTTCCGCGCCCCAGCGGAACCTTCTGCCGTCCCCCGTCCCGCCCCACGGCCCAGCCCACGCCCAATTCCGCCGCAAACTCAATTGCCGTCGGACATCACGATCGAGAAATCCGGGCTGGAACAGGAGCAAGGTTTCGAGCCGCCACCCCCACCTCCGCCGAGGAAACGCAGCTGGTGGCCATTTTCCAGGCAGCCGGCGAACTACCGTTATCTGACCGCCGCCAATATCGAGGCGATTCGCCGCGCGCCGGTTCAGCGTTCACGCTGGAAATTTGTCATCGTCCATAACAGCGGTACCCGGCAGGGCAGCGCGCGCGTTTTCGATTATTACCATCGCCGGGTTCGACGAATGAAAAACGGCCTCGCTTATCATTTTGTGATTGGAAACGGGACCTCGACGCGGAACGGACAGATAGAGATCGGCGACCGCTGGATTCGCCAGGCCCGGGGTGGCCATGTTCACAGCGATTACATGAACAACATGGGCCTCGGGATTTGTTTTGTGGGCGATTTCAACCGGGACCAGCCGACCCGCGCCCAGCTCGAAGCCTGTGAAGAATTGATCAAGTATCTGCAGGAACGCTGCGGCCGGATGCAGGTGCGCCCGCATCGCGAAGTAAATCCGCCGCGCTGGGCCACCGATTGCCCCGGCGACGTTTTCCCTTACGGGTGGTTTGGGCGGTTTCGCTGACCCGATTCGTAATCGTCTTCCTGCGTACTCGTCTCTTCGGAGGGACGTGCTTCCGCACGTCCTCCGGGTCTGTGCCCAGCCGTCATCGATCACGCGGACGTGCGGAAGCACATCGCCCCCCAGATGAGACCAACGCCGTTTGCTTCAAGCGATCCCGGCACTCGTTTCACGCTCGAAAATTCTCCGACCGTTGCCAACCCCACAAGCGTAGCGGATAGAACACGCTCATTTTATGACGCCCGTAAAAATTTGGCTGGGATATCCATATCCGCTCGGAGCGACCTGGCTCGGCAACGGGGTCAATTTCGCGATTTTCTCCGAGCACGCGACGTCGGTCGATCTTTGTCTGTTCGATAACATCGACGCCCCCCAGGAAAATATTCGTATCCCGATGACCGAGCAGACCGACCAGGTCTGGCACGTTTTTCTCCCCGATGTCCGGCCGGGGCAGCTTTACGGGTATCGGGTTTATGGACCTTACGATCCTGAGCGCGGAATGCGCTTCAACAGTTCGAAGCTCCTGATCGATCCGTACGCAAAAGCCATCGCGGGTCAGGTCAACTGGGCCGACGAAATGTTTGGCTATGTAGTCGGTGGCGCAGGTGAAGACCTGACTCGCGATTTTCGCGATGACGCCTGGGGAATGCCGAAGGCGGCGGTGATCGACCACGCTTTCGATTGGGGCGACGATAAACGGCTCGGCACCCCTCTCCACAGCTCAATCATCTACGAGATGCACGTGAAGGGGTTCACGCGGCTTTGCCCCGATGTCCCGGACGAATTACGCGGCACTTACGCAGGCCTCGGCAGCACCGCTGCCATTAAATATTTGAAAGACCTTGGCATCACCGCGGTGGAGCTCCTGCCGGTCCATCACCACATCGATGACAAGATCTTGGTCGATCGCGGCCTGACCAATTATTGGGGCTACAACACCATTGGTTTCTTCGCGCCGGAAGCCAAATATTCCAGCTCGGGAGTAGCGGGCGAGCAAGTGCTGGAGTTCAAGCGGATGGTGCGCAATCTCCACGCCGCCGGGATCGAAGTGCTCCTTGACGTTGTTTATAACCACACGGCCGAAGGCAATCATCTCGGACCGACCCTGAGTTTTCGCGGGGTCGATAACGTCGCTTACTATCGGCTCTCGCCGGAAGCCGCGCGTCACTACATGGATTTCACCGGGACGGGCAACACTTTTAACCTGCTTCATCCGCGGACGCTTCAGCTGGTCATGGACAGCCTTCGCTACTGGGTGGTGGAGATGCACGTGGATGGGTTCCGGTTCGATCTGGCTTCGACCCTGGCCCGCGATGACAAGGGCGTGAACAAGCTCCACGCTTTCTTTGAGATCATTCACCAGGACCCCGTGTTGTCGCAGGTGAAGTTAATCGCGGAACCGTGGGACGTCGGCGAAGGCGGGTACCAGGTCGGCAACTTCCCGGTCTTATGGGCGGAGTGGAACGGCAAATATCGCGACGAGGTCCGCCGTTTTTGGAAAGGCGATGAAGGGCGGATCGGCGAGATCGCCTATCGGCTGACGGGCAGCCCCGATCTGTATCAGCACAGTGGCCGGCGGCCCTACGCCAGCATCAATTTCATCACCGCGCACGACGGCTTCACCCTGAACGATCTCGTCAGTTACAACGACAAGCACAACGAAGCCAACGGCGAGAACAACAACGACGGCGACAACAACAACAATTCGTGGAACTGCGGCGCCGAAGGTCCGACCGACGACCCTGAAATCAACGCTCTCCGGGCCCGGCAACGGCGCAATTTCCTGACCACCCTTTTCTTGTCACAGGGCGTGCCGATGCTCCTGGCGGGTGACGAATGGGCCCGAACCCAAAAGGGAAACAACAACACCTATTGCCAGGACAACGAGCTGAACTGGCTCTCCTGGGAACGCGACGACGAACAAGAAGAGCTCCTCGAATTTTCCCGCAAACTCATCAAGCTCCGGCGCGATCATCCTGTCTTTCGCCGCCCCAAGTTCTTTCAGGGCCGCCGAATTCGCGGATCGGACATCCGCGACGTGATGTGGTTCAACCCGGGCGGAAACGAGATGAGCGACGAAGAATGGGGCTCGCCGTTCGTCCGCGCCATCGAGGTGCTCTTGAGCGGCGACACGATTGACGTGCTCAGTTTCGAAGGCGAACCGATCCGGGACGAGACCTTCCTCTTCCTGATCAACGCTCACTTCGAGCCACTCCCCTTCGTCCTCCCAGGTCAGGAAAACGTTGAGTACATTCTCATTCTCGACACCGCCGAACCGCAGGGGTTTTTGCCCGAGCCGCAGAAGTTTGCCTCGGGCGACGACGTGGAAGTGATCGGGCGAGGAATGAAATTGCTCAAGCTCGCCACCGGCGGGCAGGCTCAGGCCCGGCACGAATCGTGGAAGAAACGCCAGGTGCAATTGCCGCGCGACCAGCGGCCGGCCGCGACCGCAGCCAAGCCGCCACCTTTGCCGGAAACCGAAGAAGAGCCTGCGGCCAAGGTGAAGTGATCCGAGCAGTTATTTTCGATCTCGACGGGACGCTCGTCGATTCAAACGACCTGCATGCCAGGGCGTGGCAGGAGACGTTCAGCCATTTCGGAAAAGAGGTTCCGCTCGAGAAGCTTCGCGAACAAATCGGGAAGGGCGGCGATCAATATCTGCCTGAGTTCCTGACCGAGCAGGAGATGCGCGATTTCGGCGACGACGCTGATGAATATCGGGGCAAGCTGTTCAAGAAAGAATATCTGTCGCAGGTCCGCCCATTCCCAAAAGTCCGTGAGTTGTTGGACAAACTGCGAGCGGACGGAAAAAAGATCGCGCTCGCGTCCTCGGGTAAGGAAGACGAAGTCGCGCATTACAAAAAACTCCTCGCGATTGAGGCCGTAGTCGATTGCATGACGACTTCGGACCAGGTCGCGCACTCCAAACCGCGGCCGGACGTCTTCATTGCCGCCCTTAACCTGCTGGGGCTGGCGCCAAATGAAGCCGTCGCCGTCGGCGATACGCCCTACGATGTCGCCGCGGCGAAGAAGATTGAACTGCCTGTTATCGGCGTTCTTTGCGGAGGATTTCCAGAGCAATCACTGCGGGACGCGGGAGCCGTCGCAATCTATCGGGATCCGGCGGATCTGCTTGAGCGTTACTATCAATCGCCATGGGCGGGGTAACCATTCGAGCGCGAGTCGCGCAGCACCTGTAGCGACGGCTCTTTAGCTGCACTACGGATCCAACAGCGCCCTGTACCAGCTCACGAGGGGCTCGCCGAAAAACATCCAAATCACCGCGCCCAGCGCAAGGTACGGACCAAAAGGCAGCTTCGCCGACCAGGCCCGTTTTCCGATGGCCATGGTCGCAATCCCAATAAAGGAACCGAGAAGCGATCCGGCGAAGACGCTAAAGAGAACCGCCCGCCAACCGAGAAAGGCACCGATTGCCGCCAGGAATTTGAGATCGCCGCGACCCATCGCTTCCCGGGGAATCTCCAGCTCGCGCACTACGCCGGTAATCCTATCAAGCGTATCCAGCGCAATTTCCTCGTTCCCGATAGCGACCCGGTTGTAATGAAACCGGAGATCGGCCGCCCCGAGATTTCGCTCCGAAAGTATTGCTTCGTCGCACCGCAGGATCAGCTGATCCGTTTCGCGCGCGAAGTAATCGCTCCACAAACCCTGTTCGTCACCGACCACGAAATCGGCGTCGTCGCCTTTTCGGGTCCAGGTAAACGCCGAGGGCGCGTCGAGCCGGATTCGCTTCTTTCCAAAAACCTTCTTGCCCGCTTCCAGGACAATCCAAAGAACCGCGTAACCGAGAGCAGCAGCCATCGCGGAGAGGAGAACAGCCCGGCCACGGCTGGTCGTCTCCATTAATTCGGGAACGGCCAGGCACGCGATCAGGCCCGCGACTGTTCCGCCGATGGTGATTTCATCGGGAATAATGAAATGCTCGAAGTCGATGAAAGTGGCGGCGATCAGGAGCGAGACAAAGACCCAATAGGCGACCGCCATCTGCCAGGGAAAAGTTTTCCAGACGAGAAGGAAAACTAGTGCGGTCAGCAGTTCGACCGCGAAATAGCGGAAGGCGATCGGGGCGCCGCAGTTTGCGCATTTTCCCCGGAGGAACAGCCAGCTCAGGAGCGGGACGTTTTGATACCAGGTCAGTTGTTTTTTGCACGATGGACAATATGAGCGGCGCGGCTTGTTGACCGACAGATCCAGGGGCAGACGATAAATGCAGACGTTCAGAAAGGACCCGACGACCGCGCCAAGGCAGAAGGCGAAAACGGCGAAGAGCAACTCGTAGCTGGCCAGCGGATCACCCATGATGCCGATCGATCGCTGCGCGCTCTTCTTTTCGCCGGACGAACCACGTGATCCAGATGCAGCTCTCGTAAAGGAGGCACATCGGCAAGGCCATGGAAATCATCGTCAGCACATCCGGCGTTGGGCTGATGATGGTGGCAAAAATGAACATCGCGACGATCGCGTACGGTCTGGTTCGGGCCATGAACTCGTAAGTGAGCAGCCCGAAACGGACCAGCGCGAGCACGGCCACCGGCAGCTCGAAGGCGATGCCAAAGGCAATCGTAAAACGGGTCACGAACGCGTAATATTCCTGGACGGTCCACGCCGGTATCCAGCCGAGCGACTGCGTATCGTGGAAGAAAAACAAAATCGTTTTCGGCAAAAGCCAGTAATACGCGGTCAGCACTCCGGTAAGGAAGAGCCCGAAGCTTACGGCGATGGCCGGGAAGATGAAGCGCTTCTCCATCGCAGTCAGGGCCGGCAGAACAAATTCCGCCAGGAAATAAAGGAGAAGCGGGAACGAAACGACGATACCCGCATAGAAGGCGAGCCGAAACGAGATCGTAAACGAATCGGTAATTGCGAGGGCGCGCAGGGCGCCGACCGCAGGATCGACCTCGGAGAGGGGCCGTTGCATGATGTGGACGAGGGTCGAGCGAAACGCGAAGCAGACAATCATCGCGACGACGAGCGTGATCGCCATTTTCACGATGGTCCACCGCAGGTCCTCGAGGTGCTCGAGGAACGGCTTCGAGGTTTCACTCTCCGGCAGGTCGCGGAATTTAAAAACGTCGCGCAGCCCCATGATCGTCTAGGGGGCGGTCAACGAGAGCTCGCCCCGAGCTACCAGCCGCGCGCAAAGTGCCAGGGTGTTGGCGTCCCGAATCTCATTCGTGGCGATCATCTCCCGCAATTCTCCCGGACTGAACCCGCGGCAATCCAGAATTGATTCAGCCTCTTCGCGCGAATGGCCTGCGCTGGATTCGCGGACCGGCCGGGCCAGGAAAAAGTATCCGCGCTCGTCAGTGAAACCTGGCGAAGTAAAGTAGTCGCCCAGCGGCACGAGGTCGCCTCCCTCAGCGAGTTCGTAGCCGGTTTCTTCTCGTAATTCGCGCAACGCGACCGCAGCGATCGCGTCTTCACCGGCTTCCGATTCGTCGTCCACCTGCCCGGCCGGAACTTCCCAAAGCGCGGCCCGCACCGGGATCCGTTCCTGCCGGATCAAAATCAATTTTCCATCAGCAGTGATCGCCGCGACGACCACAGCCCGCTTCCTTCGGGCCACGGTCCAGGAGCGCGCTTCCCGTTTTGCCGGGCTGCGCACCTGTTCTTCGACGATTTCGACGTTCCTGTCTTTAAAGCACGAGGTGCTCGAAACGATCTCCCAGCCCTCGGCTCCCGTGCTGTTCTCTTCCACGCCGCCAAGGTTATGAGGAATGCCGCCTTAAACAAGAAGCGGCGATTTACAAAAGACTCTTCCAGCGCTGGCGGTAACGCCGTGCCCGCCCATCCCTACCCGTCTCCTTTTTCTCGCGTCACCGTGATCGAGATGAAATCCGTTTCCGGCAAAATGTATTTGCGCAGTTCTATCGTGATTTTTCGGATTTCGAACCGGTCTAGCAGATGCCGCGCAAGTGCATCAGCCACCGTTTCGACGAGCTTGTCCCCCCGGCTTTCCACGAACTTTCGCGTTTCGGAGCAAACGGTTGCGTAATTCACCGCTTTACCGATGTCGTCGTCCATTTCCGCCGCCTGACGAATCGGCCAAAATGTCAGGTTAAAGGTCAACCGTTGGGGAGCAGCCCGTTCCTCCTCGGGCACCCCGATATGCGCAAGAACCTCGAGTTGCTCGATATGCACCTGGTCGTCGCCCATGGCCTGAACCTGCCAGAAACACTGGGACTGGGCGAGTCGGAAAGCGTTCGAAAACGGCGCGTCTGGATTCCCGAAATATTCGCGGCCGCCGAAAACTTCGACCGCCCCCTCCCGTAGAAACATCGAGGCCAAACTCGGCCTAACGGGTTCGGCCAGGCCAGTCGCTTTAAGGCTTGTCTTACATGAAACGGAAAATCATCATCTGCCCCCGTGAACTCCAGCGTAGCCACGGACGGCGGCGGTGGCGCAGCCCCTCGCAACTTTGCCACGACGCGATGGAGCCTCATTCTTACTTCCGCGGACGTCGACGGGGACGATCAAAAGGCGAAGCAGGCGCTGTCGGAACTCTGCCGGCTTTATTGGCGGCCCATCTTTTCGTTCGTTTGCCGGCGGCATTCCCCGGAAGACGCCCAGGATCTTACCCAGGATTTTTTCGTGATGATGCTTGAAGGTAACTGGCTCAGGCACGCGGACCCAAATCGCGGCCGGTTCCGTTCTCTCCTGCTCAAGTCGCTCCAGAACTTTTTGAACGACGCGGCAGCCAAGCAGCATGCGCGAAAACGGGGCGGTGACATGCAATTCGTTTCCTGGGATGACTGGATGGCGGAAGCGCCTTCGCGGTTGACGGTCTCAGCGAAAGCGCTGGATTCATGGCCGGCGGAGCGACTTTTTGATT
>DATLNB010000042.1:0-67299 GCA_035536995.1 Chthoniobacterales bacterium | reverse complement strand
AGCGCGTGAAGGAGAAGCCCGATGGCTCAATTATCCTGGAGCTCGAATTGGGCGGACTCCAGGAGATCGAGCGCTGGATCCTGAGCTGGGGCAAACACGCTCGCGTCCTTGCGCCTAAGGAGCTCTGCGCGCGCATCCGCGACGAAGCGACGGCGATTGCCGAGCTGTACTTAGCGTTTTGACTGATGACTCATATTGACTTTTTGGTCACGAATTAGTTTCCTGAGGGTCTATGCGACACACGGTGTTTCACCAGCTTGTCCGAGCCTCCGAAGCGAGAATTAAGAGATGAAATGTAAAGGACTAATCGGAACCATCGCCCTCATGGTTTTCGCTTTGCCGATATTTGCGCAAACCGGCATTCCCGCTGGTTCCATGAGCCAGTGCGATACGCAGATGCAAACGTTCATGGCTAATTATCAGATTCCCGGCGCGACCTTAGCCATCACCAAAAACGGCAAGCTGGTTTACATGCGTGCCTTTGGAACTGCTGATCAAGCCGGAACCGAGGCTACCCAGCCCTATCATCTGTTTCGCATCGCCAGCATTTCCAAACCGATCACTTCTGTCGCGATCATGAGGCTGATCGAAAGCGGACAGTTAAGCTTAAGCGATAAACCTTTCGGTCCCGGCGGAATTCTTAATGCGGATTCTTATTTCGCCAACGCGAACATCACCGACACCCGCGTTTATAACATCACGATTCAAAATTTGCTCGAGCATTCCGCCGGCTGGAATCGGGATTTGCCGATGTCGCCGAATCCTTTACCGCCCTATCCCTACGGCTTTGGAGCCAGTGATCCGATCGATTTTCCGCTGCACGTTACTCAAACCGTGGGAGAGCCGAATCCGGTGTCGCCACGCTCCCTGATCAAATTTTTGATTCAGAGAGGGTTGGATTTTACCCCGGGCACTGCTTTCAGCTATTCAAACGTCGGTTTCCTGGTTCTCGGCGAGGTGATCGAAAAGAAAACCGGCATGACTTACGAGAACTACGTCAAACAGACCATTTTCGCCCCCCTTGGGATTTACGACATTCGTTTGGGCAAAAACCTCCTGGCGGATAAGCAGGAACGGGAAGGCGAATACAACAGCCCTTTCACGACGCTTTCAGCTTATGGAACGGGAAAATTTGTTCCCTGGCAATACGGCGGCGCGAGTGTTGAAGCAATGGACGCTCACGGGGGCTGGATCGCGACCCCGCGTGACTTGCTCAGGCTATTTGCAGCCTTCGATGGTTTTCCGAGTCGTCCCGATATTCTTTCTGCGCCCAGTCTCCAAACCATGACCACGCCATCTGCCAACCAAGCCAGCTATGCCAAGGGCATACAGGTAAATTCTGCAGGTTTCTGGTGGCACGCCGGCGCGCTTTTTGGCTCGTACAGTTGGATGGTGAGGAATAACAATCAGGTGACCTGGGCGGTGATCCTGAACAAACGCTCGGACGCTTCCGGTTTTGAAAATGCTGTCGCTAATCTTGGTTTTGGGAATTGCGTCAACAGCACCACTGCCTTTCCAACCCACGATCTTTTTGACGTTCCGACGCAAAAAGCTTCGGCGATGAATTTCTCCAACATCACGAGCAATTCGATGACCGTGAACTGGACAAATGGTAACGGCAACGGGCGCGTGCTGATTATGCGGGCGGGCGGCGCACCGAATAGATTTCCTCTGGACGGCACCGAATACGCCGCCGGTCAGCCCGTAGATTTAGGTGACGGGAACTATGTCGTTTACAGGGGTGCGGGGAATAACACGACTGTCAGCAATCTGGACGGCCAGACAAACTATCAGTTTCGCCTGTATGAGTATAAGAAGAACGTTAATACAGGAAATTATGCGCTGTACCAATTAGGCAATCCCGCAAGCGGCTCACAAAGCACGGCTGGAACGTCGCCTGGGAATGCGCAGTTGCTGAACATCGCGACCCGGCTGCGGGTGCAGAGCGGGGACAAGGTGCTGATCGGCGGCTTCGTCATTACCGGCAACACACCTAAGAAAGTAATTATCCGCGGCATCGGGCCGTCGCTCTCTGGATTCTTCAGTGACGCGCTGGCCGACCCGACGCTGGAGCTTTTCCAGGGGAGCACGACGTTGCAAACGAACAACGACTGGAAGAGCGACCAGCAAACCGAGATTGAAGCTACCGGGATCCCGCCGGGGAATGACGCCGAGTCCGCCATCGTGCGGACACTCGCCCCCGGGGCCTACACCGCCGTCCTGAAGGGAAACGGTGGAGCGGAAGGCGTGGGCGTGGTCGAAGTATACGATCTCGACCAGGCCGCCGATTCCAAGCTGGCAAATATCGCCAGCCGCGGGTTCGTCGAGACCGATAACGGCGTCATGATCGGCGGCCTGATCGTGGGACCGAGCTCCAGCGCTGGTAACGCGAAGGTCGTGGTTCGCGCTCTCGGCCCGAGCCTCGCGAATTCCGGAATCAACGGCACGCTCTCAGACCCAACGTTGGACCTTGTGAATGCGAGCGGCACCATCCTGCGGTCGAATGACGACTGGAAATCTTCCCAGCAGGCCGAGATCGAAGCCGCCGGCCTCGCGCCCTCCATCGACGCGGAATCGGCCCTGATCCAGACCGTCGCCCCCGGCAATTACACCGCGATCGTGCGCGGCAAAGGAAACACGACGGGCGTCGCCCTCGTCGAAGTCTACAACGTGCAATGATGTAGCGGCGGGTGTCCCACCCGCATTTCTCGATTCAAAACGCTCTGTGCGGGTGAGGACACCCGCCGCTACACCGCGCTAGCGCCGCGAGAACTTATGTTCGATGAGCTCGTGCACCAGGCTCGTGATCGCTGGATGATCGAGGCGATCGACGACTTCGTTGAGGAAGCCGGAGACAAGAAGTTGCTTGGCGACGGAAGCCGGAATTCCGCGGGAGAGGAGGTAAAACATTTCGTTCTCCGCGATCTGGCCGGAGGTGGCGCCGTGGCTGCACTTCACGTTGTCGGCCAGGATTTCGAGACCGGGCATCGAGTTGGCCTCGGCGTCGTCGCTCAACAGAAGATTGCGCACCGTCTGGTAGGCGTCTGTGAAATGGGCGTGCGGCTCGACCCGAATTAACCCACCGAATGTGCTCCGCCCGCGATCGTTGAGGGAATTCTTGTAAAGAAGATCGCTGGTGGTGTGTGGACTCGCGTGATCTTGGAGGGTCCGGGCATCGAACTCCTGGGCGTTGTCGGCGACGGAGACCGCGAGCATATCGCTCCGGGCGCCTTCGCCGATCAACCGGCTTAACCCTTCGAACCTTGAGTACGCGCCGCCGAGATGAACGTTCAGGCTTAGGGCGGAGGCATCGCGCTCAACTGAGGTCGAGTTGATCTGGAGCGCGAGTGTTTTCTCGTTCCAGTTTTGGGTGCAGACATAGTTAAGTTTCGCGCCGCGCCCCACGACTAGGTCGTTTACGCCACAGGCAAAACCGGCCCGGTCGGGATGGACGGAGCCGAAATGCTCTATCACGGTGACCTTGGCCATTTCGTCGGCAATCAGGAGAGTGTGCGGAAAGACGGACGCATTCTCCCCATAGAGCCAGTGGAAAATCTCGATCGGCAGCTCGACTTCGACGCCTTTCGGCACGTAAACGAAAGTGCCTGAAGTTACGTGCGCCTGGTGGAGCGCCGCGAACTTCGCCGACCCGAGCAACGCCGGTTGCGCCATGAAATGCCGGCGGAACAAATCCTCGTGCTCGATGATCGCGCGTTCGAGCGGTTTCAGGAGAACGCCGGCGGCCAGAAGCTTCTGCGATAACGGGTCCCGCCGGAGCAATTGGTCGTCGGCAAAGATCAGCCGGCCGGCAACTTCGCGCAGCTGAGTTGAGCGTTCGAGAATCTCTTCCCGTTCCGGTTGGCTCAGCGGCGCCCCGACATTGTAGGAGGAAAGGTCGAGGGAGTTTACGTTCGAGAAACGCCAGGCCTGTTCTTTCCGCGCCGGATAAGGCAACGCTTCGAATTTTGCCCAGGCTGCGTCCTGTTGCTCACGAAACCAGGCGGGCAAATCAGGCGAACGCGTCTCGAACGGATTGGAGAGGATCGCGCGCGCGCAGGACGGCGATACTGTCTCTTCCATGGTTTCGTCGAGGACGGCTGTCTGGTTACTCATACCGTGAAACGCAAACGGCGGCCACGTTGACCGCCGCTTCGCTCCTGTCGTGGGGGTCGAACCTTAGCCGACCGAGCCTTCCATCTCAAGCTCGATCAGGCGCTTGAGCTCGACGCTGTATTCCATGGGAAACTGCCGGACCAGGTCGTTGACGAAACCGTTCACGCTCAGGCTCATGGCCTGCGCTTCGGACAGGCCGCGCTGCTGCATGTAAAAGATTTGCTCGGCGCTGACCTGGCTAACACTGGCCTCGTGCTGGACGGAATTGCCGGTGCCGCGAACCGTGATCGCGGGATACGTGTCCGTCCGGCTGGTTGAGTTGATCAGGAGCGCGTCGCACTCCGTGTTGTTCTTGCAATTCTTGAGATGCTTCGGGATCTGGACCAGGCCGCGGTAGGTCGCCCGGCCTTCGCCGATACTGATGCTCTTCGAAATAATGTTGCTCGTCGTTTCGTCGGCCGCGTGCACCATCTTTGCCCCGGTGTCCTGATGCTGGCCGTCGCTGGCCAGGGCAATCGACAGCACTTCGCCGCGGGCGCGCCGGCCTTTCATGATCACGCCGGGATACTTCATCGTCAGGCGGGACCCGATGTTGCAATCGATCCATTTCACCTCGGCGTCTTCGTGGGCGAGCCCGCGCTTGGTGACCAGGTTAAACACATTCGACGACCAGTTCTGGACGGTGATGTATTGGATCTTTGCGCCTTTCAGCGCGACCAGCTCGACGACAGCGCTGTGTAATGTCGCGGTGTTGAATTTCGGCGCGGTGCAACCCTCCATGTAGGTGAGCTCCGAGCCTTCATCGCAGATAATCAGGGTTCGCTCGAATTGCCCACAGTTCTCGGCGTTAATCCGAAAATAGGCCTGGAGCGGGTGCTTCACCTTCACGCCGGGCGGGACGTAAATGAATGAACCGCCGCTGAACACGGCTGAGTTAAGCGCGCTGAATTTGTTGTCGCCGGTCGGGATCACTTTGCCGAACCATTTCCGGAATATCTCCGGGTGATCTTTCAATCCTTCGCGGCTCCCGACAAAGATGACGCCCTGTTCGCCGACCGCTTTTTTGATGTTGGAATAAACCGCCTCGCTATCGAACTGTGCTTCGACGCCCGCGAGGAATTTGCGCTCCTGCTCGGGAATGCCCAGCCGCTCGAAGGTGCGTTTCACGTCGTCCGGGACATCTTCCCAGCTCCGTTTCGGCTGCGTGCCCGCGCTTAAATAATAGCGAATGTTCTCGAAAACGATGGCCTCGAGATCCTTGCTGGCCCAATGCGTCGGCATCGGCTTGCTCAGAAACGTTTTGTAAGCATTGAGGCGAAACTCGCGGACCCAATCCGGATCTTCCTTGATATCGGCGATGTAATGGATCGTCTTCTCTGTCAGCCCGACCCCGGCATCGTGCTTATGCGTTTCCGGGTAGGCAAAGTTCCCGACGTTCCTCTCGATCTCCAAAGGTGATGGTTGTTTGGCCATGGTTTGTTTCCCCTAAACGACCGCGGGTTGTCCGACGGCATTTTCCGCCTCGGTTTCGTAGCGTTCGTATCCCTTCTCTTCCAATTCCAGGGCAAGCTCCTTGCCTCCGCTTCGCGCGATTCGTCCCTGAACCATCACATGGACATGATCGGGGACGATGTATTCGAGCAATCGCTGGTAATGGGTGATCACCAGGATGCCGATGGTTTCGCCCCGCATCACGTTCACTCCGTTAGCGACGACTTTGAGCGCGTCGATATCCAGCCCACTGTCGGTTTCATCCAAAACCGCATACTTCGGCTGAAGCATCGCCATCTGGAGAATCTCGTTCCGTTTCTTTTCGCCGCCGGAAAATCCTTCGTTGACCGAGCGCGACGTAAATGAGCGATCCATTTCGAGGAGATCCATCTTCTCGTAAAGCTTTGCGTAGTATTCGGTGGCTTCCAGTTCTTCGCCTTCGGGCAGGCGGGCCTGGACGGCCGCACGGAGAAAGTTGGCGATGCTGACGCCCGGGATCTCGCTCGGATATTGGAAGGCCAGGAAAATGCCTTTGCGGGAGCGTTCATCGGGCTCGAGCTCGAGGATGTTCTCGCCGTCCATTTCCACTTGGCCGGAAATGACTTTGTAATCGGGATGCCCGGCGAGGACCTTGGCAAGGGTGCTTTTGCCCGATCCGTTCGGCCCCATAATGGCGTGGACTTCACCCTTCGGTATCGCGAGGGAAAGGCCGCGGATGATCTCCTGGTCGGCGATCGACGCGCGTAAATTGCGGATAGACAATTGGTTCATCAGTGGGGCCAGTAACATAGCGTGATATCGGGCGCGGCGAAACCGGATTTGGTCGTTTTCGGCGACGGGCAGAGGCGACAGGCCTGCGTTATGGTAATTCTAAGCAACGGCACTTTTCCTGCTCTATTTAGCTGGAAATCCGGCACTTACGCCCGTGACGTAAATCGAATGAAAGAAGAAATTCGTCCTGAACTTTTCGAACAAGCTGGCCCTGATGAGGTTGCCGGCCGCGCTGCGCCCTCCAGGCCAGCCTGGATCCTCGTGGTCGACGACGAAGCGCCGGCGCGCATTCTCGCGGCCCGGGTCTTCTCCGAGGCCGGATTTGAAGTGGTCGCCGCCGACTCCGGCTTCAAGTGTCTCGAGCTTTTTCGGAAACAGCCGTACTGGTTCGACCTCGTCCTGCTCGACTTCTCAATGCCGTTCATGGACGGCGCTGAAACGTTCCGCCGTCTCCGTGCGATCCACCCCGGCGTCGTTGTCCTGCTCAGCACGGGTTTCATGGCTCAGGTCGAAAACCGGATCGAGCGCATGCTCGCGACCGGCCTCGATGGGATAATCCTGAAGCCGCATCGGCCGGATGAATTGGTCGCGAAAGTACAGGCAATCCTCCAGCGCGTGAAAATGGCGCGGGTTGGTTGCGTGGCGGGCGAGATGGCGGCTTCAGCCTGAGCATCAGCGCATCGCCGTGGTGTAACGGTAAGACACCCCGGAAGCATTCGGGGTTATTCCTGGTTCGGATGATTGCGCTTTAAAGCAAAACAGCCAAACTTCATGCCGCGACCAATTTACCCCGTGGTGTAACGGTAACACAGCGCCCTTTGGAGGCGTTATTCATAGTTCGAATCTATGCGGGGTAGCTTTCCCACTCCTGCTCTTGATCATGATCTTACTCATGCTCTTGAGATAAAGCCGCGGTCTGCTCCAGGATCAGGAGCAGGATTATGATCAGGAGCAGGAGGTGAAGAAAGACCCCCGCTCAGCCTTCCGCCGAGCCCGGCACGGCGCGCTCGGCGGCTTGGAATCCGATCTTCGAATGAGCGCCATCGCAGAACGGTTTCGTCGTTGAAGCCCCGCACCTGCAAAGCGCGATCCGCTGTTTAGCTGGATAGCTGTTGCCGTCGCCGTCCTTCAATTCCGCGCCGCCTGTCACGATGTAGGGCCCGTTCTCGATGATCTCGATGGTCACGTCCGCCATGAGCGCATTGTAATCATCGGGCGTGTCGATGTCGATTGCGCCATGCGGCAACGGGACTGCGCAAACGTCGTCCGCGCGCGCCGCGATCAGCGCCTTGGCGCCGGAATTGTCGGGCAACGAAAGCAGTGCCTCGAAACAGGAACTATGAAACAACGCCGGAACACCGAGCGTTTCCGCGTAACATGAAGCAACGATCGGCTTCCCGGTTTTTTGATGCGCCTCAACAAGCGCGGTGACGACGGCGGCACTGACCATTGGTTGGTCGCAAACCAAAAGCACGACAGCGTCGTTGGAGTGCGCAAGCTCCTCCATGCCACAGCGGATCGATGTGCCGAGTCCGCGTTCCCAATAAGGGTTATCCACCACGCGTGCCGTCGTATCGCGAACTTCGTCGCGAAGCTTCGCTGCAAGCTCGCCGGCAACGAGGACGACCGGAGCGCATCCGGCTTCCACCGCGGCCCGAACCGCCCGGCGGACCAGAGTTTCGCCGCGAAAACTCAGGAGTTGTTTTGGACGCCCCAGCCGCGAAGAGCTTCCTGCGGCCAGAACTACGGCGCCGACACGTGCCATGTCGATGAGGACGACGGTGCCGGCTTCCGCGCCACATTCCAACCGTGGATCGGCGCTTTGCGATTATGCAGGGACTCGCCGCTCGCGCCGGCAAAGGTGGCCTGGATTTCCGCGACAAGAGAAAGCGCCAGCTCCTCGGGAGTTTCCGCGCCGAGATCGAGGCCCGCCGGCCCGAAAATCTCAGCGTCGATTGTGATTCCTTCGTCCAGGACCGCGTTCAGCAGCTGCTCGCGCCGTTGTCGCGGCCCGAGCAAACCCACGTAGGGCAGATCGAGCGGCAACAGCGCGCAAAGGGCGGCGAAGTCGCGCCCGTAGTTATGTGATTTTACGACCGCCGCCGTCCGCGAATCAGCAAGGCCCCGCAGCTCGGCGGGTTCGTCGAGGTCGATCACTTCCCATCCGAGAATTTCGGCAAACCCCCGCAGAGCGGTGCTGTCCGGGCCGTCACCAAAAATCAATAGCCGTATCGCCGGTTCGATTTCCTGGATGAAAGCGCCGGTCCCGCTTTGAAAGTCTTGCCCGACCATTCGCGTGCCCCGTTCATTTGCGCCGCCGCCGAAGACCGTCGCTACGCGACAAAGGCGCCGTGCTCGGAAGTTCGCCGCGAGGTCTTCGAGAAAATCGCGCCTCACCGGCTCAATAACAACATCGATCCCGCCGTTGCAGCCAAATCTCCGGCGGGTGTCAAAACTCACCAGCTCGGGCTTGGCGTCGCGCATAACCAAAACAGCGCGGTCCTTAACTTCCTCTTCGAGACATCCGCCGCTCAACGAACCTGCCGCGCAACGGTCTTCACAGATCAGCATTCGCGCGCCGGGCCGGCGGTAACTGGAACCGCGAGCGCGCACCAGCGTGGCAAGCGCCATCGGCTGATCACGGCGCGTTTCAAACAACCGAATGATGTCGCGGATTTCTTTCATTCGTTAGGCCTTCAAATCCTCCGGCCGGATCGGCAATTTCCGGATTCGTTTTCCGGTTGCGGCGAAAATCGCGTTCACAATTGCGGGAACAATTGGTGGGACCGGCGGCTCGCCCATCCCGAACGGCTCCTTCGCTCCTTCGTGGCCGACAATGTGCACTTCGATAGCCGGTGTGTCTCGCATCCGCGCGACCGGGAAATCGGCAAAAGTCGACTGTTGGGCCCGGCCGCCTTTGAAGGTGATGTGTCCGCCGAGCACAGACGAGATTCCCCAGATGATTCCGCCTTCCATCTGCTGCTCGACGCCGATTGGGTTGATGACCAGCCCGCAATCAACCGCTGACACCACCCGCTCGACCCGGATCGCACCCTCCTGGTTAACCGACACATCGACAACATACGCGATGTGGGTGGTTCCCGAGTAAATGCTGCACGCCACTCCACGGCCGCGCCCGCCTGGCAGCTTTTCGCCCCAGCCGGATTTATCGCGGACTGTCTCGAGCACACCGCGCAAACGTCGCCGGTCGATATCGCGTCGTCCCACCTTGAAGGTGTCGGGTTTTTCCAGGTGCTTGAGCCGAAATGCAATTGGGTCCGCGCGGCATTCGCGCGCGACTTCATCAAAAAAGGATTCGCGGGCGAAAACGCTCGATGGGGCAAAGACTGCGCGCCATGGCCCGTGTTTCACCGGCAGATCAACCGGCACATACGCGGTTTCAATCGCGGGAATCGTGTAGGGCACGTCGTAAACGCCCCAGGACCAGCCGCGCCACCACGCTTCGTTGCGCTTCTCGTCGGGCTCGATCGCCGAGAGATTATGAAACGACCCAGCCTTGGTGTGCTTCCACGCGACCACCGAGTTTTGGGAATCGAGCCCCGCAGCCAAATAATGCGCGGACGCAGCCTGGAAATGGCCGTGCTTCATGTCGTCCGGCCGGGACCAGAGAACCTGGACTGGCGCCTTGGCCGCGCGCGAAATTTCCGCCGCTTCGACCGCATAATCGGCGGACAAACGCCTGCCGAATCCGCCGCCGATCAGTGTTACCTCGACGTCGACTTTGTCCTCGGTTGTGCCTAACGACTGCGCGACCTGTTTCTGCACGCGGTTCGGAGCCTGGGTTGGAACGATGAGCTTGCAGCGATCGTTCTCGACGGAGGCGATGCAATTCATCGTCTCGAGCGGCGCGTGCGCGTAAAATGGATAGGAATAAACCGCGTCGATAGTGCGCGCGACCGGAGGGGTGCCTTCCGGCGGCGCGTCGTTACGGGTCTGATTGCCGCGCTCGTGCGAAGCCGTCTCGAGCCTCTTTGCGTGCGCCTCGGAATCGAAGGCATCGGCCGGCAGCTCACCCCATTCCACGGCCAGCGCAGTGCGCCCCTTGATCGCTGCCCAGGTGTTCTCGGCCAGAACCGCGACGCCGTATTTGGTCTGCACGATTAATTTTACGCCGCGAACCGCACGGGCCGCGTCTTCGTTCATCTTCTGCGGCTTAGCTCCCGCCCACGGTGGACGCTCGACAGACGCGTAGAGCATGCCTGCGATTTTTGCGTCGATCCCGTAGCGCGCGCGGCCGGTCACGATGTTGGTCCCATCAATTTTCGCGGTGCGCTGGCCAATGAATGAGAAGTCGGCGGGCGATCTCAGGGGTGCATCTTTCGGCACCGGAAGCTTGCTCGCATCGGCCAGCAATATTCCGAATTCGAGGCGGCGCTTGCTTGGGGCGTGCACCACGGCCCCGCTCTTAGCGTTGCACTCGTCAGGCGGGACCTTCCATTGCGCCGCTGCCGCGGCGATCAACATCTCGCGCGCCGCTGCCGCGGCCGGCCGCATCATGGCCCAGCCTTCTTCCATGCTTCCACTTCCACCGGTGCCGAGATCGTCGAACGGCGCCGGCCCTGGCGATGCCTGCGCCAGCTTTACCCGCTTCCAATCTGCGCCCAGCTCGTCGGCGAGCATCATGGCGAGGGCGGTGCGGACGCCCTGGCCCATCTCGGATTTTCCTATGGTCAACGTAACCCATCCGTCATCATCGATCCGCACCCAGCCATTTGGTTTGAATTGGGCGGTCTCCTTTTTCTCGGCCGCGAAGAGTCGCCTGCCATCGAAACCGATGATGAGCGACGCGCCGCCGAGCGCGGCGGTTTTCAGAAAAGTGCGGCGCGAGGAGATCATGATTTCTTCTCCCGCATGAGCGCGGCGGCGCGCCGGATTGCCTTGCGCATTCGCGGATACGTCCCGCACCGGCATACCGAATCCGACATCGCCGTATCGATTTCCTCATCGGTCGGGTCCGGACGATCACGGAGGAGTCCACACGCGGTCAGGAGCATTCCCGGCTGGCAGAATCCGCATTGGGCGACATCTTCTTCGAGCCAGGCGCGCTGGCAGGGATGGCTCGCGTCTTTCGAGAGTCCTTCGATGGTCGTGAACGCGCGGCCCTTCGCATCGCTGGCCACGACCTGGCAGGAACGAACGGCCTTGCCGTTCTCCAGCACCGTGCACGACCCGCAGACGCCAACTCCACACCCATATTTCGTTCCGGTGAGCGAAAGCGTGTCGCGCAATACCCAGACGAGCGGTGTATCGTCGTCCACGTTCAGGACGCGTTTTGCCCCATTGATTTTGATCGCGATTTCGCTCATGGCGCCCAGAAGAGCGATGAGGCAGTCGCCCGTGGCCGCATCAATTCAGCTTATCGCGCGCAAATTGGCAAGTCCGGGATGCGCTTGAAGCTTGTCGGCGAGGCTCGATCAGGATCAAGTCGGGTGTGCCGGGCTGGCGCGCAGTCCGGGTCAAGCACCACAGTCTGTGCTATGAATGAGCCGATGAAGCCCGACGATCCCGCCCAAACTACCGCCCGCGCCGCGGCCGAAGACATACTCCGCATTATTTATGGGGATGACCTGACGGGCTGCACGGTCAGCCTTGACCAGATCACGGCCGTAATCGCGGCCGCCATCGCGGGCCAGAGCGGGTTCGATCGCGCGATCATGGATCTGAACGAAAAGGCGTATGACGCGATCCGGTTACTTTCGACTCCGCCGGCAAACGGCGCTTCGCTTAATGCCGATGAATTGCGAACCCTCCTCGGCGAGCGGTTGGATAAAATCCAAGCGCTCTCAACCAAAGTGCTGGCGGCAATGCGGCCGCAATCCGGAATTACAGCTGCGCCGGGGGAGGCGGGAGATTCCGCCTCGGCCTAACGATATGAAGACTCTTCTAATTGCGATCGCAATCCTGGCCAGCGTCGGATTCGCCAGCGCCGGACAGCGGATCGATGCGGCCGCCTGGAAAAACGTCCAAACCTACGACGTCGCGACGGTCCTGGAGAAGGCGCCCTCGCTGATCGGGCAGGTTGTCGGCGTTCGCTTTCATTATCGCAGCCCGAAGCTGCGTCATCTCCTGCCGGGATGGTATCAAGCTGCGCTTTGGCAGCACGACCCGAAGGCAAAGAAAGGGTATTCCGCTTTCCGGGTTATGATCGCGAAGAAAGACGTGCCTGCCTTTGAATCCATCACTTCCGATTTCAACGCCATGACGGACATCGTGGTCTATGGCCGAATTGAAAAAGATCCCGAGATCAACGAGGTGCATCTCCGGGTGTTCGGGCGGAAAGCCGCTGTCGACGGGGCCCGCAACGCTTTGATCGATTGGTAGGAAACAAATGGTAGAGCCGGACGCCGTCGAGCTGACGGCCGAACCGGTGCGGCGCGCGCCAACGACAGGCCCCGGCGCGGCAGTGCCTGCCGCAGTTTTGCTTTCCGAAAATAGCCCAGCGTTTTAACGCTGGGACATCGTCCAATCTAACCCCAAAGTCCCGGAGGGACGGCAGAAATCCTTTCGTCCTGCCGGACTTGATCTCTCCCGATTGCGGTATACCCAGCGTTGAAACGCCGGGCTATTTTCGGAGCGGCGTGCAAGGCCGGATTCACGCAGCGAGACTGATGTGCTAATTCAAGGGGACATGATGAGGATATCAACAATTGCCAACCTGCTCTTGCTTGTTCTGGCCTCAACGGCCGGACTTCGCGCCGCCGAATATCCGCCGCCTGCTGAAGCGGATTTGGTGATCCGCGATTTCAAGTTCACTTCGGGCGAGACACTGCCGGAGCTGAAGATCCACTACCGCACGATCGGTAAACCGGACAAGGACGAGAAAGGCGTCGTCCGAAACGCTGTCCTGATCACTCACGGGACCACCGGAAGCGGCGCCCAATTCATCCGGCCCGAATTTGCCGGCGAGCTGTTTGGCGCCGGACAACTGCTCGACGCCACCAAGTTTTTCATCGTGATGCCGGATGGGATCGGCCACGGCAAATCAAGCAAGCCGAGCGATGGGTTGCACGCGAAGTTCCCGCGGTACGGCTACGTGGACATGGTCGAAGCCCAATTCCGGCTCCTCACCGACGGTCTCGGCGTGAATCACGCCCGGCTGGTCATGGGCACATCCATGGGAGGAATGCATACCTGGCTCTGGGGTTCCATCCATCCCGATTTCATGGATGCGCTTCTCCCCCTGGCCAGTTTGCCGTCGCAAATTTCGGGGCGCAATCGGGCCTGGCGGCGAATGGTTATCGACGCGATCCGGAACGATCCCGAGTGGAATGGCGGGGATTACTCCGCGCAGCCGCAGAGCTTGCGCACCGCCGCGCAAATGCTCTGGCTGATGAGCAGTAATCCGGTCTTGCGACAGAAAGATTCGCCCTCTCTCGCGAAAACGGACGAGGCGCTGGACAAGTTCGTGGGCGATTACCTGAAAACCGGCGACGCGAACGACATGCTTTACGCCCTCGAAGCATCGCGCGATTACGATCCCGGCCCGGGCCTGGAAAAGATCCGGGCCCCGCTGGTTGCGATCAATTTCGCGGACGACCTGATCAACCCGCCCGAGCTCGGGATCCTCGAACGGGAAACCAAGCGTCTGGCGAAGGGCCGCGCTGTTACGGTTCCCTTCAGCGACAAGACGCGGGGACATGGCAGCCACACGATCGCTGCTCTTTGGAAGCCTGAGCTGGAGCGGCTACTAAAGGAATCAGCCAAATAGCCACGGCTATCGTTGCTTCGGTCCCCGCGACTACAGCCGCGGTTGCGCTGGTGGCCGATTCATCAACAGCAGGCTTATATGAGACTCATTATTTTTATCATCGGTTTCATGATCCTGATCGGGGGGCTTGCCTGGGCGGCGATCACCGCGGGAGTGCCGCTTCTTTACGTCCAGATTGGCTCGGTCATCCTCCTCGGGATCGGGATCATCATGGGCGTTTCTCGCACCCACCGTTCCGGCGGCGACGTCACGGTCGTCAAAGACAACGACACTCTCTAGCCGGGTGACCGAAGAGAGCGCGCTCGAGCAGGTTGAGGAATTCTTTCATCGCCAGATCCCGATCACGCGGGCCATGGGCCTGCGCGTCGTCGCCTGTGACGAGCAGGGTTTCACGGTCGAGGCGCCCGTAGCGCTCAACTCGAATCATCTGCGGACTGCTTTTGGCGGGAGCATCAACGCCGTCGCCACTTTGGCTGCCTACGGATTCCTTTGGATGGAACTAAAGGAGCAGAGTCCCCATGTCGTCATCGCGGAGAGCTCGATTCGATATCTGCGTCCGGTTCACGAAACGATCCGGGCCGCCTGTTCGGGTCCAACCTCCCAGGAGTTGGCGCGGTTTCGAGCGGCGTTCAAAACGCACGGAAAGGCGCGGATCGATCTGCGAGTGAGCGTCCTCGAAGGCGCGGAAACGGCCGCTGAATTTCAAGGCAGCTTCGTAGCACGGCGGCCGCGATAGCTCGACGGACTGACGCTTGGTTAATAGGCTGCCCCTCATGATCACCGGAGCCCATTCCATTATCTACAGCACGAACGCCACGGCCGACCGCGAGTTTCTGCGGGACGTCCTGAAACTGTCGAACGTTGATGTCGGCGACGGCTGGCTCATCTTCGGACTGCCGCCGGCGGAAGTCGCAGTCCATCCCTCCGACAAGGACGACCTGCACGAGTTCTACCTGATGTGTGACGATGTCGCGGCCTTCGTTGAGGAGATGGAAAAGAAGAATATTACCTGCGGGCCAGTGCAGGACATGGGTTGGGGCGTGCTTACGCAGGTCACCTTGCCCGGCGGCGGGAAGCTAGGGGTGTATCAGCCCCGCCATGCCCGCCCTGAGCCGATGAAATAGGACCTATTCGACCTATAGGACCTATCAGGACGGGTCATCCCTTCTTCTCCAGCTCTAACGCCGCCGAGTTCATGCAATAGCGTAGCCCCGTCGGCTTGGGGCCGTCCGGAAAGACGTGGCCAAGATGACCGCCGCACTTTGCGCAGACCACTTCGGTCCGGGTCATTCCAAATTTCCGGTCGGTCTCGGTCTCAACCGCGTCGTTAACCAGCGGCTTGTAAAAACTTGGCCAGCCGCTGCCCGATTCATACTTGGTTTCTGAGCTGAAGAGTGGATTGCCGCAGCCGGCGCACCGATAAATTCCATCGTCATCAGCGTCGGCATATTTCCCCGTGAAAGCGGGCTCGGTCCCTTTCTCCCGCAGAATGCGGTACTGCTCCGGGGTCAGGGATTGCCTCCATTCGTCGTCGGTCTTTTGAATTTTCTCGCTCATTGTTCGTTGCCCTCATTGCAGCCATCCGCCAACCGCCTGAATCGCTTCCATCTTTCCGGCGGCGGTCACCCAGGCCACGACCGCGTTGCGCGGATCGGCAGTCACAATCGTGCTCCCGGCCGGAAGCCGCAATTCTTTCGCGCCCGCTTTCAAGGTTTCACTGACCAAACCAAGGGCAACAAAATCGTGAACGAGTTTTCGGCCGTTGTTTTCGCCAGCCGTAACGGCGGTGTTATATCCGAAGCCGAGCCGGACGAGATGAATCACGGAGCGGCCAGGGGCTTCCTTGGCTGAAGGCTTGAAGGTGGCCAGGACGCGGTCGCCGTCGATCTTCAGGGTCAGGACGCCCGGCGTCTCCGTGGCGACCGCTGGCAATGGACCGTAATGCCATTCGTTTCCATTCAGGACGAAGCCCGGCGTATAGACGCTCCCTTTCTTCCATTGCACCGAATAATCGGCCTGCCGCTCAGTCCACGTTTTTGACGCGAATGGATCGCGCCAGCCGCGGTGGTCCCAATAATCAACGTGGAACGCAATCGGGACGATGTCCTGCCAGAGCCGCGGATGATTCTTGAGCCCGTTCATCCATTCTTCAGCGGGCGGGCAACTGCTGCACCCTTCTGAGGTATACAGCTCGATCAGATGGGCGCGCGTCGGCTTGCTCTCCAAAATGATTTCGGCGGCTGGTATTCTCGCAGTGAGTAACACGAACAAGAATCCAACTAACCGGATTCGAATCACGGTCCCAGCTTACGGCGCAATGATGGATTGCGCGAGTTTCGCGATCAGCGCACCCACGATGACGAGAAAGAAAACGCGAACGAAACGGCTGCCTTTCGCAATGGCGAGCCGCGCGCCGATGGCCGCACCGAGAACGCTGCAAAGCGCCATTGGGATGGCATACCCGTAAATGATGTGCCCGGTCCACCCGAAGTAGAGAATGGAGGCGAGGTTGGTCGCGAGATTGATCACTTTCGCTGAAGCCGAGGCTGCGAGGAAATCGAAGCCGAAGAGTCCGACGAAAGCAAAGATGAGAAAACTGCCCGCGCCGGGCCCGAAGAATCCGTCGTAAAAACCGAGGGCGGCTCCGACCAGGATGCCAAGGAGTTGCGCCTTCTTTGGGGGATGCTTGGGGGCATGGATGATCCCGAGGTCCTTGACGAAGAAAACGTAGATCGCGACCAGGACGAGAAGACCGAGCACAATGGGCCGGAGGAGCGCGGGATTCAGGAGCGTGACGGCCCGCGACCCGAGAAAGGAGAATACAAACGCAGTGATCGCGGCCGGCAGGATTGTTGGCCAATCGAAAGAGACGTGCCGGGCGTAACGCTGGACTGCGATCGTTGTTCCCGCGCAGGAAGCAAACTTGTTCGTGCCCAGGATGGTGGCGACCGGGAGATTCGGAAAGAGGATCAGCATGGCCGGCAATTGGATCAGGCCTCCTCCGCCGACGATTGAGTCGATGAATCCGGCCAGAAACGAAAACGCGCAGACGAGGAAGATGAGCATGGTGGATCGAGCGCTCCGCCGCTCGATAAGTTCAGGGCCCGAAAGCGGCATTCACCATGGAGCGAGGGAGCGCTCGATCCACCTAAAGCTTCGCCTTCTGCAACCGCAACGCGTTTCCGATCACCGAGACCGAGCTCAAACTCATGGCTGCGCCGGCGATCATTGGGCTGAGAAGCCACCCGAAAAATGGGTAGAGCGCTCCGGCCGCAAGCGGGACCCCGAGCGCGTTATAGACGAAAGCGAAAAACAGATTCTGCCGGATGTTGCGCATCACGGCGCGACTCAAACGAATCGCGTGCACGATCCCGTTCAGGTCACCCTTTACGAGCGTGATTCCGGCACTCTCCATCGCGACGTCGGTTCCCGTGCCCATGGCGATGCCGACATCAGCCGCGGCCAGCGCCGGCGCGTCGTTGATCCCGTCGCCCGCCATGGCCACAACTGAACCGGTGCCCCGCAAAGCTTCGATGCGCGCATGCTTGTCGGCTGGCGCCACGCCTGCCTCAACGCGTTCGATGCCGAGCTGTCTGGCAACCGCCTGCGCCGTCCGCTCGTTGTCGCCGGTGATCATGATCGGATTTAATCCGAGGCGTTTCAATTCACGGAGAGCGTCGCGGGTTGACGCCTTGATCGGATCGGCGATCGCGATGAGACCTGCGGGCCGGCTATTGATCGCGGCGAACACGACGGTGTTACCCTGCGATTGAAGCGCAGTCGCCTCTTCTATTAATGGCGGCGGCACAGCGTCCGTCCCTCCAACTACAGTTTGGATGAATGAGAGCTGGCCAACGGCGATCACGTTCTCCTGAGATTTCGCGGTCACCCCGCCGCCCGTCGTGGAAACGAAATCGTGGACCTTCGTCAGCGTCAGGCTCCGCTCGCGGGCCGCAGTGACGATCGCTTCGGCCAGGGGATGCTCGCTTTGTTGTTCGATCGAGGCGGCGGCCGAGAGCAACTCTTCTTCAGCGATGCCTTCCAACGCGACGATTTTTGTGACGCGCGGCTTTCCCTCGGTCAGCGTTCCAGTCTTATCGACCACCAGGGTGTTGACCTTCTCCAACTGTTCGAGCGTTGACGCGTTCCTGACCAGGACACCGGCGTGCGCGCCCCGGCCGACGCCCACCATGATGGACATCGGAGTGGCCAGGCCGAGCGCGCAGGGACACGCGATGATCAGGACCGCCACGGAATTGATAATGGCATGGGCGAGCCGCGGCTCGGGCCCAATCCAAAACCATCCGATGAAGGTAATCAGCGCCGCTGCCAGGACTGCCGGAACGAAATACGCCGACACCGTGTCCGCCAGTCGTTGGATCGGGGCCCGGCTCCGTTGGGCGTCCGAAACCATTCGCACGATTTGGGCGAGCACAGTTTCGTCGCCGACGCGCTCTGCGTGCATGACGAAGCTGCCGGTATTGTTCAACGTTCCGCCGATCACTTTGTCGCCGGCTCCTTTTTCAACCGGCAACGCTTCCCCCGTGATCATCGATTCGTTCACGGTCGTGCGTCCTTCGACCACCCGCCCGTCGACCGGGATTTTTTCGCCGGGCCGCACCCGGAGCTGATTACCGGAAACGACTTCCGCTACCGGGACGTCGCGCTCGTCGTCGTCAGCGATAAGGCGTGCCGTCGGCGGTGTCAGGTCGAGCAGTGAGCGGATCGCTTTGCCGGTGCGTCGCCGGGCGCGCAACTCCAGGACCTGGCCAAGAAGCACGAGCACCGTAATCATGGCGGCCGCTTCGAAATAAAGGCCGGGTTTCTCGTGATGGCCGGTTGTATGTGGAAACAGTCCCGGGAAAAAGAGAGCGATACAGCTGTAGACCCAGGCCACGCCGACGCCGATCGCGATCAGGGTAAACATGTTGAAATGGCGGTTGACCAGGGACCGCGCCCCACGCACGAAGAACGGCCACCCACCCCAAAGTACTACCGGCGTTGTCAGCAAGAATTGGGTCCAGCGCGAAGTGTCGCCGGAGAACCAGCCCGGCGCGTTCGGAACCAGATGCGACATGGCCAGGACAAACACGGGCAACGTCAGGACGGTGCCAATTGCAAGGCGCCGCGCCATGTCGGTCAACTCGGGGTCGTCGTGGTCAGGCTCTCCGGCGATGATTTTCGGCTCGAGAGCCATTCCGCAAATCGGGCAGGGGCCCGGCCCTTCCTGCTCGATCTCAGGGTGCATCGGGCAGGTGTAGATGACTGTCGGTTGTTCGCGATAGGCGCGGTTCCGTTCCAGGGCCATCCCGCACTTCGGACAACTGCCGGGTGTCTCGCTCTCGACTCCGGCGCACATCGGGCAGAAATATTTAGCCGAACGCAGCGGCGCCGGGGCCGCGTGTTCGGCGTGGTCGCCGTGTTCGCAACAAGAGCCGTCGTCCACCGGATCGTCCCTGCTACTTCTCTTTCACTGCCAAAGTCAGCGTCGCGAAATCGCTTTCCCAATCAGCATCGCTCCTCGTGGAGCGCCGGACATCCGTTCCTCGCAGCAGCCACGGCCCGGCTTTATCCATTCGAAAAACAATTCTGCCCGCTGCATCGCTCTTTTTCGTTTCGCCCCTGGTCGCGCCTCCGGCCACGGCGTTCAAGGCAAACCCGGGGAACGGCTCTCCGTTCTTCAAGACGCGAACGGTAAGCTCGTCGCCTGCGCGCAACGTCGTGGGATCGTTCTCCGGCACGATCTCCAGCGCCATCCCAACTGGTTTTTCCCATGAACGGTCGGCCTTCGCGTCGCCCACCCGGATAAATGTTTTCGGATGCTTGGTGTAACTCTCGCGCCACCGGGGCGGGCTCATCTCCGCCCATTGCTTTCGCAGATCGGCAGGCGCCTCAATCTCATCAAGGTATTCTTTAACTTGTTCGGCAGTCAGCTCGATTGATCTCGGCGGGAGCATTACCCAGATCGTGGCCACGCCCGGGTCCACGAGCTCGAGTTTGAAGACCAGCGATTTGGGTCCCGCGGAAATATCTGCGATGCCGAAGGTCCGTTCCGCGAGCCGGCATTTCGCGGCCTCGACTCGTTCTCGTTTCGGGCCGGTCTCCAGCGCCGGAAATTCCATCCCGCTGGTCAGGTCGAGCGTCACGACGGTTTTTGGCGCGACCTCATAACGGTCGGGCCCCAGCCAGGTGTCGTGCGCCATGGCGATCGAAACCAGGCCTAACGAAAGGAAAACAATGAGTGTTTGCCCCAGGATTCGCTTCGTTTTCATTTCGCGACCAGCGCCATCCCGCATTTCGGGCATTTCCCGGGACCCTTTTGTTTCACCTCCGGATGCATGGGACACGTGTAAACCGCTTCGGCAGGTGCCGGAGAGTTACTCGTCGTCGCCGCCGCTGCCGGCTCAACGTTCAAACCGAACGCAGCGAATTTTTCCTTCCCGTCGATTTGCGTCTGGAGGAAAAACTTTTGGAAGCCGGGCTTGTCCGCCTCCACGTGAAAGCTCAGTTCCGGGCCGCCGCGTTCTGCGTTCGCTTTCGGTTCCGCGCCCATGGGATGGACGTGGGTGACCGAGCCAAGGTCGGTTGGAAAAGCAACCATGTGCGCAAACGCTCCCATGACTGGTTCCAGTTTCGAAAAGTCGCGTCCATCGGGTCCCGTTACTTTCACCTTCACCACAGTCGCTTTCCCGGACTGGAGCGCTGTGTTGTTCTCTGTCGTCAGATTGAACCGGTAGCCATCCACGTCCGCGGAAGTCTTGACCGAATTGACCGGAGTGCCGGGCGGTCCATCTACTTTCACCGTCGTCTTCGAGTATTCCTGCTGGCCGGTGCTTTTCGGGACAACATCAGCCCAGATGTGATACGTGCCGCCGAAACGCGGCGCGAAATCGAAGCGATATTCGCCTGGCTTATCGCCGGCGACCGGATGCAGATGATGGTAATCGGTCAGGCTTTGATCGATGACCAGGAGGTGGATCTTCTCGGTGTGCGCGACTTCCAGTTGGTCCAACCCGATCGGTTTGCCGTCGTGGCCTGTTAGCCGAATTACCGTCGGCGTTGATTTGCCGGCGGTGCGAGTTGCCACCGGGACGACCTCGCTGGCCACCGTCCCGGCGGCATGATGGTGGTCGTGCTGCCCGTGAGTTCCTTCCGCCGCGAACGCGGCCCGGCAAAGCAGGATGGCAATGGAGAAAGTGAGACAGGTTTTCATAAAATTGTGTCATTCAAATTTGGAGAGCGCACTCGGCGATCGGCACCCGAATCAAGTGACGACATCCGCGAGACCTGCGCAAATGAGAGAGTGATTCCGCATGGAGATTGACCTTCCGCCATCTGATCAGAAGCACGCTCGCGCGCCTTCGTTCCGCGAGGCCTTTCAGTTTTGGCTGAAACTGGGATTCATCTCGTTCGGGGGACCGACCGGCCAGATCGCGATCATGCACACCGAGTTGGTCGAGAAAAAGAGGTGGATCAGTGAGTCGCGATTCCTGCATGCCTTGAATTTCTGCATGTTGTTGCCGGGACCGGAAGCGCAGCAGCTCGCCGTTTATATCGGGTGGCTTTTGCATCGGACATGGGGCGGCATTGTGGCCGGCGCGCTCTTCGTTATCCCCTCGATGTTCATCCTCTGGGGACTCAGTTATGTTTATGTCGCGTACGGCAGCGTGCCCTGGATCGCGGCGGTTTTCTACGGGCTCAAGCCGGCCGTGCTCGCGATCGTTGCTGCCGCGGTGATTCGGATCGGCCGGAAAGCGCTCAAGAACGAAGCGATGTGGGCGATCGCCGTTCTGGCTTTCATCGGCATTTTTTTCCTGAAAGTGCCGTTCCCGGTGATTGTCGCGAGCGCAATTGTTATCGGGGCGGTTGGGGGCAAACTCTGGCCGCAGCGTTTCGCGGTGGCCAGCGGCCACGGTCCGCCCGCGGATGGAGGCGGAGAGGTGATCGCCGATGAGGGCGAGACGCCCGTTCATCAGCAGCCCTCCCCCGTTCGGACCCTGTCGATTTTCGCAATCGGACTGGTCATTTGGTGGGCGCCGTTGCTCCTCGCCCTGATGGCGTTCGGTCCGGAACACACTTTGTGGCGGGAGGGGTTGTTCTTTAGCAAAGCAGCCATGGTGACGTTCGGCGGCGCCTACGCTGTCCTGCCGTACGTCTCACAACAGGCAATCGAGACGTACCAGTGGCTCGGACCCGGACAGATGCTCGACGGCCTTGGCCTCGCCGAATCCACGCCGGGCCCGCTCATCATGGTGCTGCAATTCGTTGGTTTTCTTGGGGGTTGGAATAAGCCCGGCAATTTGCCGCCTCTGTTCGCGGCCACATTAGGGGCGTTCGTCACCACGTGGGCTACGTTTGTCCCCTGCTTCATCTGGATCTTCATGGGTGCGCCTTACATCGAGCGCCTCCGCGGTAACAAGGCGCTCACCGCCGCGCTCTCCGCGGTGACCGCAGCCGTGGTCGGCGTCGTATTAAACCTCGCGGTCTGGTTCGGTCTCCACGTTCTCTTTCCCGCAAATCGCGGGCTCGATTGGTTTGCGGTAGCCGTCGCGGCAGTGGCCTTTGTGGGAATGCTCCGTTGGAAGTGGGGGGTTATTCCCGTGGTCGTGGGCAGCGGCCTGGTTGGCCTCGCCTTCTCACTGCTGAGAGGCGGGTGAAAAACCGGGGCCGGCTCGCCGCGATGGCCTCCTATTTCGCCGAGGGCGCCAGCTGCTTCTCAACCATCGCCATGGTGGATTCGAGGGTCTTCAGGCTGGTTTCGACTTTCGCAAAATCCTTCGCGTCCGCCGCGCTATGCACCTTCTCGGATGCCGCGATCGCGTTCTTGATTGCACCTTCGAGGCGCGCCTTGTCGGTCCCGCCGCCCAGCTCCTGAATCTGCTTCAAGGCGATGACTAATTTTTCCTGCTCGTGGTGAATTGGCTCGTGCTGCTTCGCGACCGCGGCGGCCTGGATTGCTTTCAACGAAGCCTGCGCGTTTTTCCAGGCGTCGGCTGCTGAATCGGCCGCGTGAGGGGCCGGCGATTTCCCGTGATCGTGTCCTTCATGGGCGCTGAGGATCGAGAAAGGCAATGCCATTGCGGTCAGCGCAAGGGCGAACGCGAAGATGTTTTTGTGAATGATGGATGATGTGGTTTTCATGGTTGTAGTCTCAGTGTGACACTGATGTTTGGTTGTTTATTCAGCTGAAAACTGATTTGGAATCTGCGCGCGGCGTTCATTAGGCCAGGGCTGTGGCTGGTGCTGGTTCGTGGAGCGCGGAGCTGTGCGATCCCCTGGCAGCGAGACGCTCGGCACTTTTTTTGCCGAACCGCCAAAAGACGAGTGGCGTGACGATGAAGTCCAAAAGCGTACTGGTAAAGATGCCGCTGAAGATAACGACCGCGACCGGATGCAGAATTTCACGGCCGGGTTCGTCGGCGGCGATGATTAACGGGATCAAGGCCAGCCCGGCAGTCAGCGCGGTCATCAGGACTGGGACGAGCCGCTCCTGAGTGCCGCGCACGATCATCTCTTTCGTGAAGCTCTCTCCCTCCTCCCGCATGAGATGCAAATAATGCGAGATCATCATGATGCCGTTGCGGGACGCGATGCCGGCCAGGGTGATAAAGCCGACCATGGTCGCGATCGACATGGTGCCGCCCATCAGCCAGACCCCGGCGACAGAGCCGATCACCGCCATCGGGATGTTCAGCATGATTTGGACGGCGAACATCGCGCTTTTGAAGTGGGCGTAGAGGACGACGAACATGCCGAGCAATGAGATCACACTCAGGATCGAAATCAGACGCGATGCGGAGGCCTGGCTCTCGAATTGTCCGCCGTAGGTAACGTAATACCCGGTTGGAAGATTTATTTTCTCGGCAATTTTTCGTTGCAGCTCCTGGACGGCGCCGACCAGGTCGCGGCCCGTCACGTTGGCCGCGATATAGATGCGGCGTTGCACCCCTTCGCGATTGATCTGATTTGGTCCTTTCGCCTCCTGCACGGTAGCGAGCTGGCTCAAGGGCAGGACCCGGCCATTCGCGGTGTCGACCGGGATGGCGCGAATGGCGTCCGCGTCGTTTCGCGCCTGATCGCTAAGACGCAGGACGACATCGAAGGTGCGGCTCCCCTCGAGGATTTGCGAAACAGTTTTACCCTGCATCGCCAGCTCTGCGTAGTTCGCCACTTCGCCGACCATGACCCCGTGGCGGCGCGCCTGGTCTCGATCTATGTCCACGTGGAGTTGCGGGATCATGACCAGCCGCTCGGCAAAGATGTCGACCATCCCGGGAATCGTCTTCATCAGCTCCTCCACTTCCCCGGCTTTCTGGCGCAATAGATTCAGATCGTCGCCGAAAATTTTAACTGCGATCTGCGCCCGCACCCCGGAAAGAAGATGATCGATCCGATGCGAGATGGGCTGGCCAATGCTGATTGAGATGCCGGGGATTTGTTCGAGCCGGGCGCGGATGTCGTTCAGGATTTCCTCACGGCCGCGCGTAGATTCGCGCAGCTCCGCATCGATTTCCGAGTAATGGACGCCTTCCGCGTGCTCGTCGAGCTCGGCGCGCCCGGTCCGTCGTCCGACCATGATTATCTCCGGCACCTCCATGACGATGCGTTCGGCCAGGGACGCGATTCGATTGGATTCAACCAGCGAAGTGCTGGGCGGGACGAAGACGTTGATCGTGAGGCTGCCTTCGTTGAACGGCGGAAGAAACTCGCGGCCAAAGAATGGCACCGTGGCCAGCGCAATGAGGACGATGATCGCGAAAACGCCGAGGACGAAGTTTGACCGGCCGAACCCGAAGGCGAGGACGCGCGCCTCGAGCGCCTTGATGTTGCGCACCATCCAGGAGTCGGCCGAGTGTTTCATCCGTTTCATTTTCGGCAGCAAATAGGAACAGAGGGCCGGCGTTACGGTGAGCGAGACGAAGAGGGACGCGATAATGCTTGTGATGTAAGCAATGCCGAGCGGCGCAAAGATTCGGCCTTCGATCCCCCCCAGAGCGAACAGAGGGACGAAAACCAGCACCACCACCGCGGTCGCGATCACGATGGAATTGCGCACTTCGCTCGAGGCGCGGTAGACAACTTCCAGGGCAGGCCGCGGGTTCGGTAATTGCCGATTCTCGCGCAACCGCCGGAAGACATTCTCCACGTCCACGATCGCGTCATCGACCAGCTCGCCAATCGCCACGGCGAGACCGCCGAGCGTCATGGTGTTAATCGAGATTCCGAAATAATGGAAAACAAGCGCGGTTACGAGAAGCGAGAGCGGGATCGCAGTCAGGGTAATGACGGTTGTGCGAAAATTGAGGAGGAAGAGAAAGAGCACGATCACGACGAAGATCGCGCCGTCGCGCAGAGCGACTTCGATATTGCGTATCGCATTCTCGATGAAGGTGCTCTGGCGGAAGATGCCGCTGTGAATCCTGACGCCCTGCGGAAGGCCGGCCTGCATGTTTCGCAGCTCCCGCTCGATCTGTTTGGTTAGCTCGGGCGTACTGGCGCCGGGCTGTTTTTGAATCGAAAGGATGACGGCCGGCGCGCCATTCACCCCGGCGTCTCCGCGTTTCGCGAGCGGACCACCGAGCCGGATATCAGCGACCTGACCCAGGGTGAGCGCGGCGCCATCCTTGCGTTTCACTGGGATGACGGAATTGCGGAGATCGTCCAGGTTCCGGACGCGGGCCAGGTTTCGAATAAGCCCCTCCGTATAGGGGCCGAGGAGAAAGCCGCCGGTCGAATTCACATTCGCGTTCTTGGCCGCCTCTTCGACGTCGTGCAGCGAGACGTCGAAGTTGCGAAGTTTAAATGGATCGACCAGCACCTGATACTGTTTGAGCTCGCCGCCGATCACACTGATTTGGGCGAGACCCGGGACGGCGAGCAGCCGTTTCCGGATGTCCCAGTCGGCGATAGTCCTCAGGTCCATCGGGGTGATTTTCGGATCGTCGCTGGTCAGGCCCACCAGCATGATCTCGCCCATCAGGGAACTAACCGGAGCGAGCACGGGCTTGGCAGCCGGCGGAAGTTGTTCGGCCACCTGTTGCAACCGCTCCGCTACGATCTGGCGCGCGACGTAAACGTTCTGCTCAAAGCCGAACTCGACGAAAACAATGCTCAGTCCGATCGAAGAAACGGAGCGCACTCTTTGCACGCCGGCGGCGCCATTCATCGCTGATTCGATTGGAAACGAAACGAGCGACTCCACCTCCTCCGGCGCGAGCCCGCCTGATTCGGTGAAGATCGTTACCGTAGGACGGTTGAGATCGGGGAAGACATCAACGGGCAGCTTCGTGACGATGTAACCGCCGTAAGCCGCGAGCAGCGCGGCGAACGCGACGACGAAGAGCCGGTTGCGCAGCGAAAATTGGATAATCCGGTCGAACATGGGAACGAGTTACGCAGTCCGCCGGAGCAAAAATCCGAAGAGAAGACTGCCCAGTCCAAAACCTCCGATGGCCCAGACCCAGCCTGGAAAATGAAACCAGCTCCCTTTGCTTTCCTCGGCGTGGTCGTGGTCCGTGTGACCCATTTCGTCCGGCTTCGCCGCAGCCTCCTCGGTCTTCTTCGCCGTAACCGCGAATTGAAGTTGATAATTCCCCTGGATGACGACTTTCTCCCCGGGCAATACGCCCTCCACGATCTCGACCAGATCGCCTGCTTTCATGCCGATGACGACGTTGCGCCGCTCGAAAGTGTTCGGCTCGTCCGTTTGGACAAAGACGAAAAGATTGCCGAGATCTCCCAGGACGGCGCGCTGCGGGAGGGCCACTACTTCCGGCCCTTCACCGATGCCGATCGTAGCCGTGGCCTGCATGTTCGGCCGCAGTTTGAGATCGGAATTGTCGAGCAACACGTAAACCTCGAACGTGCCGCTTTCGCGCTCGAGAGCGACGTCGAGCCGCTGCACTTTTCCTTCGAAAACCTGGTCGGGGAAAACCTGGACGCGGACCCGCGCTCGATCGCCAGCCTTGATTGCCGATAAGTCCGGGCTCTCGAAAGTGGTGGCCCGCGCCAGCACGTGCGTGTAATCGGCCACCTCCATCAGCACCGTCTCCGGCCGGAGCGCCTGGCCGATGCTTGCGTCCTGGCGGACAACGAAGCCATCGATTGGTGATTTCAGGACTACTGGCGGATTTCCAACGGTGAGCGGATCGAATCGCAGCAGCGCCTGCCCCGCAGTAACGCGATCGCCCAGTTTAACAAGGATCTCCGCGACACGCCCTTCGGCGCGCGGAGAAATTCTGGCCTGCCGCTCGGGCAATCCTTCAATGCGCGCTGCCATTTGCAAACTGCGCTGCAACGGAGCGGGATTCGCTTCGACGGTTTGAAGGCCGAGATTTTGAATCGTTTCCTTCGACAAAGTGATGGGCCCAAAGGCCGGCGCGTCCGCGCCTTCCGGTCCATGAACATGTCCCTCGTGTGCTCGCGCAAGGGATGTCACGAGGCCGAGGACGAGGCAGAGAATTGCTTGTTTGCTGGCTGTCATTTGTTGCTCCGAGTTGAATCGCCACCCGCCGCTTCTTCGATGCGCCCGCCAATCAGTTGCTCGAGGTGGGTTCGAGCGGAGAGGGATTCGACTGCGTATTGAAAAGATTTCTCCTGCGCCTCGACGAGGCTGCGCTGAACTTCGAAAAGTTGGAGCGTCGTTGCCTGACCGGCGCGGAACTGGGCCAAAGTGGCGTCGTAGGCGGCGCGGTAGGCAGGGGTTACCTGGTCGCGGTAGGCCGCGGCGCGCGCCTGCAGGTTAATGAGCTGCTGGCGCCGTGCCGCTACCGATCGTTCCAGACCGACGAGATCGAACGATTCCAGTTCGCGATCGGCGGCGTCCAGGGCGCCGCGCAACCGAACAATTTCGCCCTGGTTCCGGTCCCAGATCGGAATGCGTCCGGCAATCGTCAACCCGATCCCGGATTCATTACTGCGGCTGGCATAACTCGCGATGAGTCCGGGCGCGAATTCCGGGAAGACGGCATCGGCCCGGGCGACCGAGAGGCCCTTCGCGGCCGCCGCGCGTTGGGCCAGCGCGATCCGGCGAATCCCCGACCTGCTCTCCGCGAAAGCGACCAGAACCCGGGTCGAAGGCAGAGAGGGTTCCGTTGGACGAAGCAGCCGGGTGTTTGTCACCGGTCTGCCGATCGCGCGTTCCAGTTCGGCTTGCGCACCGGCGTGCTCACCGCGAACCGCGAGCAGTTCCGCTGAAAAGCGGGCGACTTCTGCTTCGAAAAGGCTGCGTTGGGAAACGTTGCTCTGCCCGGCTTCGAGTTGTTCCTGAATGGTGCCGAGCACGGTTTCGGCCTGCGCTCGGGCCCCGCCGAGGAGGGCAACGCGCTCCTGCAGAGACCACGCGCGGTAGTAGGTGATGGCGGTCGCGTTTAGGACGCGGAGCACGTCGGCTTGCTGCTCCAAATTGGCCGCTACGCGAAGGGCGGCCGCGTACGTCTTGCGCAATCCAAAGTCCGAAGGGCGAAAGGGTTGCTCGACCTCGAATTCAAAGGCGCTGCCCACGCCTTCACGGTCGGACGTGCGCCCGCCCGTCAGTTTGAAATTGGGGTTCCATTTCGTTTCGGTTTGAATAGCGCGGCCAAGTTTGTCGGCCAGGGTGGCCCCGAGCTTCGCCATCTCGGGGTTGAAACGAAGTGAACGCTGCAGCGTTTCTTCCAAACTCAGGCCCCCGCGTGTCTCGCGGTCGCTTAAAGGTGTCACCGCGACCTGTGCAACGGAGCGCGATTGCCACGCGGCAAGCGCCAGTGCGATCAGCAGTGGTTTGATGGTTTGGTTCATAGAAAATCGGTGTTGGGTGAAAAGCAGAGCCCCGGCGCGAATGAACGCGGCGGTACGGCAGAGGGAGGCTGCGACCCGCGAACGGCGGGACGTCAGGCCGTCAAGACAACGAAGGAGGAGCGTGAGCGAGAATGCTCCGCTGCAAAACCGATTCGGCGAACGTCACCGCACCCGGCGGCCCGGTATCGAGCTCCAGAGGCGGGCGGGCGAGCGACGGAATCGGGGCCAGGAAAAGATTGTCGATTCGGGGGAATGGAGCTGTGAGGCCGTGCTCGGTTGCGGGCGCGGCTTTGGTGAGAAGGGTGAGGGTGGCGCGCAGAATCTTGCAGCACTCGACGCCGCTTTCTTTCTCCGGCTTCGCCGGCGTCTCCGGCTCCGGATTGCCGTGGCAGCTTGGGACCGGGGCGGTTGGAGAAGGTTGGACGGTTGCGAGGACGCAATGGTTCGAGATGGCAAACCAGGCCAGGCAGCCGATCGCGACGACCGGCAGGCGCACAGAGCAATGGCGAAACAAATTCATCAGGCGCAGGTATTAGTCGCTCAAATCCTTAAATGTTCAACTCAGTCCCCGGGGTTCGCATTTGGCGCATCGCGGCGGAAAGTGCCTGAGCAGGATGCATACGATCTTTCGTGACCGCGGGGAAGCGGGTGAGGCTCTGGCGCAAAAGCTCGCCGCATACCGGGGCTGCGCTGGCGCGATTGTCCTTGCCTTGCCGCGGGGCGGGGTGCCGGTTGGATTCGCGATCGCCACGAAGCTGGGGTTGCCGCTCGACGTTTTTGTGGTCCGGAAACTCGGGGTGCCTGGTCAGCGGGAGCTGGCGATGGGCGCGATCGCCTCGGGCGGGCTCCGGGTTTTGAACGAAGATGTCCTGAGCGCCATGCCGTGGGCCGCGGCGAACGTTGCGGAAGTAACAATGCAGGAAGAGCGGGAGCTCGAGCGCCGCGAGCGCGGTTACCGGGAGGGCCGGGCGCCGTTGGAAGTTGAGGGGCGAACAATCATTGTCGTTGATGACGGTCTCGCGACCGGCGCAACCATGCTCGCGGCAGTCGCCGCCCTGCGAAAAAAGCAGCCGGCGAAGATCGTGGTGGCCGTCCCCGTTTGTCCGCCGGAGACCCGCGGGGAAGTTGAGCGGGTAGCCGACGAAACCGTTGTCCTGTTCGCGCCCGACTGGTTCGAGGCGTAGGGCAGTTCTACGAAGATTTTGCCCAGGTGGAAGATGAGACCGTGCGCGATTTACTCGCGCGCGCGGCGGAAACGCTGGAGCATGCTGAATGACAGTGCTGCTCCGTTTTCCTCGTTCCCAAACTCTGTTTCGGAACGCGCTTCTCTTCGCGCTCGTCTGCTCGAGCGTTTTCGGCGCTGACGATCCGGCGCAGGAAAACCGGTTTCTCTCGAACACCCGTCAGCTCGTCTTCGACGGAAAACGGAGCGGGGAAGGTTACTTTTCGGCCGACGGCCGGAAGCTGATCTTCCAGAGCGAACGGGACCCGGCAAACCCATTTTACCAGCAATACATTCTCGATTTCGAAACGGGCGACACCACTCGGGTCTCGCCCGGCACCGGGAAAACGACGTGCGGATTTTTTCAGCCCGGCTCGGACCGGATCCTCTTTGCCTCGACCCATGCAGATCCGCAAGCAGCGGAGAAGCAGAAAGCCGAGCTGGAATTTCGGGCCAGCGGGAAAGAGCGCCGCTACGCGTGGGATTACGACGACGCTTTCGATATCTTTTCCGCGAAACGGGATGGCAGCGATCTCGTCAACCTGACGAACTCGCCCGGTTACGACGCCGAAGGAGCCTATTCGCCTGACGGAAAACAGATAGTTTTCTGTTCGCTGCGCGCCGCTCTTGCGCAGGAACGGCGTCCTGCCAGCCAGCGGCAACGTTATCACCAGGACCCCTCTTGGTTCGGCGACATCTATATAATGAACGCGGACGGCTCCAATGTCCGCCGCCTGACCACCGAGCCTGGCTACGATGGCGGTCCGTTCTTTTCTCCGGACGGGAACCGAATCGTCTGGCGCCATCTCGACGAAGAGAACGGGACGATCGCTGACATCTGGACCATGAATCTCGACGGCTCGGACAAGCGCCGGCTGACCAACTTCGCCTCCATGTCGTGGGCGCCGTTTTATCATCCGAGCGGCGAGTATCTGGTCTTTACCTCCAACAAACTGGGATTCGAAAACTTCGAGCTCTTCCTCGTGGACGTGAAGGGCGAACACGAGCCGGTCCGCGTGACTTTCACGCCGGGATTTGACGGCCTCCCGGTCTTTTCCCCGGATGGCAAAAAACTTTGCTGGACGAGTGGGCGGACCAAGGACGGTAAATCGCAGCTCTTCCTGGCGGACTGGAACGATGCCGCGGCGCGGGCAGCGCTGAAAGACGCCGCGAGCCCGCAAGTGCCAACGCCCGCCGGGGCGACCGAGGCAGGCAATCGAGACAGTGCATTCTCCGCGCAAATCAGTGCCGCGGATTTGCGTGCCGAAGTCAAATGGATGACCGACGAAAAACGAGAGGGCCGAATGACCGGGAGCGCCGGGGCCCAGGCCACGGCTGGGTGGATAGCGGAATATTTTCGCGGGCTCGGATTGAAGGCGTTCGGCGAAAATTTTGGCCTGCCCTTTCAGTTCAACGCCGGCGAGCACGTCATTGGGGACAAGACCCGACTCGAGATTGTTGCCGGCGACGCGATGGTCCGGGCCAAGCTGGATAGCGACTTTCGTCCGCTGGCCTTTAGCGAGAGCGGCGAAGCAAGCGGTGAGGTTGTCTTTGCGGGATACGGGCTTGTGGTTCCAGGCGAGAACGCAGGAGGTTACGATTCCTACGCCGGGCTCGACGTAAAAGACAAAATTGTCCTGATCCTGCGATACGTGCCGGAAGCCGTCGATCCGGTCCGGCGGGCGCAACTGAATCGTTACGCCGGATTGCGTTACAAGGCGATGCTCGCCCGGGAGCGCGGCGCGAAAGCGGTCCTCGTGGTCACCGGCCCGAACTCACCGAATGCCGGAGAAATCCTGCCGCTGAGCAGCGATGGAACGAACGCGAGCAGCGGGATCGTGGCCGTCTCGGTCAGCGGTAAAATCGCGCAATCGCTCGTCGCCGGTTACGGCAAACCATTGGCCGATCTCCAAACGGCCCTCGACGGCGAAAATCCGCACGCGGACAGCGGCATCGTTCTTCCGAAAACGAAAGTGACGCTGAGTTGTGGGATCGAGCACTTAAAGAAGACAGACGTGGATATCGTCGCGTATCTTCCGCCGGCTCAGGGCACCGACGAATACGTCCTTGTTGGAGCGCATTACGACCACCTCGGCCAGGGTGGCGCTACCTCGCTCGGCCGCGCCGGCGAGGAAGACAAGCTTCACCCGGGCGCGGACGATAATGCTTCCGGCACAGCCTGGATGATGGAGCTGGCTGGATCGCTTGCAAAAGAGCGCGCCGAGCATCCGGACAAGTTCCGGCGCGGCGTCATCTTCGCCTCCTGGTCGGGCGAGGAAATTGGGATCATCGGTTCGTCGGCCTTTTGCGAGAACCCTCCGGTCCCGCTGAATAAGATCGTGGCTTACATCAACGCGGACATGGTCGGCCGCCTCCGTGACAACAAGCTGACCATGCAGGGCGTCGGTTCGTCGCGGGCCTGGGCGAAGATGATTGAGAAACGAAACGTCGCCGCCGGCTTCAACCTCCAGTTACAGGATGACCCTTATCTGCCCACGGACACGACGAGCTTCTACACCAGGAACGTGCCGGTCCTGAATTTCTTCACTGGGGCGCATGAAGATTACCATCGGCCGACAGACACCGCGGAAAAACTGAACTACGACGGCCTTGAACGGATCACGAAGTTTTCCGAGCAACTCATTCTCGACCTGGCGCAGGCGGCGGAGCGGCCGGATTACGCGAAAGTCGAGCGAACCAAACAGGAGGGTGGCGGGCGCGACAGCCTGCGCGCGTATCTCGGGACGATCCCGGATTACACGACTGAAGTAAAAGGCGTGAAGCTGAGCGGCGTCCGTGGGGCCAGCCCCGCCGAGAAGGCAGGACTAAAGGGCGGGGACGTGATCCTGGAATTCGCCGGGCAAAAGATCTCGAACATTTACGATTACACCTACGCCCTCGACGCGGTGAAAATCGGGGAGCCCGTTGAGGTGGTCATCGAGCGAGACGGAAAACAATTAACGCTCAGTGTAACACCCGAAGCGCGGAAGTAGCGGCTTCATGTTCTCGTCCCTCCGCCTCTCGCTAACCGTCCTCGCGATCGCTTTACCTTTCGCGGCGAGCGCAGCTGAGAATACCGCGGGCCTCTATCGCCAGGCTCAGGAGCTGATGCGCCGGGAGCAATTCGCGGCCGCCGTTCCACTCCTGGAAAAATGTGTAGCCGCCGACCCGGCCAGCTCGAAATTTCATCAATGGCTGGGGCGCGCGATCGGTCTTCAGGCGGCGCAAAAAGGAATAACAAGCGGCGCGCTGAGCATCCGGAAAGTGAAGGCGGAGCTGGAGAAGGCGATCGAGCTCGACCCGTTGAATCTCGAGGCGCGCCAGGACCTCGCGATCATGTATCGAGCCGTGCCGGGCTTCCTCGGCGGCAGTAACGCCAAGGCGGCCGAGCAGGTTGCGTTTATCCGGCGTCACGATCCGGCGTTCGCGTCGCAAATTGAGGGCGATTTTCTGGCGACTGACAAGAAATTCGACGCAGCCCTGTCCGCCTACAACGAATCGGCGCGGCTGAATCAGCGAGCGATGATTCACGTGCGGATTTCATTAGTTTATCAGCACAAACAGGAGTGGGATAAAGCTTTCGCGGCGCTGGAACGCGCATTGGCGCTTGATGCGAATCATCCCCTGGCGCTCTACCAGGTCGGCCGGACCGCTGCCTTGAGCGGGCAGCAGCTCGATCGTGGAGAAGAATGTCTGCGCGCCTACATTGCCATGCCGGCGCGTGAAGATCTCGAGAACCCTTCCCTGGCCGCCGCGCATTTCCGGCTCGGCAATATTCGGGAAAAGAAAGGCGATGTGGCCAACGCGCGGGCCGAATACGAGACGGCGCTGAAGATGGATCCGAAACAGAAACTGGCGCGAGAAGCATTGGCGAAATTGAAGCGCTGACAGGAAACGATAACGAAACCCCCGCCGGAACTGGTCCGACGGGGGCCGTTTGGTTACCGCTGCGTTATCTGGCGCAGCAGCTCTGCTTCACCACGCAGCAACCGTTGCCGCCGCAGCAATCAGCCGAACGCGAAGTCGCGCTAGCTGTGCCGACGAGCGCCACGGCCGCTACAATCGTAAGGAAGTATTTCATAGAATCCTCCGGTTGAGGTTTCTCCTGACTACTCTTCCCCGAGAGGGAGAGCCGACGCTGTGAGCAGGGTCAGGCGCGCGGAGGGGGAACCGGAGGGCGATCGAAGCGGGAGAGCTTCGAAGAAATGAAATCGGCGAAAGTCTCGTCTCCGACTGGCGGGTAGATAAAGGGCTGGGCAGAGTTGAGAACCACGGCCAGCCCGAACGCGCAGGCAACGCAGCATTCCTGCTCGTGTTGGGATTTCGGCGCTTGCCGATCGCAGGCGTTGTCGGCGTGCATCCGGGCGCAACAATCGACTTTCTCAACGGGCCGAAGCGGAACCTGCGGCGGGACAGCGGCGAGGGCAATCGACGCGCCCATGACCAGAGAGGCGAATATCTGGAGCGCCGATCGCATCGCGATGAAAATACTCGCCGCTCGGCCGGCGTTCAACCCATTCTTGGGCTCCAATCAAGCGTCCGAATTGCGGAACAAAGTAACACGGCTGTTACCCGGAAGGCCCGGTGATGTATCGCCCATCCATTCGTTAGGCGACACGCGTTTTCCCTCGTGAAAAGCACTCGTTAGGCCGGCTTATTTATCCAAAATGAGCAGTCTGACCGGACCGTCGACGGGGCATGGTAACAGCCGCGTTACCGGTGGCGCTTTGCTGTCCGATCGGAGCCGCCGATAAGGTCCGCCACATGAAAATCAAATCACACAAAATCAATTGGGCGATCGCGCTTTGCGCCGTCGCAGTTTTCTCCCTCACCGCTGTCCAAAACGCCAATGCCGACTATGTCAGCATTTCCGGATCGGATGCTGCCGTCACCGGCGAGACGGATCCATTCGGCCAGCGCAACCCGCCGCAGGGGATTGAGCCGGTCCGTCCAGCGGCCGACTCGACCAATTTCGTCGGGAGCGGCAGCTACAACGGCACGGTGATGGCCGATTGATTTCATTGGGGAGCCCTTGCCCCCGCGGGGCTCCCCAATTCTCCCTCCGGAGCGACCGGCGGAGCCGGTCCAACGCGCGCTTGAGTGCTCCGCGCTAAATTCCGATGATAGCTCGCGATGGCCGATCCGAGCGCTCCGATTATACCGCCATCGCGCCCGGTTTCAGCCGGGCGTCTCATCGGTGATTATCAAATCGAAGGCGAGCTCGGCCGCGGCGGCATGGGGATCGTTTACCGGGCCCGGCAGGTCACGTTGAACCGGATCGTCGCGCTGAAAATGCTGACCGGGCATTACGGTCCCGACGAGCTCACGCGATTCCTGGGTGAAGCCGAGACCGCGGCCGGCCTCCATCACACGAACATCGTTCAGATCTACGAAGTCGGTGAAACGGAGGGGGCGCCGTTCTACGCGATGGAATACATCGAGAGCGGTTCGCTGGGCGACCGGCTGAGAAGCGGGCCCATCGAAGAACGGGAAGCCGCCCAATTACTCATCAGCGTGGCGCGCGCGCTCCATTTCGCGCATCGCAACGGCGTCATCCATCGCGACATGAAGCCCGCGAACGTTCTTCTGGATCCGGAAGGGGTTCCGAAGCTGGCCGATTTTGGGATCGCGAAAAAACTCACGGCAAACAGCAGTCTCACTCTATCGGGAGCGGTCATTGGAACGCCGACCTACATGGCGCCGGAGCAGGCGAAAGGCACCAGCCGGGACGTCGGCGCTGCGGCCGATGTCTACTCGTTAGGCGCGATCCTCTACGAAATGCTCTCGGGCCGTCCGCCTTTTCTCCCGGATGACAGCGAAACCGCCCTGACCGTTCGGGTGATCACGGAGGACGCCGTTTCCCCTGCCTTTTTCCGGCCGGGGGTTTCGCGCGATCTCGAAACGATCTGTATGAAGTGCCTCGAGAAGGAACCCGGCGATCGCTACGAGAGTGCGGCCGCCTTCGCGGAAGACTTGCGAAGGTATCTCGAAGATGAGTCGATCCTGGCCCGGCCGCCGACCACGGCGGTGCGGACGATCAAATGGATCCGGCGCCACCCCTGGCGCTTCGTTTCCCGCACGGCGCTGGTCGCGGGGGTAGTTGCTGCGGCGCTGTGGCTTTTGAATTGGGAACTTTATCAACGGCCACGGCTCGAATATGCCCGAGGGGTCGAGTTCAGAAACGGCGTTTTAGATTCGACCGGTTCTATCACGAAGGACGAAACCTCCCGGCTCACAGCCCACTATCGGCTGACGCGACGCGGCCGGCTGGGGCGGGTCACTCGGTTGGAAGTTTTGAATCCCCGCGGCCATCCCGCGCAAATCCGTCGGCTCGTGCTGGGCGACGCGGTTCCGATTTACATCGAGGGCATTTCCGGCGCGCAGCCCTACGACGAAAAGGCAATCGAAAGTTCCGCCCTCGAATTCATTTACGACGACGAGGGCGTCCGGGAGCTGCTCGCCCGGGACCGCAACGAAGTGGCGCTCTGGCGGGTGCTTTACGATCGACCGACAGCATCTGAAGCCGCGGAGCGGATCCGGCGCGGGCATTTTGTAAGCGTGCGCGGCTTCAATGTCTCGCACAGCAGCGCCGCGACTCACATGCGCTTCGAGCGCGATACGGCGGGACGGGATCTGAAAGTGTTGTTTTTCAACAGCGCCGGCCAGCCAGCGGTCAACGGCGAACGGGTTTTCGGGTACCGTCTGGATCGCGATCAGGCGGGACGATTGGCGCGGCTGACGCATCTCGATGGCGAGGGGCGCCCGATGCCTAACCGCAATGGCGTTATCGCTTATGGGTACACCTGCGATGGAAAGGGCAGGGTTGTGCGCATGGACACGTATGATGCGGAGGGAAAACTCGTCGCCCTCAACGGGATCGCCTCCGCGACGACCGAATACGACAAGGCCGGCAACGCAGTCCGGGTGAACTTACTCGGCACCGACGGGAAACTGGCGCGCTTTGAGGACAATTGGGCCGTCCAGGAACTCGGCTACGACCAGTTCGGCCAAGTGATTGCCCGGAAGTATTTCAGGTCGGATAGCGAGGGAAAGTTGATCGTCGCCTGGGAATGGACAGCGATCTACGACGACTTCGGTTATCCCAGGCAGATCAAAATCTCGGGGACGAAACCATCGTGCGTCTTGCTCCGACACGATGAGCGCGGGAATTCGATCGAGGACACGAATGCCGACGAAGCGGGGCGCCCGATTGTGAACGAGAAGGGTTACGCGACCCGGAAGTGCAGCTACAAATTCAACTCGGACGGCAGGTACTGGGAAGAGGCATACTTCGATACCGCGGGAGCCAAAACCTATTGCACGGCGGGTTATCATCGGCTCACCAGCTTGTTCGACGCGAACGGGGCATTGCGGCGCCAGACAACGGAGGAGCTCGACCCATCCCGTTTTCATTATTTCCGGGATGTCAGCCTGCCGGAATGGGACACGCTCGGCCGGGTCCGGCGGAATGTGTTTCGGCACGAGAACGAAAAAGGTGAGCTCGCCCTTGATGCCGGGCTGCCTAACGCGCAGAGCGAGGACAGCTACGACGAAAATGGCCGCGTCTATCTGAGCTGGGAAATCGGATGTGCTGCGTGGCGGGGGGCGCCTTCCTTCAGCTACGATCTGGAGTGGCATAAGACCGGGGCCTGGAAACGCCGTGTGATTCAGGCGTGCGATGCTAACCGGAAACCGCTGGCCGTGACCTCGACCGGAATTCCGGCGCGGGTCGAGGAGGAGTACGACCAGATCAACCAGTTCGAGCGAATTCTCGAGAGTGGGTTCAATGAAACGACCCACGGCTACAGCACCCGCGAGACAAAATTCTCCGGTGGCACTGTCCAGAGCGTAACCCGGAAACGGGGCGACGGGACCCTCGTCGAAGCGGTCCGGGTGTTAATAGTGGCGGTCCAGGCAACCCAGCCAAAGGTGGCGGAGTTGAAGGAGGGCGACGAGCTGGTGGAATCGAACGGCGTCCCGGTGCGGAGCGCCTACGAATGGGCGGCGACCCCCTTTCCCGGCGGCTGGCTGGAAGTGATTCGGGACGGAAAACGAGTGCGGATCGAAGGTTTGGACAAAGGGCCGCTCGGAATCGGGCTGGAAGAGCGCGCCGCGCTCAATCCGTAATTACCGGAAGGCTTGACCCACCGGCCGCAATTTGTCACTCATGCGCGCGGAAATATGGGCGAGTCGTCAAAAAAAACCGGAACCGGCCCCCCGGCCAAGGATGAAGTCGAGCTGCTGGAGATCCTGCGGCTCCTGATCAAATCGAAGAAAGCGCGAACGACTTCGGATTTGTTGAAGTACGCGGCGCAGTACGGTGCCCCGGAAGCGGAGGAACGTCTCCGCATGCTCGAGGCGGAAAGCGTTCCGCTCGATCTGGCGTTCGACGCCATCAGCGTCCAGCTCCGGCTGATGGCGCATAAACGCAACAGCGCCCTGCTCGCGCAATGCCGCGGGCAGAAGGTTGGATTGATTCTTCCCCTCCCGCCGGACCTGGCCGAGCTCTTCGTCCCGGTCGCGGAGGTAAGTTTTCTCCTCCCGGAAGAAGGAGCGTTGCACGGTCCGATGCATGAGCTCGCGGAAAGCGCGATCAAAGGTCCGCGGGCCTGCCGCGCGAAAGCCCAGGAAATGCAGACGCTGGTGTTTGAAGCATTCCGGGAGGGCGGCACTCTCTTTGTCGATGTCGCCGCCGCCGACGTCCTCGAGCCAAAGATGTTGCCCGCCGGAATCCGGCTGATCGCTCACCTCCGGCCGCACCGGAATCCTCACGACATTGCGATCCAGCCTTCTTCGGAAGTTTCGTTCATATGAAGCAGCTAAGCAGTTACCTCTTCCTTTTCCTCTTCCTCCTTGGCAGCGGCGATGCCTTGGCTGCAACCGCCTCGGACGCTGGCGAATTGCCACTGGATCCCAATTCCTGGCAGGCCAACTGGACCGCGGGTGCGCTCATGCTTTTTCTCCTCTTTGCGGCCTTCTTTGCGATGACGCGCTACGAAGTGCCGCTTCCGCTCGCGATGAGCCTGGTTAGTTGTTCGTTTCTCATCATTCAATGGGAAAGCGCGCAGGAAATTTTGCGGCGCGGCTTCAGCCATTACGCGGACATCACCATTTTGTTCACGGCCGTGGCCATCCCTGCGCATATGATTGAGCGGTCGCAGGGGTTCAAGTGGGTCGCAGCGTGGCTCGGGCATCAGTTAGGCAAAGTCCGGCTCCGCCATCCCCGGATAACGATGCCATTGCTGGTCACGATTCTTCTCCTGGCCACCTACATCACGGCGGGTTTGATGCACAACGTCACCTCGATCCTGATCATGACGCCGATCATCATCCGCCTTTGCGCCTCCTATCAGATTCCCTCGCGCTGGATCCTCAGCGCAGCGCTCGTGGCCAGCAATCTCGGCGGATTTTCCACGCGCTGGGGCGACACGCCCAACATCATCGAGTCCGCGGCCTGGGGACTTCAGGCGAGCGACTTCATGCGCGAAGTGTTGCCGGCGAATCTGCTCGTCGTGGCTGCGCTAATCATCGTGGCGACCGTCCTGACCCAGCGTGGCATCACCACCAAGGCGGCAGCGGCGGTCAAAGTCCCGTTCTACACTTTGCAGGTTGCCCAAACCGCGGCCGACTGGAAGAAAGCTAAGTCCGATCTCGCGATCGACACCCGCCTGCTCAGCGTAGGCCTCGCGCTTCTGGCCTTTTTTATCCTGTTGCATGTCATTTTCCCGCCGCTGGCCATCACAATCGGGGCGGCCACGATCGTGATCGCGGTTCTTCTCGAGCGAAAAAGTGAGCGCTACCATTCACTGACCTCGCTCGGGTTCGACGTTTATCTGGCTTTCGCGGCGATCTTCGTCCTGGCGGGCTGCGTTTCGCATTCGTGGATAGGCGCGAGCCTCTACCAGCAACTGATCGCGGCCAAAGCGGCGCCGTGGGTGATCGCGGTGACCGGTTATTTCGGCACGACCTTCACGGAAGCAGCTTCGTGGGCGACGGCGGTCTCGCATTCGATCCAGCAGCTCGATCCGAGTCATGCCGCAGCGTGGGCCCTCGGCGGCGGGATCTGCGCCGGAAGCAGCTCCCTCGTCACGGCCGCTTCAGCCGGGATCATTTTGGCGGAAGAAAGCCAGCGCTTCAACGACCCGGAACACGCCATCACTTTCCGGCGTTACCTCGCGTTTGGCCTGCCTTTCTCGCTTTTCATGCTGATCTTCTACGCGACCTACTTCAGCATCTTTCGGTAACTCCGTAGGCCGATGCCTGAGAAACCACCGCCGCCGGCGCCGCGCTCTCTCCTTGGAGACCTGGGCGTGGCCTGGGCCCGCCGGAAGACGCTCTGGAAACTTTTTGGCCGCTCCGAGAAACTGGGTCTGCTCTCGGGCGTCGTCGTCACCGTAGTCGTCGCTTACATCCAGGTCCGGATCGCGGTCCTGATCGGCGATTTTTTCAACGACGTGCTCAAGCGCAGCGGGGACGCTACCGCGCTCTCGGAATATGTGACGCTCGCCCTCGCGTTGCTCCTTGGTTACTACGTTGTCAAAGAATCGCTCCAGCTTTTCCGCCGCTGGCTCATCACCCGATCGACCTCCCGGATCGAAAGCGACATGACCGCTCGCCTCGTCGGGCATTTGCTCCGGATCGATCTAGGCGCGCTCGCCGCGGACCGGATCGGCGCACTCCACGGCCGGATTACGCGGAGCGTCGAGGGCTTCGTGAAGTTCCTCAAAGTCGTCTTCGCCGATTTCATTCCGGCTCTCACGCTGGCCGGCGCGGCGCTCTACACCGCGCTGGCGAGAGACTGGCACGTCGGATTGGTCATGCTGGGGATGGTGCCCGCCGCGGTGCTCATCACCATCTGGCAGGTCAGCTCGCAAAAGGGAGTCCGCCTCGAACTGTTACGGGCGAAGGAAAGTCTGGACGGGACCGTGGTGGAACAGCTCGGCGGTCTCGAGTATATCCGGGCCGCGAACACGCATCCGCTCGAAGTGGCGCGCGTGACCGCGGCGGCGAACGCGCGCGGCAAACGCGAGTTCAAGCACGGCTTCGCGATGGCGCGCTTCGACTGGTTGAAAGCTGTGAACGAAGCGGTCTTTTGCACCGGCATCCTGGGATTCAGCGTCGTTCTGGCCGTGCACGGAAAAATCAGCTACGGCGATATCCTGACATTCTGGGGCCTGTTCCTGACCATCCTCGGCCCGATGAAGGAAGTGCATCGGATGCTGGATGAAGCCTACGAAAGCAGCATGCAGGTCACTGTTCTTCTCCAGATGCTGGACCAGCCGCAGGACCAGTCGTTTAACATTGTCACGCTCCGGCCACCGCGCCTCGATGGCAGCATCCCACTGCTCGAATGCCAGGAGCTGGTGGTCGAATACAAAACGCCGCAAGGCCCACGGCGGATCCTCGACGGCGTAACCCTCGCCATTCACCAGGGACAAACCATCGGCATCGCCGGACGCTCCGGTTCGGGCAAATCGACCTGGCTCCGCGCCGTGTTGCGGCTTCTCCATCCTACTTCCGGGGAGGTGCTCGTCGGTGGTGTCCCGATCGGCGTGCTCTCGCGGGAAGACATCGGCAAAAGCATCGGTTACGTCAGCCAGGTGCCCTTCGTCTTCGCCGGCACCGTCCGCGAAAATATTGGATACGGCTGCGGCGCGGTCGGCCTCGAGCAAATCGAGGAAGCCGCGCGACAGGCCCACATTCACGAAGAGATCACGCAAATGCCACAAGGCTACGACAGCGTCCTGACCGAGCGCGGCGGCAATCTTTCCGGAGGGCAACGGCAGCGCCTCGCCCTTGCCCGGATGTTCCTGAAAAACCCGCCGGTCCTTATCCTCGACGAGGGCACGTCAGCGCTCGACAACATCAGCGAACGCCGGGTCCGGGCCGCGATCGATCATGCGCGCCACTCGCACACGGTCATCATGGTGGCGCACCGACTGACGACGTTGAACGAGACCGATTGCATTTTTGTGTTCGACCAGGGCCGGGTGGTCGAGCAGGGCGCATTCGACCATCTGGTCGCAAACAACGGCGTTTTTGCCGAGCTCGTCCGCAGCGCCGAGGCGGCCTAACGAATTATGAACACGGAACCTGTTGTTTTTGTCTGGCCGGGCGATCTTCATCTCGAGTTCGAGGACCGGCCCAACTACAAGACGGCTCTTTGGATGACGGACGAGGTGAACAATCTGGTCCGCCCCGATTTCGTCCAGTTTGCCGGGGACAACGTCCAACACGCGCGCGAAAACGAGTGGGCGCTGTTCAAGAACGTAACTGACAAGTTGCAGCCACCATGGCACGCCCTGGTCGGCGATCACGATGCCCATCACGATCCGGGTTGCCACGCCTACCAAAATCACGTCGGCGAGACTTATCTCGCTTACACGGTCAACGGTTACCGTTTCATCTGTCTGAATACGATGCAGTTTCGGCCGCTCGGGCTGACTGACGAGCAGGTCATCTGGTTTCGTTATGAAGTCGACGCGGCGCTGGCCCGCGGCGAACGGGTGGTCGTGTTCCAACACCATTATCCGTTTCAAGTCTGGGAAGATTTCGCCGGGCCAGGAATCGCCGCCTGGCGCGAAGTGATCCAGACGCGCCCGATCACCGCGATCTTCGCGGGACACACGCATTACGGGCAGATCGCAAACGACGGGCGCCACGTTTACGTTGCGACGCGCTCGATTGGTGATCCGGAGGGCGGCCCGGCCGGCTACGCCGTTGTCTTTCTCGACGGCGAAGATCTCGCGCTGACTTATCGCAGCGTCGAAGACAAGGGACCGATCGTCATGATTACCCATCCGCGCCGGGTCATTCTGGCCACGAAGCCCGCGCATATCCTGCCGGGCCCCGAGGAAGCCCGCGTTCGCGCCTGGTCCGCGAATAAAATCACCGCAGCCAAAGGGCGCATTGATGATGGGGAGTGGAAGGAACTGGATCCCGAAGGCGACCTTCACTGGAGTCTGCCCATTCCGGGCGACACCCTGACGAAAGGCGAACACACGCTCGAAGTCCGGGTGACCGACGCCGATAACCTCGAGGCAAGCGACCGGATTACCTTCGCCGCCGATCTATCGGGTCGTTACAACCCGTATCCGATGGTCGAGCCGGTAGTTCGCGAAACGAAATTCTGTTAGAAGCAACGCGCCATGAACGAACCGCAACCGTCTCTTCCGGCCGGCAGGCCCATCGGTCCGACCCTCCTCGGCATCCTGGTCGCCAATGCAATCGGCGGATTATTACTGGCTCCAGGGGTATGGGTAGTCCGCACCTACAAAGAGCAAAATCTGGCGACCCTGATTGCCTGGCCGAGCTTTTTTCTCCTGCCCATAATCGTGGGACTCGTCGCCGCCTGGTTTTGGCGTCACTACAAGCGAACGCTCGGCTGGAGTTTTCTCGACGCGTTCTGGGTGGCACTCGCGGGAGTAGCCGCGGCCGCCATTGTTCTTCGCGAAGGCGCGGTCTGCATGGTCATCGCGTTTCCCCTCCTGTATATTTTCATTCTGACCGGCGTCCTGCTGGGCCGGCTTTTGTTCCGGCCCAAAAGCTCCACACTGCAACTCACCGTCTTCCCTTTCCTCGCCTTGCTTACCGTCGGCGAAATGGCCTACCATTCCGAGAAGCAGGCCGTCGTCATCGACCAGCTCGTGATCAATGCCCCGCCTGCCAAAGTCTGGCCGCACGTCCTCGCTTTTTCCGAGATCCCGGATGCACCCGACTATTGGATTTTCCGCCTGGGCCTGCCGTATCCGACCCAAACCACCAACGGCGGCAACTTCGTCGGCGCCGATCGGCAATGCATGTTCAGTGACGGAATCGTGATCAAGGAGCGCGTGGCTGAGTTTGTGCCGGAGGAGAAGCTCACCTTCGATATCATCGAACAACCGACCCATCCCGAAGCTTACGGACATATTTCGCTGCACCGCGGCCGCTTCGAGCTCCGCGACAATCGGGACGGGACCACGACCTTGATCGGCTCGAGCTGGTACACGCTCCACGTCCGGCCGCGCTGGTACTTCGACATTTGGACGCAAGACATGACCCGCGCGGTGCATCTGCGCGTCATGAACCACGTCAAACGGCTGGCCGAAAGTTCGCCGCAATAACCCGGAGGGACCTCCTTCCGCAGGGTCGCCGGAGGTGCCGAGGCACGCCCGTCCGATCTGATCCCAGTTAGAACTCCACAGATAGACCTGCGTAAGCGGATCGCTGCGGCGCCGGCTCGATAAGACCGGTCAGGAACGCGCGCGAATAATACTTCTCATCCGCGAGGTTCGAGACGCCGGCGATCAGGCGCACGTTCCTGGTCAGATACCATTCGCTCGAAAGATTCCAGACTGTGTATGATGGAATCACGGCTGGAACCGAGACGACACCGCCCGCCACGAGGGGCTGGTTCGAGTCCGCCCAGAATTGGTCGGCCACGTGCACGCCCGAGAGAGTGACACGGAAGCATTTCTCCTTTTGAAACGTGATGCCGCCTTTCCAGATCAGGTCTGGAGCATAGGCCGGCTCGTTCCCGACGAATGTCCTTCCGCCGCTGTTCGGAACAATCTGAATGCTCTCGGTGAACTCGGCATCGAGCAGCTGAATGTTGCTGAAAACGATCAGCTGAAGCGGACGCGCCGACGCGGGCGCTGAAACCTCCTTGTCAGACTTCGCGTCTGCGCTGACCGATTCGGGCGCGACCTCGTGCTGAAATGGAACCAGCAGGTCGTAGGAAAATTCGGCCTCGATCCCGCGATGGCGGGTGTTGCCCGTGTTCACGATCTCGAAATCGGTGACGGTCTGTGCCTGATTCTCGGTCCGGTTGCTGAACTCCATCCAGAAGAGGCCGACATCGTACCAAAAACCCTTTAGAGGCGTGCCATGGACGCCCAGCTCGATATCGAGCGACTCGAATGGCTCCGGAATATCCGTGCCGCTTCTGATCGTTCGCGTGGTGCCGGCGATATCGAAAAATCGGGTGGGCCGCCAGCCGGTCGTCGCGCTGAAATAGGTTTCGTTGCCTTTGCCAAAATCGTTGCCCAAACCGATGCCCCATAATGGCATCCAATGGTCGGCGCTGATGCTTTGGGCCGGTCCGACGCTATTGGGTCCGAGGAACGGGGCCCGGGTCGAGTCGACCTGGACGTTTTCGTGATCGAGCCGGAACGACGGCACGATGTGGAATTTCCCGATCCGAATCAGGTCCTCGATAAAGAACGCCTGGTAATCGGCGCTCCGCTCCTGATCCAGGGGATGGAATGGGTCGTTCGCGGTTGTCCCTCGGGGGGCGTAAAGGAAATCGGGGCCGTGATAATTATTGGCGTTCGCGTTGATCGTGTAGCGATTGAATGGGGCGTCACCATGATAAGCCACGCCGCCAAAGGTGAGGGCGCTGCCACGGAACATTGTGCCCTGCCCCCATTTCTTGCGGAACCGCAGGTCCACTCCGCCGTTGTCGAATTGTTCGTAGGCAAACTGCGTCGAGGTTGGCGGCCTGGTCCCGAAGAGGACGTCCCCAGGTGCCAGGGCCAGGTTCGCGCCCGTGCGTGCGTCGATGTCCTGATGTGTGTACCAAGCCTTGGCCTGGACCAGCCAATCGTCCCGCTCGATTTCATAGCGCAATACGAGGGTTACCCGATCAACCCAGTTTTCGTTGTAAGGCGTCGGCGAAAAATTCTGGTCCGCTTCGAATTGCGCGAAGTTGAGCCGCCCGGGATCGCCCCCGTTAAATCGGCTGGCGTGCAGATCGAACGCGACCAGTTGTTTTTCGTCGATCCGATAACCGAGGTAGGCGTTGCTTTGGAGAAGGTGATACCAACCGTTGTCTCGCTGGCCATCCGAATACTGGTGATCCATATCGACACGCAGCTCGAACGGGCCGCTCGCACTTTGCGCGGATGCATAGGTGTTGTAGAAACCGTCAGTTCCGCCCGTCTGTTCGAAATAGGCGCTCGCCCCTGAAGCCTGGAGCGGACGCTTCATCACGAAATTCACCGCCGGTGCCGGCTGTGGCCCGTAAAGAAGACTGCTGCCTCCGCGGATGAATTGAATTTCGAAAACGCTCTGCGGCACCGGCTGATAATAGAGCGTTGGAAAGCCGATCCATTCAGCCATGAGCGGCAAACCGTCCTGAAGCACGAGCGTGTATTCGGATTCCTGTGGATTGCCGAGGCCGCGATAACTGTAATTGAATTGTCCCGGGTTCTGTTGTTCGGAAACGATCAGGCCGGGGGCCTTCGTGAATAGCTCCTGGTTATTGTTGTTTTGGACCGGAGGCTGGCTATCGAGCTTAATGACGGTCGCCTTTTTCGTGACGGTGATCTGGGTCCCCGAAACTTCCCGCATGATGTGCTCGAGTTTGGGGCGGGTATCATCGTGAGGATGCGGCGTCGCCAGGGGCTCGCCGGTGACTTGAATAGTTTGAGTCGTGATCGCTTCCTGGGCGCGAAGCGGTGAAACGAGGGCAAGCGCGAGGAGGATCGCCGCGCCGGCGGTTTTCGCGGATGGGAATTGGATTTTGGTCGGCATGTTTTTGAGTCGTCTAAGGTTAAGGAATGGAGCGAGATCGATGGAACCGGGCAGGAAGAGGGGCCGCAGGACAGACCTGCGACTGCGCTCAGGAAATGCCGGATGAAATCACCGCGAGCGCGGTGGTCCGGCGGAGAAACTCACACCAGTAACGGGGGAGAGACGACAGCCCGCGCCGTTGGCGCGTAGGACCGGGGAACGCAGGCGCGAGTTGCGCTCCGCGGTTTTATGGCGCGGCCCCCGGTCGTGTCGGCGCTCACGATCTCCATCGAGTCTTCCAGCAGCACGCCGAGATCGTCTGACATGGAAATCTCCGAATGCGAAGCGAGGAGGAGGGTTTCGCCAGGGCCCCTCGAGGCTGATTGAACAGGGGCTGGCGGCTGCAGGATCGAAAGCCAGAGAATTCCGACGAGACAAATGACCGCGCCAATAGTCCTGCTTAGAACCATCTCTCCACGCACGACCGAGCGAGCCATGATCCAGTGGATTACGGATCGGTAATAATACAGGCAAGCCTATTTTTCGGCTTTTTCGAAAAAGCCCGGTCCGTCACCGGGTTTCTCCAACCGATCTGCCTAAGCTACCCGATAAGTGGTGTAGGGCGGTGGCGGTCGCTGCTTCCTTACGCAACCGCAACCAACCAAATAACAGAAACAGAATATGGGCTTCCTTGATTCAATCCTCGGCGGAAAACAACCCGGCGGCGCGAACCCGCTCCTCGGAATATTAACCGGACTCCTCGCCCAGAGCGGGGGCGTTCAGGGGCTCCTCAATAAATTCACTCAGGCTGGCCATGGCGATAAAGCCGCTTCATGGGTGAGCACCGGTGAGAACCAGCCGATCTCGCCCAGCGAAGTCCAGCAGGTAATCGGTCCCGACCAGATCAGCGCGATCGCCTCGCGGCTTGGAGTCGATCCGGCACAGGCATCGCAGCTTCTCGCGAAATTTCTGCCGGGGGTCGTGGACAAATTGACGCCGGCCGGAAAAGTCGATCCAAACGCCGATCCCTCGCAAAGCCTGGCCGGTGTTCTTCCATCCCTGCTCCAAAACGTTGGCGGGGGAGCGTTCGGGAATTTATTTGGAAGCGGGCCCGCCGCGGAAGAGAGAGCGCGCTAACCCGTTTGGACGCCGATCGGCGCGTTTGTCCGAGCTAGTTCGCGGCAACCCGCAATCGCCCGGTATGCGCGGCCAGCCGCGGCCGCTTCGCCGGCTTAGACGCAGCAACCCGAACCTGACTCGCGCGCTGCTGCTTTGACGCCGCTTGCGCAATTGCGCCGCTCAAGCGCGTGCTCGCAATCTCGATCTTCGTGCCGACCCGCACTTCGCTGAAGAGCCGCGCCACGTCCTTGGATCGCATCCGGATGCAACCGTAGCTAACCGGGCGGCCGATCAATTTTTCCACCGGCGTCCCGTGAATATAAATGTTGCGCGAGTAAGCGCGGGCATTCGTGCGCTCCAGGCCGCGCAGCCAGAGGATCCGGGTCACGATAGGATCGCGGCCGGGTGAGTTCGGGCGGAGCACTTCGCCGGTTGCGCGGCGGGATTTGAAGACGGTACCCAGGGGCGCGTTCCCGCCGATCTTGGACGCGATTTCCATCGAGCCGAGCGGGGTGGCGTAACTGTTGGGGTTGTCGCCGAGGCCAAACTTCGAGGTGGAAATGCGGAATCGCTCCCGGACCACGCCGCCATCTACAACGGCGAGCGTTTGGTCGGGAACGCTCACCACGAGGGCGGGGTCAGCCATAGCACTGGTGGGAGTAAGAACAGCCGCCGCCAGGCAGACAACAGAAATAGTGAAATGGAGAAGCCTCATAGTTTGAACGGGCGGAAGAGATAACCCATGGCGCGAACTCCTCCAGTTGATCAGTTTGCGAACAGTTACGAACACTTAGAGAACAGAATCCGTGCCGTACGGACGTGGGCGGCGGGCGGTGCAGGTAACGGGCGCTGTGGGTCCTCTTCCGCCGCAGGGCATGCGACACTCTTCACGGCGACTGAGCGCCGTCGCTACAGCGCAAGATCCACTACGCAGCCTTGGAGGGACGGGCGCTGTCCCGTCCTCCGAGATGAGGCGCGTAAACGGAATACGTTTGGACGCCACGGCGGGCGTCCCTCCACGCAACCGTCATTCAGCGTGATTTTGCGCTGCGTCGCTGGAGGGACGGGCGCTGTCCCGTCCTCGCGTGATTGCAGTCCGTTCGGAGCCTGGGTACGCTCGCGGGATGGCTTACGAAGAATTGAAGGAGCGGCAAAGCCGGATGTGGGGATCCGGGCCCTATCAACGCGTCACCGAAACGATCGCGGACATTCATGACCGGGTCGTGCGGACTTTGAATCCGCAACCGGGCGAGCCCTGGCTCGATCTCGCGTGCGGCACCGGCTCTGTCGCGGAACGCGCAGCCCGGGCCGGCGCAAAGGTAACCGGGCTCGACCTCGCCCCGGCCCTCCTCGAGCAGGCGAAAGCGCGCGCGCAGGCCGAGGGACTCGAAATCGATTACCAGGAGGGCGATTGCGAACGGCTCGAGGGGATCGGCGACGGCTGTTTCGACGTCGTCTCTTCGACCTGCGGGATCATGTTCGCGCCTGATCATTCCGCGACGGCGCGACAGCTCGGCCGTGTTCTGAAGCCCGGCGGACGCCTTGGCCTCGCCAACTGGACGTCTGAGGGCGGACTCGGCGCCATGTTCCGAATGATGGCGCCGTTCGTCCAGACGCCTCCGCCTTCAAGCCCCTTCGATTGGGGCAAGGAAGTACGTGTCCGCGAGCTGCTCGGCGAAATGTTCGAGCTCCGCTTCGAAAAACACGTCTCGATGTTTCGTCCGTCGAGCGGCGAAGAATATTGGGAAATTTTCTCCGCGGACTACGGTCCGACCAAGACCCTGGCTGACTCGTTAGGACCGCGCCGGGAAGAATTTCACCGGACCTGGGTCGATTTCTTCGAACAGAATTACAAGACTGAGGATGGCGGCATCGCGCATGATCGCGAATGGCTGCTGGTCCTGGGGACGAAGAAGTAGCTTCGGCCGCCGTTGGAGGGAGAGGCGACGCCCGTTCTCGATGAGCCTGAGGCCGCTGATTCGGCGCTTCGCATAGCGAAGCGGCTACAGAAGGGGACGGCCATCGGCCGTCCCTTCACGACACGCGCGAGAAACACCTCACGCACGTTTTAACTGTGCGTCCCGGACTCGTCCCCCAACGGTCCTCTGCCTGCCGTTGCCTATGAAAACACGTCCTTCGAACGAAACTGCTTTCTTCAACCCGCGCATTTTTGCCGCGTTCCTGCTCTGCTCAGCGGCCTTGTTTATGGCAATGCTCAGCTTTGCCGCCGAGCCGCCCGAGGGAACGCTGACCGATTCCTCTGGGCCACTCGAATACAAGGCCGGCCCGTTTTTCTTTCCTAACGCCTTCGGCAACAGCATTGCCGGCGAATGCGATCCCGACCCCGCCACCCCGCTCGTCCCTTGCGACATCTATCGCCTGACCGTGAATTTGCCCGCGGACTTTGCCACCACTCACCCGAACCAGGCCGTCATCGTCCGGGTGGAATGGGGCACAGCTGCCGCCGATTTCGATCTCTATCTGTGGGACGCGGTCAGCTGGCCGAAGGATAGTTTCCCCGAGGGCAACCCGATCGCGCAATCGCGCCAGACCGCGACGAATTTCGAGCAGGTCGAAATTCCGGCCATCGGCGGCACTCAAAATCTCGTCGTCCAGGTGAGCACGACACTGCCCGCCGGCCAAAGCTTTAACGGCAAAATTTTCCTCGGACCTGCCTCGCCCGGCACCATCCCGGTCGTCCCACCGGGCAACGCCCCGGGCATCGCACCTCGCTTCCAGGAATTTATTCCGACCGACGCTAACGGCGCGCCGTCATCGGCCCTCGGCCTGTTCGCGGGCGAGCCGACAGTTTTTTCCAATCCGAAGAGCGGCAACCTGTTTTATCAGGGCCTGCTCGAAGTGTTACGAGTGAAGTTCAACGACAGCACTTCGCCGGCGCACGCTCTCTGGGAACCGAAAGACAACCCCTCTAATATAAGTAACAAGGTCACACTCGACCCGATCCTGCTCGGCGACCCCGCGACTGGCCGGATCTGGGCGATGCAGCTAACCGGCGGGCAATCAGCCACGGATTACAGCGACAACGACGGCGAAACCTGGACGCCAACGATCAGCGGCGGCCCAGCCAGCGGCGCCGATCACCAGGGCATGGGCGTCGGTCCTTATCCCACAACCGGCGTTGGCTCGTTAATCCCCCATCCGCAATATCCAAACGCGACCTATTATTGTTCGCAGGACGTCGCGGTCTCGTACTGCTCGCGGAGCGACGACGGCGGCGTGACCTACGGACCGATCATCCCGATCTATGATGCTGCGGTCAGCAGGTGCGTCGGCCTTCACGGCCATCCCCACGTCGCCCCGGACGGGACCGTTTATGTCCCGAACAAGGGTTGCGGGCTCGATACTCCGGTGATCGGCCAGGGCTTCGTCAACGTCGTCGTGTCCGAGGACGCCGGGATTACCTGGAACATCCGCAAAGTGCCTGACAGCACCGGTTCGTTGTTCAGCAAGGGCGATCCCGGCGTGGCGATCGATAAGAACAACAAGGTCTATCTCGCGTATCAGAATTTGAACGACAATCACCTCTTCGTCGCGGTCTCGTCCGATCGGGGCAAGACCTGGGCGCCGAGCGTTGATGTCGGCGCTCTGGCAGGAATTAATTACTCGGTCTTCCCTGCGGCTGTTGCCGGTGACTCGGGTCGCGCCGCGGTCGCGTTTTTCGGCTCGCCTTACAATGGCCCGAACACCGACTTCCAGAGCATGGATTTTCCGGGCATTTGGTACCTCTACATTGCCACCACCTACGATGGCGGCGCGACCTGGTTTGTTGCCAACGGCACACCGGATTATCCGATTCAGGGCGCATTTGGCGGGATCGGCAGCGGCGGCGATCCGCGCAACCATTACGACTTCATCGATGCGACGATCGATCCGGAAGGCCGCGTCATTGCCGCGAACTCGATCGGTTGCAGCGCGAGCTGTCCGGATAGCGGCGGCCCGAACACGTTCTCGAAACTGGCCGGGATCGTCCGGCAATCCGGCGGGCGCAGGATGTACGCGCAGTTCGATCCGGCTGAACCGGCCGTGCCCGCGGCGCCGCTCATCAACGGCTATCGCACAACAAAGTTCGTCTCCTTCACCTGGCCAGTGCCCGATGGCGCGGGCGGCACCGTGACCGGTTACAATGTTTATCGCAGGGTCAATGGCGGCGCGGAAACGAAGATCCGATCCGCAATCGCCGAGCGGCGGGTGGTCGACCTGGCTGATCCCGGCGACACTCACAGCTATCGCGTCACCGCGTTGAGCGCTCAGGGCGAAAGCACTTCGAGCAACACGTTCGCGCCTACCGTCGGACAGAACGCGCCGCGGCCCGAGTTGTCGTGCAGCGTGCCGGGCCAGCTTTATCCCGATCGTACCGCGGAAGGCGGCACTTTTCCGAACAACGATATCGCCAGTTTCGGCATCGCTGAGCCGGAAAACATGCCGGGCAAACTTGTCTTCGTGATCAACAACGCAGACCCGTCACTGACCGCCGGGGCCAACTCTGTTTACACGGTCTTTTTCGATCCGCCGCGCGGTGGAAAAAGTTACAAGCTTAGCCTGAGCGACATGGAAGTGACCTACTACAAGAACGGCCAGTTCGTCAGCGATTGTGGGGCACCGCCGATCAGCCAGTGCCGCGAATGGAAGCACGAAGGCGATCTCGATCCCGCGAGCGGAGTGCAACCCGATGGCAGCGTTTGGGTCGTCATCGATAAGGCGATGTTCGGTATCCAAAATGGCGACGTCCTCCAGGGGATCTCGATTCGTGAAGATACCGCGGGTAATCCATCCGGCGTTTTCGCGTCGGATTACGCGGGTGGCCGGCAGGATTACATCGTGGTCGGCAACGATTTCTGTTCGCCCGCGCGCCTGGCGAACATCTCGACTCGCGTTCCGGTTCGGAACGGCGACGGCGCTGGCATCGCCGGGTTCATTGTTACCGGATCGACGCCGCGGAACGTGATTGTGCGCGGGATCGGCCCGTCGCTCCAGGTCGGCGGCAACCCCGTCTCCGGGCGGCTCGAAGATCCGACCCTGGAATTGCACGATGGTTCGGGCGCGTTGATCGCCCAGAACGATAACTGGAAAGAGTCGGACCAGAAGACGGCCATCGAGGGGAGCGGCATTCCCCCTTCGGACGATCGGGAAGCTGCGATTGTCCGGCAGCTGGCGCCCGGCAATTACACGGCCGTGCTCCGCGGCGCGAATAACACGGAAGGCATCGCGCTGGTCGAGGCGTACGATCTCGATGCGGGCGGTGATTCGATGTTGTCGAACATCTCTACGCGCGGCTCCGTCGAAACGAATGACAACGTCCTCATCGGCGGCTTCATCTTGCGCGGGAGCTCCGCGACTGTCCTCCTTCGCGCTATCGGGCCGGAGCTCACCGGACGAAACGTGCCGAATGCGTTGCAGGACCCGACCATGGAGCTGCGCGATATCAACGGCGCCCTGGTCATGGCCAACGACGACTGGAAGGAATCGCAGCAGGTTGACATCAACGCCACCGGCATTGCCCCGTCCGACGACCGTGAATCCGCGATCCTGAAGTCGCTTCCGGGCGGCAATTACACCGCGATAGTGCGCGGCACGAACAACAGCACCGGAATCGGGCTCGTGGAAGTTTACCGCTTCAACCTGCCCTAACTCATATCGCCTCAACCATATTCTCGCGCACTTCCTCGTTCCCAAACTCTGTTTGGGAACGCACCTGTCCCCGCAACTCTGTTGCCTTTGCGCCGGCATGGACGGTCCCCGCTTATATCGTCCATCTGCGTAATCTGCCGACCAAACATCCCCGCGCCGTCCCGGAATTAGATTGACCCCACCCACCGCATCGCCCAGCGTCGCCCACACCTACTCAAAATGAACTCACCTACCTTTGCCCCTCGCCTGACCATCACCTTGCTCGCTTGTGCGATGCTCAGCTTCGCCGCCGCCCCGAATCTCTCCGCCGAAACTCCGCCGGACCAGATCAAAGCTGCCGGCGCAATTCCGCTCAACGAAGCGCTGTTCAACAAGATGGATGAATTCGTGAAAGCCGTCGGCCAGGACGCCGGGGCCAGGGCCGAGATGGCGGAGATCAACAAAGATCCCTCGATCGGCCCCGAGAACTGGGGCAGCACGATCAACGCGAAATGCCCCAAGACTGTCGCCCTGCTCAAAGACGCCGGGCTGACCGCCGATGAATTCTCAAAAGGTATCTTCGCGATCATGGCCATAGGGCTGAGCGAAGGCCTCGATAAATCCACCGACAAAACGGTCAAAGCCAACGCCGAATTCATTGCCGCGAACCAGGAACGCGCTGGCAATCTGTTCGGCGCTTTCATGGCGCTCGGCGAGCCCGCGGCGAAGCCGTAAGCCGCCCGCCGGACCACAGTTCCCGCACGATAGGCAGCGACTGAACGCCGCGCGACCTTCAGCCTACCCCAAGGCTCGGGCTTGGCAGGCAGGGCTTTCGATTTCCGCTCCGATCGTAATTCATACTTCCTAATTCTCTTCCTTCGTTCACACTGCCCCGGAACCCCTCCGAGACACCGCATGGATAAATCTAAATCGCATCAAATTTTCAGGCCGGAAGGAGCCATCGATCTGCACGTCTCACCGGAGCTCCGCGCTTCCCTGCGCGAAGTCATCGACACCGCCCCGAAGAAGCTCGTGGTCGATCTTTCCCGCGTCCCCTATATCGACAGCTCAGGCCTGGCCGTCCTGATTGGCGCCATGCAAGCCCTTGAGCACGAAGGCGGCACCTTCGTTCTTGCCGCTGCGCAGGAAAACGTTCGCACCATCCTCGAAAGCGCAAAGCTCGACCAATACTTCCGCCTCGCCCCCACGGTCGACGCTGCCGTTTCCGCGTCCTAGTTGTCGCGCTGCGTGGCCCGCGGTTTCCGCCTATCGGCGCTCGAACTCTGTTAAATACCCGACAAACGTCCGGCGATGTTCCTGTTCGTCGCCCAAAATCGTGATCGCCGTGTCCTGCGTCACAAAATCAACCTGGTCGCACAGCCCGATGATCTTTTCATACTGCGCGATCGCGCTTTCCTCCGCGGCGATCACGCCCTTGATCACGGTGATCAGGTCCGTCGAATCCTGGGGCGGCTGTAGGAAACTCTGGTCGCGCGCCAGCTCCAACGAGCCGGGGACCCGGCCACCGAGCACCTTGATCCGTTTCCCGAGGATCATGGCGTGACCCAGCTCTTCCTGGATATCCGCCGATAACGATTTCTTGATCTCCTCCGCTCGCACCCCATCGAGGTCGATCGAGTTAGCGAGATAATTTTGCACCGTCTCCAGCTCTGCCGCGTAAGCCTTCTTTAATTCCGCGATGATCTCTTCCCGTTTACCGTCTTCCATGGCAACAAGCCATCGCCTTCGCGGCCCTCTCCGGACTTATCAAAATCCCCCTACCGCTCAGCGCTGACGTCTGATCTTTCCCCTTACCGCCGGTCCTCCGTAATTTTCTGCGAAGTAAACTTCGCGCCCGCAATATCCCACTCCGCCTGGATCCGCTTTCGCCACGGATGCTTCGAGATCGACTTGGGATCGTTCGTTGCCGACAGATTCAGCTTCACCGCTTTGTTCCCGGCCAACGTACACGGCTCGTAGTCATTGCCCGGTTCGAAAATAAACGGGTAGTTGTCGTTGTAGCTCTCCTTCTTCGACGTGGACGCCCGGAAGCTCGGCAGGAGCAACTTGGTCAGCTTCTCAAGAACGTTGGTGGTTCTCTTCACCTTGCCATCAGCCAGCTCCACCACGAACACGTCGCCCGGCCCCCATTTACTCTCGAGCGTGATCAGCGCCACGCTCCCATCCTCAGACCATTGCGCGCTGATCGCGCCGTGGCTCTTGTTCTGGAAATAAGGGTCGTCCGTCGGCAGCGTCCCCAGCACCTGGAACGGTTCGAGCGACACCACCATGTCCTTCGCTTCTTTCGAATCGGAAAACTCCAACGTCGGATAGATGACCGCTAATTTCCCGTCGCGCGATATCGTGCTTTTCGCGACGAGGTAGTTCTGCGCGTACAATGCTGGCAACCCTGCGGCCGAATCCTGCTCACCCTCGTCCGCTGCGCGCAGCAGGCTGCTCGCGCTCCCCACGAGAATGAACAGGAGAACTGTGCTCTTAAGAATCATGCCGACCGCGAGAGTAAAGTCCGCGCGCGCAGCGTCGAGCCAAAACCAGTTCCACAAAGGCGTGTCGGCCCTGGTCATCGTTCCCCGCTCCAGCTTGGGAAGGACTCATCCTCAAGGCGTTGCTTCGCAGACAGCTCGTCCACATCTCCGACCCTTTCCGCGTGGTCAGCGGACCGTATATCCAGAGATTTCCCCTGCGCTCAGGATGACAATGCCAGGGCGCCCCGATACTCGGCTCGACCGAACCCGCCGCCGAGAAACAGCTGTAGCCGCAGCGCTCGGTCCTGTAGAGGCGTTTGTGCCAAACGCCGTCTCCTGTAGCCGGGATCGCTGATCCCGGCCCCCACGAATCATCACTAATTCAGCCGGGATCAGCGATCCCAGCTACAACGCCTTCGCCGATCACCGCCCATCCCTTCCAACACCATTAGGTAATGCGCTTTTATGCTGTAGATTCCATCCCGCCTTCCGGCAACGGCTCTACCTGTGCAAACCAACGTCTCAGATGAAAACCGTTCGCGCCGCCGCAGCAAGGTCCTCGGTTTCATCATCGCCGAAGCCGTGGCGATCCTGGTTCTGGTTCTTGCCGGAGCGTTTGAGTACTTCGCGCACCCGGTCAATTCCACGGTGATCGCGGCGCTGAACATCGTCATGATCGTGGCCGCTGTGGGTGTCGCGACCATCCCGATCTTCTTTTTCGCGATTGGGCCGGTGCTTCCCCGGTCGCGCCGCTAGTCCCCGGTGTAGCGGCCGGTGTCCCCACCGGCGGCTCAGCGATGTAGAGGCCGGTGTCCCCACCGGCAGACAAAAAAAGCGGTGTCCCCACCGGCAAACTAGAAAAGCGGTATCCCACCGGCAGACGTTCTTAGCGCATCCTGTAGCGGCGGTCTGTGACCGCCGATCTTTTGCCGCGCTACCCGCGGGTGAGACACCCGCCACTACACCGACGTGCGTTTGCGGAACTCCGCGGGTGAGACACCCGCCGCTACACTGACGTGGGTTTGCGGAACTCGGCGGGTGAGACACCCGCCGCTACACCGACGTGGGTTTGCGGAACTCCGCGGGTGAGACACCCGCCGCTACACTTACTTCGCGCCCTTCTTCTTCGCCTTGGCCAGGGCCAGGCGCTCCGTCTTCTTCCGGCGTGCGTTGCGTTTCCTAGCGTTATCTCTGCCTTTGTTATTTCCCATGGTAATACTCCATACGCTTTTTGGGTCGCCGCGTCACGCCGGAAGCCCGATTGGCCTCGCCGCCCCCCGGGCAAAAAATGTCGCGGCACAGGGACGACAAATGCCGTGGCTGATTTGTGCCGCGCCGATTCGCAGCACCCGTTTACACCAGGAACATACAATCGTTGGCAGCATCTCACGGTCGACGACTCGGCGTTTGCTGATCATCGCTTAATCTTCCTCGTGGGAACCGCACGACCCAACTGATGGACCTCTTGAGCCGCCGCGCACTACGATTCCATAACCACCGGTAATGACTCGCCGCACCAGTTCGCCCGTCGCGGGATCGAGCAGGAGCGGCTTCTCTCCGAACGCCTGTTTCACTTCAAACTGGCGGATAGGCCGGGTTGGATCCGTGGTTTCGTAAATGTAAGTGGGCATGAAAGTGCAACGGCTCGAGCAACGAACAGGTCGTCTTGCCTGAGCTAGGCCGCTTTTACTTTCGGATTCGTGCCGGGGAAATCGATAATGGCGGGACCTACCGCTTCGGACAATGCGGCCACGACTGGTTCCCAGACCAGCTTCTCGGCCGCGATCTCGCTCAGCGCGATGTCCGACACACTGAGTCCGGGCGCGAGAAGGAGCATGGGGCGCGAGCCGCTGAGCAATTGCCGGACACGGAGCCGCACCATGTTAACAAGGAGGCTGGTGTTAGGCACAACTTTGAGTGCCTTATCGAGAAGAATACTGTTCATACGGAAGAAGAAATAACCTGTGACGTGTGATAAGTGCCGTGAAGGGAAGTGGACGCGCGGAGGATCTGCTTGAGATGGGTGCGGTGCATAAGCGAAGTGCTGCCGCCTGATAGACCGGCCGCGAATGGCCGTCGTAAGTTCAAGCTGAAGACAACGGGACTATAAGCCACGATCCCCATTCTCCTAACGATCCTTTAGAAAAAGATCCCTTCCAGCGCTACCGCCTCCTCTGTAGCCGGGATCGCCGATCCCGGCCATAACAGCTTCCACCCCGGGATCAACGATCCCAGCTACAACCCTTCCCGCATTCCCTGCCGCCCTCCAGCCGAAATGTAGAGGCGTTTGTGCCAAACGCCTATCTCCGACTCCCTCTTTAGACTTTCTACTTTCTACTTTCTGCAGCGTTTCCTACTTCCTACTTCCTACTTCCTACTTCCTACTTCTTCCACCCCCTCCGCCACCACGACCCTCCCCGACGCGTTGCTTTCTGCTCGTCTCCCGTCGGCGAAGGAACCGGCCCGGCCTTGCAAAGCTGCTCCTGGAAATGCGCCCGGATCAACTCGTCATCCCGCAGATAATGGCCGCTCCAATTCCGCGCACGATCCTCATCCGTCAGCCGGCCCGCCAGCGCATGAGTCCGCGCCAGCAGATAATCGAGACCGAGATTCTTATAATGCCGTAACTGCATCGAGTATTCCGCCGGCAACACGACCCGGCCCGTCGGCGCGCACCGATGCCGGCCGACGTAGTGATTGATTTCCTCGATCGCCTCCGGATCGAACAGGCCGGTCTTATCCATATGAACATCGCGCTGGCCGCGGGTCAGGCTCGTGGCCAGATCAGCGCCGGGCGGCGGAAAAGTCTCGCTCACCATGTCGAACCCGAGTGCCTGAATTACCGTGATGCCCGCCTTCTTTTGCGCGGCCAGATACCGGTGCCATTCCGGATGGAAAAGGAATTCATCCAGGTCCACGAAACAAACCCACTCAGCGCGGCCCCGGCTTTCGTGCCAGCAGGTCTCGAAAAGCGCCAGGTGCCTCTCGAGGTACGACGCCTCATCCCGTCGCAACGGCCGCACCTCGACCTTGGGAGAAGTGCGCAGAAGCTCGACCGAACGATCGGTCGAACCATCGTCATAAATAATGATGCGATCCACCAGCGGCTCGTAATGCCGAAGGAAGAACGGGATGATCCGTTCCTCGTTCCAGCAGGCCGCGTAAAGATCGATCGCCATGATCCCGAGTGGTCCGACGTCGCTCGCCTTTGCTGGGCTTCTACCGCCCGATCATCGCTCGAAGAAACAACAACAAAACCCCGATCGTGACCAGCCCCAGCGGCGCGCGCGCGAGAAACTTCGTTGTCCCATCAAGACTCTGCCCCCTTCGCGATCGCATGAAAGCAATCAGCGCCAGGACCAGCCCAATGCCGTAACAAATCAGCGTCACCGTGAGCGACGTCGATCCCGCCGCGGACGAACCCCAGACCCCGCACAAAACCCCAAGCCCAAGAAAAAGAAACGCCGCCAGCCCAAGCTTCCGCAAATGATTCATGTGGCTCCTGCTTACCCGATAGCGCCTCTCCGCGCAATTCTCTCCGCCGTGCGTTTCTCACCTCCATGGGCTGCCACGCGCGATGCGTCGCCGTGCCTCCGGCATTACCGCCCTCGTTCCCAAACTCCAGTTTGGGAACGCACTTGTCCCCGAAGGTCCAGCTTCGTTCTCCCCCAAGATCGCAGGACGCGACAAATTCCTCAGCTATAGCCCACGCGCTGCGTCGCGATGCCTTCGTCGCCTCCCTGCGCTGTAGCCGCGGCGCTCAGTCGTCGTCGAGCTCATCGCTTTATCCCCCTCGTTCCCAAACGTGCTCACGCTCGTGCTCGTGCTAGTGCCGTGCCCCCTCGTTCCCAAACTCGAGTTTGGGAACGCACTTGTCCCCGAAGCTCCAGCTTCGTTCTCCCGACGAACTCTGCACCGCTTCCGTGACCTCCCCACTTAATAATTACCTATTCTTCGAAATATAGGGCCGGTGGGTAGAGCAACGCCGTTGTTGTCTTGCAGTGCACGCGCGCTGCCGCCTGAACAATATGAAACAAATTACTTTAACTATTCTGCTTGCTGTTGGCTTTACCCTCTCCGGTATCGCGAAAGAGAAACCCGCCGCGACTACCGAGCCTTCCACGGCTGATACTTCTGCTGATAATACCGCGAAGAACGAGCGCGACAGATCCGGCGACACGAAAACTTCCGGCGATCAATCCAACAGCCCCGAAGACATTAAGATCACCGCAGCTATCCGGCGCGCGGTCGTGGGAGACAAATCTCTCTCCATGACGGCGAAAAACGTCAAAATCATCACCGCCAACGGAGTCGTAACTCTGCGTGGCCCGGTTAAGAACGCCCAGGAAAAAGCCACTATCGTCAAGCTGGCGAAGAATGGTGCCGGCAAGGCCAGGATCGATAATCAGCTCGAAGTAAAAGCTTCGAAATAACTCAACCAACTAACAAAAGAACAAGGAACTCAGATATATGTCGCAAGATTCAGTATTCGGTATCGTTAAAACTCACGCCCAGGCGGAACAGGTCGTCGAAGGCCTTCAAAGCAGCGGCTTTCCGGCCTCGGAAATTTCCGTTTTGCTGCCCGATCAAGAAGGCAGCCATGACATCGGTCACGTGAAAGCGACCAAGGCGCCCGAAGGCGCCACGACCGGCGCCGCCACGGGCGGAGTGACCGGCGGCGTACTCGGGCTTCTGGCCGGCATCGGCGCACTCGCTATCCCGGGCGTCGGCCCTTTCATCGCGGCCGGTCCTATCATGGCCGCGCTGAGCGGAGCAGCCATTGGCGCCACCACCGGCGGTGTCGTGGGAGGGTTGATCGGAATGGGCATTCCCGAAATCGAAGCGAAACGCTACGAAGGCAAGCTCAAGTCCGGTAATTACCTGATCGCGGTGCACGCGCACGACGGCGACCAGAAAGATCGCGCCAAAAAAATCTTCGAGAACGCAGGCGCCGAAGACATTTCCGTTACCGGAATGTCCAAGGTCCCCGCCCACGCCTAAGCAACCGGCCACTCGTTAATCATAAACCGCCCCGCGTTCGCAAGACGCGGGGCGTTTTTGTTTTGTCTACCTCGTTTTCCGCTTGCGCAAGGAGCGGCGATTTCCAAATCGCCGACGCTTCTTAACGGCGGCTTGGAAGTCGCCGCTCCTTGAAAAGCTCCCCCTGAGAACATCCACGCTCCACAATTCACATCCAACCGTTCACCACCCTTCCGCGCCCTCTCCCGTTTCCTACTTCCTAATTTCCCCAACCCTCCACCCACCGGCTTCTCGGCCTGCGAATCAGGTACATGAAATCGAGCACGAAAGACAAAATCAAAGGCACGCTCCTGGAAGCCAGAGGCAAAGTGAAAGAGACCAGCGGCAAAGCCGTCGGCAATCCGAAGCTGCAAGACCGGGGGACCGGCGAGAAAGTGGCCGGCAAAGTCGTAAAGAAAATGGGCGACATAAAGAAAGTCTTCGGCAAATAGAGTGTAGCGGCGGGTGTCCCCACCCGCAGAATCCCTAAGTCCGCTGGCACTATTCCGGCCCGAATTTGCGCGTGGGGACACGCGCCTCTACGACTTTTCCACCCTCGTTTGTCCCAAACGCCTGTCCCAAACTTTGTAGGGGCGTTTGTGTCAAACGCCTCTCCCAACTGCCCCCGTTTATCTATCCTACTTCGCCGTAACCAGATCGCCCGACTGCAACGGCCGCGGCCCAAGCTCCATCGGTATTTCTATCTCCACGAACCGCGCCGGGATGCCTGCGGCCGTGAGCGCTTTCGGCGCATTTGAAACCTGGAAATGCAGATGCGGCTCGGTTGAGTTACCCGACGAGCCGAGCTTCGCCATCTCATCGCCCGCCTTCACCTTTTGACCTTTCTCCACCCGCACGCTCCCCGGCTGCAGGTGCGCGTAGATCGAGAACTCGCCGTTGCCGTGGTCGAGGATGACACAGTTGCCGATGATCCCTCGAGCTCCGCCGGCCAGCCGTTTCCCTTGTTCCCCGATAAGCCGGTTCCGGTAAGCCTCCTGGGTCTCATCAGGCCGGCGCATCGCCGAAGCATCTTCCGGCACATCGTTGACCACTTCCACGACTTCGCCATCCGCCGCCGCCAGGACCGGCGCGCCATAGGCGTAGTAATCGGAGAACTTCAAGCCCTCACCGCTGTAACTCCTTCCCTTGTCACCCACCTTCATGATGTCGTAGGCAAACTCTTCCATCGTCCCCCAGCGATGATGCGAATGCAGAGTCGGCCCCGCCCCGATGAACCAGTCACCACGCAACGGAAACCGGAACGCCGTCTTCGACATCCCGCCGCGGATCGGCAATTCCTCCTTCACCTCTACCGGCCCGCCCTTTCCGCGGCCTCGAACGATCACCCGGACCGCATCGCGTTCCCCGGACCCGGCGAACGTCTCATTCATCACGACCAGCGCTTCACCCGAACCGAGCGCAGTTGATTTCGCCAGCTTCAGGTCCTTTACCAGCGCCCCATCACAGAGCTGACCTGGCAGGACCTGGTTCAGCCCCTCGATCTGGGGAGCCGCTGCCGCGTTCTTGGCCAGCTCCGCTTTGCCCAGGAACCGGGAATCCTTTACCTCCCCTTTGCTGAGGAGCTGGATCTCCATCGACTCCGCCCCGAACTCATCCGCCCCCCTGGGATTGACCAGCGCCACTGCCTGCAACATCAGGCTCTGGAGCGATCGCTGACTTTCCAAAGGATAAGTCCAAACCTCCGTTCCCGGACAAAACCGAATGACCGGCGCCACCGTTCCTTGCGTCTTCTCTGCCCCCTCCGTCACGCCCGCGCTGGCCGCAAGAAACGATGCAACGCTCAACCCAACAGTGCCTGACCAGCGCAGATAACGACAAAAATATCCCGAACCGACAGCGAGCGAATGCATCACCGTTATGATACTGAATCGCGCCCCTTTGGATTCATTTTTCTCTCCCACGCCGCCCCTGTAGCCGGGATCGCTGATCCCGGCTCGCCGCCCGTTCTTCTGTAGCGCCGCCCTCTTCGATGCGCGCCCCTGGCGTGAATGTTGTCGGCACTTGAATACTTAAAGCATCGAGTACCGCGCCCGATGCTGGCGGCAAAAACGTCCGGGGACAAAACCGTCGCGCGGCGTGGCGGTTCTCGAAGGCGGGGCGTGCTTCTGAACGTCCTCGGATCTCCTTTAGGTCTGAACAAGACGGACGTGCGGAAGCACGTCCCTCCGATCCGCCGCATGGTTACTTTGTGCGCCGATCGAGCGCCCGACCCGTCGCGCGTTCGTACGCTCTCAGCAGACGCGCTAGCTGTCGCTTCTCCAGAACCAGCCGTTTGGTCAGGCCCCATGGGCTCCGCCCTCTCTGGTATTTCAGGTCGATCCAATGCGTCCGTGGACTCGAATGCCGAAAAGTCTCCCAAAGCATCGGCAGATAATCTCCCTCGGGTCCGAGCCCAACAATATGCCTGATACTGACTCTATCCGGATCGCCCCGCTTAAGCCGGTAAGTGATCCGCAGCGACCCACGCCTGCACTCCTTGCACCTGCGAACCAGAAGGCGCTGATCCCATGCGCCGGGCGCCAACTCATCCCAAATAAACGCCGCAACGCTGCGCGACCCGCACACCGTCAACCAGCTCGGCCTGTCCCCGCACGCCGTGCATTGCCACCAATACCTGGCCATATCGCAACCCCTAGCATCTCACCGCACAGGACTTCTCGGGTAGTGTAAATTTGACTGGCCCATCGCTTGGAGCGGACCGCCCTCTTGTTCATCACGCTCGTAGGGCGTTTGTGCCAAACGCCCACTTCGGCTTCGTTACCGGACCAGCTCGACGTCGAGAATGTCCGCTGGCTCGAACGCTTCCGCGACTTGCGCTTCCTCGGCATTCAAAACTGTTACATCCCGTAGCACTTTTCCGTGCTTCAACCGAATGTTGACGCGTTGATAACCCATGCCGGACTCGGGCAACTGGACAAGCTTTTCGATCCAGGTTTTGGGAAGGTAAATAGTCGTCATCTATCAGGGATCTTTACCGGGCCAGTGACTGTACCGTCTGGCGAGCCATTCACGAAAATAACCTCGACACCGCCACCCGGCTGGTTGTTCGCCGGTTGCGTCGTGCCGCGTCGGAGATCTATATCTTTTGGCGGGGCGATTGTAAAGACGTTGCTGGCCGGGGCGGCGTTAGGCAAGGCGTAGCGCGCAACCGCGTCCATCCCGGTCTTGATGTGGGCCGCTGCGTCGGATTCTGTGGTGGCGAAGGTTCCCGCGACTAAACCTTTGCCCGGCGTAACGCGATGATCGTCCGGGCGCATCGAGAAGCGCTTAAAGACCTCACCAGATGAGGTCAGGGTGATCGGGGCATCCGCGGCCGCTTCGCTCTTTGCGCTGAACTCGTATCGCCTGCTCTCTTCCAGCAATTGTTCTCGTCGGATGCCGAAGGAAGAGTTTGCTGCCAACAACGTGCGCTCAGCCAGCTGTGCATTTTTTTCGTTGGCCAGCGCAATTTGCCGGATGCCACGAAGCGTTTCCGGTTCTCTGGGGACGACTTCGACGCCTGTGACTACGATCGCCGACTTCGCCGCTTCTTTGATGAGATACTGCCAGTTCTCCTCGCTTCGCGCGCCAGCCTCTTCATTATCGAGGAACACCGAAGAATTGATGATTATTCCCGAAACCCTCCGCTCGGAGCTGAGCCGCGCGATGACTTTGTGAACCCCCATCCGGTATTCCGGTTGGCGGATTAGATATGACTCAACTGAGTTTTGAACGCGTAGCATCTGGGGGGGGTTCCTTTCTTAGAGGTGGGTGTCGGTGGCCGACGATAGCGTCAGCAGATAGTGTAAGGGGGGTTAAGGTTGAGCCGGCAAGATGGCGCCGGCCTGCCTGGATTTAATCCAAAAAGGGGAGCGACTGTCGAGAGATTGTTAGTCGATTTTCATTTTACACCGTTCCTCGAGCTGATGCGCGATACGTTGAATCTGTTCAGGGTTCAAGACGTTCTGCGGGACAGACCGGACCACTCCGAGAATCTGCTTCGGATTTAGCACACGAATATCTTTCGCAGTTCCTTTCGGCTCAATCCACCATCCAGGAATCGTAAGGATTGGCTCGGCATTTACTGGCTCTGCGCTGGATGATCGCAGCCATTGCGACAAAGTCCTGGCGTTAAGGCGTGCCTGATCCAGCCAAGCGACGTTCCAACCGCCCGGAAACTCGAGGCGCTCGCCGGTGAAGACCACAACGTACCGCTCGGGCCCATGGTGGATCTTCTTGCGTTTAGTTTTTGTCTCGATCGCGAAGACACCACTCGGTCCCGCCACGACATGATCGACATTGTGAGTTTCGAATGGGACGTCATGGAAAACTTTGAAACCGTCGGCCATTAGCTGGTTTAGCTCCTCAGCCACGTATCGTTCGCCGTGATATCCGAGGCGGAACGCAGCCCGCCGTTTGACCAAGGGTGTCAACTTCCATTGAACAAAGGCGGCAGCGGACGCGCAGAAAAGAAAGATCACAATCGTGCCGGTCAGCGTCTGTTTTGCGAGCGACCAGCTCACTGCGAGTAGGGCCGGGATGACGACGAGCATCATCAGCCAGGGATCAGTCTTGTCAGTCAGCCGCTCGATCTCCAGGCGAGCGCTCTCGCCCGCCGGCCGGCGGCGGATCTCATCGAAAGGTGATTCAGCCTCTGCCTTGTCGCGCCTATACCTGCGGTGAAAGGTGAAAACTACCGCCGCAGGGGGCACGAAAAAGAGGACGATGTAGCCGACCTCGGCAAGAAGGATGTTTTTAAGTTCTAGGAGGAACTGCCACATGGCGCGTTACGTCTCCTCGAAGTAGTCGCTATCGATCTTCTTGACGCTGTAAGCGTGTTCTTCGGACACACCGAGACCATGTTCAATCATTAACTCGGCCAGTCGGCACCCGTCTACGAGGATCACCTTGTTGTGAAGCCCCGCGGCATATTCGGTTGCGTTCGTGTGGAACGAACTCGTCGTGATAAAAATTCCTTTGTTCGCCTTACGGCCGGCCAACGCACCCACAAAGCTCTGAATTTCCGGCCGCCCGACGTTCTGCTTCCACCGCTTCGCCTGAATGTAAATCACATCGAGGCCGAGTCGATCCTGGTTGATTACGCCGTCGATCCCCTCGTCGCCTGTCTTCTGGGTTACGGCGGCGGCCTCCTTGAATGAGCCTCCGTATCCCATCTTAACCAATAGATCGAGGACGACCTGCTCGAACCGGAACGGATCGATCTGTGCCAGTCGTGACAGCAGCTCTGTGACGAGGGTGGCGTTCAACTCCGCGAACGCGGATCCCATACGTTCTTCCGGAGTAATTTGATCGTCTGTCATGCCGTCGGACGGCGCAGGCGGCACAGCGCCGCCCTTCTTCGCCGCGGCGGCGGCGCGTTCCTTCAGTTCTGCGGTGAATTGTCGGAATGGCTCGAACTGCATCAGAACCGAACGGGTTAGTCTCCCACTTGGATTGGTGGCGAGAAATTTTCTCCCCTCCTCTGTAATCACCAGCGTTCCCTCAATGGGGTTTGTGGCCAGCCCAGCCTTACGCAAGCCAAACGCCGCCCAGCCTGTCCTATGCTTGATGTAGGTTACGCGAGTGGCAGGCAGCATCAGGGCGCGCTCCTCTGGAGCAAGATTGAAGTGATCAGCCATCTTCTCCATTAGTTCGCGCTTTGTGTGTGATTGCCCATCACTCAGGATTTTCAACAACGGCAGCATGATTTCGTCGTATTTCGGGATTGCCATGACTTAAGGACGTTTCGACCGTACAGGAGTCTTCACTTTGCCCGCGTCGCTCCTCGAAGACCGCGAAAGACTCTTTGCCTTAGGCGATCTCCTTTTTCGAGGTTTCTTTGCCGCAGGTTTCTTTCGCTCCTTTCGGGCATCCCACCACTCGCGAGCTTTCCGCAGGCCGGCCGCTCCAAGCTCCCGCGCGGCTTGCTGAACGGCGGGGTGTTGTATAATGGCAACGGCTATAGCCAACTTGCCTTTGGTTTTCGTTTTCATATGTCTGCTATTTCTGCAAACCATTCGCTATTTCGGCGAACTGGGCTAGGGCGCCTTGCCTCCTTCGCATAAAGCTACGGCGAGCCAGGGGGAGATCGGAAATCATTTTTTCAAGTCTTGCGCTATCGCGGCAAACTGCTGGAGTGCAGCTTCCAAATCCTCGACGATGTCCGCGGCGATGATTTCGGGGGCGGGTAGGTTCGCTGAGTCTTCGAGGGCTTCGTCTTTTAGCCAGAAGATGTCCAGGTTGATCTTGTCGCGCTTGATCAGGTCTTCGTATTTGTAGGCGCGCCAGCGGCCTTTATCGTTTTTCTCTGACCACGTCGGCTTTCGCTCGTGGCGGTTGTAGCGTCGGGTTTCCCCACCCGAAGACCCCTTTTCCGGTGAGACACCGGACTCTACACCAGCGGAGTCGCCGGACTGGCGGCCGAAGTAGCAAGCGACGAAGTCGTCGAG
>DATLNB010000041.1:0-72078 GCA_035536995.1 Chthoniobacterales bacterium | reverse complement strand
CGCCGTTTACGGGTATCGAAAAGAACCGGACAAGGTTTTCGAATGGCTGGAACGCGCGTATACCGAGCACGACCCGCGGGTCATCAATACCGCCTGGGAAGAACTCCTGAAACCATACCGCGGTGACCCGCGCTTCGCTGCCTTTTGCCAGAAAGTCGGTCTACCGGCGTCGGAATGAATTGATCATCTAATCCGTGTGCCAATTCGATAGAGAGCGGCCGAGGGGGACAAAGATTACCGGGCGGGCTACCCGTTAGGCTTGATCGCCTGAACGTGTCACCACCACCGTTATCGCTCAATGATCGTAAACGGCGGAGAATAAATATTCTGTCCATGACCCCCAATGATCTCGGCCCGCAATCTGTAGGTATGTCCCACTTTAGGCCAAAGGTGGCGCGGAAGCCGTGGTATATCCCAGACCAACTCGACTTCGCTGGCTCGAAGTTTTCGCGTTCTTAGGAAGCTGGTCGCCTTAGGCGCAGTTTGGAAAATATCCCATCGCACTTCGTGAAACTCGTTGTTCTCCTGTCTCTCTGCTGCACACGCATATGAAATTTCCTCGCTGACATTCTTATGCAGGATAAACTTAATTCGAGAGCCCACCTTATAAGAAGACTGCAATCCGCTAATACTGATCTTGGAGCTTCCAGAGGCAAGCGCCGTGTGTGCAAGGATTAGACCTAGCAGCGAGGCAACGTTGGTAATAGCGCTTCTTTGTAAGTTCATAACTAGATCGGGGGATAGGGGACAGTCCTAGAATCTCGGCAATATTTGGGGGAACATCCATGAAGCATGGGAGACCAAGTGTCGGTAGTCGAGCTACATGCCGAGAATCTAGAACTGACCCCTTTTCGCCCCAATAAAAAACTGTGGGGGGCGAAGGATCGCTGACTACTTCCGGGCGGCCGGGAGCCTCGCAGCAAACCCTGGGCTGAATGTTCAGAGATCCTTCGCGAGGCTCAGGATGACATTTTAGAGAGGGCGACGACTGAGCGACGCAGTTGGAACGGTTCAAGTTACCCGGACGCTGGTTTCGAACTCGAGGAGCAACTTGCCGACGACGGCCTTCATCCGCATTGCTCAAGCGAAGGCATTCCGATACCTCTGGCGAGATCATCCATGAAAAGCACCCGCCTCCTTCTTGCCGTTTTCCTTGTGGTCGTTCAGCTGCACGCGAAGGAGCCGCCGCCTGCCCAGGCGCTCGCCGGCATTGATGAAGTTGTCGATCGAGAGCTGAAGACTTTTCAAGTTCCCGGGGTCTCGGTGGCGGTGGTTGTCGGCGACGCAGTGGTGCTCGCGAAGGGCTATGGCCTGCGCGACCTCGAGAAAAAACTGCCGATGTCCGCGGAGACGCAGATGCCGATCGCGTCGATCACGAAGCAATTCACGGTGGCGGCGCTCGCTACCCTGGTCCGCCAGGGAAAGCTCGACTGGGACAAGCCGGTCCGGGAATACCTGCCCGATTTCCGGATGCACAATGAATACGCGACGTCGCACCTTACCCCGCGCGACCTCGTCACCCATCGGACCGGACTGCCGAGGCACGACGCGATCTGGTACGGCAGCGACCTGAACCGCGAGCAGATCTATCACCGGCTTCCGTTCTTCGAGTTCAGCCGCGACCTGCGGGTCCGGTTCCAATACAACAACCTGATGTTCATGACCGCCGGGTATCTTGGCGGGCAGATCGCGAAGAGCAGTTGGGAAGAACTGGTGAAAGGCGCCCTCTTCGATCCGCTCGGGATGAAGCGCTCGAATTTTAGCGTCGCAACAATGAAGGCAGACGCCAATTGTTCCCAGGCCTACGAACTGAACACAAAGCGGGAAGTCGTTCGGATCGAATACTCAGCGCTCGATGCGGCCGGGCCCGCCGGTGCGATCAATTCCTCGGTGGATGAGATGGCGCACTATGCGCGGATGATGCTGGCGGGTGGGATGTTCGAAGGAAAACGCGTTCTCCTCGAGTCCGACGTCCAAGCGATGATGCAACCGCAGGTGCCCATCGGCAAAGACCTGTTCTCCGATGTGTTCGGGTTTCGAAATTACGGGATGGGCCTGTTCGTCCAGACCTATCGCGGGATCGAGATCGCGCATCACGGCGGCAATCTCGATGGCCTTAGCGCGTCGCTTGTCCTGGTCCCATCAAAGAAAATCGCGGTCATTGTTTTGGCGAATCGAACCGGCACCCGGCTCCGCGACGCGCTTCCCTTCGAAATCATCGATCGCTTGCTGGGCCTGGAAAGCAGCGGACTTCTGGCGCGTCATCGCCAGCTCGAGGAGAAAGGTTTCGCGGGGGAAGACGCCGCCAAAGCCGCGGGAACAACAGACCGGAAACCGAACACGAAACCGGCCCGGCCGCTGGCGGATTACGCCGCGGAATATCTGCACCCGGGCTACGGCCCGATGAAGGTCGCGGTCGAGAAGGACCGGCTGAAGCTGAGCTACAACAAATTCTCCACGCCGCTCGACCACTGGCACTACGAAGTCTTCCAGGCGCCAGCCGACCGGCAGAACCCGCTCGAGCTCACCAAGGTCCAGTTCAACTCCGATCTGAGCGGCGACGTCGCCAGCATCTCCGTGCCGCTCGAGCCAAACGTGGAGCCTATCGTGTTCAGCCGTCAGGCACCCGCTGAGATGCGCGATCGCAAATTTCTTGAACCGATCGCGGGCGAGTACGACGGCGGCGGCGTCCCGGTTACGATTGCTGTCCGGGAAGACAACGTTCTCCAATACATGATACTCGGAAATGTTCGTGAGCTGGAGCCCGTTCGCGGCACTTACTTCCGAATGAAGGGCCTCACCGGCGTCGCGGTCGAATTCTTAAAAAATCCGGCCGGCCAATACGACCGGATGGTGTACTACAGTCCCGGCGGGGAACCTACCATCTCGCCCCGGACAAAGTAGCTTCGGAGGGACGTGCTTCTGCATCTCCCGCTTATCAGCAGGACGGGCTTAAGGTATTGAAATCGGACGTGCGGAAGCACGTCCCTGTGAGGTGAGACTACGCCTTGGGAGGGGCGGCTTTCGCGGCCTCGGTCACCATTTTCTTGAAAGCGTCGGTCGCCGATTGCACGACCGTTTTCGGGCCCGTCATCTTAATGAATACGCTTCCGGAAGCGCTTTCCATGATCGCACCGCAGAGCGCGTAATCGTGCATCGGCGTCGTCGGCCCGCCGGGCATGCCGCTGTTAAAGGTTCCCTCAGTCATTGCGAATGTGATTTTCACTGCCCCGACTGTCGCGTTCTCGGTGACGCGGTTTTGTTCGCCACCGGAAAACTGGGCGAACCAGCGCGCGACATTATCGGCGGCGCTCCCGCCCTGGTCGGCGCCGAAGTGAAAGAAGGTCACCTCGGCCTTCTCCGGTCCGCGCGCGACCTCGAGCTGCGCCTTGCGCATCGACGATGACGGCGTGACCGAGCGCCAGCCGTCGGGCACGGTGAAGGTGAAGTTTTCCACTTTGACGGTCTCCGCGCGGACCGAAGCGGGTGAGAAAGCGATAATCACGAGGGCGATGGCGGCCGGGAATATTTTCATGGGAGATAATAATCAGGAACGGAGGAAGCAGGAAAAGATTCGGCGGCCGGAACCTTCGCGAGGTGGTCTTCTGTAGCCGTCGCCCTGTGGGCGACGCCGAGCGCAGCCCATTATGGCTCGTTAACTCCCGAGCGTCCCACAGGGACGCTGCTACAGAAGAGGATTACTTAACGCGCTTCCCGTGTTTCACCACGAGATCGACGTGTTGGAGAAGATCGATGTAACGGAGCACATCGCCTTTGACGGCGATAATATCGGCATACTTGCCTTCGCTCACCGAGCCGTAGTCCTTGTCCACTTTCATCTGGACGGCGGGCCAGTAGGTGGCGGCGCGGATCGCGGTCATGGAATCGACCCCGAGCTTGTTGACCCATGCATCGAGCTCTTTCCAGGTGGAGCCGCTGTGGAATTTCATCGGGATGCCGCTGTCGGTCCCGATCAGCATGACGACGCCGCTCTTCTGGAGCTGCTGAAATTTGTTCGCTACCGTTTTCGCGCGCAACGGCGTGATCTGGTAATAGGCGAGCTGGCCGGGATGCGCGATGGACGCCTTGATGTCCGCCACGATGTCCGCCGGGACGCCCTCCTGCCACGCAGGGTCATCGAGTTGTTCGGTGTTTTGCAGGAGCGGCTCGTAATTCAAAAAACCTTCGATAGTTGGACACCAGAAGAGCGGCCCGAGACTCATTTTCGCGGTTCGCTCCGCAATCAGGTTCAGCACGTCCTCCGGGTAACCAGGCGCGGTGGCGAGCCCGGTGTGCTCGAAACAATCGGCGCCGGCAGCGAGTCCCCGCCGAATTTCCTCGGGCCGATGGCCGTGAGCGACGACCGGCAACTTGTGCTTATGGGCTTCATCAACGACCGCCTTCACTTCTTCCGGCGTCATCTGGTCCTGGTCGATCAGCTTGATGATATTGACGCCCGCTTCAGCGAGCTTGCGCACCTTGGCGCGCGCGTCTTCCGCGCCTTTAACGCCCCAGCGAAACGCTTCGGTGCCGGGATAGGGCTCGTGTTGAATGAACGGCCCGGAGACGTAAAGGGTCGGGCCCGGGATTTCGCCGCGCTTGATCCGGTCGCGGACCTCAATGCTTTCCTTCAGGGGCGCGCCAAGATCTCGCGCGCTGGTCACACCGGCCATGAGAAGCTGCCGCGCCGCCGCGGGCATGATGTCGGAACCGAACCGATTCGGATACGTCTTGTCCCAATGCTCGTAGTTACTGTGACCAAGAAGCATCGTATGGACGTGCGCGTCCCAAAGTCCGGGCAGAACGTCCATGCCTTCGGTCGAAATGACTTCCGCGTCGGCCGGGACCGCGAGTTTCCCGACTTGCCCAATCGCCTTGATCCGGTCGCCCTCGATCAGAATCACACTGTCGGCGAGGGGCGGTCCACCGAACCCATCGATGAGCCGGCCACCGACCAGGGCAACGGTCGCGGCTTTAACAGAAATTGCGGCCAGCAGGAGGACCAAAAGCACCCGTGAAGCGGTGGACAACATGAAGAGGGATAATCAGGAAAAGAGGAACGCAGGAAAAGGGAATTATCCGGGCGGATCTCGGGAGATTGCTTCCCGCGCCTGTTCCTGTTTTCCTAATGTCCTTATTCCCCACCCTCCGACCGATTCTTCAATCACCATTGTAGAGTCGGGAGTTGCCCGTAAATTGCCTCCCTTGAAAACGCGGCTTTTCTCCTTGGCGCTCTTCGTCACCACGTCGTTTTGCCTTGGCGACCTGATGGCGCAGAACGCGCCGATGCCGGTGGCCGATTCATCGTCGCTCGATTTCAAGGGCTGGGGGCTGGTCGCGATCCAGGATGGAGGGCGCCGTAAACCGGTGGACACGTTCGCCCGTGAGGCATTGATCAAAATGACGGGGCGCTCGACCTACTCAGTCGGTGGCCGGACCTGGCAGGGACCGGATTTTATCCTCTCGATGCTGCTCGATACCCGCGATTGGAAGAAAGAGCCGATGATCCTGGTATCGTTAGGCGAACTCAAGGAGCGGCTCGGTTTGCCGGAGCAACAGCGTCGTTTTTCCTTCGAGCAATTGACCGGGCTGCCGGAATTGAATGCTCTGGCCAGCCAGGCCCACGCTTTGCGCAAGGCGGAAAAGCCCTTGTCCCGCCTGCAAAGCGAAGTGATGAGCGTGAGCGAGCGACTCACGCTCTTTGCCCACATCATGGATGGGAGTGCGTTTTTGCTCGTCCCGGCCCCGCAAAAGACAACCGATGCGTGGCTTGTGCCATCGTCTTTCGCGCAGTTTTACAAGGAGGAGCAGTTCGCTCCAGTCCAGACGCAACTTCAAACGATGGCGAGCGCCTACTCGAAGGGGGAGGGCTTCGCCTTCAGCCGGGCGACGAACCAGCTCCGGGAAAACCTGCGGCAATTGAGCCCGCAAATTTATCCTCCCGAATCGCAGCTGCGCCTCGAGTATTTCTACAATCATTGGGACGGTTTTTACCGGGGCGCCTGGTGTTATGGGATTGCGCTGGTCCTGTTAACGATCGCCCATTTGCGGTCCCGTTCCGCGACGCCGGGGAAGCGCAGTTACCTGATGATCGCCGGACTGATTGTGGCGATCGCCGGGTTGCTCTTCCACGGCAGCGGAATCGTGATGCGCTGCTTCATCGCGGGCCGGCCGCCGGTCACAAACATGTACGAGTCCATCATCTGGGTGTCGTTTGCCGTTTCATTTTTTGGGATGATTTTTTTCCTCCGTTACCGGGCGGCGATTTACATGCTGGCTGCGTTGCCCGTCTCGCTCGTCGCGCTCTTGCTCGTGCACCAGATGCCGATCGCGATGCCGTCGAGCATCGATCCGTTGGTGCCCGTCCTGCGTGACAATTTTTGGCTCACTATTCACGTCCTGACGATAACGCTAAGCTACGCGGCTTTTGCCCTCGCCATGGGATTCGGACATATCCTGCTCTGGCGCTACGCGCGTAATCCGGTCGCGGCCCGGGCGGACCAGCCGATGCACTTCTGGCTATACCGCGTCCTTCAGCTCGGAGTGATTCTGCTCGCCGCAGGTACGATCCTCGGCGGGGTCTGGGCGAACTATTCCTGGGGCCGGTTCTGGGGTTGGGACCCGAAAGAGACGTGGGCGCTGATCGCGTTGCTCTGTTATATCCTGACACTGCACGGACGGCTCGCCGGTTGGTGGACCCAGTTCGGGCTGGTCGTGGCCAGCGTGGTATGTTTCCTCGCCGTTTTGATGGCGTGGTACGGAGTGAATTTCGTCCTTGGGAAAGGACTTCACAGTTACGGCTTCGGGATCGGCGGCGAAACGTACGTAGCCGGGTTTGTCATCGCCGATCTGCTTTTCGTAGCGTTCGCGACCTGGCGTTACCGGAGCAGCACGAAGCCGTCTCCGCCGCCAAATACTCCGGCCCCGGTAGCGGAAACGATCGCGGCCTAAGCGACGGACCGGCCGGGCTCAGCCGCCGCCCTTGTTTTTCCCCTGGGCCTTCATCTCGGCCACCACGTCCTGCTGCATCCGTTGCAGCTTTTGCATGACCGGCCCCATCATCTGTTGCATTTCTTCCATCGTGTTCTGCATGACCATCGGCATCTTGCCGATGACTGCCTGCCCGGGCGGCGTTTTGTAGAAGGCGATCATCCCGTCAATTTCCTGCTGGTTAAAAGTCTTTTGGTAAATCCGGACGTACATCGGTTCGAGCTTGTTCCATTCGAGCAATTCTTTAACGAGCCCGACGACCTCGGACTGACGTTTATCGATATCCTTCTGGACCTTGGGCGGGATCTGCTGTCCCTGGGTCGCCTGATGAATCGTTTGCTCCATCAGCGTGTCCATTTGCTTCATCACCGAATCCACCAGCTTGCGAGCCTGGGCCAGCTCGAGGAGTTGCTTGATGGAGGCCTCGCTCGGCGGAGCGGAGGCCGCGGGCGCTGGTGCGGGGTTTTCAGCGGCATAGGAAGCGACGGTGCACAAGGTCAGGATGAGAAGTATTGGCTTAGACATGACAGAGTAACGATAGGCAAAGGCGATCTTGTTCAAAGAGAAACCCGCCGCCGCTTTTAGATGGATTGCATTCCGCGTGAGACTTCCTACTGTCTAGGCCGCGTGAAAAACGTTTCGAAAAAGCCTGTCCACGCGGAAGGCGGGGCGATGTCGGCCGAAGCCCTGATCGGGCTCGGTATCACAGTTGGATCGTTAGGCCTGCTCTGCCTGATGCTCGGCTGGGCCCAGCATATGCGGTCCGTGCAGCAATCGGCTGTTCTGTGGCTCAGCGCCGGCGCCATCCTGGTGGTTGTGGGCGTGGTTCTGACCGTTGTCTCCCGATCCCGGCGCGAGCGGCAGTAGGCTCCTCGGATTAACCTGCCAGAGCCCCGGCGCAAATCTCGCGAGCCAGAGTTCGCGCCTCATCTTCTAACGACCCGACGCTGAACTGCGCGGAGTTCCGGCGATCGAACAAATATTCTTGCACAAACGATTGCAGACTTCCGCTGCGCTCGCATTGCGCCACGTGAACGAGCTGATGAAGAAGGAGCTCCCGGTTCTGCCAGCTGTCCGCCCGAATGATAATGGCGTAGCCAATCGCGACAGCGCGTGACGCATCGGTGATGATTTGCGCCTGGCGTGCGGCTTCGGCGAGCTCCGTGTCGTCAGGGAGTGGAATACGATCCATCACGAGAATCCGGACACGATCAGGGCATCGAACCCCGGCCAGCTCCGCGTCGGATCGCTGGCGGGCGGTCAGCGAAACCCCATGCTCGAGCCCGTAAGCTTCCTGGGCCTCGGCCCATCGGCAGGCGAGGGCGGCAAGGTGGTTAAACTTTTCCTGGTCGATCATGTTTGAAGGGGTGGACGGTTTAATCCAAAGCAAACCGTGTGCAAGGTGATCTACGGGCTGGCGGCAGAGCCCCGCTCGTCGGGTTGTTCGGCGGGGACAGACATTCTACAATGGCGCGCATGAAAGGAGCCTCCAGGGTGATTGGCCGGCGCCTCGCTCGCTTGGAATTAGCCAAAGCGGCCATGGTGTTCGCGTGCGCCCTCTGTCCGCTGGAAGGCCGCACAGCCGAGATCGAGGGCTGGACCGCAGCCGTTCGTCCGTTTGAAGAAGGGATGCCGGAAGTCGCGGTGATGCGCCTGCGCGCGCTTCTTCGCGGCAAACTTAGCGACGCGGACAGAAGGGCCGTGACCGCGAAGCTTGCGGAAGCGCTACTCGCGGCCGGAAAAACGGATGAAGGCTTGAAGCTGCTGGAGCTTCCGGAATTACAAGATTTGCCGCCGACTCCCCTGTGGCGGGCCCAGGGCCTCGCCCACCTCCGGCGCTGGAGTGAGGCGCTCCCTTTTTATCAACAGGCGGCCAGCCGGATAGCGCCGCCCCTTCGCGCGACCGCGGTCGCGGGTCAGGCCGAGGCGTTGCGGGCGCTCCGGCGATTTGATGAGTCGCTTGAGATGTACGCTTCGCTTCTCGGAGACCCACAATGGAATGATCGCGCCCAGTTGTGCTCGATCGAGCTGCTGCTCGACAAAGGCGACGGTGCAGGGGCCCGCCGGGTCCTCGATAAGACCCGACCGGCCGCGCTCGGGGACAAGAAAGAGAAACGTTACCTGCAGGGCCGTCTTGAAGCGCAGCTCAACCACCACGAGCGTGCACTCGAACTTTACCAGACCATCCTTCGCCGCCCGGAAGGCGCCACCCGGGCCGTGCTCGTCGCGACATTGTGCGCGATCGGAGAATCGCACCTGCAATTGCGAACACCGGAAGCCGGCGATGACCCTCTGGAAGATTTTATCGAGCACCATCCGACCGATCCAGAGCTCCCGACAACCTTCGAGAAACTCGATCAACTTTACGCTGCCCAGTCCCAGGCTTCGAGCCAGGAGCTAAGCCGCTGGGGGAACGACCCGGCTCAACCAAGGCGTGCCCTCGCCCTTTGGTATCTCGCTCGGAACGAGCTGCGGGCCGGGCGAAGGGATACCGCCCGCCGCGCCTACGTTCAATTGCGGGAGAACCGGGCCCAGCTCCCCGCCCTCGCGCAGGGCCTCTTCGAATACGCCGAAATGGAACTTGAAGACCGGCATTTCGACGATGCGGTGGCAATCCTGGAGGAGGCGCGGACCCATCAGCCGTCCGGGCCATGGCTCGAGCGAATCGAGCTTCTCATTGCTCACGTCCAATACCAGGCGAGACACTTTGAAAAAGCGGCCGAAGCCTTCGAGCAGGTAGCGCGCAGGACCCCCTCAGCCCGCGGGGCCGCACTCTTCAACGCGTCTCTCGCGTGGCTCCAGGAAAACAACGACGTCCGCTTCGTCGCCGCCACCACAGCGGCTGGCCCAGACGGCGAGGAAACTCGGGGCGATCTCCTGTTGGAGGAAGGGCTAACCCAGGCTGCGCAGGGCAACCAAAAGGCGTCTGAAACCCTTGAGGGATTCGTGCGCCAGTTTCCACGCCACAAGCGATTGGCGGATGCTCGTGTCGCCCTGGCCGAGCTCGCCTTCCATGGTATTCCGCCCCGGTTCGATGCGGCACGCCAGCATCTCGAGCTCGCCCGCAAAAGTGATCCGTCGCCGGCGGCAACCGAGCGAGCCGATTATCTCGTGGTCTGGCTGGAGGACGCCGCTTCGATACCCGACAGTGCGAAAGTGATTGCCCCAGCCACAGATTTTCTTCGCAAGTATCCGGCGTCTTCAAGCGCCGCAGACGTCCGGATGAAACTGGCGGAAACCTATTATCGACAACAGGATTTTCCGAATGCCCAGACTCAATTCGAAATTCTGGCGCAGGACAATCCCCGCGGTCCGTTTACCGAGCGGGCTCTCTTCTTCGCGGCAAAATCTGCCACCCAAAGCATGGCCGCCCAATCACTGGATCGCGCTCTGGTCCTCCTGGACGAGGTAGTGAAGAAGAATGGCGAGCTGAAGTGGGCCGCTCGCAACGAGCAGGCGGTGATCGAGCGTAGACTCGGGAAGTCAGACGACGCGGCCACGCTTTACGACGAAGTCCTCCAGGGAAATGCGAAGCCGGAGGAAAAGCGCGAGGCCCTCTGCGGGAAAGGCGACATTCTTTATGAATCCGGTGAGGCGAATCCGGATAACTACCAGCGCGCGATTGAAATTTACGATCAACTCGCCTCCCAGAAGGATTTGCCAATGCACTGGCGGAACCAGGCCCTGTTCAAAAAAGGTATCTGCCTGGAGAAACGCGCAGAGCGGGAGAACGCCCTCGCAACGTTCTACGAAATCCTCGAGAACGAATCGCGGCCGGATCGGCCGCAGCGCGAATTCTTTTGGTACTACAAAGCTGGCTTCAATGCGGCTCGTCTCCTGGAAGAGGAAGCCAAATGGCAACCGGCTGCCGTGGTTTATCAGAAGTTGGCCTCTGTCGGCGGAGCGCGCAGCGATGAAGCAAAATCCCGTCTAACCCGGTTGCGCCTCGAACATTTTCTCTGGGAACAATGAGCGCGCTTCCATGGCCTTGATGATCCCGGCGAGAGCGGAATTGACCGGGCACGGGATCCCGTGCTCGCGCCCGGCGGCGGCCACGGCGGCGTTCATGTAATCGATTTCAGTTCGGCGGGCGCGTCTCAGATCCTGCAACATTGAAGCGATGTTGTGCGACGGCCTGAAGAACTCCCTGATCTCACTGAGGAAGTCCATCTCGAATGAATGCCCACGAGCCTGACCAACTGCGAGGCATTCGTCGATGACAAGCTGGCTCAGGGGATCAAGCCCTGGATTCGCGATTCCGCTCACTTCGCATCCCATGATGGCGGTAATCGGGTTGACCACACAATTGATCACCAGCTTGTGCCAAACGTCTTTTTCGATGTCATCGGAGATCCGGCAATCAAGGCCTGCCGCCGTGAGCGCGGCCGCGATTGACTCACTTCTTGGGTGTCGCTCGATCAACGTGTAACCGCGGGCCATAAATTGGATCATTCCGGGTCCGGCGAAGATCGCCCCAACCTGAGTGATGCCGCGCAGGATTACGCCGCGCTTTCCGAGAGCTCTCCGCGCAATCTCTTCGGTGCCCAGGCCGTTTTGCAGACAAAGAATGGTTGTGTCATCGCGGACAAATGGCTGGATTGCGGCCAACGCGGTAGCGCTATCGGGGAGTTTTGTCGTCAGCAGAACCAGAGTCTCGGGGCTGATCTTATCGATTGCTGTCACCGCCCGCACCGCGACGACGGCCGTTTCGATGCCTGCAATGTGCAGACCGCTGGCGTTGATCGCCGCGACGTGAGCGGGCCGCCCGATGAGGGTAACGTCGTGCTTATCCGCAAGCTTGGCGCCGTAAAGACTGCCGATTGCGCCGGCGCCGAGCACGATGATCTCCATGGCGCTCGTAGTTTATCACGCCGCTGCGACCCCTGCGAAGCGCGTCAGTTCGCCATCACGTCGCTCGACGTCGAAGACGTGGTTCTGACAAGGGATTGCAGATGCTCGACATGCGCGAGGGCAGCTCGCGCTTCCTCCCCACGGCCCATCTTTTCGAGAATGTCGGAGAGAATAAGATATTGCCGTGGTTCATCCGGTTGGCGGGCAATGGCACGCCGTTGGATAGCGTAAGCTTCCTCGAAGCGACGCTGGTTCATGCGCAAAAGGGCTGTTTGGTTCAACCCGCTGACGTCGTGCACATCGAGCCGGCTGGCGAGCCGAAAGGCGGCCTCCGCTTTCGCGACATCATTTTTCTCCGCGTAAAGTTTGCCGAGGGCGATCGCAGCTTCAATGTGCCACCAATTATTGCGGGCAAATTCCGCAACCGAAATCAAGGCCGCATCGGGCCCTTCTGTCTTCCGCAGCAATTCGGATTCGAGGCTGATCAGGCGCCAGATGCCGGGATAATCGCGGCGGGCTTTGGCGAGAACTTCGAGAGCACCCGCCGTGTCGTTGGCCTCAATTCGCAACTTGGCCACGTTAAGCGCGGCCACCCAGGTACGGGGATACTCCTTGCGCGCTTCGGGGGCGGCGGCGCTAGCCTCACGGAAGGTACGGTCGGCTTCTTCGATTTTTCCCTGGCGATAGAGGGAATCGGCCAGGTTATTGCGGGCTATCAAATAAGACGGACATAACTTCAGCGCGCGGCGAAACAACATCTCAGCGCGGCGATGTTCGCCCTTCGCAGCGTAGACCAGGCCGAGATTAAGAATAACGCGGATGCTTCCGCCACCGGCTTGCAACGTTCGTGTATAGAAGATCTCGCTATTGAGCCAGTCGCCGCTGCGGACGTAGCTCCGCGCGCTCAGCGCAACCACGGCGCAACACGCCACAGCCCCGGCAACTCTTAGGGCCCGTCGAGGAAGCTCAAGCACGGTGCCCGCAACGAAAAGGATAAAGCCGACGCTTGGCAGATAGAGCCAATGCTCCGCCACCGTCGCATTCAGATCGACGACGTTCGAGATCGGCAGATAAGCCAGGATAAACCAGGCGCCGCCAAAGAGACGGAGCGGTCTGCCCGGACCTTTTCGGACAGCGCCTGCGATGATGCCGCCCAAAACCAGCAGCCCAATCACGGTGAGATACTCGCTCTCGATCGTCCGTCGCCACTCGAGTCGGCTCACGGTTGCGTCCGGATTCACGACCGTTCGCTCCATATGGAGGTTGGACGGGAAAACCATTAATCGTCCGTAGTCACCCAAGGCCCGCAGCATTAACACCGCGCGCACTGGTGCTGGCCAACCGTTCGTCGGGCTCGGTCCCGACCGCTTTTCTGGAAGTTGGCGAAGCCCTGCGTAGATCGCGACGACGGCCAGGCAGCCGCAGAGCACGGACACTTTTGCGAGCGCGGAGAACTTCTTTTCGAAAACAAACAGGTGAAAGAGAAAAACAACCACCCACATGCAGGCGCTTTCGCGTGAGCAGAGGGCAAGCAGGAGCGACAAACCCGCCAGCACATAGCAAAAGATGCGAGCGCGCAGACCAGACCTGTTTCCTGCCAGCAGGTAGAGGAGCCAAGCGCCGGCCGCGAAAAAGAAGGCCAGGCTGTCGGCGCGTCCGGAAATGTAATCTACAGCCGCACTATGAACAGGATGGACCACCCAGATCAGAGCGAGGAGGAATGCGATCAGGGAAAGCAACTTCGAAGTGTCGCTCGGATCGACTTTGGCCTTCGCGAACGCCTGGGATGCAATCAGCGATGGCAGCAAGCGCTGCAGGAGAGCGAAGAGCAATAATCCGCTGCCGATATGCCAGAGAACACTGGACAGGTGAAAGCCGTACGTATCGGTGTTCCAGAAAAAGTAATCGAGCATGTAGGACAGGTTCTGCACCGGCCGGTAATGCATCGAGAGCGAGTCCAGGAGGAGGTGATGCCGAAAGGCTTCCCCGGCGAGGACGGGGCTGCGGATAAACGGATTGTCTTTGGCAAGGAAGCCATCGTCCCAGATCAGTTCGCCTGGGAGCGCCGGAAGGTGGACAACCAGGCCCAGCACAACCAGGACGGCGCAACGAATCCACTGCCGCTGGAAGAGCGCCGCTGTTTGTCGCAGAAGCGATTTCTGCGCAGCTACATTGGCGATGGTTGAAGAGTCTGCCGGCGCGAGTTCCATTTTGCAGGGTTGATGCAGAGATGGGTCGTTCGATTGGCTGCTAATGAAGAGAGCGTCCTTCCGTTCACCGAAAGGACGCTCTTCATGCAGAGAATCGCGCGACTAGTTAAATGGCGACCAGAAGGCGTCGTCGGTCACGTCGGAAAGATTGTTCTTCGCGTTGGTCGGCACGACCGGATGCTCGTCGACGGTTTGCGCACCGTAGTCGTTGCCGAACAAGTCCTGACCAGTCGCATAAAGGACCGTGTCCTTTTTGACGTAGTTGGTCCAGTCGGAGACCGCGATGGAATCGCCGGTCTTTTTTCCGGTTTCGATCGCGTATTGATCCATGGCCGAGTCGATCATACGAAGGTCGTTGATGATCTTGGAAGCCTGGGAACGTTTGCGAGCCCGGAGGAATCCGGGAACGGCGATGGCGGCGAGCAAGGCAATGATCGCTACCACAATCATGATTTCGACGAGGGTGAAGCCCCCGCGTTTGGTTGTGAGTTTCTTAAGCATTTTGGAGTGCGTCTTTCTTTAATTATTTACTGCGCGAGGTGCGAGGTGGCGTGACGTCTTGGTCTCGTTCTCACAACTCATTCCCTGCCACCAGCGAACCGATGACAGGAGAATGAATCGTCAGATTCCTAGTTGTAAGGGGACCAGAACGCCGTGTCGGTCACGTCCGAAAGCGAGTTCCGGCTCGTCGTGTTGACCTTCGGCAATGAATCCACGGTTTGATCACCGTAGGCGTTGCCGAGGATGTCGTTACCCGACGAAAAGAGGTTTGTGCCTTTTTTCAGGTAGTTCGTCCAGTCGGTCACCTTAACGAGGTCGCCGCTCTTCTTGTTGGTCTCGATCGCATACTGGTCGACTGCGGAGTCGATCAAGCGGAGATCGTTAATGATGCGGCTAGCTTGCGAGCGCTTACGAGCGCGGAGGAACCCGGGCACCGCAATCGCTGCGAGCAGAGCGATGATCGCCACGACGATCATGATTTCCACGAGGGTAAAGCCCCCGCGGCGTTTGTTGAGTTTAGTTAACATGCTGTTTGCTTTCTTTTTATCTCTTGTTTGTTTGACTGCGATCCACGATACCGACCGCGGATTGCGGCTCTTAAAAGCAGCGTTGATGCCAATAGGTTGGCTTTTTGGCCCTCGCCCGCGGCTACGGCCGCCGCCTGAGACCGGGGGGCGCCCCGGATCGCCCTTGTCCCCCGCGGCCAGAGCGGCGATAAGCCTTTGAAGGTGAACGGGACGAAACGCTTGGGGGGCCCTCGGGAAGATGGAATGGCGCTCGCCATTGCTCTGGTTGTCTTCGTTGGCTGGACTTGGACCTCCTACGTCCACTGGGCCAATTTTGAATACCGGACCTTTGATCTGGCCTTTTATGTCCAAGGGACGTGGCAGCTTCTTCAGGGCCGCTTCAACGTATCGGTTCTGGGGGTGCCGCTTCTCGGAAACCATGTCGAGCCGATCGTCTTTCTCATCCTTCCGGTGTTCTTTCTCTTCCGGCATCCGATGGTTTTTGTGGTCGTCCAGAACCTGGCTCTGGCGGCGATGGGACCGCTCGCCTACCGTTCCGCGCGCCAGCTCCGACTGAGCCGAACGTCGAGCCTGCTTCTGGCCAGCGCGTTGCTGCTGGCACCGGCCACCGGCTATGTGGCGCTGCATGAGTTTCATCCGGAGGCCCTGGCCGCACCCTTCGTCTTGCTGATGATCCACGCCCGGCTGGGAGGCCGTCTCGGAGTTTACTGGTTGGCCATCATCGGTCTTCTGGCTTGCAAGGAGAACATGGCCTTACTTGTTGCGGCCTATTGCGCGCTTCACCTTTTTCTCGAACGCAAACACGCGGCGTCTGCCTTGAGACGCTGGTACCTTTGGCCGCTTGCCGGGTCTATTATTTGGTTCGCTCTTTGCGCGAAAGTCATCAGCCCCGCGCTGAATCCTGGCGAGATTGATTATTTGGCGCTTTATAACCGACTCGGCGGATCTGCCGGCGAAATTGTTCTAAACGCAATCACCGAGCCGCAGCGCATCGTCGGCGCGCTCCGAGAATCCCTTGGCAACGGAAACCTGTTCTGGGGGCTTTTGCTGCCGTTTCTCGGGCTGCCGCTGCTGCGGCCCCGATGGCTGCTAATCGCTTCCCCTATTCTACTTCAGCACCTTCTCTCGTGGCGCTCATCGGAGTGGCAGATTTACTTTCACTACGCAGCGCCCCTCATTCCCTTGTTCTGGATAGCGCTCGCCCAGGTTGCTGCGAGAATAGAAAACTCCGCGGTCGTGCCGAACCGGCTTAGCGGCACCGTACCATTCCTCACGGCGGGTGCCTGTCTGGCCGCCCAATTCTTGCTCGGTCCGGCTGCCAGCATCGGTTCGAGTCTCGTTGAATGGACTACAGGGGGACCGGACCGCGCCCGAAAACTTTCCCTCATTGACCAAATCCCTGCCGGGGCAAGCGTCGTGGCTCCTCTTCCATATCTATCTCACCTGGCGATGCGCGAAGAATTATTTTCGCTGCACTTCATTTTGAAAGGCCTGAAGACCCTCAGCCGCGGTGAATATCGGCCCCCGCACCGGACGGATTTCGTCCTTATCGACTACGATGATTCCGCCACCTTCGATTCCGGTGCCGGCTACTATCATCCAGCCATGAAGACCGTGGACAATCGGGTAATTCCATCAAGCGATCGGCTCCTGCACGACTTCCTGAAGCGTTCCTCCTGGGCAATTACTTCTTCGAATGAACTGACGGTCTTCCGAAATGGGACAGCGTCACCGGAGATTGCGACCGGGGTTACGCGTTCGGCCGGACCCGTGGTCATCGATCAGCACACCACCCTAAACGAGATCCGCCTGACGACCGACGTGCTTTCCGACGCCGGTCTTGAAATCGCGATGAACTGGAGCTTTCAAGATGAACGAGTGCTCTTTCCGTGGATGCTGCTCCGACTTATGCCGCAAAATGGTGGAGCGGCAATTACGATTTCGCGCGGTCTGTGCAGCCCCGAACGTTCGGGCGGTGAGCATATCGAAAAGTGGCAGGTCACTTTGAGCTCCCGTCTGCAACCCGGGGATTACGAGGCCGAGGCATTGTTCGTCGATTATGCCCGGCTTCTTTGGGCGGAGAAGGTACCCGGTCGAAATAATCCCACCGTGTCGAGCCTCGCGCGTGTGCCTCTTGGTCCCATTAGAATCCAGCGCCGCGAGTCTGCGGAAAATTGACATGTCTCGATTACCGGGCCTGCTCCAGCTTTTAAAGGCCATTCGTTCCCCCTCTTGCTCCCACTATCTGTTTGGCGCCGTTTTTCTGGTTCGTCTTGTTGCGCTAGTCCGGCTCGCTTCCTCTCCGCTGCTCTTTTCGAGCGGAAGCGACATGCAATTTTATGATGACTGGGCGAAACAAATCCTCCACGGCCAGTGGACTGACTACCAAGCCTTTTACGGGTTGCCGCTCTATCCGTTCTTACTAGCGCTCCTATTCCGAATCTTTGGCAACAGCCCATTTATTCCCGGTCTCTTTCAAGCGTGCCTGGACGCCGGAACGGCGGTTCTTATTTTTAAAACTACCGTTCATCTGTTGAAGCCCGGCCTGGGCGTATCGACGAAGGGCGCAACTATCACCGGAATCCTCGCCGCGGGTGGCTGGTGCTTCTTCGTTTCCGCGGCGGCTTATTCGGCGATCTTGATGCCGACCGCTGGAGTGGTTTTCGTCTTCTGGCTGTTGGTCTGGCTGATCGTTAGGACGGAAAGCCCGCCAACGCCACTTCGCTGCCTGGGTTACGGCGTTCTGACGGGCTTCGCTGCCATGGGAGTCGCCACGATCCTTTTTCTCGTGCCTCTCTTCCTGGCGGCCATTTTTCTTCGGCGGACCACCGGCCCTCGCTGGCTCGGCGCCATGGTTCTATTAATCGCCGGAATCTTCGTCGGCTCCGCCCCTTGTTGGATTCACAACCGGTTCGTCGCGCGTGATCCCGTTTTTCTCTCCGCCCACAGCGGCATCAATCTTTGGCTGGGCAACAATCCCGAGGCCACCGGGTATCCGCGATTCCCCGGCCTGCACGCCGGCCAGGCGCAGATGTTGCACGATTCAATCCAGCAAGCAGAACGGGCTGCCGGTCGAACCTTGAAGCGATCCGAGGTTTCTCGTTATTGGTCCGCCAAAGCGCGCGGGTTCATCCTCACAAATCCTGGCGCCTGGCTCAACTTGCTCGGCCGAAAAGCCGCCAACTTCTGGAATGCATTCGAATACGACGATCTCGGCGTGATCGTAAACCTGCGCGACGACCGGGTGCTCTTTCCTGGCCTTCATTTTGGATTGGTCGCGGCGTTTGGCTTGGCCGGAGCTGTCTTTTCGTGGCGGCCCTTTTCGGCCTCGCGATGGATCACTGCGGCGATCGCGCTTCACGTCGTGGCCATCCTGCCAGTCTTCGTGACGGAACGGTACCGGCTCCCTGTTGTACCAGGCTTACTGGTGCTGGGCGCCCTGGGATTGCACCGGCTTTGGGACCACTGCGCAAAGTTAGATTATGCCAAGGTCGCGCCGCAGCTTGGAGTCGTCAGTGTGATCACGTTGTTTGTCGCGATTCCACGTTACGATCCGTCGCTTTGGGCACTGGAGGCCTTCAACGCCGGCCGCTTCGCTCTCGAAACGAACGATCTCACATTGGCCGAAAATCATCTTCAACGCGCCCGCACTCTTGTCCCAGACAACGCAGAAACCAACTTCGCGCTCGGCAACCTTCGTCTTGCTCAGAACAACCCCGCAGGCGCCCGCGATTTTTATGAAGCGACCCTCAAGGTGGACGCGCAACACAAAGGTGCTCTCAACAATCTCGGCGTTATCGCGTTGAATGCGAAGGAGCCCGTCCAGGCACTTGATTTTTTTGGGCGCGCTCTGCTTCTTGAGCCCGGCAATGCGAAAACGCATTACCTCCTCGCCAAAGCGCATGAGCTGACCGGCGATCGCGACAAAGCGCAAAGCGAAGCTGCGCGGGCGGCCGAACTGGATCCGAGCCAGCCCGAATACAGGGAATTTAAGGAGCGGCTCAATGATAAATGACGGAGGTGCCGCTGCAGGCCACCGAAGCGCGATGGCTCCCCGCAGCAGCCTTCTCATTTGCGCCGGCCTGACGAGCCTTGTCTGGCTGATCTTTGGTCAAACCTTGCAACACCAGTTCGTCGCATACGACGACCAAAATTACGTCTACCAAAACCCTGTGGTCACAGGCGGCTTTACCCCTTCCGGCGTGCACGCGGCTTTCACTCAGCCACAGGCGCGCAACTGGCATCCGCTCACTACTCTCTCCCACATGCTGGACGCTCAGCTTTACGGGCTGAATCCGGCCGGCCATCACTTGACGAACCTGCTGCTCCATAACGGGGCGGCGGTTTTGCTTTTTTTTACGCTCCGTTTAATGACCGGGGCAACGTGGCGGAGCGCGTTCGTAGCTGCTGTCTTCGCCGTCCACCCGTTGCGCGTCGAGTCCGTGGCGTGGGTTGCAGAACGAAAGGACGTTCTTAGCGCGTTCTTCTTTATGGTTACCCTCGCGATGTATGCGCGTTATGCGGCGCGGCCGGCCGTATCGCGCTACCTGGGGGTTACCATCGCGTTTGCACTCGGTTTAATGGCGAAGCCGATGCTGGTGACGCTGCCGCTAATCCTTCTCGCGCTGGACTATTGGCCGTTGCAACGATTTGAAAGACGGGAGCCCCAGGCCCAAACGAAGCGTCCGATTCCCATCGTGATTCTCGAAAAAGTTCCGCTCCTTCTTCTCTCTTTCGCGGTCGGCGTTGCAACTCTGATTGCGCAGAAGTCGACGGTCGGGTACGGGGAACAAACTCCGCTCTTGTCGCGACTGGGCAACGCTTCGATCGCCTGCGTGACTTACATCAAACAGATGTTTTGGCCCGTAGACCTCGCAGTATTCTACCCGCAGCCGCCCAACGGATGGCCATCGGCCACTGTTCTCTCTTCGATCGGATTACTTACGTTGATCAGCGTTCTCGTTGCTCAGTTCCGGAAGGCGCGCCCGTACCTGATCGTTGGCTGGTCTTGGTATCTTGTCTGTTTACTTCCGACTCTCGGCCTCATTCCGGTCGGGCTCCAAGCCCACGCGGATCGCTACACGTATCTGCCGCAAATCGGGCTGTATACGGCGTTGACCTGGCTTGCAGGCGACCTGGCTTCCCGATTCTCGCAAGCCAGGCGCCTTTGGATGGTCATTGGGCCGGTCGCGATTCTTGCCCTATCCTGCCTTGCCTGGGCGCAGACATCTTCGTGGCGCAACACCGAAACACTCTGGAGGCGTGCAATCGCCGTCTCGCCGAACAACGACGTCGCCAATTACAATCTCGCGCTTCTTGCCCTCGACCGCGACAGGATCGACGAGGCGGTGCAGCATCTGCAAAGCGCCCTTACCGGTCGGAACGATAAGGAAACCGCCTCCCATCTCAGCCCGGCACTCCTCCGCAATGTTCTCGGGATCGCGCTTGCACGAAAGGGCCGCCACGCGGACGCGATCGCGGAGTACCGAAAAGCGATCGAACTGCGCGACTATTTTGCCGATGCCTACACGAACCTGGCGACCGCGCTTTGGGCAAAAGGCGACCGAAGCGAAGCGATCGAGCATTTTCGCAAAGCGAAAGACATTCCGCCGGAAGATGCGCGGTCGCATTTGCGCCTCGCGATGGCGTTGGAACGCGCGGGACAAACCTCCGAAGCGATAACTGAATATCGGCGGGCCCTCGACCTCGATCCGCGCAATGCGAGGACGCATTATCTTCTGGCCACGGCTCTCGAAGCAGCCGGCAAGTCCGAGGAAGCTCGTCTTGAAGCCGCGCGAGCGATCGAACTTGATTCTAGCCAGGTGGAGTTCAAAGCGCTACAGGACCAACTCAATAAGAAATGACCTCGGATCCAGACTCCACAGCCCCTCGGCGATTGTCGCGCCTCGTCCTTCTCGGTTTTGTTGTTGTGGCCATTCTTGGCACCTTTCTTCGGATTTATCCGTCGGCCGGTTTTACCGGGCTGGGTTACGATGAGGGTCTTTACCGCGGCTACGTCACAGACCTGATCAATCACGGCGTAACGAGCTATCCCGACTTCGCGGAGCATTACGTGGAGACGCAGCAAAAATTGGCCGCCGTTATTCTTCCCCCGACCCGGTTTCTCTACATTTTCTCCGCTTATCTTTGGCACCAGGTCACGGGCGCTGATGCGTTGCTGTCGCTGCACCGGGTATCCTGCCTGTTCAGTATCCTGCTGCTCTTCCTTTCGGCCGCGTTCGCGTGGCGATTGGCGGGCCCCATTTGGGCGTTGGGCGTGTTTGCACTTATGAGTTGCGCGCCCACCCAGATCCACATGGCGCAACATGCCCTCATCGACGGTTTCTTCGCGTTCTGGGCCACGCTGTGTCTCTTCCTTCTTTGGGAAAATCTGCGCCGGCCTAACGACCCGCTTTGTCTTTCCTTGTTCGGCCTCAGTCTCGCCATGATGGTTCTCACGAAGGAGAACGCTTTTTTCGCCTACATCGGATTAGTGGCGCTGGCGGGGGCTAATCGCTGGCTGCGTTTCGGAACCGTCACCCGCACCCTCCTCCTGGTCATGGTTGCTGGTCCGCTTCTGGGAGTGGTCACTTTGATTTTCCTCTGCGGCGGTGCCGAGACGTTTATTTCGACCTATCGACTAGTTGTGAGCAAGGCCTCTGTTCTTCCCTACGCCATCGCCACTGGTGACGGGCCGTGGTATCGCTACCTGGTCGACCTGCTTCTCGCGAGCCCGTTGATTTTCCTCCTCGCCTGGGGCGCGATCTTTCGTCTGAAATTCGCCGACAAAGCATCGCTTTACCTCCTTGGCTTCGTCGTCACGACCTACGTGATCATGTGTAACATCCGTTATGGAATGAACCTTCGCTACACGAACATGTGGGACCTGCCTCTGCGGTATCTCGCAATTGGTTGTCTCGCGGAGGTCACCCGCGATTTTCGCCGCCGCGAAGTCCTGATGGTGCTCGCAATCCTGATGCTATGCGCGATCGATCTGCGCCAATACTACATCTTCTTCGTTCAGCATGACCTCTACGAGCTGGTCACCGCCGGCCTGCTCCGGGCCCTGCAAATCCTGAAATAATCAGCAGGCGATCTTCAGGACCGATTCGCGGAGCCTGTCGCTGGACTCGATCGTCTCACCGAGCAGATTGTGTACGGTCGGCTTGGCGACCGCGCGAACGAAAATCTGGTAGGAGAAAAATCCTCTGCTCAACCGGATCAGCCCCTGGTTGCACCGGAGAAGGAAACGGGAGACAAAATTATCCCCGATTGCTTTCGGGAACGGCGCGGGGATGCCGCGAACTTCGAGCAGGTTGTAACCGGATTGCTCCAGAAGCGCCTTGAGTGAGCGGAACGTAAAGAGGCGTGTGTGGGTCGCGTCGAGGATGCCTTTTCGCCCGTAATTGAACTGGCCGAAAAATAACATAAGGCGGGTCACGAAAAACCCGATATTCGCCGTGGTGATGACCACCTCGGGCCGTTTACACGCCGCGGCGAACCGCAATTCGTCCATGAAATTCTCGGGCTGCTTCAGGTGCTCGATAATGTCGAGCATCATCACCTGGTCGAAGCCCGACACGTTCACCGGGAACTCAGGGTGGTCGAGGTTCCAACGGATAAACTCGATTCCGGCGTTCTCCGGAGCGGAGTCCGGGATGTATTGATCCATTCCCGTAACCTGGCAGCCTCTCGCTGCCAGCTCGCGGGCGACGTAGCCTCGGCCGCAGCCGATATCGAGGACGCGGCCACCGGCCTTCGCCGCGCCGATCGCCGCAGTGTGCGACGAGGCGTAACCAAGCTTGAGATCGTAATTTTCTTCCGGTGGCAAGACATCGAACTTCCGATCGAAGAGCAGGTTCATCTCGTGGAACCGCGCCTTGAGCATCGTTTTGAAGACGTCCCACGCGTACTTCATCCCGTTCACGTGACAGATTTCGTCGCCGTAATACGTCGGGATCGGGAGCTCTGCGATCCGCAGTTTTTTCATTACGAGCTGGACGATTATCTCGGTGTCGAAATGAAAATCGTTCGTGTTTTTTTCGAACGGGATTTGGGCCAGCGCCGCGGTCGAATAAAGCCGGTAACCTGAGTGAAATTCGGAAAGTCCGGTCCGGAGCATTCGGTTCTGAAACGCGGTCAGGATCTGGTTCCCGATCCACTTGTAAGCAGGCATCCCGCCGGCACGTGCCGCCTTTTTGTCGATCATACGCGAGCCGAAAACGGCGTCGGCCTCGTGGTTAACCAACGGTCCAAGCAGGTTTGGCAATTTCTCCGGCGCATACTGTCCGTCGCCATGAACTAGCGCGACGAAATCGAATCCGTTATCGATCGCGTAACGATACCCAAGCTTTTGATTGCCGCCGTACCCCTGGTTTTCCGGAGTGCGCAAAACGGTGATTTTATGTTCCGTATTCCGCCATTGATAACGGAGACTGTTTTGAAAGGTGTTGTCCTGCGATGAATCGTCGATGATGAGCACCTCGACGTTTCCCCCTCGCAAACTGCGCGGGATCCGGCTCAACACTTTCTCGATCGTCGTCTGAGCGTTATACGCGACGATAAAAATAAGGAGCCGGTTCCGACCGAGATCGATCGAATCGGACGCCATGGGTTCCAGACCATTGAGTCGCATCCACGGCGAAAGAGCTAGATTCAAGCCAGCGACCGCGGCGTTTTGTCGAGCAAGCACACGGTGCACCCGGGTGGGTCGGAGCATGGTTCCTGCTAAATGGACTGAGTGCGTCCCACCTCCTCGATTTCACCGCGAACCCGTCCCACTTTCGCGGAGGCGTTCGACCCGAAGAATAACGCCTTCGGTTTCCTTCGTCTGTTCCTGGCCGTTCTGGTCGTATTTTCGCACAGCTTTCCGGTGGGCGGGTTTGGAATCGATGCCCTCGAGGCTTTGACGAAGGGGCGCCACACGATCGGCCTGGTGGCGGTTGGAATGTTTTTCGTTTTAAGCGGCTTTTTGATTACTCGCAGCGCCGCGAGCGGAGTCTCCGTTGCTCGCTTCCTCTGGCACCGGTTCCTTCGAATCTTTCCGGGTTACTGGGTCTGTCTCGTTGTCTGCGGCTTCGTTTTTGCGCCCTATTTCGCGTACGTCGAGTACGGCAGCTTTCTCCGGATCTTCTCGGCGCCCAGCACGTCGCCGCAAGCGTATATTCTTCACAACGGGGCACTGTTTCACTCCAACGGGTTCACTCTTCTGGGCGTCCTAAATGTGTCTCCGCAGAGCATCGCCGGTTTGTTGAGCCGTAATCCGTTCCCATACCAGATCAACGGCTCGCTCTGGACGCTCCCTTTCGAAGTTGCCTGTTACCTTGGCGTCGCGGCTTTAGCTCTGTGCGGCATCATTCGCCGGGCGCGATTATGTGTCGCAGGAATGTTCGGCGTTCTTCTGTTTCTGCACGCCTACAGCTACTTCTGGCCGCGAAGCTTTTCCCAAACCTTTGCGTGCCCCGGATTATCAATTTTTTTACCGCTTGGCCTCTGTTTTTCCGTCGGCAGTGTGTGTTTCCTCTACCGCGAGAAAATCCCGTCCTCGTTTTGGGCGTTCGCCGCGTGCGTAGGCGCGCTCGTCGCGAGCCTGCCGCTGGGCTGGTTCGGTGTCGCCGCGCCTATCTTCCTGAGCTACGCCTTTCTCTGGCTGGCTTTCAATCTTCCATTCTCGAGTTTCGATGCGAAGGGCGATTACTCTTACGGGACGTACATCTACGCATTTCCGGTGCAGCAGACTCTCGCGCTTTCGGGAGTGCAGGAAGACGGGTGGATCGCCTATTTCGCCTGGTCGTTGGTCATCATCGGGGCCCTGGCCTATTTGAGTTATCGGTTGGTAGAGGCGCCTTGTTTGCGATGGAAAAATCTAAATGCCCGGGAGCTTTTTGCCCGCGGTATAAGCCGGTCAAGCCCTCCCTCCATCGTCGAGGCCGCAGCCGTTATCAGTGTCCCCGCCAAGCTCTAGTCGCCGGCGCCTTCACCCTGCTTCTTTTGGAACAACAGATAGCTTCCGTATTCGCCGAGTAAGCGGAAGCGTTGCCGCACTACCTCGTTCGGCGCATCAGGCCCCAACTCTCCGGATCGGTTAGGCTCTTTCCAATTATCCCAGCGACGGTTTAGCACAAGCCAATCAGCACTTTCCAAATCGGCAGGGAGCCGTGAGCCGGTGCGATTCGCCGAGAATGGATTCATCTCAAGAAAATAGGTTGCGGGCCGAAGCTGAGGCATCAAATGATAGATGAACGTGTCGGTGAGATTCGTCCGGCGCAGATCCGCGGGACCGACAAATAGTCGTTCGCCGGGTTTCGAAAGCCGCTGGAGCTGCTCCAGCACGCGGCCTGTTTCTCGCGCACTCTCTTGTGAGCGAAACGGGAACGACCGGTTGTTGTGCTCCAGAAAAACCGTGGGCGCAGCGGGTGAAACAAAAATCGTCACGACCGCTTCGTGGAATCGCATCAAGAGTCGCGGCGCCGCCAGCGTTACGAGCGCAAATACGGTCAGGGTCGCCAAAGTCGCGCGGCCCATGCCGACGCGATCGCTCTCGGTCGGTTTTGAAACCATCAATAGGGAGACCGGTAACAAGGCGATGGAAACAAACGCCGGATAGAGCACGTGAAGAAAATCCAGCCGTTGCCAGGCCTGGTGAGTAAGAAAAAGCCCGAAAAGAGCCCATGCGAGAAAAACGCGCGCATTCGTCTCGCTACCCGATCGACGGACGGTAATGATGGCGGTCCCCACGTTCACAATGCTCGCGATGACATGAGTGAAGAAGAGGCAAACGACATAACTGTCCGCAGATGAAAGCGGCAAACGGCGGCCCGGACTGGAATACAACACCGGCAGTAAAAACAAGTTTTCGAACACAGGCCCGACGCCGGCCAGCAGCGTGATCACACCTAACGGGAGAATTCCAGCGGCGGCACCCCCGAGCCAGTGCCAGCGAGCGCCTCCATTCATATGCAGCAGAAGAGGAATGGCCGCCGCGATTACAGCTGGAGCGATGTCCAGGCGATAAAGCAAGGCGACGCCCGCGAAAAAACCGCCCACGGCGCATCGCCATTTTTTCTCGAGCTCTGCGCTCAACCATAACGACAAAAGCCCAAACGCCATCGCTCCGATCCAGGCAAAAGCAACGACCCCCGTGTCCACCAAGAGCAGGCCGGCGATCAATGAGCAGCCAACCCCGACGCCGATTCCCCACCGTCGCGCGAGGCCGAATACCGCGCCGACGATCAACAATCGGTAAATCAATCCGATCGCCCGCTCGACCACGATATTTACGCCAAAAATCGCATAAACAGCAGACAGCGCGTAGGGACCCCCGGGACCGTAGAAGGTTTCGAAGTCGCGATAAGGAAGGTGCCCTTTGAGGATGAGCTCGGGATAGACGAGGAGAAAACCCTCGTCCATATGAAAGCCAGGAGCGTCAAAAGCCTGCAACAGCGGAATCGCGACGATAACAATGGTCAGCGCGGCGATAGCCGCCGTCCGGCCGCGAACTGTCATAGTAGCGAACAGATTCTTGTTCCTGTCCGCATCTCCAGCTAACTGCCGTTGGAGCCCGCGCGTTCTGTTTTCCCAAGCACGGAATTCGCGGTCGCGAGTAACTCGCCGTCATCGTTGTCAGTTAATTCGCTCAGGAAACGGCGAATACGCTGGAACGATTGTCGCAGGAAAAGCTGGGCCGCTTTCCGGCTCGCTGGCGCTGAGGCGCCGTTCTGCGCGACACCCTGGAGATCTGAGTCCAGCCGGCTAATCACGCAGGCCGACGCGAACATCTCCATCGCGGTACCGGCGATCCGTTCCTGGATCAACTGCATGTCCATGACAGGTTCGCGGTATTTTATCAGGGCGCGGTTCACGCTGAAATTGAACCGCCAGATCAAACGGCCGAGCTGCGCAGCCGGAGCTCGCAGGCTTTCGCTCTTCACCGGGACACTCGGAACTTTCACTGCGGCCCCGAGCCGGTTCATTCCGGCGGTCCAGGCTTTGCCGAGCCCGCGAGCCGGATTGAACATCGTGTCGTAGATTTCCTTGAATTCCATCCCCGGCCCGCGCATCCCGACCAGGGCGATGAATGACGTCAGGACTTCGTTGCTCCCCTCGCCGATCTGATTGATCCGCGCGTCGCGCAACATCCTCTCGAGCGGCAGGTCGGTGAAATAGGCCGAGCCGCCGTAGATCTGGAACGCGTCGTTCACGGCTTCCCAGAGTCGATCGGTCGTGAACACTTTCAGCATTGCTGTTTCGACCATGTAATCCTCGAGGCCCCGGTCAATCAGCGACGCCGTCACCGCCGTCATCGCTTCCATGGCGTAAACGTCGGCAGCCATCCGTGCGACTTTCTTCTTCACCAGGTCGAAATCGCCCAACGTCTTTTTGAACTGCCGGCGCTTGTTAGCATGCTCCACGGCGAGCTGCAGACACGTCCTGGCCGCGCCCGTGCAGCAAGCGCCGAAAGTCGTCCGACCGAAATCCAGCACGGTCAGCGCCACCTTCAATCCCTTGCCCATAGGGCCGAGGATGTTTTCCTTCGGCACTGCCATGTCGCGCATCGCAAAGCGCCCCGTTGCCGTCCCGCGAATACCGAGCTTCTCCATCCGCGGCTCCAGCATCGTGAACCCCTGCATGTCGGGCGTGACCAGGAACGCGGTGATCGCTGTTTTGTCCGACCCGGGCACAGGCGTCCGTGCCATCACCGTCAGGACCTGCGCAATCGACGCGTTCGTGATGTAGCGCTTCTCACCGTTCAGAATGAAATGCGAACCGTCGGGGCGCGGCGTCGCCGTGGTCTGGACATTCGCCGCGTCCGAGCCGGCTTGTTCCTCGGTCAAGGCGAAGGCCGCGAGCTGCTGCCCATTAACAAGCGGCGGCAGCCATCTCTGCTTTTGCTCGCGGGTCCCGAAAAGGAGTAGCGCTCGAATCCCAATCGAATGATGCGCATTGGTGAAAACCGAAGTTGAAGCGCAGCGGGCGCCGATCTCTTCCAAAATCTTGCAATAAGCCCGCTGGGAAAATCCACGGCCGCCGAACTCCTTCGGTGCGGTCATTCCTAAAACACCCGTCCGGGCCAACCCATCGATCACGTTCCTTGGGATATCGGCATTCCGATCGATTGCCGCGGGGTCAAGCTCCTGGTCGAGGAATTGCCTGATTTCAGCCAGCGATTTATCCAGCTCAGCTTGCTGGGCGGCTGGAATCCGGGGATACGGCATTGCCCAGTCGGACACGAAACTGCCCAGAAAAAGTCCTTTCGCGAACCCCAGCGCCTGGGGCCCGGTGAAAAGCAGTTCCTCGGCTTCCTTAATTTCCTTTTGCCGTTGAATTTCCGCTTCGTTCATAAACTACACTCCTGAAATCGCTTTAAAGGTTCACCCCGGTTCCTTTAGGAATCGGGGGAGGCGCAAGAGCCGGCTCGATTGCGCGGGATTAGATCGTGGATTCTAACCCTGCTGACAACCGATATTTTTAAGCAGCGAACGGCGGGTCGCACCCGTCCGGGCGCTCAATTATCGGGCGCTCAGAAATGCCGCAGCGCGGCACCCAGGCCTTTCAGGACGTAGGCCGTTCCAGCTTCGTCACGTAGAAGGGCAGCGACCCAAGTTGCCGGCCGTCCATCGCGAGGTCGATTGTGTATTCGCCGAACTTCGGCAGCCGTATCTGCTGGATCAGGATGACGAAATGCGAAGTTACGGTTCGCTGTCCCGGCGCGAACTGCACCGTAAGCGCCGAATCAAATTTCGGCATCACGATGTTCCCATCCTCGTCCGCGAAGGTCAGCGTGACCCTGTGCTCGCCCTCCTCGATCGCCTCGAATCGGAGCCGGCCGGCGATTGCACATTGTGGATGGGCTACGGGCGCCTCAAACGCCCGTAGGGCATCGAACGTCCCAATAATGTTCAATTTCCCCGCGTGCTCCGTTGCCGCGTCGCAGAGCGTGAAAATTTCAAGTTGCATGACGCGGCCGGAACATGGCCTGAAAGGCCCTCTTTTTCAGCTACACCCCTGGCTCGTGCCGCATTCGGTGCAAACACCACACGCCCCGGCCCGCACGACCTTAGTGCTTCCACAATGCGAGCAGGTGGTGTCCATGAACATATTGCCCAGGGCTTCGGCGACGCGCTCGGCGTGGGTGTGGCCGTTGCTGGCTACGTGCGGGCTGCCCTCGTTCGGGACGTGGCCAGCCACGATATCGATCAGGTCCCTGTCGGCTGTCCGCGGCAGGTCGGACACGGGACGGTTCACCGCCTTCTTTTCCATGTCGCTGATCTCTTTCATCGGCAGCTCCGGTTGGCCGCGCGAAGGTGAGGTCGCTTCCTTGTAACCTTTGATGAACTGGCAACCGAGCCAGCGAAACACGTAATCGGTAATGCTGGTCGCGTTCCGGATATCGGGATTCTTGGTGAACCCGCTAGGCTCAAACCGCTGATAGGCGAACTTCTTGACCAGGCTTTCCAGCGGCACGCAATACTGAAGCGCGATTGAAGTCAGCGTCCCGACCGTGTCCATCAGGCCACCGATCGTGCTGCCTTCCTTTGCCATGGTGATGAAGAGCTCCCCGGGCTGGCCGTCTTCGTAAAGTCCGACCGTGATGTAGCCTTCGTGCCCGGCGATTTCGAAACGGTGGGTCAACGACATCCGGGTGTCCTGCATCCGATGCCTGACCGGCTGGTTCATCCGGCTCCGCAACATCGTGATCTCGTTTTCGAGCTCGAGGATCCGGTTTTGCAGCTCTTCCGGCCCGACCAAAACCTCGCAAGACGAAGCTTCCTCGGCTGTGCCCATGTCGCGCGTCTTCCGCGTGTTCAAGGGCGCGGAACGCTTAGAGCCATCGCGGTAAATGGCGATCGCCTTCAAGCCCAGGCGCCATCCCTCGATGTAGGTGTGCATGATTTCCTCCACGGTCGCGGTCTCCGGCATATTGACCGTCTTGGAAATTGCGCCGCTCAGGAAAGGCTGCGCCGCCGCCATCATCCTTAGGTGCGCCATGTAACCGAGGCTGCGCTGGCCTTTGTAGGCCTTGAACGCGCAATCAAAGATCGGCAGGTGCTCCGGCTTCAACCCGCTGGAAATCGTCGACCCGTCGGAATCGGCGATGTCTTCGATCGTATCGAACGCGTCGATGTGGGCGATGATCCGCTCGATCTCCTCGGAATTGTATCCGAGCTTCTCCAGCGCGGGAGTAACCGTCTGGTTTACGATCTTCAGCATTCCACCGCCGGCCAGCAGTTTGTATTTAACCAGCGCGATATCCGGCTCGATCCCGGTCGTGTCGCAATCCATTAGGAAACTGATCGTCCCCGTCGGCGCGAGAACCGTGACCTGGGCGTTGCGATAACCGTGCTTTTTGCCCAGCTCAGCGGCGCTTTCCCAAACCCTCGCCGCTTCCTCTTTCAGGTAGGCGAACTCTTCGTTCGCGGCGATCTCGCCCACGGCTGAGCGGTGTAGCTCAATCACTTCCTGCATTGCCGCGACGTTGTTTTTGGCAACCGGCTTCGAAACGCCGCTGCAACGCGCGTCGCGATAACCGGGGAACGGTCCCATGGCCCGGGCCAGACGCGCGCTTTGCTCGTAGGCCTCGCCCGTCATGATCGACGTAATCGCGCCGCAGAGCGCCCGGCCTTCCACGCTATCGTAACCGTAGCCGTAGCTCATGATGAGCGACCCGAGATTTGCGTATCCAAGGCCCAGGGTGCGAAAGATGTGAGAGTTTTCCGCGATCTCCTTGATCGGGTAACTCGCGTTATCCACCAGAATTTCCTGGGCGGTAATGAAGAGGCGGCAAGCCGCTTTGAAGCGCTCGACGTCGAACACGCCGTCCTCGCCCTTGAACTTCATCAGGTTGAGCGAGGCCAGATTGCAGGCCGTGTTATCGAGGAAAAGATATTCCGAGCACGGGTTCGTCGAGTTCTGGCGATCGGTCCCCTTGCAGGTGTGCCATTTGTGGATGGTCGAATCGAATTGCATCCCCGGATCGCCGCAGATGTGGGTCCCTTCGGCGATCTTCCGGAGCAACGCGCGCGCTTCCTTTTTCTCGCACGGCTTTCCGTCCCGGACCCGCTTCGTCCACCATTCGCGATCCTCGACCGCCGCGTCCATGAACTCGTCGCTCACCCGGACGCTCAGATTCTCGTTCTGATACATGACCGAGCCGTAGGCGTCCCCGTTGTAACTGCCGTCATATCCCTGCTCGATCAGCGCCCAGGCTTTCTTCTCTTCCTTTTGCTTGGCGTCGATGAATTCCTCGATGTCAGGATGCCAGTCCTTGAGCGTGTTCATCTTCGCAGCACGGCGGGTTTTGCCGCCGCTCTTCACCACGTTGGCCACCTGGTCGTAAACCTTCAGGAACGAAAGCGGCCCGCTCGGTTTCCCGCCGCCGCTTAATTTTTCCCGGGTGCTGCGCAACGACGAAAGATCGCTCCCGGTGCCGCTCCCGTACTTGAAGAGCATCGCTTCGCTCATGGCCAGGCGCATGATGTCTTCCATCGTGTCTTGCACGCTCTGGATGAAGCAGGCGCTTCCCTGCGGATATTCGTATTGCGAGGCCGCCCGCTCGGCCATGCCCGCTTCGCGATTGTAAAAGTAATTGCCGGCTCCGGCTTCGCGCCCGGTGCCGTATTGGTGGTAGAGACCAACGTTGAACCAGACCGGTGAGTTGAACGCGCCATGCTGGTTCACGCAGAGCCAGGTCAGCTCATCGTAAAAAATCCGGGCCGCTTCTGCGTTGGCAAAGTAACCGTCGGCGATGCCCCAATCGGTGATTGTCCGCGTGACGCGGTGAATCAGTTGGCGGACCGAGGTTTCCCGCCCACCTGTGTGCGGGTCGGTTCCGTTCGCGATGTCGCCATAGAAATATTTGGATACCGCGATCTTGGTTGCGAGCGCGCTCCAGCTCTTCGGCACCTCGATGTTTTCCTGCTTGAAGATCACCTTGCCGCCGTCGTCGGTGATCTCTGCCGTGCGCCGTTCCCAATCCACCTGGTCAAATGGCGCCACGTTCTGGTCGCTAAACACCCGCTCGAACCTCAGGCCTTTGCTCTTCTTTTTCGAGGCGCGGATGGCGTTGCGAACCGACTTGGAACGGGGGCGGTTGAGCGAGGCGGGTGAAAGGCCGGGTTTAAGTTGGATCATGGCAGGGATTGGACGGAGCGAAGTTGAGAATTGCGGTGAATAATAGTGAACAGCCCAGCCAATAACGTGTGAACGAGAGGCGAACTGCGTCCAACAACAATTACTAGCGGAGGGTGTCCCGCGGACCTACAACATGAAGGGGGTGGTGACCTCGCGGCAAGCCGAAAATTGTAAACTTTTTTCGCGTGTTTTAACCGTTGAATTGCAATTCCTTAGGCCTTGCCGGCGCTTGGATAAAATGGCGGAAGGGGTGGGATTCGAACCCACGGTGGGTTTAACCCCACGCTCGATTTCGAGTCGAGTGCCTTAAACCGGACTCAGCCACCCTTCCCCAACGAGAAATACGGCTCGTTATTGAAGCCTCAGCCCGCGCTTTTGCAATGGCGAATCCGGCCTACGTTCGCCTGGTCGCCATGCGTTCCGAACCGGAGTGGAAATACGTCAGCCTGCGGAGTTACCTCGCGTACCTGAAACGCTCCGTCGATTGCGGCACGAAATGGGTGGTCTTTGAACCCAACGGCGAACGGCTTTGGTGCACCGTCCGCCGCCACATCGAATCGCTTCTCCTGATCGAATTCCGGAAGGGCTCGCTCGTCGGCCGCAAACCCGAACAAGCCTTTTTTGTCCGGTGCGATCGTTCAACGATGACGCAAGCCGACATCAATAACGGCAGGCTCATCGCCCTGGTCGGCGTTGCCCTGTTGCGCCCGGCGGAATTCGTCATCTTCCGGATCGGCCAATGGACAGCCGATCACAACGCTGGCAAACCATGACCAGGCCGAGCGATTGGCGAAGCAACATGAAGCCGGCGGAGCTTCGGACCTTGCGCGCCCTCAAATCGCCGGTCGGCATCCAAAGATTCCTGGACGCGATCCCTTATCACCTCGCCGGCACCGCTTGGTCGCCCCGCCAGGTCTTGCGCGAAAAAACCGCGCATTGCCTCGAAGGCGCGGTCTTCGCCGCTGCTGCTCTGCGCGTCATCGGGTACCCACCGCTTATTCTTGATCTGGAAGCGGACCAGGACACCGACCACGTCATCGCGGTTTACAAATTCCGCGGGCACTGGGGCGCCATCGCAAAATCGAATTTCGCGGGGTGCCGATATCGTGAGCCGGTATATCGCACGCTGCGCGAGCTCGCCCTGAGCTACTTCCACATTTACTTCAATCTCCGCGGCCAACGGACCCTGCGCCGATATTCCCGGCCTGTGGATCTGGCGCGGTTCGATTCGCGCCACTGGATGACCCGGCAGGAAGATATCTGGTTCATCGCCGAACATCTCTGTGACATTCCGCATCGCCCGTTGCTTCAGCGTGGCTTGGAAAAACATCTCACCCGGGTCGACGCGCGCACCTGGAAGAGCGAAATGCTGGGGCACCGTAAATCGTAGCTCCGCCACCGGCTGATCAATCGCGATCCTTTTGCCGGTTGCGGTCTGTCCAGCGTAACTCGGAGGTTTGGTTCGCCTCGGCGAGTTCTGGGAACCCGCGTGCGTCGAGTCGCACCGGGACCAATCGAAATAGAGGGGCCCGCGTCTTCCCCAGATCGAACTCGACGAGGTGCCCCCGATTCCAACCCGGGAGGGTTGGAGCCCCGTCAAAGATCAGGTTGCCTAATGAATAGAAAATGGGCCGACCGCGGTAGGAATCAAAAGGCTGAATGCAATGCGGGTGGCTGCCGGCAACGGCGTCCACTCCATGATCAATCAGCCACCGCGCCAGCTCCCTCTGGCGCTCGGTCACTTTCACCGTGTTCTCTTCGCCCCAATGCACAAAACAGAAAACGAAAGACGCTCCTGCGCGAGCCTCGGTAATGGCGTCGCTAACCTGCGCCCGGTCCCGCGCCCGCGCGATCAAACCTCGGCCTACGTCATCGGTCGTATCGTCGAGCGCGATGACCGCTGTTCTCCGGCCCGTCGGAGTTGTGAAAAAGTGCGGCGCGAAAGCCCGTTCCGTCGTCGCGCCCGCGCCGACCGAAGCAATCTCGCTCGCCTTGAGATTCACGATTGAATCGAGGAGCGCTTCCTCGCCGAAATCAGTCGCGTGATTGTTCGCCAGGCTAACCGCATCGATCCGGGCCAAGCGGAGCAGGAGGCCAGCGGCGATCGGTGCCCGGAATGAGTAACGTTTCGCCCTCGAAGCGGTCCCTTTTTCGGAGAGCACGCATTCCAGATTCACGAGGTTGGAAGAAGAACGCTCGAGCCGCGGCTGGATACCGCCGAACGGATTGAGGCCTTGTTCGATTGCAGCCCCCACTGTCCGACCGAGCATGACATCGCCGCCGAACAAAAGGTCGGGCTCGGCCTTTGGGCTCCACACCCGATAAAGATCAAAACGGTTCGTTTTCCGGGTACTCAACAACTTGCCTAACGACACTATCTCCGGCATCCCTTCGAGCTGGTGGGCCACGAGATCGTTTCGTCCAAGTGTGCCGCGCGGCGGCCGGTCTTCCATCACCGCGGCAACGTGATTACCAAAGTGGACGATCAAGCCCGCACCGACGTCCGTCTCCCCAACCGGAGTTCCACCTGCTTGAGCATTGACCGCGAGCCTCTCCAGGTGTTTTCGAAGCTGCTTCGGGTTCGACCACGGAACCGCCTGGCCCTGTCGCCGGAGCGCGTAAACGACGAAGTTCGCGCAATCGGCGCCGAACCCAGTCTCGGGTCCGGTCTCGACGCCGTCCCTCAGCTCGCCGCTGCCAAAAAGATACGGCAACCGAAATTGTTCCGTGAGCGCGGCACGAAAGCCCGCACTGGAAAACCGCCGGACCTCGATGGGCCGCGTTTCGCGCAAATGACCGCCGATAACCACCCTCGCCTTCAACCGGACCGCGCCAATTTCGTCCGTGACGGAGATCGTGGTTCCCGCCCCGACAAGCCTGTTTTCCCGCCACCGGGGCCGCGGTGGTGCGCCGCTCGCAAAGCCGATTTCGTCCGCGCGCTTCGCGGTCAAATTACATCGCGGATATTCGGGCTTCAGCGCGATCCATTCGATTCGCTCCACCGCCGCGTCCGACGGCTCAGTTTCTAATTCGACCTCGGCAGAATCCGAGACCGGCACGCGCCAAATGCCGTCAGTTGAGGGTTCGCGGTCTTTAACCGTGAGTCGAACTTCCGGTGTTTCCTTTTTCCATTCGTCCAGCTGCTGTTCCCAGGCCGCGTTCCGCGTTCGGGTCAAGATCCGGTCACGATTTGCCAGCAACACCGCGCGCATTTTCTCGGAACTCTTCGCCAGGCTAAACGCCGGGACCTCTTCCTTGCGCTTCTGAAACTCCCGGGCGCGCAACGATCGGTCGTTCCCGACTTTCTGGAACGGTTCGAATTGGATCGCTGCGGTCGGAAGCGACAACGATGCCTCCAGGGCCAGGCGCAGCAGGTCATCCGCTTGTTCGTCGTCTTTCAAATACGGACGGGACACCGCAATTGTGACCGCCCGAAGGTTGCGGCATTCCGCCACGAATCTCCAAACTCGTTCGAACTCGGAGGCCCGGCGGTCCGTCGCAATGTCGGCGAAATAATCGAGGTCGATCGAAACGATTACCGGCCCGTCTTCTTTCATCTCGGCACGCAGCCGATCGAAGCTGACCGCCTGATAATGTTCGCGGAAAGAGCCGGCCGCTCGCGGAGCCGCTTCCAGATGCCCGTCGAGCTGCTCGATCGCCTCTTTTTGTTCCGGGCGTTTTCGACCGCTCACCCAGATTACGCGCGATATCGGCGCAGGCATTAACGGCTCGATCCAGTTGTAACATTGAACGGCCCCCGCTGCGCGCCAGCTTGCCAGCAACTGCTGCCGTTCCTCCAACGACCCTACTCGCCGCAAACGCTCCCGGATCCGATCCGAATCGAAAATGCCCGACGCGTCGCTGTGGGCGTCGAAATGAACCAGCGTGTATTGCTCGTCGAGATCGAGATGTTCGGCCAGCCAGTAAAAGGAGCCGGCGTGACTGTCCTCGAGGTAGATTGGAACCGTGATCCGGGCCGCTCCCGCCGGCAGCGCGCAGGCTACGAACACCGCCAGCGCCAGCCAGCGCGGTCTCACCGGGACTGCTGGTACTTCGGTTTTTGGGTAAGCTTCCCGCGCAACGCGACCCAGCCAATGCACGTGCTGTTGCGGGCGTCCGTGCCGCGGTGCACCGCTTTGATCACGAGCTTGACCGTCTTCACCGGCTTCGCGTAGCCGCGGACCGGAATCGGATAAAGGGCCATGAATTTTTCGTCGGGAATCTTCGCGCTGAAGGTGTGCTCGCCGTTCAGGGTGATCTCCAGCTCAGCGATCCGATTATTTTTGGCCCAGTGGTCTTCCTTTTCCGGCGGACCGGGCACGATCCGAAAACCGGGCTGGATCATGATCGCGTCCAGCGGCAACGGCTTGTGCACGTTGAGCGAGATGTTTTCGCCGATCCCTTCGCCGTCGACTCCTTCGGCCCACGTCCCGCCATCCACTCCCTTGATGTTGTCGACGTTATAATTGCGCGCACCTTCGGGTTCGGTCGATGTGTTTTCATCGTCCGAAGGCGACTTCGACGGCTCCGGCGTGGCCGCCGGTTCGGGCGCCAAAGTGGAGCTGGCCACCGCATCGTAATCGCTATGCTGAAGAAAATAGCGTTTCCCTTCGAAAACGTATTCGGAAAGAGACGTTTGGTTCTGCTCCTCCGCGACGTGTTCGTTCATCGGCTGATAGGTGTCGTAAGCGGGATGGACGACGATCCGGATGTCGTCCGCCAGGGTTGGTTTCAGGTTCTGGAACTCCCACTCAAACGTCGTGTCGCTGATTTTTTTGAAGCGCTCTTTCGGCTTCGAAATCACGACCTCCTCCGGCCTCGGAAGTGTGTAGGTGATCGTTATTTTCCCTCGTCCGATTGCGCCCTTCCAGGTGGAAGCGGGCGAAAGCGAATAGCGAAAGTACGCCTCGGTAACATGCCCGTCATCGGATACGGCGCTTTCGTTCGCGGCATAAGGCGAACGATAGCGCACGACGACTTCGCGGGTTTGCCCGGCCTCGAACGAGATGCTCGATTTTTTCCAGAGCCGAGTCCCGGCCTCGAAATCCCACCGGCCGTCTTTGATCGGCTTCGGTTTGTCGCCTTTCGCCTCCTCGTTTTCCGATTTCAATTCTACGCCGTCGGCGGTGATGGTGTAACCCTCGAGATCGAGCTTGGCTGTCCCCGCGTCTTCGCCATCACCTTCGGCCCAGCGTTCGACCGGGAAAAAGAAATCCTGCTCCACCCGGTCGCCGGTGTTTTTCATCCGGTAGCGGACTTCCACCGCCGCGAATTCCTGGTGCAGATCGATCGTTAGTTTTTCGTCCTCGATGGTGACGTTAGTCGAGCGTTTCTCGGCCGAGGCCGCGCCGTTGCCGGTCAAGGGCACGCCGGTTTGCCACGCCCCGCCGTTAGCAAACAACAAAGTGTGGGAGCAGAGAAAGAGGCCCAGAGCCCAGCCAAAAATACGCATTTGGATCATCGGAGCGAAAGGGTATCGGAGCGGGTCCAGTTCAAACAAGCCGGATGTTCGCGCCACCGGGCTTACCGGGCCGGCGTCACCTTCGGCTTCTCGGACAGCTTGCTTCGGAGCGTCAGCGCGGAAATGCAGGTATCTCGCGCAGAGGTGCCCTTATGCACCCCTTTGATCGTTAGCTTCACCGTGTTGACCGGCTTTGCGTAATTCCGGACCGGAATCGGATAGTCCGCCGACAATTTTTCATCCGGAATTTTCGCGGAAAAAGTGTGCTCGTCGTTCAACGTCACTTCTAATTCAGCCACCCTGTTGTTCTTTCCCCAAAGCGCCTGATTCTCGCGGGAGAAATAGCCGGGCATGATCATGATTGCGTGAAGGGGGAGAGACCGCCGGACCTTCAGCGTAATGCTTTCGCCTATGCCGTCGCCGTCCACTCCTTCAGCCCACGTCTTGTCGGAATACTTCACTTTGATGTTATCCACGTCGTAGGTCCGGTCCCCATTTGGTTTCAAGGTCGAACTGGCTGTCGCCTCGTAATCCGTGTGCTGGAGAAAGTAGCGGTCGCCCTGGATGACATAATCCACCTGCGGCACCGGTTTCTGCGCCTCCGCCCCCTCCTCTCGCCGCATCTCATACGCTTCGTAGGCGGGGTGGCTGATGATCTTGAGGTCGTCAGCGAGCGTTGGTTTCAGGTTTTCGAATTCCCAAACGAACTGGGTGTCGTTGATTTTCTTAAAACGATCTTTCGGCGTTACGATGGAAATGTCTTCGGGCAATGGGTGAAGGTAATTGACCGTTATCGTGCCTTTCCCGATCGGCCCTTTCCAGGTCGCGGCGGGCGAAAGCGAGTAACGGAAGTAGCTCGCCTCGCTGTGGAAATCCTCCGAGACCGAGCTTTGGTTCGCCGCATACGGTGAGCGGTAGCGAATCAAAACTTCGCGGGTCTGACCCTGGGCGAACGGGATACTGGATTTTTTCCAAAGGCGTCTGCCGGCTGAGTAATCCTCCCCGTTCCGGTCCTTCTCCGGCTTCGGTTGCTCCCCTTTCGCGTTTACGGTCTGGACCTTCAACTCCGCGCCGTCCGCGCTGATCGCGTACCCTTCCAGGTCGCTCGGCGTCGTTGGGTCCGCTTCGCTGTCGCTTTCCGCCCAGCGCTCCACCGGGAAAAAGAAATCCTGCTCGACCTGGCCACCGGTGTTCTTCATCCGGTAACGCACTTCTACGGCCGCGAATTCCTGGTGCAGATCGATCGTCAGGTTTTCCTCCTCGATGGTGACGTTGGTCGATTTCTTTTGGTCCGTCGCCGCAGCGTTCCCGGTCACCGGGACACCCGTTTGCCACGCCCCGCCGTTGGCGAACGTCATCTGGGTTACAACAAAAAAGATCGATACCGCCACGATTGAAACAGGCTGCGAATTCATTTCGAAACGAGCGTAGGGGGAAAAACGGTGCGCAAACAAGCGGGATATTTCCGGCGCCCAAATCAGCGGGCTTGCTTTCCGGCATCGCTGATGCTCATGATCCGATTCCGATGATCCGGGCGAATTGTCGGGAGCGCTTTACGGCGGCGGATTTCGATTTTGTCGTTCGCATTCTCGCCCGGTCCCAAACGGATCACGTTTCCCTGGTCGACCTCCTGAGTGACGCTGAAACGCGCGATTCGGTTCTGGACAATCCGCGCCTCGTCCAAGCGATCCTCTCCGGGACAAGGCATCTCCAGATCTCGTCGCATTTTTATTTTTATGTCCTGGCCCGCCACGTCCTGCGCGACGTCGGCATCACCGATCGCAAGCTGTGTGATTACGTGGCTTCGCTGCTCGAGGCCTTTTCGCACGCGAGCGGCCTCCGCGCGCCGCACCAATCCGGCGAAAACGAACGCCAATACGTGTCCGACATGCTGATCGCCCTGACCCGGGCCACCGCGGAACAGGCCTTTCTTCTCCGGGCGCACGTTGGCAATTATTCGCTCTTTCTCAGCGGGATCTTTCACGAGAACACTCAGCGCCGAAGTTTGCGCGGGGCGCCGGACCTTGCGTTTTACGAGCAGATCGGCCGGGCCAACTATCAGCTCGTCGCGTCCCACGCGACCGCGCGCCGGTGCGATTTGAGCGATGTGTATGAGGAGCTGGCTGACCGTTTCCGCGAGGTCCGGGTCGCGCTCAACCGCCTCTCGGATTCGTTAATCAATCTCGATGAAGAGCCAAATCCGTCGTTCCTCTTATGACCGAGACGCTTTTCAGCCAAATCCAGCGGCTCTTTGAACGCACCTACGCGCAGGTCGGGATCAACCTGGAGGATTGCCTGATCGATCAACGCCGTTGCGCGCAGCTTTCCGCCCTGGCCGGGGCCAACGCCCGTGAGCTGAGCGAGCTGGCCCGCACCTTTCTTCGGCGCGCGGACGACCAGCTTTACGTCGGGATTTATTATTCGCGTTGGCTCATCGAACAACTCGAGCGGCACGATCCGCGAGCCGGGCTGAGCGACCGCAACATCCGGTCCTTGATCGCTTTCGTGGAAGAGATCAATCACGCCCTTCACGCCGCGCTCCACTTTAAGAAGGGCGATCGCGAGATAGCTTCCGAAGATTTTGCGCGGAACCTCGAGGTGCAGGCGCGGGTCGATACTTATCTGGTCCTCCTCCTTTTCGTCGCGTTCTTTCGCAAGACCCAAAAAGTTTCCCGAACGGATCGGCGCTGGCTCCGGTTCCATCTCTTCGCCTCTGAGAATCCAGGCGCCTTTCAATCGGCGAACCTGCGCAGCCGCTATCTCGAGACCACGGAGCTGGCCGCGCGTTACACCGAATTCCTCGACACCCTAAATGCAATGAGGCGGCTCGAGGAAATCCGCGCGTTCCGCACCCTCGATTACCCCGCCAAGAAAGCGCATGTGCTTGCCTTACCCGGACGCAAGATCGCGGGCCTGCTGGAGTAAGCGCCAAATTCCAAGCACCAAGCTGCAGAGAAACATCAAGCACCAAGCTGCAAACGGTCACCCGAGATTTGCTGTTTGAATATTGGAGCTTCTTTGGAGCTTGGGATTTGGCGCTTGGAGCTTCCGGCGCGTGGGCGGCCGGCTCCGCGCCGGCCCTGCCGCGTTTTTCCAGCGCAAAATCCATTTCCGATTTGTGAAACGCGCCGGCGTCCGCTACTAATCGCACCGTGTTCACCTTGACCATGCTCGGCAGCGGAAGCGCCGGAAATAGCGCGCTCGTTGCGACGGATCATTGCCGGATTTTGGTCGATGGCGGGCTTAGCGCGCGGCAAATCGTCCGCCGGCTGGAGCAATGCGGGATCACTCCAGCGCAGCTCGACGGCGTGCTTCTCACCCATGAGCACGGCGACCATGTTTGCGGGCTCGAAGTGCTTTGCCGCAAGTTTCACGTCCCCATATATTGCAATCGGCTCACCGCGGAAGCGATCCGCTGCGGATCGCTCGACGAACATCGCAACTGGCGCCTGTTCCAGACCGGCGCGGATTTCACAATCTGCGATATTCACGTCCAGACCTTTCCGGTTCCGCACGATGCGGTCGATCCGGTCGGATACGCATTTCATTCCGGAGAGAGCTCGCTCGGGTTTATCACCGATCTCGGGTACGCAACGAAAATGGTTGTCGAACGGCTCCGCAAAGTGCACACCCTCGTGATCGAGACCAATCACGACGAAAAAATGCTGCAGAACGATCCGCATCGGCCGTGGCCGGTAAAACAGCGAATCCAATCACGGCACGGCCATTTGTCGAACACAGCGGCTGCGACTGTGATCGAGCAGCTGCTCGCCGGCAAACTCGAGCGGGTCGTGCTCGTGCATCTCAGCCGTGATTGCAATACGCCGGAGCTCGCGGCCGGCGCGATCCGGGCCATGCTCGAGGAGCGCGGCCGGGCGGAAGTGGAAGTGCATTGCGCCAGCCAGGGAGAGGTCAGTTTGCGTTTCACCATCGGGCAAACGAAAGGACGCGCCTTTCAGCCGACCTTCGACAGCATTTTCTTCGAAACTTCGCCTGCCCCTGACAAGGTGATTCAGGCGGCTTGACCCAACTAAGGCGCTTGGCCCAAGCGCCTCTACACTTTTATTCTTCGTCGCCCACGACTAGATGGATGACCCCGGCCGGGTCCGAAATCCAGAACCCGTCGAAATCTTCCCGAAGCTGTTCCACCTCATCCCGGCGCGGGACCCCGTTGATCTTTAGGTAGGACGCGGCGGCTTCGGTATCGTTCGTTTCCAGCTCCAGCCAGATATCGGGGTGGCTCAGGTTCGGAACCCGGTCGACCCAAAGGCGGTTCGGGCCGAATTGGAAAATGCAGCCCTCTTCTTCCTCCTCAATCAGCGGCAGCCCCAGCGTGTCGCGATAAAACCGCACGGTTTGCTCATAGGTGTGGCTCGGGCATTTGATCGCGATATTCGCGCCGCCGGAAAATTGTGGGCCGTGGACGTTCGCAACCATCCGGCACTATAGCTTGCCCAGGATTTTGCGCGCCAATGTCTTCGCTTTTTCGGTCGCGCTCTTCTCGTCGTCGATCCCGCTGATCGCTACGGTTACGAACGCGTTCTTCCTGGTCACGTAAAGCATGACGGCATGGCCCGGGCCCCGTTCGTCGCCCTCCCTGGTCCAGGCCGCCTTTTCGCCCAGGCCCGTCACGGCTTTAAACTTGTCGTTACCACTGGTCATTTCCTCCAACTGTTTCTTCGGTTCGAACTGGCCGGCAGTGGTTTGCCGAACACGAAGGAGAAGCGATTTGCCGGGATTTTCGCTGTAATAATTACACCGCGAATAAAAACCGTCCGCCCCTTCGCCGCTCCGCGTCTGAGGATCTTTCACAGGCTCGCCCAATGCAGTTTGGGCGTCGGCCTTGGTCACCAAGGCCGCCAGGTCGATCCCGTTCTCGGCCGCATCCGAAACACCGGCCAGACCCCAGGCGATCGCCGTGACCGCGACGACCACCCTCGATGCCCGGGACACGCTAACCTCCCGCTGATCCTTCGCCGCCCGGCTCCGTCATCGCCACCGGATCGAGCGCGCGCTCCAGCTCTTCTTTCGGCAACACTTTTTGCTCCAGGCAAAGCTCCCGCACCGTTCGTCCGGTTTTCGCGCTTTCTTTCGCGATCTCCGCCGCGCGGTCGTATCCGATCTTCGGCGCCAGGCTGGTCACCATCGCCATGGAAAGTTCGACCAGCTCCCGGCAACGTTCTTCATTCGCTTCTATTCCGAGGACGCATTTCTCGACGAACGCGTCGCAGGCGTTGCCTAACAGCCGGATGCTCTCCAAAAGATTGTGCGCCATCACCGGCATCATCACGTTCAACTCGAAGTTCCCATTCGCGCCGGACCAGGTGATGCAGGCGTCGTTCCCGATCACCTGCGCGCAAACCATCATCATCGATTCGCACAGAACCGGGTTCACTTTCCCGGGCATGATCGAGCTGCCGGGTTGCGTCGCTGGCAACCGGATCTCGCCGATCCCGCAGCGGGGCCCGCTCCCGAGCCAGCGAATGTCGTTCGCAATCTTGAAGAGACTGACCGCGATCGTTTTTAAATGACCGCTCGCCTCGACCACGCCGTCTTTTGCGCCTTGCGCTTCGAAATGATCTTCCGCCTCGCGAAATTTGATCCCGGTCCGTTGTTCCAGGTGCCGCATCACTTTGCCGGGAAAATCGAGGTGCCGGTTCAATCCGGTGCCGACCGCGGTTCCGCCGAGCGGTAACTCCGACAACACTTCCACCGCGCGGCGCAGCCGTTCCCGCGCATAAAAAACCTGGCGCGCATACCCGCCGAATTCCTGGCCGAGCCGGACCGGGGTTGCGTCCATCAGATGGGTCCGGCCGATCTTGATGATGTCCCAGAACTCTTTCGCCTTTGCCTCGAGCGCACCGTGCAGCTTTTCCAGAGTGGGATCGAGGCAGCCTTGCAGTTGTTCGGCCGCGCTGACATGGATCGCCGACGGGATGACGTCGTTGCTCGACTGCCCCATGTTGACGTGGTCGTTCGGGTGGACCGGATCTTTTGCGCCGATCGGTTTTCCCGCGAGCTGGCACGAGCGGTTCGCGATTACTTCGTTCGCGTTCGTGTTCGTGCTTGTCCCGGAACCGGTCTGGAAAATGTCGAGTGGAAAGTGGTCGTCGAGTTTTCCCTCCACCACTTCCTCTGCAGCCTGCACGATCAAGGCCGAGCGGTGCGAATCGAGCAACCCGAGGTCGGCGTTCGCCTGGGCGCCTGCCCATTTAAGCAAGCCGAGCGCGCGAATGAAGGGTCGCGAAAAACGCTGGCCGCTGATCGGGAAATTCAGGACGGCGCGCTGGGTCGATGCGCCATAAAGGGCCGACTCCGGGACGGACATTTCGCCCATCGAGTCTTTCTCGACCCGCGTCGAACCCGACTTCATGCCGAGCGGTGGTTGGTGGAGAGCTCGGCGGCGGGTTTGTGCGGGCGGCGATGCCCATTCCGGCGACTGACTTTGTGGAAAACGGTGATGAACATCGGTGGAATGTTTTGCAGGACGTACTCCGATTCCGCGCGATCAAACAAGGTCGCGTGCTGGCGCAGCTCGTTCGTCACCTGGTAAATAATAAAGCGGCCGCCGTCAGCGAGGGCTTCGTAAGTTTTCTCCAGCAACGCCCGCTTTTTCTTGATCTCCAGAATGCTGAACGGGATCCCTGACAGGATATAATCGCAGTGCGGAATCCCGCGCCGTTTCAGTTCTTCGGGCAACTTCGCCGCGTCCCCATGGATGACGTGAACGCGCGGATCGTCCGCGAATTGACGCTCGAGATCGCGGGAGAACGCCTGGTCCAATTCAAAGAGTAGCAACTGGGAGTCTGCCGACATTCGCCGGGCGATCTCGCGCGAATGCACGCCCTCGCCCGGGCCGTACTCGGCGATCACGAGGGGCTCGCTGAAATCCATTTTGCGCGCGACCCGTTTCACGAGGGCCTTGGAGCTGGGGATAATGGAGGCGACCTGCAGCGGGCGTTGCAGAAATCGCTTAAAGAACAGCGCTCTCATTTCGAAGGGGGGAATAGTCAACCGCCGCCCCGATATTGTCCAGTCAGGCTTTCAAGGGCGCGCACAGGGAGCGTGGGTCAGGGTAAACCTTATGTGGATCAGGAAAATCCCGAATGAAGGATTGACATTGATTATAAAAGCTATAATTCTGTCCCAAGCGAAAAAGACTTGCTCATTAAGAGGCAAGTTGCTGTTTTGCTGCCATGCATAACCTCTTGACGGTCAAAGAAACGGCCAAATATCTCCGGATTCCGTTGCCGACCGTCTATTATTTGGTGCAACGCGGTCAGCTTCCCGCCATCCAAATCGGCGGCCGCTGGCGCATCAAAAAGGCTTCTCTCGACAAGGACATCTTGAAAGAAGACAAGTCCGGGCAGCCGACCGTTCTGGTGGTTGATGACGACGAGAGTCTCCAGAGTTTATTTAAAATTTTCCTGAAGAAAATCGGGTTCAGCCGCGTCGTTGTCGGCACAGTCAAAGAAGCGCTGGCTGCCCTTGAGAAACAAAAGTTCGATCTGTTGTTTCTCGATCTGAAATTACCGGACGGTCCGGCTGACGATGTTTACGACGCGGCCAAGGAAGCTGATCCGGAATTGCCGATCGTCGTGATCACGGGTTATCCCGACAGCGAAATGCTCGATCGGATTTTGGCGCGCGGCCCGGTCACGGTTCTCAAAAAACCGCTCCAGGTCGAACAGCTCCAGCAGACGGTCCGCATTCTCGGCCACAAGGACGCTGCAAAGCTCGCGGCCTGATCTCGGCCGGCGGTCCCTCTGGCGAGTTTAGTCTCGCCCGCTTGACTGATCACTGATCACTGGTCACTTATCACTCTTCCTGCACCCCGCGCGGTTAGCTCAGTGGTAGAGCACTACCTTGACACGGTAGGGGTCAGAGGTTCGAAACCTCTACCGCGCACCATCTTCGCCACCTACAATAACTTATCCGGGGTAATCGGCAGGTCCCGCACGCGCTTGCCGGTCGCATGAAAAACCGCGTTCGCGATCGCGGCGGGGATACCGACCATGCCCAATTCGCCCATGCCTTTCACGCCAAGCGGATTCACCACCTTGTCCTCTTCTTCCACGAACATGGTCTCGATCTCGTGGACGTCGGCATTCACCGGGACATGATAATGCTGGAGGTTCGGGTTCATAATCCGGCCGAAGCGATGATCGACTTCGGTCGCTTCCGTGAGCGCCATCCCCATTCCCCAGACGACGCCGCCGATCTCCTGGCTGTGTGACGCCTTGGGATTGATGATCTTTCCGCACGCCGTCACTTCGATCACGCGAGTCACGCGGACATTGCCGAGATCAGGATCGACCTTCACTTCAACGAACTGAGCGCCGTGCGCCAGGAGCGCGTATTTGTCGCGCTCGGGCGCGGGCTTTGAATCGAACGTCTCCGATAACTCGGTCAACCCATTGCGCTTCATCACCTCGGCAATGCGGACGAAACGTGAAGGGTCGCTCCTGAGTTGGAGACGGCCGTCGAGCATCTCCACGTCGGCGGCCGCGGCGCCGTTCAGCGGCGACTTGGGATCTTTGTTGGCGTGCTCGAGCAGCTTCGCGCCGATGGCTAACGCGGCGCCATAGACCGCGGAGCCGACGCTCGACGTCGTTTGCGAGCCGCCTTGCGACGGCGCCTTCGGAAATTTCGTGTCGCCGAGCTCGAACTGCACCTGCTCGGGTTTCAGCCCAAGATACTCGGCCGCTATCATCGTCATTACCGTGTAGGTCCCGGGGCCAATGTCGCTGGTCGCGCTGCCCACGTGCGCGGTGCCGTCAGCGCGCAAGGTGATGCGTGCGCTGGCCTCCCGCTGGAAGGCGCCCCAAACGCCAGTGGCCATGCCCCAGCCGACGAGCATGTTTCCATCCCGCATGGAACGCGGCTCGGGCTTGCGTTTGGACCAGCCGAACTTCTCTGCGCCGAGCCGGTAACATTCGCGGAGAGCTTTGCTGGACCAGGGCTTGCCGGTATGGGGATCGACCTCTGCGTAGTTGATGAGGCGCAGCTCGAGCGGGTCGATCTTCAGTTCGTAGGCCAGTTCGTCCATTGCGCATTCAAGCGCAAACATCCCGCTGACCGCGCCCGGCGCGCGCATCCAGGTCGGCGTATTGAAATTGGTGTCGGTGATCTTTGTCTGCGCGAACAGATTCGGGCAGGCGTAGATCTGGCGGGTGAAATTGGTCGTGTTGTCGTTGTGTTCCTCGAACTGCGAGGTGTTGTGCACCACCTCGTGGATCATCGCCGCGAGCTTGCCGTCTCGTTCCGCGCCGAGTGAGATCTTCTGAATGGTATAAGGACGATATCCGTGCCCGGTGAACATCTGGGTGCGCGTATAGACAGTCTTCACCGGCCGCTTCAATTCCCGCGCGGCCATCGCGGTAAGCGCGGGGTAGTAGTTAGGCCGCAGGGCTGATCCAAACGCACCGCCCACGAACGGCGAGACCACGCTCACGTTCTCTTCAGGGATGCCGAAGGTCGAGGCGAGATGCGCGCGGACCGTGTAAACGCCCTGGGTCTTGTCGAAAATGGTGAGCTTGTCGCCTTCCCAAAACGCGATGGCGCCATGCGGTTCCATCGGGTTGTGATGCTCAATCGGAATCCTGTACTCGGCCTCGATCTTGGCCGGCGCGTTGCGAAGCGCTTCCTCCGGATTCCCCCGCGGCTTCGGCGGTGTCGATACCTGCGCGGGCAATCGGGCTCGGTCGCGCAAGGTCTCCGTGTCGGTCAGATGTGGCTCGGCATTGTACGTGACCTTGACCAGCCGCGCCGCAAAACGCGCCTGCTCGAAAGTCTCGGCCACGACCAGAGCCACCGGCTGCATGTTGAAGAAAATCTTTTCAGACTGGAGGGCGCGAAACGATTTGTCCTGCTCCGGTTGCTGGCCGCGGGGCGGCGCTTCCTCGGTGGGCGGCTTCGGCCCAAACTTCGGTGTGTTCAGGTGGGTGAAGACGCGGACAACGCCGGATGCGCGTTCGGCTTCGGCGGTATCGATGGTGGCAATGGCGCCCTTCGCGATGTTTCCGTTAACGATGAACCCGTAGGCGAGATTCGGCACCGCGAACTCGGCGGCGTATTTCGCTTTCCCGGTCACCTTCGCCACGCCATCGACGCGGCTCATTTCCTTGCCGATGTATCGCGGCATCAGATCCCTCCCTTCATGCCAGTTTGCTCGCGCGCATCAAGGCACGGACGATTGCCCGCTTCGCCAGCTCCACCTTGTAAGCATTATGGGCGAGCGGCTTTGCCTCGCGCAGGGCGATTTCGGCGGCGCCGCGGAAGTTTTCTTCTGACGCCGGTTTTCCGGCGAGCGCGGCTTCGGCTTCCTGGTTCCGCCAGGGTTTATGGGCCACGCTGCCGAGGACGAGCCGCGCCTGCCTGATGTTTGTGCCGTCGGCCTCGAGGGCGGCGGCCACCGCGACGAGAGCGAACGCATACGATGCGCGGTCCCGGACCTTCAGATAATAGGAGTTCTTCGCGAAATTCGATTTTGGGAGCTCGATCGCGACGATCAACTCCCCGTGCTGAAGAGTGTTGTCGCGCTCCGGCGTCTCGCCGGGCAGGCGATGGAATTCGAGCACCGGCAGCGTGCGCTCCTTTCCGTCGACGCCTCTGATTCTGACGACTGCATCCAGCGCGTAGAGCGCGTTCGCCATATCGCCGGGATAAGTGGCGACGCAACTCTCGCTCCACCCCAGAATCGCGTGCATCCGGTTGAGACCTTCACGCGCGCCGCAGCCGCTCCCGGGCTCGCGTTTATTGCATGGCATCGCGATGTCGTAGAAATACTGGCACCGCGTCCGTTGCATGAGGTTCCCGCCATTCGTCGCCATGTTCCGGAGCTGGCCCGAAGCACCGGCCACGATCGCCATTGTCAGGAGCGGATAATCGCGCCGGATCAGCGGATGATTGGCCGTATCTGTGTTCGTCGCGAGCGCCCCGATCGAGACGCCGCCGCTCGTCGGCTTGATCTCCGCCAGCTTGAGCCGGGTAAGGTCGACCAACTCGTTAGGCCGCTCCACATCCTCCTTCATCAGGTCGAGGATATTGGTCCCCCCGGCGAGGAACTTCGCGGCCGGATTTGCCGCGACGGCGGTTGCCGCGCCGCCCGGGTCAGACGCGCGCGTGTACTTAAACGGCCGCATCGCCCCCGTCCTTTCGCACCCGCGCGAGCTGCTCCTCCCCGGCAAACTGCCAGGTCTGCGCTGTTTTCTTGCCTGAATGCACTTCCTTGATCGCCGCGACGATCCCCGGGTAAGCCCCGCACCGGCAGATGTTGCCGCTCATCCGCTCCCGTATCTCGTCATCGGTCAGCTCGGCTTTCACCGGGCCGAAGTCGTCGGTGGCGTGGCTGGCATCGCCACGCTTCGCTTCATCGAGCATCGCAACCGCCGAGCAAATCTGGCCAGGGGTGCAGTAACCGCATTGGAATCCGTCGTACTTGATGAAGGCCGCTTGCAACGGATGGAGCTGCTCACCCTTCGCCAGTCCCTCAATTGTCGTGACGTCCTTGCCCTCGCAGGTCGCGGCGAGGGTGAGGCAGGAGAGAACGCGCTTTCCGTTCACGAGCACCGTGCACGCGCCGCACTGTCCCTGGTCACAGCCCTTTTTGGAGCCGGTCAGTCCGAGCCGTTCGCGCAACGCATCGAGGAGAACGACCCGCGAATCGATCTCCAGCTTCTTTGCCGCGCCATTCACCTTCAGCGCAACCTTGACCAGATTCTCGATCGTCTTGTCCGCAAACACCGCGTCGGGCGCGGCGCCCAGCGCGGCAAGTGCTTCCTCATGCGCGAGCAGATCGAGCGCGAACACCCCAAGGCTTGCCGCGAGGGTTCGCTTCACGAACGCCCGCCGGGTTACGCCGAGCGCAGCCAGGGCGGGCATTTCCTCCAATAACGCCTCTTCGTCCGGCGTCAGCTCGAGTTCGGCGTTTTGATCGAGCTCATCGTTCATGAAGTGCTCCTGTTTCGTCCCCGCACGGTTCCATGAAGATCGCGGCTCGGGTTAGCCTTGGATGCTGTCGTATTGCCCCGCCAGTGTCCCGCTCAAAAATATCTAATCAGCGGCTTTGGGAGCGCTCATGCTCTTGCTGTAATACCCAGAGCGATCAAAGCAGCAAACGCGGCGTTTTCCGGCGGCGAGCATCGAGCAGGCATTCTTCACCCGACGCGTGCGCGTCTCCGCTTGCTTGGCGGAAGTGATCCACTGGATCCAATCGCGGCGCGCGATCGGCGTGATATCGGACCACAAAGCGCGGACTTTCGGCGTCGCCGCGGCCAGCGCTTTTCTTAAATCCGGTGGGACGGCCGCTTCCGGTTCCTCCGTTGCCGGCGTGACCTCGAGACTGACCGTATCGCCCGCCTCCGCGCCCGCGGCTTTGCTCAACTTGCGATCCACTTTCAGCCAGTGGCTCTTTTGTCCGTCCGGCTCGAGCGTGGCTTGAAAGGAAACCCCGTTCATCTTGCCTTCAATTGACGTCATGCTCCGCGTCGGAAGCTTCGCGCTGGCGTTTTTCGGCAGGACGAGAAACATCCAGGAGCCATCTTCTGTCCGCGGGGCCGCGGGGTCGGCTGCGGGTCGAGAAAGTTTGGCTTTGAAACGGATCAGTGCGTTTGCGGTCATTCTCTAGGGTTTACACGATCCAGGTCGCGAGGCCGAGAAAAACGGCCAGGCTCGCGACATCGGTGATCGTGGTCAGAACGATGCTGGAGGCGGTCACGGGGTCCGCGCCGAACTTCCGCATGATTAAAGGGACAAGCGCGCCCGCTATTCCACTCAAGAGACAACTTCCGGTAACGGCCAGGAAAACAACCCAGGCCAGGACCCCGGCCTGCGGGTTGCCCTGAAACTTTGCGAAAAGGAGCATGCCGAGCGCGGCCGTCAGGCCAGTGAAGACTCCGTTGAGAAAGCCGAGCCAGGTTTCTTTCGCGACCAGGAGCCGGGCGCGGCCGCTGTGGAGCTCCCCGAGCGTCATCCCGCGCAACGCTACCGACAACGTCTGCACGCCGGTGTTGGAAGATTGCCCGATCAAAACCGGGACGAACACCGCCAGGACCAGAATGCGGTCGATCGTGTCCTGGAAATATCCGACCACGGCGGCGGCGATGAACCCGCTGATCAAATTTACCTGGAGCCAGGGATGACGGAAACGGAGACTGCGCGACCATGGTGTCGTTAGGCGCTCCTGTTTCTCGACACCGACCATGCTTCCGGGCTGCGCGCTCAGCTCCACCGCCTGCGCCTCGAACAGCATCTGCCCGCGCAAAAGTCCGATGAGCTCGCCCCGGATATCGCACACTGGATAAACCGGGTAATGCCGGGCCAGGACCGCGTTCATCGCCTCGGTCAGGGTCATCTCGGGCTCGAGGTAGAACGGATTCGTCAACATCACTTCCTGCACCTGTTGTTCGCGACGGCCCAGCATCATGTCGCGCATGACAATCACCCCGAGCAGTTTCTCCGAGTCGTCGGTCACAAACCCATAGGTAATAATAGTGTGGCGCGTCAGGGTCCGGATTTGCTCGATCGCGTCGCCGATCGTCGTGTCGGGGCGGAACACCGCCAGCGGCGGCTGCATGAGCCGCCCGATTGTGTGTTCTGGATACGACTCGTTGCGCATCCATTGCCTGCTCGTTTCCGGTGGGGCCGCCGCCATCACCGCCTGCTGCCGCTCGTCCGGCATGCATTCCAGGACATCGATCGCCATCGCCGGATTGAGCAGCTCCAGCATGTCCACAACGAAGGTCTCGGGATAATCGGAGAGGAGCCGCGCGCCTTCACGCGGTGCGCGCTCGCTCAATTTACGGAAGAGCTCTCGAATCTCCGGCGTCAGGTCCTGGTTCTCCGAAGAACCGATCTCGGGTATGGAAGTAGGTTTCATGATGTGGCTGGCGAACTGAGTAGATAACGCCCCCAGCCGTGTTTTGCTCGTGCGAAATTGCCGAATTCAGCTACCATTCCGTCCCCAAATGCATGCCGTGCACGACGTCGCCAGCGAGCGGCTCCAGACCGATTCCCGAATTTTCGCCTACACCCGCTGGGACGTAATCCCGGTCACGGCTGAGCTTCTTCATCTCGCTTATTTCGCCGGGATGTTCCTCCTCTTCCCGCATACCCCGCTCTGGGTCATGCTGATTCTTGGGTTCCTCTACTCGGTCAGCATCTCCTGGAACATCAACGGCATCTCTCACAACTTCATTCATAACCCGTATTTCCGGTCGTCTTTCCTGAACCGGGTTTTCAGTCTCCTTGAATCGGTCTCCGTCGGCTTCAGCCAGGTGTTTTACGATTGCGTCCACATGCAGCACCACAAAGGGAATGCCGATCGGCCTGACGAGCACGGTGAGACCATCGATTGGCTCTCGATCTACAAGCACGGGCACGACGGTGAGCCGGAACATCCGCTGAGCTACACGTTTCTTAGCTTCTTTCGCGAGGATCCGAAAACAGTCTTCAACGCCTTAATGCGGAAAGACAAACGAGAAGCATTCTGGGGAATCGCCGAGATCGCACTCTTCATCGCGACCTTTGCCACCCTCGGGATTCTCAATTGGCACTACCTCATCTTCCTCCTCGGCTTTTGGTATCTCGGCCATTGTCTCTCCTACCTGAATGGCTATTACCTTCATTACGGCGGCAACCCGGACGTGCCGATCGCGTGGGGCGTGAGCAGTTACGATAAGCTCTACAACTGGCTTTGGTTCTTTAACGGATACCACGCCGAGCATCATTTTCGGCCAAAGGTTCATTGGACCCGGATGCAGGCGTTCCGTGACCAGATTATCGAGGAACAACGCGCCGCTCGCGTCCGCGTGATCAAGCCGCCGCACGCGCTTGGCTTTCTCGACCCCGATCTGCCGAAGCTGGGCGAGAGCCGTCGGCCCGCCGAACAATCAAGCTCAGTCGGATAAGCGTCGTAGTCGCCGCTGCGGCGCGGCAGGTAGCCGGCGCGGCGACGGACCGCCGCGGTTACAGTTACGTTCCTTCCTTCGCGATCAGGTAAATCATCGCGATCACCAGATTCCCGATTAGTAACACTGCGGCGTAACCCCACTTGCCCCAGCGCAAAACGCGAAAGTTGAGCCAGTGAAATGGCGCAACGGTCAACGGCCAAAGCAAGCCGAGCCACATTGCCGTGCCCAGGCCGGACCAGCTTTCGACCGGCGGTTGATAACCGAACCAGCGCAATGGAATCGCGGCCAGGAACATGAGCAACGCGGTCACGGGATTGACCATCCAGAAAGCCGTGCTGAGCAGGGCCACCGGCAAACTTAAAAGGCCGAAGAGAAGGTAGCCTCGCCAGGTCATGGCCCCCGTCTTTAGTAACCGATCGCGACGCCGTTCTGACGCGAGTCGCTTCCGCCAAGCCGCATCTTTGTTTCCGGATCGATCATGATCCCCTGGAGATCGCTCATGTTTCGCTGTTCGGGCGCGAAGCGGTGGCCGCGCGCTTCCAGCGCTTGTCGGGTCTCCGTGGACAACCCCATCGGCTCCTCGATGATCTCGTCCGGTTGCCATTGATGATGGATATGCGGCGCGTCGATCGCTTCCTGGATATTCATCCCGTGATCGATCACGTTCGTGATCACTTGCATCACGGTGTTGGTAATTGTTGTTCCGCCTGGGCTCCCGATCGTGAAATACAGACTCCCGTCCGGACGCAGGACGAACGTCGGCGTCATTGAAGAAAGCGGGCGTTTCCGCGGGGCGATCGCGTTTCGCTCGCTCTGGATCGCTCCATAAAGATTGGGCGTGCCCGGCTTCGAAGTGAAATCGTCCATCTCGTTGTTCAGAAGCACGCCGGTTCCTTTCGCTACCACGCCCGATCCAAACCATCCGTTCAATGTGTAAGTGTTCGCGACCGCGTTCCCTCCGGAATCGATCACGGTAAAATGCGTGGTCTGGGGTGACTCGTGTCCCGCCGGTTTCCCACCGCCGATCTCGCTGCTCGCCGTAGCCCGGTCGGGTTTGATCGTGGCGCGTTGCCGTTCCGCGTACCCTTTGTCGATCATACCGGCGGCGGGCACCGGCCCGAAGTCCGCGTCGCCCATGTATTCGGCCCGGTCTGCGTAGGCGCGACGCATCGTTTCCACCAAAAAGTGCAACCGATCTGCCGAGAACGGATGCAGTCTCTTTAGATCGAACCCTTCCAAGATGTTGAGCATCTCGAGCAGGACCGCGCCGCCCGCGGACGGTGGTGGCATCGAGACGATCCCGTGCCCGCGATAACTTCCGCGGAGAGGAACCCGTTCTTTTGCAGTGTACTCCTTCAAGTCGTCGGCCGTAATCAATCCTCCGTGGAGCCGCATGTCTTCGGCGATTAAGCGCGCGGTTTCACCTTCGTAAAATTCCCGGGGACCTTTCTTCTGGAGGCGGGCGAGCGTCGCCGCGAGGTCCGGTTGCCGGAGAGGTTCGCCTTCCCGGAAGAGCTTGCCGTCGTTCAGGAAAATCCGGCGACTGTCCGGGAAGGAAAGGAGATCCCGGTTTTCTTCCAGAAGCTTTTCGGTCCGCCGCGTCACGATAAAACCGTCGGTCGCCAGTTTGCGCGCCGGCTCGATCAATTGTGTCCAGGTAAGTTTTCCCGAACCGTATTTTTGCAGGGCCAGCGCCATTCCAGCGACCGTCCCAGGAACTCCCGCGGCGCGATATCCACGCAAAGAAGACTGGTCGCCTTTGATTAACTGACCGTCAGGACCGACAAACATGTCGCGCGTCGCGGACGCCGGCGCGGTTTCGCGGTAATCGATTGCGGTGGTTGTCCCGTCGCTTCGACGAATCATCATGAACCCGCCTCCGCCCATGTTACCGGCCGACGGATAGACGACTGCCAGGGCAAAAGCGACCGCGACGGCCGCATCAATTGCGTTGCCACCACGCTTCAAAACTTGGACCCCGATTTCCGAGGCGACCCCTTCCGTCGAGGCCACCATTCCGTGGCGTCCCCGGGCCGGTTCGCGCCAGGCAGCGTCAGCTGTCGTTAGGCAGACGAAGAGGAAAAAAACGACGAAGCGTTTGGCGCTGCCCATCTCGCGAGCATACGGCACCGCGATCTCAATTCGAAATCCGAAAACAGCGCCTCCAACTCCCCCGCGCCAGGCGATCGACGCTTCGCATAGCGAAGCGGCTACAGAACGGCCCTCGTGAAAAGGCCACCTTCCTCACCTACTCGAGCCGATAGATTTCCACCAACGCGATCCCGGTAGTGTCGCCTGCTCCGCGCACGATCGCGGTATAACTCGCGCCGTTCGCGCCCAGGTCGGTGACGATAGCCGATTCCAGATCGTGCGTCGGCGGCACCGTGGTAGCGATGATCTCCGCCTCTTGATCGGTCTTCCAATTGTCGTTCGCACGGATCAAAGCACCCTGGCTATCGCGCAATTCCAATGTCGGGTCTGCCATCGCGCCGGACACCGGCAACGACGGCCCGATGGCCCGCAGAATTACCTTCTGCACAGGCTGCCCGAGAACGATTGTTCCCGCGATCAGCACGTTGTCGCCGGTCCCAACAAGGCCACGGGTTGAGATGTTCGCGAGCCTCGAATTAACAGAGCCATCGAGATCGTATACTTCCACCACCCCGATCCCGGTCCCATCGCTCACCCCGCGCAGAACGGCGGTGTAACTCGAGCTTTCCGACCGCAACACTTCGACCACCGCCGACTCGAGGTCGCTCGAGGGCGGGATCGTTGAATCGATGATCGCCTGCTTGTTTGGCGAATTCACCCAGTTGTCGTTCGCGGTTATCAAATTCGCGGCATCGCGCAGCTCCAAGGTCGGGTTTTCCAGTTTCCCGGCAAAGGGCAAGGACGGCCCAATCCCGCGCACCATTATCTTCTTCGACTCCGTGCCGGTGACGATGAATCCCGCGATCAGCGCGTTGTCGCCGGTCTCCACGCGGAGCCGGGTCGAAATATTCGCCAGAGTCGACGGCGCCTGCCCTCCCGCTTCGTAGGCCCCGGTATCGCTCACGCCTGAGCGAGTAAACCCGCGCTGGTCAAACTTCGGCGCTAACCGATTGTCCCCATGATTGATCGCGTCGCTCTTCCCCGAGATCGCATGTGTTTGCGTCGGTCCGCCGTTGTCCGCCAAAGCAGCCAGGGCGGCGTCGGTGTTCCGCAGGTCGCTCGGGCCATCGAACAATCCGCCCGGCCCGGTCGCGAACGGAGGGCCGCCCGCCGCATCGTCGATCAGGTTGTGGCCTGCCGAAATGAAGTTGCCGCCGCCGGACACATCATTGAACACATTGGCCGCGTTCACCGTGCGATCGAAAATGGTGTTCAACACTTCGACTGTCCCGTTCGTGTTACGCAGATTGAGCCCGGCACTGTTATCCGTCGAAAGATTGGCGCTGAATGTACAACTCTGAATCGAGACTTTGCTCGTGAGGTTAGCGTTAGCGAACCCGCCCCCGCCCTGGCTCGCCTGATTGCCGCTTATCGTGGAATTGAAGAGAACAACCTGGGTCCCGTAGTTGTAAATCGCGCCGCCTATTCCGGATGAAACATTGGAGCTGAAGGTACTGTTCCGAATGTCGACGGACGCCTTCAATCCGCTCGCATCCCCCCGGGCGTGAATCGCCCCGCCGGCGCTCGACGAATTCCCGGTGAAGGTGCACTCGCGAATTTTCAATACAGCGACCCCGTTCCCATAGTATGAAATGTTGCCAATCGCTCCGCCGCCTGAGCCGGAGTTATTCAAGAACACGCAATTCGTTGCCGTAAACGTTGCGTGGCCGTCGGTAGCTCGGTTCACAACGCCGCCGGCCTCTACTTGCTCGAATTGAAGGAATGCTTCGCCCGCATTATAAAGCACCAGCGTATTCAGCATTGTCAGAGTGGCATTCTCGCCGCCGTCCCCGGCGAAATTGGCAATCGCCCCGCCATAGTTGGAATGGTTCCCGCCGATCTCGCAGTCGCGAATCGTCAGGTTCGCTCCCTGGTTAGTGATCGCGCCGCCCGATCCGTTGCTCCGGCCGTTGCTGAACGACACGGCATTGATCGCAACTGTCAGACCGGGATTGATCGACAGGATTCCGAAATTCGGCGTACCTGCGTCCGGGCTCCGTTGAATGATCAATTTCTTCGCCCCGGGGCCATTGATCGTCAGGTTGTCGGTCACGGTCGGGAGCGCGGTTGCCACTCGGATTGTGCAATTGCCGGCACTGTCACATCCCGCATTGCCGGCGCCGGTCACAAACCGAATCGTGTCGTCACCCGGGGAACTGTTCGCCTTCGCGATCGCCGCGCGGAGCGTGCACGGATCGGTTTTCGAGACGCACTGGATCAGAGGGCCGGTATCCGTAGTTGAATCCACCGTGATCGTCGCGCCCTGTGCATTGCCAAACGCGAGAAACAATAAGAGAACAAAAACGCCGGCATATCGACCGTCCATACTCGTGTTCATCGCGTGTTGTTTCGCGGCTCACTTTTCCGCGCGGAGACGAAAGATGGTGTGGGTTCGGAGACAATCCGTCAATCAACCTTTGCCCCTGGCGGGGCCCCTCGCTCAGCGTGCCCGCGACGGAGGCTCAGCGCTTTCCTTGAACAAAAAGCGACGCCCCCCTGTCAAACGCCGCAACATGAAAAAGATGGCTTACGCCGCGCCCCTTCTGCCCACCCTCGTGTGCGCCTGGTGCAAATGCGTGATGAAACGCGGGACCCGCAAAGTTAGCCACGGCATTTGCCGCGGTTGCGCCGCCCATTTCTTCGGCCATCTCCCACCGGCTCGCACACGCCTGGCTCGCGCGCAGGGGTAGTACGCTGGGATGACGCGCGTAAACTGAACGCGCTCGGACGCCACGGCGGGCCTCCCTCGACACCGCGACACAGCGCCGTGACTACAGCGTTGTCCTACTTCCTACTTCCTACTTCCTACTTTTGAATTCCAGCATGACGCCGACCCCACTCCTCGCCGCCCTCGCCCTTCTCTTAACCAGCGCGCTCGTTTCGCTCGCCGATCCTCCCAACCCCTGGATGGGAACCTGGAAGCTCAATGAAGCGAAATCGAAGCTCTCTCCCGGCGCGGTGAAAAACACCAAGGTCGTTTATTCACCGCAGGATAAAGTCATGATCCAGATCATGACGGAAGGCGTGGACAAGGATGGCAACGCGATCCGCAGCGTCTGGACCGGCAAGTTCGACGAGCGCGATTACCTCGTTTCCCTCGACGAGATGGTCGATACCCGCTCCTACAAACAGATCGACGCGAACACCCTCGAGTTCATCGCGAAAAAGGAGAGTCAGGTCATCGCGACCGGCCGCGTCGTCCTTTCGGCCGACGGCAAAATCCGCACCGTAACCACCACCGGCACCGATAAAGACGGGAAGAAGTTCGAGAACATCTCCGTTTACGAAAAACAGTAAGCCCCATCGCGCTTCGCCTGCGTTGGAGGGACGGGCGCTGTCCCGTCCCCGAGATGACGCGCGGATACCGAACACGTGGGGACGCCACGGCGGGCGTCCCTCCACACGGCGACAGAGCGCCGTGCCTACAGCGTTTCCTCGTTACCAAGCTCCAGCTTGGTAATGCCATTGTCCTGCGAAGCTCCAGCTTCGCCACGCGTGCCGCCCGCCGGCAATTACTGCAGCGCGTACACCTCAACCACCGCGATGCCGGTCGCGTCGTTCACCCCGCGCACGATCGCCGTGTACGACGCCCCGCTTGCCGGCAACGTCGTCACGATCGCTGCCTCCAGATCATTCGCCGGCGGGATTGTCGTGGCGATGATCTCGGTCTGTTGATCGCTCTTCCAATTATCGTTCGCCGCGATTAATCCTCCGTTCGAATTGCGCAGCTCCAGCGTCGGGTTCTCCATCTTCCCGGGGAAGGGCAAGGAGGGCCCAATCGCCCGGATAATGACCTTCTGCGACGCCTGACCCAGCACGATTGTCCCCGCGATCAGGACGTTGTCCCCGGTCTGGACAAACCCGCGGGTAGAAATATTCGCCAGCCGCGAGTCCGCGTTCAGATCGAGATCGTAAGCCTCGACCACCGCGACACCGGTGGAGTTGTTTGCGCCGCGGATCACGGCGGTATACCCCGCGTTGTTCGCCGGCAATTCCATCCGGATGGCCGACTCGAGCGGATCACTCGGCGGCACTGTGCTGTCGATGATTGCCTGCTTGTTCGGGGCGTCCATCCAGTTGTCGTTCGCGCGGAGCAATACACCGTTCCCGTTGTATAACTCCAGAGTCGGATCGGCCAGCGCCCCCGGGATACCGGTCGACGGCCCGATCGCCCTGATGATCACGTCCTTCGGCGCGCCTCCCGTGACGATGAATCCGCCGATTAAAACGTTATCTCCCGTTTCAACTCTCAAGCGCGTCGAGATGTTCGCGAGCGCACCCTGCAACGCCGGCGGGATCGCGGCCAGCCCGCGCAAATCGTTCGCGCCATTCCCAATCGTCCCGCGCCGAAACGCGTATCCGGTCGTTAGGTTAATGTTAAAGAGCCTGCACGCGCCATCGGCCCGGATCGAGGCCCAGGCGGTGCCGGTTCCACGCTCGATGTCGAAGCCGACGAGCAGGCTTTGGGCAACCACCCCGGTCTTGCCAACGGTGCTGAGCTCGTCGGCGTCAGGCTTGAATCCCTCATCGACCGCGCCGATCTGGACCAGGCTGTCAGTCGCGTAATCGATGCCGAACAGGGTCGTCTTGCTACCCGGATCGGTGTCCACCCGGTCGTAAGCGGCGGCAACCAGGTTCTCGGAGAGAAACGGATGGTCGATCGTTCCCGGGAAAGCGTTTCCAGTTGAGCTGATCGTCACTTGCTGATCGGAGGAATTGAAAATTCGGAAGCTGTCGTGCTGTGGGTTTGCGTCCAAACCATAGTTGGCCCCATCCACCAGGGCCGTGCCGAACGGCGCGCCAAACTGCGTCGCCGCGCCACTCCCCAGATCGATTTTGTAAAGGCGGCCGACCGAATCGTTCACGCCCGGCCCATCGGTGATTCCAACAATATAAAAGCTGTTGTCCGAAGCGCGGTAGGCGATCTCGTGCGCCTGTTCCCCAGCCTGTAACCCGGTGATGTTCACCGTCGTCGTCGTCGAGGGCGAGTTGCTGTTGAACTTTATCAGGTGGTTCGCCCCATCGACGCCCACCAGGTCAGCCGCGGGCGGGACGACAAAGTTCGTCGGCGTCTGGGGCACGAGCGCGAGGCCCTTCACGGAGAGGTTCGCGCCAATTGCCGTGCCCACCTTGCGGACGTTCCCGTCATCAGTGTCCACCATGTAAAACCCGCTCACCAAAGCGTCGGTCAAGGTCGCGAAAGCCGTGTCCGTGTACCCCTGGATGTCGAGTCCGCTTGCGCCGTTTGTGCTGACTTGGAAACCATTATCGGTCAGCGGTCCGAGGGTCGTGACCGTGTTGTTCTGAAAACCGGTTAGTTGCACGAGCGAATCCGCGCCCGAATCGATTCCGAAGATCAACGTGGGGCCTTGCGCGCCCGGAAGATTGTTGGTGTTGGCGATCGCAACCACGCTTGGGTTACCCGGAGACAACCCGCTCTGCACTGTCGTATCGGCGTTATCAGGGTTCACCAGGATATTCATCTCCGCCTCGCTCACGATCCTGAGCTGGTCGGTCACCGGATTGAAATCCATCCCGATGTTCGTTCCCGAAACCGTGAACTGCGGCCCGACTACGCCGACCGATCCTGACGGGAAACGTTCCACAAGCCGCCCGGTGGAGGTAACAATGCCGAGGCCGTAGATGTGTCCGTTTGACGGACGAATATCGATCGCCGCCAGGCTGCTGTTGGCCAGGTTCGCCACTGGCACCCGGGCGTGAATCGTGTTCGGGGACCGCGTGCTGAAGCGGATCAGGTCGTCGCTCCCGTCGTTAACGATCGCCCATGCGTCCGGGTACGGGATCGGTTCGCCGTAAATGAAATCGTCCATCACCACTACGTCCGACGAAGAACCGAGCCCATCGACGTCGTTGTTCCCCGCCCCGACCGGTTTGTTCCCACAGGTAATTTCCACCCGCGCGATTCGCTCGCCGGCGTTGAAGTAAACGCCAACGAACGACAACCCGCCGTCCAGGACCGGCGCGGTGAACGCGCCGAGGGTGTCGCCATTTACTGCGAAAAATTCTAATTTCGTCCCGTTCAGGCGATCGACGTCCGTGAACACAGCGCCAAACCCGCGCACCCCCGCCGGCACCCCAAGCCCCGGCACAAAGAAGGACACGCTCATCACGTTCGATCCTACCGGGGTGAAGAGACCGGTCGCCGAGAAGGTCGTAAACTCAGCCGGATAAGTCGGGTTGATATTGCCGAACTGCCCGCTCCCTCCTCCCCCGCTCACCTGGAAGGTCGTCCCCGCCGTTGCGCCGAAAATCACGCCGCGGGTGGAAACTTCGTTGTAATAATCAGCCGCCAGATTGGCTGGCGACAGTTGCGCGTCGCGGAGGTTTTCCCAGTTGATTTCGCGCCGTCCCATCATGAACGATCCCGGCGTATTCGTATTGAGGGCGCCCAGCGCCGCCCGGAACTCGTCCACTTTTCCCTGGAGCGCCGCCGTATTCGCGCCCGCCCCCGAAATGACGGTTGCTCCCGCCAAACTCTCCCGCGCGGACCCGAGCAGTGCCAGACTGATCAATCCCGCCAACCATGTTCTCGCCGCCCCATTTATCGAACGCATAAGTGGGCGAGAGTGGGTAACCACCTCAGCCCAAGCAAGAAAAATCACTTCCGACAGACTCACATATGACTAAATCAAGCGCTGTAGCCGCGGCCCTCTGTCGCCGCGACGACATCAAATAACCTGCCCAACTCGCCGAATTATTCGCGTGCATTCCCCGCAAAATGATCTTCCGTCCCTTTCCACTTCCGACCTCTGACTTCCGAAATCTCACACCAATGACCAAGCGTCTTCTCCAACTCGGCGGCCTTATCCTCATCGGTGACGGCCTCCTCGGCCTTTTCACCCGCCGTCGCTCACTCTTCTGGCATCTCGGCCCCGAGCTGGCTAAAGCGGTTAGCGAAGAATTTACCGCGCACCGAAAAACGTCCCGCGCCATCCAGGCCGCCAAAGTCGCGGCCGGGGTCGCTCTGATTTCCGCTCGAAACTGCGAGGCCGAGTAACGCGGAGGCTCCCTTCGCAGCTCCGGGGGGAGACTGCGTCAGCGCTTCTTCTTCCCGCGCGACGGCAGAACGCTGGCCACTGCCCCGGCCACTGAAGAGGCAATCTTCGAGACCACACCCTTCTTCGATTTCCGCTTCGAGGTTGAACCGGTCGAGCGCTTGCTGCTCGACTTCGACCCCGCCTTGGATGTCGATTTGGATTTCGATTTCGTTCCGCCTTTAGACTTCGTCGCTTTTTTTGCCATCGCCGACTCTCTCACACCGAGCGCGATTCGCATCAGGAAACGAATTTGAAAAATGACAGGCGGTGCGCCGGACAAAAGCGGCGCTATCCGAAGTCGGCAAAGCCGCTGGTAAACGCGACTTGGAAGATCGAGGCACACTCGAAAAGGCCGGCGGGAAATTCAGCGCAAAATCAGCGACGTGAAAAAAGTCTTCGGTAAATAGCGCGATAACGGCCCAGACGGCGACACCGCGCCGTGACTACAGCGTTTCCAAGCCCAGTGCCCCCCTCGTTACCAAGCTCCAGCTTGGTAACGCAATTGTCCCGCGAAGCTCCACCTTCGCCATCTCTCTCTCGGATCGACGCGTTGATACGGCGGCTGAGCGCCGTCGCTACAGTTACAGCGTTAACAAGACTCCAGCGCCCCGCTGTAGGGCGTCTGTGTCGGACGCCTTTCGCCGTCGATCAATCCAATGCGATGCAATCCCCGGAAAACGAAACGCCCTCGCGCATGACACGCGAGGGCGTTCCTATTTCCTATCGCTTCTCGGGATTAATCGATGTCGATCTCGTAGACTTCCACCAGGGCGATACCGGTCCCGCCGTTGGCGCCGGTCACTACCGTTGTGTAATAACCAGGTTCGAGACGCACTAGCAGCGCAGCCTCATTTGGATCGCTCGGCGCGAGACCCGTCGCGGTGATCTGAGCCGCGTTCGCGTTCGTCTGCCAGTTATCGTTCTCCCTTAGCAAGGTCTGACCTTCGAAGAGCCGCAGCTTCGGATCCGCAAGGACCGGACTCACCCCGGACTCCACCAGGTACGGTCCCATCGCCCGGATCACGACCATCTTCGGTCCGCCGGTGATGATGAATCCGCCGATCAACTCGCCCTGGCCCGTGTTAACAAACCCGCGGGTCGAAATATTCGCCAGGCGATTCCCAGCGGATTCCTGCATCGCACGAATCTCATAGACGACGCCGTTCCAGGTGAACGTGCCGAAGATTACACCGTGGCTAAAGCGGAGGTTGCCGGTAATGGTCTCGCCAGTAATGAGGGTTACCGTGAACGTTGCCCGAATGGTTTGAGCGTTCGGATCTTCATTGTGGTCCGCCTGGTCATCATCATCTTCGTCGTCATCCCCGTTGCCAGGTGAAGGCGATGGTGATGCGGACGCGCCCGGACTTGGACTCGGGCTCGTGCTCGGAGAAGCGGACGGGCTCGGGGAAGTGGACGGGCTGGGAGAAGCGCTCGGGCTCGGCGACGCACTTGGACTTGGCGATGCCGACGGGCTTGGACTCGTGGACGGTGAGGGCGACGCGCTCGGCGACGGGGAAGGTGAGGGTGAAACGATCGAGATCGTTCCGAATCCGCCAATCGTAGTCTGGCCGTGTTTACCGGTCAGGAAAATGTTGCCCTGCGAATCGATCAAAATCTTCGTCTGGATATTTCCCGAGGAACTATGAGCCGGCGCGGAGTAGCGCCCGGCAATCTCTTCCGTTGGTCCAAAGGCCGATACCCGATTGGCCGTGATCGTTTGGTTTTGATACGTCGCCGTGATCGAGTCATCGGTGATCTTGCCGGTTATCGTCGATTTATCCTGGGTCTTTAAAGTGAACGTGCCGTTGTTCCCAGCGCCGCCGCCGGCGTAACCGGACTGTTGCCCGGCCACGTCAAAAAAGTACGCCGAGATCGCGTGGTTGCCCTGAACGAAGAAGACGATCTTGCCGCCGCCGGCCAGGTTGCCTTCGTAAAAACCGCGTTTGCTTTCCGCTGCCCATGCCGGCGTCGCGAACGCGAGCGCAAGCGCCAAAACTGCCAAATATTTCCCTATGATTTCCCTCATGTTTTTTCCTTTTGTTGTTTAAGGACGCAATGACTGCGTTCCCGAGTAAAACGCGGACGTGTTGACCGCGAGCGGGCATTTGGAGCGGATAGCGTTCCCTTATTTCCGCCAAACGTGTGCCGTAATTTCGATGCAGGTTTTCGTGAGCGACTAAGCGGTTCCCGATCAAGCCTTAACCGACTTTGCGGAATGACGGGTAACTATCTTTCCTTTCTTTTGCGGTCCCCGAGCAACTCCGCGAGCCAACCCCGACCGACGCGATTCGATACACTTGTGTCCGATAGGAACGTTCTAACCCCTCGTTCCCGAAGCTCCCTCGGCACGCCAAAGCCTGGCAAAGGCGAGCTTCGGCATCTCTGCCTAGGATCAACTCTGGCATACCGCCACGGACCGTCCTCGCCGGCCCCCCGTGTGGCCTCCACCTTTAGGCTTCAACCTTTCGCCTTCATCCTTCAGCCTTACGTCCCCGCAATGCGCCGCCGCCTTCTTCCCCGTCTCACCCGCTGGGCCACCGAGCTTCTCCTGGTTTTCCTCGGCGCTTACGCCGCTTTCTGGCTGCGCTGCGCCAGCTCGAGTCCGTCCTCCGCAGCGGCCTCAGCACCATGCAACGCGCCCAGGAACTCAGCGACACCCTCATCGTCCCGAACCTCGACCAGGATACCTCGTTTTTTTACGACCCCGCGACCAAACAACTCCGGAAACGTTTCACTCGATACGTCGAAGCCCTTCAGGCTTTCGTCCCTTTCTACGACAGCTACATCCAGGCGCTCACCGACCTGCACACGCAAATTCGGAGCGAGCAACAAAAGCAGTAATCCTCGCGCTTCGGAGCGCGCTGAACAACGAAGCGCGGCCCTACAATTCGCCCGGTCGCTACAAAAACAGAAAAAGCCGCCGAGCGATAACACGCTCGGCGGCTCTTCTGAATTTCTAATTCGGACCTTCGCTTATCCCATCCCGAGGGCGTCGAGCGTCGGTTCGTCAATCACGGCCGTAACCGTCATTCCGTTATCGGTCTGGTAACCGGTGAGCGCCTGCCGGGTCAACGGCCCGAGCAATCCGTCCACCTCACCCTTGTAATATCCCATCTCCTGGAGCACGGCCTGAACTTCCGCGATCACCTTGTCCGGCGGCTGAGCGCGTTTGCCGGCATAGATCGGGGCGTCGTAAGCGTAATACTCTTCGCGCGGGCTGTAGCCCCACGCCGGATACCAATAGTTGTTGTGGAAGTAGTAGTAACCGCCGGCGATCAACTCCACCCGCTGATAGCGCGAGCGGTAATAAGCCTGGTCGTGCCGTTCCGGACGGTAAGAGCGATACACTTCGTACTGCGGGCCCTGCCACTGCTCACTGTTTTGGATACGATAGTTCGGCGTAAACGTGACCGCCGGAGCAATGTCCAGTCGCGGTTGTGCGCGGAAGGTCGCGGTCCGCTGCCTGATCTGCTCGACCTTCGCCGGGTCCGGCTTCTTCACGGCGGCAGTCGTAGGACTGGTCGTCGCGGTTGTTGAAGTGGATTGCGAAACTGACGGAGCTGCACTGGCTGACGACGTTGTTGCCGGGGTAGCGGTCGCGCCCGCGGCGGGGCTCACGCTCGCCGACGTTGCCGGAGTAGTGGCTGCTGCAGTTGCAGCGGGACTCGTGGTCGCCGCGGCTGCTGACGGAGAAGCCGTTGTCTTGGAGGCCGGAGTCACGCTCGTCTTGGCTGATGCAGGCGTGGAGGTAGCGGTCGGTGCGGCCGGAGTCGAGCTCGGCAACGCATGAGCGTCAGGGGCTGACGCCTTCTTATCTTTCCGGCTGTCCGCCTTCTTGTCCGCCGGAGGAGCGATCGTGGCTGATTGCTCAGCCGAAGTGCTTGTCTCCGGAGCCGTGGTTGTCGGCGGGATCTTCTTGCTTGCCGGCACCTTCTTCTCCGGCTTGGTCGCGGGCGCCTGATGCGTCGGGGCTGCCGGGTCCTTCATCGCCGGCGCGTCGGTTTTCGGGGCGACGGCTGGTGTGTCGGTTTTCGGCGCAGTGGCCGGAGCCTCAGACTTCGGCGCGCTCGCTGGGACCTCAGACTTCGGCCCGCTCGGTGGAGCGTCGGCTTTCGGCCCGCGCGGCGGTTTCGGTTTCACTTCTCCGGGCGCCTTTTTGTCGGCTTTTTTGCCGGGTGCCTCGGATTCCTCTGGTGTGGGCTGTTGGGCCAATACGGCTCCAGTCAGCGCCAGCGAACAGACTATTAGTAAGTTGGTGATTTTTTTCATGGTTGCTTCTGTCTTGGTCGTAGCCGTGGACGATCTATTCAATGGCCGGCCTTTATTTGCCCCGCCCGGAGCATCGATCGCCTGGCTCTATAGTTCGCGCCTGCGCACTCCTTCGGTTCCCCCGATGTAGGGGCGGCTGTGCCAGCCGCCCATCGCGCGTCATTCACCCGCTGACCGTTTCTCTGTATCCGCCGCCCCGCTCCCGGGGGGTCACCCGTCCGCTCTTTCTAGCGCCGTAGCCGCGGCGCTCTGTCGCCGCGTTCGCCTGTGTCCGTTTCGGCCTCTGTCTTTGGCCTTTAGACTTTCTACTTTCTAATTTCTCCTTCCTACTTCCTGCTTCCTGCTTTCTCCTTCCTACTTCCTACTTCCTACTTCCTACTTTAGCGCGGCGCGCACCGCCCCTTCGACCCACGAATCAAAGAGACGAGATCGAACCGAAGGGAACCCAATGCTTAAATTCATCGCAATCCTGACCGCGTCCTGTGTCGCGCTTACCGTCAGCCTCCAGGCGAAACCGGCAGACGCCGGCAAGAAGCCGGCCGAAAAATCGAAGGCCGCCGCCAAACCAGACGCCGCCCCGAAGCAGCACGCCGCGCCCAAACATCAACCCGCCGCGCCCAAAACTCACGTCCCAGCCGCGCCGAAGACCGAGCGCGCGCCTAAAGCCCCAAAGAAACAGGCCCGCACCGCACCGGCGCCTGAATCCGCTACGGAACCGATCGCAAAATCGAAAAAGGACAAGCCCGATAAAGCCGACTTGAAGAACAGCACCGCCGCGACCATCAATCCGAAGAAAGGCCCGCCGAGCAAGGAAGCCGTCCAGAAAATCCAGGCGCAACACAGGAATTTCCAGGCGAAACCGAGCACCACAATTACCAGCGCCCAGTTCAATCCCAATTACCGGATCGCCGCCGCTCAGAGTTGGACCGGCCCGCAGTACGAAATCTTCCGGTCTTACCAGCCCCAATGGCACGACCAGGCGTGGTACGGCTCCCGTTACGGCACGAACCTGCGGCTGATCGGGGGCGGCTGGTATTTCTGGGAAGCCGGCTACTGGTTCCCTGCTTGGGGTTACGATGAATCCGCCGCCTATTATCCGTACGACGGCCCCATTTATGTCGGCGCCGACCCGCGCCCGTTCGATCAAGTCGTGGCCGATGTCCAGGCGATCCTGCAGGAACAAGGCTTTTACCGCGGCGAAATCGACGGCCTCGTCGGCCCGCTCACCCGCGAAGCCCTCGCCGCCTACCAATCGGCCAACGGACTCTACACCACCCAAGCCATCGACAGACCCACCCTCGAATCCCTGGGCCTGGCCGGTTAGTCCCCTCGTTACCAAGCTCCCTCGGCACGCCGAAGCCTCGGCAAAGGCGGCAGCTTGGTAATGCAACTGTCCCACGAAGCTCGGGCTTCGCCGCGGGACCCGGCACTTTGGAGGGACGGGCGCCGTCCCGTCCCCGAGATGACGCGCGGATGCTGAACACGTTGGGACGCCACGGCGGGCGTCCCTCCACACGGCGACAGAGCGCCGCGACTACAGCGATACCCTTGAGCCCCTTCCTGGCCGGTTAGTCCCAGCGCCCCCGGGCCATCCTCGATCTTACTCCGCGCCCCCAATCTCCGTTTCCTACCTCCGCCTTCCAGCCTACGCCAAGCCTCCGGCCTCCGCCCTTCGGATCTCTGACCTCCGTTTCGACCTCCGTCTTCGGCCTTTAGCCTTTAGCCTTTAGCCTTTCTACTTTCTCCTTCCTACTTCCTACTTCCTACTTCCTCTTTATTCCTTCTTTTCCAGAATAAACCCATGTGCGGCTTCCAGCGCGCGCGATTCAGGCGTGTATGATAAAAACAAAAATTCTGCTGTTCGCGATTATTGCGACCAGCCTTCTGGTGCCGGCGGCCGTTCAAGCCCAGGGCATCTCCATCGAAATTGGTGACCGCCCTTATTACCGTCATGGCCCTCGCTATTGGGCGGGCGATTACCAAATGATTTGGGTCCCTGGCCACCGTTCCCGGCGCGGCTGGGTCCACGGCCATTACGTCCGCGGCCATCACCGCAGCCATTTCAAGAACCGCCGTTCTGACCGCCGCTTCGAAAACCGTCTCGAAGATCGCCACGAACGTCACCAGGAAATTCGCGAAGACATCCGCGACGCTTTCCGCCGCTAAACGCGACCAATCCGCAGCTTTCGAAAACGCCGGCCTTCGGGTCGGCGTTTTTCGTTATGGAGGGCCATTCTGCCACTTCGCCCGGCCGGCCAAGGAGGGGCGATTTCCACATCGCCCGTCTTTTCCTCTCGGCGGTCTGGAGGCAGCCGCTCCTTGCTTCCCACACCTCCTCGCTGTGGCCGCGGCGCTCTGTCGCCGCGTCCTGCTTGCCACGCCGAAGCCGGCTCCAGCTTCGTTGCCGAGTCATCTAATTGGCGGCCTCCCCGTACCTCACGAATCAGCCGGCCGGTTTCCCGCACCATTCACTACGTGGTGCACCCAGCTGACTAACTCCGCATTCATCCGCCCGCTCAGGCAGGTCATCGTCGGCAAATCATTGAATTCGAGCGGTACCCCCGTGATGCCATAATGCCGGACCAGGAGAACATCGTAATCTCGATGCGGCTCCATCGGATCGATGATCACCGGGACCACGACCCGCGCGCGGGCCACGGCGAATTTCCATTCCCGTCGAAAAAAACCGTCGATGTGACGCTCGGTGTGCTGGGAGATCAAAGGCAGGAACATCGCGCATTGCTCCAGGGCTTTTGTTGCGTTCGCTTCGCGAACCGCGGGCTCGGCATACTCGAACTGAGTCGACCAGGTATGGATCCCGCCTGATTCCAGGGCCTCAGCCAGCCGCCTCGCTGCATTACGATTTTCGAAGGCGTGACTGATATAAACAGTCCCGGGCGGCAATTGCAGATCGGATTCGACCGGCGGCCCTCCTTTGGATTCGGGCGCGAGCGTCCTCAGGCGGGTTTTACGCGCTTCCTCTTCTTTCGCGACATTTTCCCGCTGCCATTCCTCCAGCGCCGTCTCCACGGCGCCGATCAATCGCGCCACGTCGCCGTGATAATCCGCCCCCGTCCGCACCGTGATCGCATTCCGGAACGCGAGCGAGGCGAGCGAGGCCGGAAGGTCGGTGTCCGTTGGCATCGTTGCGCGTCGGACCAGCACAGGAATCACCCGTAGTCCCGGGATCTGAAGCGCCGTTTCCGCCTCGATCCGGACGTGATCGCCCGGATCATCCAGCCGGCGGGCGCCGCGTTCATCCGGCAGCCCGAGCCAATCCCGCCCGATAAAGACCAGCACGACCTGGCAATTTCGGAGCGCTTCCTGGATATAATCACGGAAATCGACCCCGGCCGGGATCGTATCGATATCCCGAAAGAGCGCCTCCTTCGGGAACGCCGCCTCGAACGATTCATAGATCCGATCCACCACCTCCTCGGAGTCCAGCCTCCGATAACACATAAAGACCGATCGCCGCGGTGCTGTGATGCCGCCTGCCACACGAAGAGAAATACCAGCCCTGTCAACGTGGACCATTTGCCGCTTGGTTGTACCGGCCGCTGTAATAGCAGCGATTCGCCGCGTTCCGTCGCCGCGTCCGCTCGAAACAAGGAGCGGCGGTCTCCAGACCGCCGTCTTATCGGACGAGCCCCTCGTTCCCAAGCTCCAGCTTGGGAACGCACTTGTCCCCGAAGCTCAGCTTCGCGCCGCTCGCGCGTCCCGCAGCACGCGAGATATCACCGTCGCGTCGTCGCCCCTTTAACTCGTCACTTGTCACCCATCACCGGCTTCGGTTATAACGCTCCCCGCCGCCCCCGGCAATTGACGCCCGGTGAAACAACGAGACCAACCACCAACATGAAACGAAAATTCACCACCACATTGACCGTCTGTTCCCTGACGCTCGCCGCCGGCGTCCAGACCGGACAAGCGCAGTTCCCCCATATCAAGACACCAAAAGTCAAAGTCACGGTGCCGAAGCCTCATGTGACAATCGACAAGAACGTCAACATTCACCTCGACAGGAAGGTGAAGGTCTTTACGCCGAGGCACCTGAATTTTAGTGCGCGCCCGAGCTCATCGATCGTCAGCGTCACGTTCAACCGGGACTTCCGGATCAACGGCGCCATCAATTGGAAAGGCCCCCGTTACGAAGTCTTCAGGACGTATCGGCCGCAATGGCACGACCGGGTCTGGTGGACCAGGAACCACAAACACGTCGTCCTGATCGGCGGTGGCTGGTACTACTGGAAGGCCGGGTATTGGTATCCCGCCTGGGGATACGATGAGACCGCGGCCTATTACCCATATGACGGTCCTATTTACGTCGGGAAGAGCGCGAAACCGTTCGACCAGATCGTGGCCGAGGTTCAGACCGTCCTGCAAGAGCAGGGCTTATATAAGGGCGAAGTAGACGGCCTGGTCGGCCCGCAGACCCAGGAAGCGCTGGCCGCATATCAGACCGCGAATAATCTCGAGCCCACCGCCGCAGTCGACCAACCGACCTTGGAATCCCTCGGAATGGCCGGATAGCTGTAGCGGCGGGTGTCCCCACCCGCAGATCACGCGCGTCCGTTTTCAAGCCGCCCTTGTAGCGGCGGGTGTCCCACCCGCAATCTTCGCTTCGCTGTAACCGCGGCGCAGTCGCCCCGTCCCGCCTTGGATCTTGGGCTTTGGCGCTGCTTTGGAGCTTGGTTTTTGGTGCTTGGAGCTTCCGGCGAAAGCCGGCGCCCTCACCCACGCCTCCGCGCACGAACAATAACCGTGGAACCACGCACCGAGATCACCATCTCCTGGACGACCATTCTCAAGCTCCTCGTCGCCGCCGCGCTCGTCTACCTCGCCATCCGGCTCGCGCCCCTGCTCCTCCTCCTCTTCCTTGCGCTGCTCCTGGCTATCAGCCTCGCGCCCTTACTCGACTGGACCCGGCGCAAAGGCTGGCCCCGCTGGCTCGGCTTGTTCCTGTGCGGACTTCTCTTGTTCGGCTCCGCCTTCCTCTTTTTCGGCCTACTCGTGCCGATGCTCGCCCGCGAAGCCGGCTCGCTCATCGGCAATCTCCCCCGGCTGCGCGACGAATTACTGGCCCGTCTCCCTCCCTCCGGCCCGATCCACGAGGCCGCCAGCCACATCTTCGGCTCGAGCGCCTTTAGCAATCCCGAGCCGCTCGTGAAAAAGATCGGCGCCTGGGCCGGGTTCGCCTTGAGCGCGATCGCGCAATTCTTCCTCATGCTCGTCATCGCGCTTTACTTCCTCGCCGACGGCAAGCGCGTCTCCGAATGGCTCATCGCCTTCCTGCCCCCGATCCACCGCGAGAAAACCCGGGCCGCGTTCGCCGAGATCACCGGCGTCGTCTCGCGCTACGTCGTCGGCCAGGTCATCACCTCGACCCTTTGCGGGATCTACGCCTTCACCGTGCTGTTCCTGCTCCACGTGCCCAACGCGCTCGCCCTCGCCGTCCTCGCCGCCGTGCTCGACGTCCTCCCGCTGATCGGCTTTTTTCTCTTCACCGTTCCCGCGGTTGCCGCCGCCTCCAGCGTCTCTTCCACCGCGGCCCTCATTGTCGCCGCGCTCTACCTCCTCTATAAATTCCTCGAAGATTACCTGCTGGTCCCGCTGATCTACGGCAACGCGCTCAAGCTCTCCACCCTCACCGTTCTGATCGCCTGCCTTGTCGCCGGTGCGATTGGCGACGTGATTGGAATAATCATCATCCTGCCCGTGATCGCCTCCTATCCCGTCATCGAACGCGTCTGGCTCCGTCCCTACCTCGAGCGCGACACCGTCGCCCGCCACACCCAGATCGACGACAACGCCAGCGGCTGACCTGCCGCTCTTCGGCCCTCCAAGCTTTCAGTTTTCAGCCAGTGGCTTCAGCCGTCCTGTGTCCTCCATCTTGGCTGCCCCCCGTTTCCTAATTCCTCCTTCCTAAATCTTCCTTCTGTCGATATAACCCTGCGTTCCCTCATGACCACTCCGGATCAGCTCGCTCAGCTCGTTTTTTATGTCCGTGGCGAGAAG
>DATLNB010000040.1:0-6389 GCA_035536995.1 Chthoniobacterales bacterium | reverse complement strand
AGGCGCTTGTGCCAAGCGCCTACCGACAGAACCACGGGCGCTTGTGCGCCTGAACCGAACCGCCAGGCGCTTGGCACAAGCGCCTCTACATCTGGACAGCGGCGTCCCATTCAGAGAGAGTTGGCCGCTTTCATATGAACGATCCAATTCTCATCGCCCAGGGCACAGAGCCGATTCATCTCCTGCCGAAAATGGCGAACCGGCACGGGCTCATCGCAGGGGCCACCGGCACCGGCAAGACGGTGACGTTGCAAACACTCGCGGAGAATTTTAGCGCGCGCGGCATTCCCGTCTTCATGGCGGACGTAAAAGGGGACCTCGCGGGGATGAGCCAGCCCGGGGCGAACAACCCGAAGATCGTGGAGCGCGCCAAGGAGCTCGGGATTGCTGATTTCAAGGGCGAAGCTTGCCCGGTCGTGTTTTGGGATGTGTTTGGCGAAAACGGCCATCCGGTGCGCGCGACCGTCTCGGAAATGGGGCCATTGCTCCTCGGCCGGCTCCTCAGCCTCAACGACACCCAGGCCGGCGTTCTGAACATGGTCTTTCGGATCGCGGACGAGAACGGGCTCCTCTTGCTCGATCTCAAGGACCTCCGCTCGATGCTTCAGTACGTGGCCGACAACGCGGAACAATTCAAAACCCAGTTCGGGAATGTTTCAGCGGCCAGCGCCGGCGCCATTCAGCGCAGTTTACTCGAGCTCGAGTCGCAGGGCGCCAACAAGTTCTTCGGCGAACCTGCTCTCGACCTCGACGACCTGATCCAGACCCAGAGTGGTCGCGGAGTGATCAATATTCTCGCGGCCGAAAAGCTCATGCAGCAATCGCCCAAGGTCTACGCCACCTTCCTCCTCTGGCTGCTCTCCGAGTTGTTCGAACGCTTGCCGGAAATCGGCGATCCAGAAAAGCCGAAGCTCGTCTTTTTCTTCGACGAGGCGCATCTGATTTTCAGCGACATTGAGAAGGCAGTGGAAGAAAAGATCGAGCAGATGGTCCGGCTGATTCGTTCGAAAGGAGTCGGCGTTTATTTCGTAAGCCAGAACCCCCTCGATATTCCTGATGTAGTTTTGGGCCAATTGGGCAACCGGGTTCAACACGCGCTCCGGGCTTTCACCCCGCGCGATCAGAAAGCGGTTACGGCTGCCGCGCAGACTTTTCGCCAGAATCCCAAATTAAAAGTGGAGAAGGTCCTGACTGAGCTCGGGGTTGGCGAGGCGCTCGTCTCGATGCTCGATGACGAGGGCAAACCGACGGTGGTCGATCGCGCGAAAATTGTTCCGCCGCGGAGCCAGGTGGGCGCCATCACGCCGGAGCAGCGCAAACAAATTATCCAATCGTCGAGCATCGCCGGCCATTACGAAAAAGCCGTGGATCGAGAATCGGCCTATGAAAAGTTGCAGGCCCGCGCCGCGGAGAAAGCTGCTACGGCTGGCGCACCGCCCGCCCCGGCGACGGGGCCCGCATCGTCTTCGCCCGGAGTGGGAGGGGAGAAACCATCCATTTTCGGCAACATTTTTTCACCCACCCTCGGTCCGCGCGGTGGTGTCCACGATTCCATGGCAACCAGCATGGTCAAAAGTGCCGTCCGCGCCGCGAGCAGCCAGATAGGGCGCCAGATCGTGCGCGGCATCCTGGGCAGCTTCCTCGGCGGCGGCCGGCGCCGATAGCGCCTAAGCGGAAAGGTGAGTGGCGCCTGCAATTTCAGGGTACGGACGGCGCGCTGCGCCGTCCGCTCCCTTTTACTTCCTGATCGCTACTTCTTTGGTGACGGGCTCGCCGCGTCCTTGTCATCTTTCTTCGTCTTGTCGGCGCTCTTCACCTCGATCTCCTTGGCCGTCATCGTGTAGTGGATCGTTACCTTGTCGCCCACCTTCAGATCGCCACTGGCCTTGGTGCTGGAATCGCGCGCAATCTCGAATTTCTCTTTGCCCTTCATGACCGTAATCATGCTGTCATCCACGGCCGTAATTGGCCCGGTGACCTGGTAGGCGGAAGGGCTTGCCGCAAACACGGTGCCGCTCAGGGCAACGCTGCCCGCGGCAATTAAACTGAGTAGTGTTGTTTTCATGCTCTATAAGAAGGGTGGAAGCCCGGTTCTATTCAAGCTTTCAATGAATTGATGTAGAGGCGCTTGTGCCAAGCGCCTATCGTTGGTAGTTGCTTGGCGTAAGCGCCGACCCTTGGTAGTTGCTTGGCACAAGCACCTCTACATTTTGTCCATGCCCGCTGTTTCCATAAAAGAGATCGCCGATCTGGTTGGCGGTGATTTTGCCGGAGTTCCTGACGAATCGATCGATTCAGTAGCGCCGCTTGCGACCGCACAGGCGGGCCAGCTCAGCTTTCTGAGTAACCGCAAATACGCAGCGGATCTTGCCGCAACGGGCGCCAGCGCCATCCTTGTCCCCAAAACGCTGGAGGGCGACGACCCGCGCTGGATTCGCGTCGATGATCCCTACTACGCGTTCGCGCGGATCATGGAGCGCTGGTTTTCGAGCCGCCCAAAACCGAACGGAATCTCATCCCAAGCGGTGGTTGCCGACTCTGCCAGGCTTGGAAGTGCGGTCGCGCTCGGCCATTTCTGCGTGGTCGGCGAAAACGTCGTCGTCGGAAACAACGTGACCATTTTCCACAACGTCTCAATCGAGGCCGGCTCGGTGATTGGCGACGATTGCACGATTTATCCGAACGTCGTCATCTACGACGGCACTCAGATCGGCAAGCGCTGCATCATCCATTCCGGCGTCGTCATCGGATCGGATGGATATGGTTTCGCGACCCACGGCGGCAAACATCACAAGATTCCCCAAATCGGAATCGTCCGGATCGAAGACGACGTCGAGATCGGCGCCGGCACCACGATCGATCGCGCGGCCCTGGGCGAAACCGTCATAGGTGAGGGGACGAAGATCGATAACCTTGTCCAGATCGGGCACAACGTGAAAATCGGGAAACATTGCCTGCTCGTTTCGCAGGTCGGCATCGCCGGCTCGACTGAGCTGGGTGATTACGTCGCTGTGGCCGGCCAAAGCGGTTTTTCGGGCCACCTCAAGATCGGGAATCGGGTGCAGGTCGCGGCCAAAAGCGCCGTTCTCGACGATTTTCCCGACGACACAAAGGTCATGGGTTCGCCCGCCGTGCCCTTCACGGAGTTTGCCCGGCGTCAGGCAGCGCTAAAGAAATTGGCGCGGAGAAACAAGTCTTAGCCTCTTCTGTAGCCGCGTCGCTGTGCGACGCGCCGGCGTCCAGCGTTGCCTCTAAGTACTCGCCTCGCCCACAGGTCGACGGCTACAGAAGACCGGCCCGCACCGTCAGAGGCCAGGTAACCCGCCGGGGTTGATTGCCCCATGCCGCGCGCAAGTCTTGTTCAACCTCTTCCAGCGGGTCGCGCCCTTTCGCCGCGACGAACCGTTGCGTTGCCGACCAGGTCCGCAGGTAACCGAGCAATTCGCCAACGCTCCATTCCGCCGCCATCTCGAACGACGGAGTCTGGACGGCCGCGAACGGAAAAGGAATTTCGTCGAACTTCTCCACCAGCGCGCGCTCGGGTGGCCAGAAGGGGCCCACGATCTCTGAATAGTAGTGATTCACCAGCGCATCGACCTGCGGCGAAATCTTCGCTAACGTGTAAGCCCACGCTGCCAGCACGCCTCGCGGTTTCAGCACCCGGCGGATTTCCCCGTAAAAGCGGTCCCGATCGAACCAGTGCAAGGCCTGCGCGACCGTTACCAGATCGACGGTGGCAGGCTCCAGCCCGCTTTGCTCGGCCGTCGCCATTCGATATTCCACTCGAGGATGTGCAGCGGCATTCGCGATCTGTTCCTCGCTCGCGTCTGTGGCGATGACGCGCTCGAATACCTCCGCAAGCTCGACCGCCGCCTGCCCGTTCCCGGTTGCGCAATCCCATGCGAGCTCATTGCCGGGCGCAACCGATCCCAGCCACCCGAACAACTCCTTCGGATATCGAGGCCGAAACCGGGCGTACTCCGCCGCCTGCCTGGAAAAGTGATCTTTAAAACCGCTTCTGGCCAAATTAGCGCTTTCGGCAGTATCGCTTCACTTCGAATTTGGAGTTTCCCTGGAGCTTGCCTGCCCGCCGGAGCCTTGGCGGAGGCGGGGAGCTTGGGATTTGGAGCTTCCGCCGCTCCGGCGGCGGTCACTCTCCCTTTGGCTTCGGCATCGTCCGGACCCCGACCCGCGCCAGGTATTCATCGGCCTGGAGCACGTTGGCGCCGGCGCGCTGGACGATCTTGAGCAGATTGTCCATCGACGAGACCTCTTCGAGCTGTTCGGTCAGGAACCACTGGAGGAAGTTGATCGTGATATAGTCGTTCTCGTTCCGGGCCAGCTCCACCAGCGCGTTGATCTGGTGGGTGACCTTCACTTCCTGGTCGAGCGACAACTTCACCGCTTCTTCAGGGTTCTTGAAATTGCCCCGGGGCGCTTCGATGGCCGGGATAATGACGCACCCACCTGCGTCCACCACGTATTTGATAAACCGCAGGGCGTGCTCTTTTTCCTCCTCCGCCTGGGAGAAGAAATGGGTCGACAACTGGGGCAGCGCTTCCGCTGCGAAATGGGCCGCGATCGCGTAGTACTGCATCGACGCGCTGAATTCGTATCCGATCTGTTCGTTGATCGCGTCGATGACTTTCTGGTTCGTGAGCATTGGAATCCCTTTCGTTACTGGACGTTTATTCCCTTAGTGCAGATGGGCCCGGAATCAAATCGGGACTGTGGCACGGTGCGGGACCGCCGAGGAGGGCAACTCAGGCCTGGGGAATCTTCTTCAGAACGAAAATGTTCTCGTTTGCGACCGAGACCGCGGCCTCGATGGAAAACGGAGCGAGCTTCTGTGCTGCGTCGAGGACCGATTCGAAGCCGGCTCGGGTCCAGGCGTGAAAGTGAATGTCGAAATCCTGCCAGCGTTTCGCCCCTTCACTCGCCTGCCAGTCGATCTGCAGCTCGGAATGTGTCTCGCCAGTCAGGTATGGGTGGACAAATCGAAGGTGCTCTTCGTAGGCGAGCCGGCACGTTCCCGCGCCGCCATCCGCAAAATCCGCCACGACGTGCTCGAGGCTCGTTTCCGGGCGGTTTTGATCGAAGGTGTAACGCATGTCGGGCACGACCAGGATGTGAACGCCGCCCGGTTTGAGGGTCCGCATCGCGTTGACAATTGACCCCAAAGGATCCCGCAGATGTTCGATGACATGCGCGGAAATAACAAAGTCGAGGCTGTTGTCATCGATTCCTGCGAAGGTCTGCGCGTCGAAGTGCGCGCCGGGCTCGACCCGGGTCTTGAAATAGCTCTCGAGCGCCGCCTTGTCCCGGATGTCCCCGTAGTTCACTCGCACGGATGCCGGCACTGGGAATGGACGCGCTCCGGCTCCCACTTCGATTCCACGGCCGGTCAGGAACGCCGCGCCAATCTCAGTCCGGACACGCAAGATCTCGGCAACGTCGCCTGGTACGTCGGTAGACGGAGGACAAGGGGCAGGGGACCGATTCTCTGAGCGCGGCTCCGGCTCGCGCTCAGAAGCCGGCTGGCGGCGGAATCTGCGGAAGAAGGACACAAGGTTCGTCATTCTATCGAGGGGGAAATAAAAGCGAGCACCTTGTTCGGTATCGGGAGGCCCTGGAAAAGCAAAACGCCCGGCACTTTAACGCACCAGGCGCTTAGCTCTGGCGGCGTGCTATCGAGTTCATTCGCGCCTGCTCACTCACCGCCGTCAAAGCAAAAGGCCCGATGAGATAAACTCACCGGGCCTTTTGTTCTGGCGACGTCCTACTCTCGCACAACCTATCGTCGCACTACCATCGGGGCTGCAGCGTTTCACTTCCGTGTTCGGAATGGGAACGGGTGGTGCCACTGCGCTATTATCACCAGAGGGCTGACGCCCTTGATTGCAGATTGAAGATTTCAGATTGCAGATTGGCTCTGCACTCTTTCTCCTCCAACTGCGTCAGGGTCTCTGGTGACCAACTGCCGCCATACTTTCAAAGAACAGGTCTTAAATCGTCAATCGACAATCTGAAATCTGCAATTATTACCACTGATTCTCTGATATCTACATACAGGAAGTATTTACCACTTCAGGCTTCGTTTTATTAATCTATTAGAAGTCATTCCTCTCAATTTGCCGCCCCGTCTTGCGACGGGGCGGGTTAATTGAAAAGTAAATGACCAAGCCGAACGAGTTATTAGTATTACTTAGCTGAACGTATTACTACGCTTACACCAGTAACCTATCAACGTGGTGGTCTACCACGACTCTTCAGGGAGAACTCATCTTGGGATAGGCTTGGCGCTTAGATGCTTTCAGCGCTTATCCTTTCCGAACATAGCTACCCAGCACTGCCGTTGACACGACAACTGGAACACCAGCGGTTCGTCA
>DATLNB010000039.1:0-54118 GCA_035536995.1 Chthoniobacterales bacterium | reverse complement strand
AAAAACGGATGGGCGAGCCTGTCGACTAAGCGGCTGACAGGAAACAGCCACCTGTCATAGAAACTGACAGACGTCGGTGTGATCGCAGCAGCGGGGCGTCTTAAGCAGCGAAAAATTATCGCTGCCGCAAAGCCAAGCGAGTCAGCGTACGAAAGTTTTTGGATGGAAAACCCGGCCTGCTCGACCAGATCACGCAAGCTTGATTTGGTATAGCGCCGGCAGTGTTGCACCTGGTCGTCCAGGCTCGACCACAAAACCGGGAAGGCCGGCACATAAATCAGAAGTGTGCCGCCGCGTTGAAGCTTGCGGTAGAGTTGTCGGACGGCCAGAAGATCGTCGTCGATGTGCTCGAGAACGTTCAGCGAATAGATGGCTGTCGCTGAATCGTCGGGGAGAGTTTCGAGGGGCCAGCAGGTTTGAAATCCATCCGCCAGCAAGCCTTCTCTATGGCCCTGGTCCTTCTCTACACAGGTTACGTTATAGCCGCGGTCTCGCAGGCGCCTGGCGAAGGTGCCGGTGCCAGCACCAAAATCGACCAACTCCTTCCGGCCGGCAACGGCTTCCAGGACTAGTGCAATCAGGTACTCGTTGTAGCGGTCGGCACTTTCGAGTGCGGCAAGGATCTCGCCGCCGGAGTAGGCTGCGTCGATGCCCGTTTCGCCGGCCGAAACAGGTTGTACTTGATGATCGCGTAGATGGCTCTTACCCCGTCGGGCCATGAAATTTTCTTTCCTTCTTCATAGGTTCGGCCGTTATAGGAAATCCCTACTTCAAACACCCGGCATCCGGACCTGGCCACTTTGGCGGTTATTTCCGGCTCAAATCCAAAACGGTCCTCCTCCAAAGTAAGTCCCGCCACCACTTCGCGCCGGAACGCTTTGTAACAGGTCTCGATGTCAGTGAGGTTCAGATTGGTCAACATGTTTGACAACAAGGTAAGGAAACGATTGCCAACCATATGCCAAAAATAGACCACTCGATGGGCTCGACCTCCCATGAATCGGGACCCGTAGACGACGTCCGCTTTACCGCTCAGGATCGGATCTAACAGGAGCGGATATTCCTGAGGGTCGTACTCCAGGTCGGCGTCCTGGATGACAATAACGTCCCCCGTCGCCGCCGCGAAACCGGTCCTGAGCGCTGCGCCTTTGCCTCGATTTTTCTCATGGAAGAGCAGCTGATCGACTACGCCGCGCAGCTCGCGCTCCATGACCGCCCGCGTGCCGTCGGTCGAGGCGTCGTCCACCAGGATGATCTCGAGATCGGCGACCGGCGCCGCCCGCACCGCCCGGATCAGCTGGGCTACGGTAGCTTCCTCGTTGAAGCAGGGAACAACGACGGAAATCTTCATAGCCAGGTGGATCGAACTACGGGCCGAGTTTACGACGAATTTCTACGAAGGCGCTAGTCTGTTCTGGGTGACGCAGTTGCGCAACGAGTCGGCCGGGATATCCAACGCCTTTCCGCTTGCAGGTTTCGTTGCATCCCGGATTCTCAACAAGGCCGGCTCCGAAGAGGCAACCAATGATTTTACAGAACGACTTCAAACGGCAGTGGTCTGTCATCGGACCGAAAGTGAGCACAGCCCTTGAAAGAGTCGGGGCCAGTGGTTGGTACATTCTCGGCCAGGAGGTCAGCCGGTTTGAAGCGGCCCTCGCGGAATACTGGGGCGTCGCTCATGCCGTCGGTGTCGGGAACGGGATGGACGCGTTGGAAATCGGGCTCCGCTGTCTCGGCCTGGAGCCGGGCGCCAAAGTGCTCACGACTCCGTTTTCTGCGTTTGCCTCCACCCTGGCTATCCTACGCGGTGGCGGCGTGCCGGTATTCGTCGACGTCGACGACAGCGGTAACCTCGATCTTGAGCAATGCCGCGAGGCGTTGCAGCGGGACAGGTCAATCCGCTTTCTTCTGCCGGTCCACCTTTACGGTAATCCGGTCGATCTGGAGAAGCTCGCCGCTTTGCAGAGGGACTTCGACCTCTTAATCGTGGAAGATTGTGCCCAGGCGATCGGCGCCGCATACGCCGGTCACGCTGTCGGGACTATCGGCCAGGCCGCCGCGACGAGCTTTTACCCGACCAAAAATCTTGGAGCGCTCGGTGACGCCGGCGCGCTCCTGACAAACGATCCGGCGCTGGCTGAGCGGGCGAGGACGTTGCGCAATTACGGCCAGAGCACGCTCTACTTCCATTCCGAGCGCGGGCTCAATACACGTCTGGATGAGCTTCAAGCGGCGATCCTGCATGACGCTCTTTTGCCGCGTCTCAGGGAATGGACGGAACGACGAACAGAGATCGCGAAAACCTACCGCGCGAAAATACTCCATTCATCGATCCGGCTTTTGCCCGTCGCGGATGCCGCAGTGTCGGTCTGGCATTTGTTCCCTGTGTTTGTGCCCGCGGAGAAACGGGAAGTTTTCCAGGCCCATCTTGCTTCACGGAACATTAAGACGGGGATTCATTACCCCCGGATCATCCCGGACCAGGAGGCGCTACGCGGAGCACCCACTAAGAAGCTGGTCGAGCCGATAAATGCGACCAGGCTAGCCGAATGCGAACTGTCGTTACCGGTCCATCCTTTCCTGACTACTGAGGAGATAAGTTCCGTGATCGCGGGATGCAACGAATGGCCGGGTTAAGCCGACCCAATTATTAGGTTATGCTAGAGTCAGGTTTCGCGGGTCCGCGGATAACATACCGACTCAACACAAAAGTCACGGGGATCGTCAGAACCACTATGAGGAGGGGTGCAAGGGCAGGACTCAGCCGTATGCGTTCGACTAGAAGGTAAAGCAGGCCGAGGCCAAGTAGATACTGGACCACATAAACAGCCGGGTACTGCAGCGCCTGGCGAATTCGCAGCGGAGCTTTAAAGACAAACCGGGCATTCAGGTAATACGACAGGAAGATTCCGGCCACGAATGAAGCGCTATAGGCCAGCGGGTAGGACGCTATCCGGAGTAACGCGAGATAAAGCAGGTAAGTCAGGCCGGTATTGGCTCCGCCGACCAGGATAAAAGCGATAAGCTCGCGCCTGGTGTCTCGGAACCCCGCCTTTACCCATTTCATTTAATGTGTCGCGCCGCAGCCCGCCCTCAAAGAATTTCGTCGATCACCGCTTCCGGACGCTTATTGGTCTCATCAAAAATGCGCCAGAGATATTCGCCGATTATCCCCAGCATAATGATCACCATTCCGACCAAGAAAGCGATCAACGTCACAATAGCGGCGAAACCTCGAACCTCAGTATGTCCATAAAGCGTGTTTACGATAATCAGCACCCCATAACCAAAGCTCAGAAGCGAGACGACGAAACCGACGACAGATATCGCCCTGAGCGGAACAATCGAAAACCCCAATATCGCATCAAGGAACGCCTTTACCTTCTTCACGAAAGTCCATCGCGACTTGCCGTAGAGTCTTTTCCGTCGCGTGTAGTAAATGATCTCGGGCTTGAAGCCAAGCCAGTAGTGATACAGAGGGGTGTAAATGTTTTTGCTGCAGGTCTGAAGATACGGCAGCAACGTGCGGTCCATCAGGGCAAGGTCAAATCCGCCGCGCGGGTAATCTTTGAGGACAAACAGGCGAAGCAGGACGTAATAAATGCCGGCGAACAGTCTGGACCAAACGGGATCGTTCCGGACAGTGCGGACGCAGATTATGTATTTAGAACCCGCCTCCCATTTGGCTACCATATCGAGAATCAATAGGGGTGGATCCTGCAGGTCTGCGGCAAGAACCATAAAGCAGTCACCAGTGACCAGCCCGAATCCGACTTTTGTGGCATGAATTGCTCCGAAATTCCGGGTTAGCTTGACAACCCGGGTCGATTCACGCTGGCGCTTGATTTTCAGCAGTTCCTGAAGCGAATCGTCTCCCGAGCCATCGTCCACAAAGATCAATTCCAGGGAATGGCCTATTTCTTTCAGGCGCTGTTCCAGAACGATCATTTCGGAAAACAAAGGCGCCAGCGATTGCTCGTTAAAGTAGACCGACACCACGACAGAAACCTTCGCCATATCATTCAGAGACTGGATCGCCCTGGTAAGGTCCTTTTGTCTTTGTCAGCCCGGGAAAATACAGGGGCAAGCCGAGGAGGATCAGTAACGAAGCCGCGCCATAAATTATGTAAGCACCCACGTCCATGTAGCCGACATGGGCCATAAAGACCTGCAAAGGGAAAGTCAGTGGGTGAAAGCTAAGCCCTGGAAGATGATTAAAAAGGAACCAAAGCTTCGAGAAGAGGAACGATAAGATAAGAGAGGTGACGAACACGGGGCGGGAAAGGCTTCGGTCATCGAAAGCCTTTGTAACGTACGCGACCAAAAACGGGAAGAAAACCAACCCCCTCCGCGCCTCCGAGTTGAATAAAAGCTGAACGATCCCGGTACTGAAAACAATTAGCATCGCCATCCCAGCCTCCTGAACTCTTCGACTGATCTCCGGCCAGCGGTAGATCGCGAAAAAGATGACGGGTCCGAAATAGACAATGGCTCCTAAAATAGCGATACCCGGAACGCCCAAGTGTTGAACCGATATCTGGCCTACTTCACCAAGGGTTTTAAAAGAGGAGTCCGCAAAGAAATAGAACAGCGACTGGAGGCCGAAAACCACAGCAACAGCGGCATACAAGAGCGGCGATTTCAGAGGGCGAAAGAGTTCCCTTACAGCGGCAGGTACCGGCGGAATCATGTTTCGGAAACCAAAAAACAAAAGAAAAGCTGTCAGTAATGCACTTAGCGGAACTGCCGCGGGCCGATAGAGGGGACGTGGCCAAAAACCCTGGTAAAAAAAAGAATAAAGTGAAAAACCCATGGCACATGCGGTAACTACGGCGGCCCAGGCGGAGCGCGTAGTTACCTGAACTGAAACCGGGCGATATGGCCAGAGGAGGAGAATTATTCCTGTGTAAAGAATAATCGGCCAGCAGATAGCCCCCAAAATGGCGAGAATCATCAGCGTCTTTCGACGGTTGCTCAAGAAGCAGTAGAACAGTGCGACGCTAAGGGACAAGGCGGTCGCATCAGTGTTTACTGGAAAATAGAAATACTGTTTTTGAACCGCGAAGTTCAGGAAAAGAAATGCGGCGCTCAGCCACGCGGCTCTTAGCGAGAAATTGATCCGCTGCGAGACGAGCGTCCATACATAGACGGCCGCGGTCAGGACCGCAAAGTTATGCCACCTGAACGCCCAGATAATATTGTGGTCGTGGCATGGGAGCCCGAAGATCTTCAGAATAATCGCGACCATGCCGCAGGGCAGTAATCGCTGAAGGTAATAAGAATCAGTCGTATAAAAGACGGAAGCAGGATCGTTACAGAGTTTGCCGACGATGTCGGCATAAACCCGGCCATCCCAGCCAACACCGTCACCGATATATGTGATCTCGCTAAAGCTGGCGTTCAGGAACAGAAGCAGTCCGAACGAAGCTACGATCAAGAGGTGCCGCGGGACTCTTGAAAGAAGCGGCTCGACCTTCACGCTTTGAATTCCCGCAGTTTACCAATCACTTCGGCAGCTCTTCCGGTGGATAAGTGAGGTCCCATCGGGAGGCTGAGGACAGAGCCCGCCAGGGCCTCCGTGATTGGAAAATCTCCCTGTTTGAACCGGTGGTCCGCATAAGCACCGGATAGATGGGGCGGGATGGGATAATGGCTAAGCGTGCCGATCCCGGCGCCATCCAGGTAGCGTTGCAAGTTATCTCTGCTCGCATGGCGAATGACAAACAGATGCCAGACCGGGTCGGCCTTAGGCGCCACGGTGGGAAGGTCGAGGCCAGGGACCCCGGCCAGCCCCTCGATATAGTGACCCGCGATGGCTCTGCGCCGATCGTTCCAGGAATCGAGGTGCCTTAATTTCACTCGCAGAAATGCCGCCTGGAGGGGGTCCAGGCGCGAGTTAAATCCTTTGGCCTCGTTTTCATATTTCTTTCGCGACCCGTAATTTCTTAAGAGTCGCACGTGATCGGCCAGTTGAGCGTCGTTTGTGACAACGGCGCCGCCATCACCATAGGCCCCGAGGTTTTTACCGGGATAAAAACTGAAACCCGCGGCGTCACCGAGCCCGCCGGCACGCACAGCTCCATACGCCGCTCCATGTGCCTGGGCGGCGTCCTCAATAAGCCGCAGACCGTGCTCTGCCGCGAGGTCCGCCATCGTTTCCATTTCGGCGGGCTGACCATAAAGATGAACCGGCATAATAGCTCGAGTTTGGGCCGTGATCGCCCCGACGACCCTTTCCGGGTCCAGGTTGCAGGTCCGTGGATCGGGTTCGACCGGAACAGGTCTTGCGCCGGCGTGCGATATCGCCAGCCAGCTGGCGATATAGGTGTTTGCCGGGACGACAACTTCGTCTCCAGCTCCGATGCCGTAGCCGCGAAGAATGAGCATCAGCGCGGCCAGGCCATCGCCGACCCCAATACAATGTTTCGCCCCGCAATAATTGGCGAACTCGCGTTCAAAAGCAGCGACCTCTTCTCCGAGGATGAAACAGCCGGATTCCATCACTCGCCGGTAGGCGGCATCTAACTCCGACTGAAGTTCCAGATAAGCGGCCTTGAGATCGAGAAACGGAATATTCACTTTTGGGCGGCCACGCCGACTGCGCGCAGGAAATCATTGTAGTCCCGGAAGTAATCCGATTCATCAAAAGCATCCGATGCGATAGCCAGGCAGACGGCTCCAGAGGAGAAATTGTTCAGGTCGCGCCAAATCATCGCCGGGAGGTATAACCCCTCGTGCGGGCGATTGAGGTGGAACGTCGTTTTCGAAAAGCCGTCATCCAAAGTCACGTCGAAGCTGCCTGCCATGGCGATGACTACTTGCTCCAGTTTCTTATGGGCATGACCGGCCCGGGCAGATCCGCTCGGGACATCATACAGGTAATAAACTCGCTTAATATCGAAAGGAATGTGTCGCTGACCTTCCACAAAGGTCAGATTACCGCGGCGATCGCCGGCCACGGGAAACTTGAGTCGCTGGCAAAGGGAAAGCGCCCGTGAATCCGTGGCGTTCATGACATAATCCTAAGGGTCCGAAACCGCATAGCCGAACCCGGTAGAGCCATGCCGATTTCCGTTGTAGAACATGCGCAGCCGCTCGCGGATCGGGAGCACGCAGGGGAAACAGATCATCTCCGAATCCCATCCCTCGGTGGAGCGATCAATGCCAACCTCTTCGTCTTTCCGGGTCCAATGAATTCCATCGCTCGATTCGGCGTATCCAATACAATAAGGCGCTACCCTCGAGCGGATGGAATACCAGATCTTATAAGACTCGTGGTCCTTGAAAACCCATGGCCGGCCCAACCCGTATTCGTCCTTATTTTTGAAAGCGACCGCCGGTTCGTCGCGACTTTGCCAGTCGATTCCGTTCGCTGATTCAGCGTAACGGATAACGTAGGTCGGGATCGGAAGGTCATTTACGTGAATCCAACTGAGGGCCGAGACATACCAGGTTTTGAACCTGTCTTGGTCATAAATCACGGAATTGCTCGAGCGGAGAAAAGGCTCTGAGTTAGTCCGATCCAGGATTGGCGTGCTAGAGGCCCGCTTGAAATGCACCCCATCATCGCTAATGGCGAGGCCAACGAAAATCATGTAGGGAACGCGCTCGCATCTCTGCCATCCGACATAATACAAATACTTTTTTCCGTTTACGTTAAGAACGCATGATGGCGTGACGCCCGAGTCATCAAACGCCCCAAGCGGACCGAGATCGAGAATCGGATCCTTACTCTCCGCAATCACCCGGGTCGGGTCATTCGCGTCCAGATCAACATACCCGATCCGTCCGAGTTTTTGTTCGTCCAGGGCTGTAAAATAAATACGCAGGACATCCTCATTCAATAAGTCAGGCGTAGGGATGTAGGCGTGGCTGCGCGCCCACGATTTCTCCCCGGACGGGGCATAGACGAGGCCGCGTTTCTGCCACTTCATCGGCTGAGCTCCGGATGAGTTTGCGCGTCCAAGCTTCTGCCGGCGCGGACTGCCACCCAGGGGTTATAGTCTGATGGGCCGCGAAAGGACGACATGGCTAGTAAATCTCGTCGATGACAGCTTCCGGGCGTTTGTTTGTCTCGTCGAAGATCCGCCACAGGTATTCTCCGATGACGCCCAGCATGATGATGACGAGGCCGAGGAGAAAAGATGTCAACGCCACGATCGTGGCAAAGCCCGGGACGGCGCTACGACCGACCAGCGTGTTGAACAGAATGAGGAATCCATAGCCAAAGCTCAAGATAGATACAATTACACCAATGAGCGAGATCATTCGGATCGGGACAATAGAGAAACCGAGGATGGCATCGATGAACAGCTTCAGGCGTTTCCAAAAATTCCATCGCGATTTGCCATGGGTCCGTTTTCGCCTTGCGTACTCAATGACGTCGGGCTTGAAACCAAGCCAGAAAGCGAACAGGGGGGTATTGATGTTCTTGCTGCTGTTATTCAGGTAGGGAAGCAGGGCTTTGTCCATGAGAGCGAGATCAAACCCGCCCCGTGGATAATCCTTTACGACGAAGAGGCGCAGAAGAACGTAGTAGACCCAGGCGAAGAATCTCGAAGACAGGGGATCGCCCCGGTGACTTCGGGTGGCGAGGACAAATTTAGAGCCCCTTTGCCATGGCTCTATCACCTGCAGGATCAGGTCCGGCGGATCCTGGAGATCGGCAGCCAGGTTCATAAAGCAATCTCCGGTGACAAAACGAAAACCGGTTTTGGTGGCGTGAATCGCCCCGAAATTGCGCGTTAATTTGATGATCTTGGTCGCCGGTCGCCGCTCCTTGATCTTCAATAGTTCTTCGAACGACCGATCACCGGACCCATCGTCCACAAAGATCAGCTCCAGCGCCATCCCGCCTTCCTGCAATCTAGCTTCAACCTCGAGCAGTTCGGTCAATAACGGGCCAAGAGAGCCTTCATTATAATAGACCGGAGTGACGACAGATACGGTCTTCATTAATCGCTACCCTGACGGGGTAATGCTGCCAAAAAGTCTTCATAAGTCCGATAATAACCGTCCCCGTCGTAGCATTCGGACGCAAGCACCGCGCAAACCGATCCTGAGGAAAAGTTGTCCAGTTCTCGCCAGACCCGCGGCGGGACGTAAAGACCGCGGTAGGAGCGGTTCAATTGATACCGTTGGGTTTCTTGCCCGTCGTTCAGGATGACATCGAAGCTGCCGGACATGGCGATAATGAACTGGTGGCACGTCCTTAAAGCGTGGCCCGCCCGGGTTTCGCCTCCCGGGACATCATAAAGATAGAAAACCCGTTTGATCGGAAAAGGAACATGCCGATCGGCCTCGAGAAACGTGAGGTTCCCTCGCGGGTCTGCGATTTTCGGCAGTTCCACCAGCTGGCAGTCTTTGATGCTCATGTCAGGGCTCCCATTAGTTGTCCGGGCGTCCAATTTGCCACGTCGACTTCGTATTGGTCCTGGGCGACGAGCCGGGCGCCATATCCTTCCTTTTGATCGATCAGGCCGCGATTGAGGACCCTCCCATCCTTCTCATCGGACGTTCCAAAGTCGAAGTAGGGCTTGGTCGCGTAATGTTTGGTTAAAAGTTCGTCAAAGATGAGGTCGAGGGCCCCGAGGTCGCGGCTCGCCTCGTTGCCGGCGATGTACTGGGCGTGCGCGACCGTTTCGCTTTCATAAATGATCACCCCGGCAAGCATCCGTTCCTCCTGGTAAGCGGCAAATAATTTAATGTTGTCTGGAAAACGCTGATGCAACATTCGCATCTCCTCCAGACCGTGAACAGGTTGCGTATCGTAGCCCTGACGCAGCCGTTCCGTCAAAATCTCCCAATAGGACGCGAGATCTTCGGACTGCCGAACGACGATGCCGCTTTTAATGCCTTTTCGCGCGCCGCGCCGGCGGCGTTCCTGGAAGGGAAGCCGATTACTGCTTTTGACAACGGCCAGCCCTCCTCTGCGGAGGAGACGGGCGTTGCAGAGAAAGAGAGCCGACAAATCTTCCTCCGCCGTCGCCCGGTGGTAAATATGAGGCACACACTTGTAAACCAGCCGGTGGATGGATTGCTCCTGGAAAAAACGCAAGGTCTGCTCGAAAACCTCCAACATTTTTGGCAGCTTCATTTGTTCGTCGGTCACGAAACCGCCGTAGGTCAGCCCGCCATGGCTAACCGCCACCCCGTCACTGGCGTGCGCTGGCAGAAGGCAGACAATCCGCCCGTCATCCTCGAGAATTACCAGCGAGCAATCCGCGAATCGGTCGCGGTGGTACTCCATGTAATCGCGCAGAAACAGAAAAGTGCCGTTCTTGCTGCGCCGAACAAAATCGTCCCACGCGGGTTTGCCCGATTCCTGGTAGGGTTCTACCCGCATGATTCTGTCCGCCCGGTCCAGGCGAGTGGATCACCGAGCCGCTTCAAGCCGGTTAGTTCGCCACTGTAACACGCTCTCGGCGGCTTCCGTGTCGTAACCAAGAAACCGGCTGAGCGAAGGATCGTCCCGATACTTTCCACCGAGGCTGCGCGGAAAGCTGATCTGCTGTTTGATGAACGGCAGTCCAAAAAGGTGATTCACCCCTCGGCGCAGCCCTTTGGAGCGATTGATTCCTCCGCGGTGATAGATCATCGAGTCGAAAACCAGGGCGCAGCCGGCCTTGGCGTTCACGGTCAGCTCATGCGCCGCAATGAAATCCGAGGAAGGAAACGGTTCTGACTTGTGAGAGCCGGGCAACATGTAGGTCCCGCCGGTGACTTCGGAAAAGTCGTCGATGCAAAACAGCGCGCTCAGGGCAAGGGGCTTGGATGAAACGAAATGCTGGTAGGCGAGGTCGCGATGCCAGGCCGTCTGATAATGTTTGTCCGAGGGCGCGTTGATCACCGCGTTCTGCTGCAGAATGGTAAAGTAATCCCCCAGGAGACTGCCAACCACTGCGTGGATTTTCTTGTTCGTGGCGAACCCGAGAAAGTAGTCGTCGTAGGCCATCAGGCAGCGGCCCACGAGAGCGTCATTGATCTTGCGAAGGTTTTCTTCGCCGCCGACTTCGCTCGCCTGCGCGGCGTAAACCGTGTCGATCCGTTTTCGCGCTTCTTCGAGCTCGCTCTCGGGGACAACGTCGGGAACCACCGTGAAGCCTTTAATGGCAATTTCTTCGCGAAATCGGTCAACGTCCGATTCGAGCTGGGTCATGTTCCGGACCCCGTAGGATTTCAATTGGTCAGCACTCATACAGATACAGGTCGTTCAGGGTTGGTTAGCGATCGAGAATGGCATAGCCGAAGCCCGTAATGCCACGGCCGTTTCCGTTATAAAACATAAGGCGCTGGCCGCCGGCATCCACGATAAAAGGGTAACAAATCATCTCGGAGTCCCATCCGCTGGCCGATTTCGCGATCCCGGCGGCAGCGTCTTTGCGCTCCCACCGAATGCCGTCGTCGGATTCCGCATAACCGATCGCATAAAGCTGGCGGAACGACCGGATGGAATACCACATTTTGTAACGGTTGTCCTCGCAAATTACCGCGGGACGGCCGACCGCATACTCGTCAGCCAGATCAGGCTCAAGGCAAACCTGAGGATGCGTCTCCCAGCGGACGCCGTCGCTGGAAGTCGCATAACGGATGACACATACGTAGTGCAGACCGTTCTGGTCCTCCGTCCATTTAACCGTCGAGACATACCACATTTTCCAGACCGCCTGGTCCCGGAGGATGGAGCAGGTGCTTCTAATAAAGGGTTCCTCGTCCGTGCGATCGGTGATTGGGACGCGCGAGACTTTGGTAAACCGGGGCGAAGTCCCATGGCTGATCGCCAGACCTGTAAACGTCAGGTACGGAACGCGTTGCGCCCGCTGGAAACCCTGGTAGTAAAGATAACGCTGGTCCCCAGCCGCCACCACCGTGCTGGGGCACGCCCCGGAATCGTCAAACGACCCGAGCTCGCCCAAATCCAGAACCGGCTCGGCGCCGATGTCCAAGATTCGGTTTGGATCATGCGCGTCGACATCAACGTAACCGGTTCGACCAAAGCCTTCGTCGTCTTTGGAGACGTAATAAACCCGAAGAACATCAGCGGAGATCGCGTCCACTGTTGGCAGTTGCGCCCCGACCTTCGCCCACCAGAGGCTGCCGTCCGGCGCGTAAATCTGGCCACCTTTGCGCCAGTTCACGCCGGCACCTCCGCCGGGATTGGCGGCGCACTGCCGGTTTCGATTCGCTCGATCACGGCGCGATCGGCCACGTCCGCGTCGATCGTGACCGCGGGGCCGATGTAAACATCATGCCCAATGGTACGATCCGAGAGCACAGTCACGTTCGCCCCAACGATGCTGTTCCGGCCGATCGTAACTCCATCCGAGACGATGCAGTTCGGGAGAACGAAGGCGTTATCTCCTATCCGGCACTTGTGACAAATCTGGTTGCCGCTCCAGATGACCACGTTGTTCCCTATCCTGGTAAAAGGCTGGATGACGACGTGTTCACAAATGAAGCAATGCTCCCCCACGGCGACTCCCGGCCTGAGCAAGGCGGCTGAGCTGACATAGGAAGCGATTTCGTAGCCCTTGACTTTAGCTTCCAAATAGAGTCGTTCCCGAAGACGGTTGAACTGTGAGAAGACCAGGGCAACGAAGACGGCGTGCTCTTGGGGCCGATAGAGCTTTTCCATGTCCTCGAATGCGACAACCGGCCGATTGAAAAGAGTATCTTTGGTGAGGTAAGCGCGCTCCACGGCGAACGCGACGACCTCGTATTCGGAGTCGTGCTGAAAGAACTCAAAGGCGATCTGCGCAAACACGCTGTCGCCGACCAAAATGAGTGGCTTCTTGCGCACTGGAGTCGATCGCGCCGCGGAATCCGGTCCGGGCGAGCTATTCGATGATCAAGTACGAGCGATCAGGCAGGAACCGTGACCGAACGATCTCGCATTTGTCGATACCGATCACTTCCTTCAGCGCGATGGTTTCGCCTGGGAAATCGCGGGAGTTCAGCTCATCCATGGCGATAACACTGCCCCGCATTAGATGAGGCCGGATGGCCTGCAGGCACTTCTTGGTTGGTTCGTAAAGAGCGAGGTCGAAATAAGCCAGGGCGACAATTGTCTCGGGATTATCGGTGAAGTAGCCGTCGACCGTCTCGAGAACGTCACCCTTGACGAGGTCGTATTTTCGGATGTGCGCCATGACGTTGTCGGCCTCGTGGGCATCCAGCATCTGGCGGAGGTAGTTCTCGTAGTCTTCGGTGACGGTGTAACCGCCCACTTTCGCGTAAGCTGAGGAGCCGTCCTTCGGTGCGATCGACGGATAGCCCTTGAGAGTATCGAACCCGACAACTTTTCGCGTCCAGTTGTAAGGCTCGTAGACGCTGCGGAAGGATTCGAGCAGGGCCAGGTTTGCGCCCCACCAGATGCCGAACTCCACGATGATCCCCGGGAGGTGGACGATCCGCTCGTAAAGCTCGTTAAGATACAGAACCTTTGCGACCTGAGTGCTGCGCAGATAGAGACCCAGATTAACCAGCATCTCATCGTCTGGAATCGGCGATTGCTTGAAGAGGTCGAGGAGCTGCTTGCGCGCTTCCACTTCCTCACTCGAGCCACGAACTACATTACTATAACCTTCTTTAGCCACCGTTAAGTCCCTCCTATGCTTGTTTCTTCTTCCAGATTCCGACAGCCGTCTGGTTGTCCCCAACTTCACTCAGCACAAGCGCGCTGGCGCCGACGACGCAGTTATCGCCGATTTTCGTGTTATTCGACACGGTGGAGTTAACCCCCATGAAGCAGGCTTCTCCTATCTCGCAAAAACCCGAGACGACAACGTGAGAGGAGATGAAGCAATTGCTTCCGATCTTCGAGTGATGTCCGATGTGATTACCGCTCCAGAGAACGACGTTGTCCCCGATAGTAACGAAAGGCTGGACGACGTTGTTCTCGAAAATAAAGCAATGCTCGCCGATCTTGCAATTGCGCCAGACAAATGCGCGCGGGCTGATGTAGGAGGCGGCCTTATAGCCCTTGTCCTTCGCCGCCTGGTACAACCGAGTCCGAAGCTGGTTCCCCTGGGTATAGACATTGGCCGCGTAAAAGCTGTGCTCCGCCGCCGGATAGCGCTCCTCCATCTCCTCCATCGGGACCACTGGCAATCCAAAGAGAGATTCCCGCTTCAGAAATTCGCGTTCCACGCAAAAGGCGACCACCTCGTACGGCGAATCGTGCTGGAAATATTCAAATGCTATCTCGGCGAACGCGCTGTCGCCAATGATGAGCAATTTATCTTTCTTCTCCATAAATGATCAGGGCTTGCAAATAAGAAGGTCCTCGCGGCGGTTCGCCATGGGAAGGTTGAACGGCTGGGGAACGAGGTAAGCATCGTATCCCGCCGCCCGCGCCCGAAGGACGAGGCCGATCAAGACGCTATCATCGATTTTGCCCGTGTCGACCTCGTTGAAATTTACCTCCGGAAGCCCGGTCGTGCCGGTGAACGCCTGGTGGAATTTGATTCCGTTGGTCGAGCTAAAAAATCGCCGCCGCTTCGATTGGTTCGGGACATCGCCGACCAGCATTTGGCCCCCATCGGCCAGCAGGGTCAGCGAATGATCCAGGAAATCGAACAGGTTCGTCTCGATAAAAATGTAATGAAGAACGCTGTAGCAAACGATCGCGTCGATTTTGCCGCGATACGCTTCGAAAAGCGGTCCGCATTGATCCGGATAACGCCCGCTGAATTTGGTGATGAACGGCTCGTTGGGCAGATGGGAGAGCATTTCCTCGGAATCGACCAGGACAAGGCGATGGTCTCGTTGCCGGCACCAATCGATCATCATCACGGCGGGACCGCTGCATCCGGGGCCGATTTCCAGCACGGTCTTTCCGGAAGCGGCCAGATTGGGCAGTTTCAGGCGGATATCGTCGAAGATCAGCTCTTCCTTTCCGGCGCGATATGAGTCGGGAAAGCCGATCTTGCCGTAATTCGTCAGGCTCTGGTCGCTGGCCAGAGCCTTGAAATCGTCAAAGGTAAGTTCCTTCGGACTATCGGGCTTTTGCGATTCCATGGGTTTACAACATACAGGGGGACGCGATCTAGGAAACCATCATGGAATGGGCGAATTGGTAGCAAAAGCTGGATTGCAGCGCGAGGCCGAGGGCGCAGGCGAGAAAAACGGCGATTTGCGACCCCAAGGCAGGCGTCCGGTCGCCGAAATAATCGTGACGGGCGTGGAGGATCCCAAGCAAAAGGGGGACATGGCTATAAAATCCGTAGCGCAGGAAACCGATGTATCGGCCGTCAGCCAATCCCGATCCGCTGGCGCTGAAGAATACGAGCAGCCAGGCGGCGAGATAAAAGGGGGTGCGCCGGGAAAACCCACTGTTGTTTCTGAGCCAGCCGACTGAATAATCGATGATCGGGACGAGGAACAAAGCGACGATCAGAAGGCCGACGTAAAGGCGGCTAACATGGAGAGCAGTGACCAGGTCCTGTTGAAACCGTGGCAGGGTGACGTCGAAGTTGCGGGGGGCGAAGAGTGCAGTGTAATCGGTTTTTGAGACCCCCCAGCCCACCGCGCGAGTCCGCATATAAAGGTCCCAGTATCCGAAACGGATGGAACAATAGATAAAGAACCCGATGGTGCCGAAGGCCGTGGCGATCGAGACGAAAGAATAGCGCCAGAGTCTGACAAACAATGCGCTCACGCCAAGGCGCGACTTGACCGCCGGGTAGAGGTCGTTCCATGCCCAGACAACCGGCAGGGCCGCGAGCGGCGCTCCAACGACGCGAGAGGCGGAGCATACGAATCCAGCGACTGCGGCGCCGATCGTTAACCACAGGGACAGCCCCATCCGCGTGCCGAAGAAAAGCAACGCCATCATGGAAGCCATAAAAAGCGAATCGGCATACGTAACGACCATGTAGAAAGCGGCTGGATGGCAGAACGTGAGCATAACCACTCCAGTCGCGACGGTGGGGGCGATCTGCCATCGTTTCATGTGGCTGAGCAGAAACCACCAAAAGAGAAAGGCCGCAAATTGCGCCGTCACTAGTAACGCGAGGGCGGTGGGCAGGCCTGTGATTGTTACGACGAACCGCGTCAGGACCGGATACGCAGGGAAAAAGGCGACATTGGAAATATTTTCGGTCGGGTTGGGCGGATCGCTCGTGTGGTAGCCGGTTTCCACGATATTGGCGTACCACCCGCCGTCCCAGGTGCAGAGCGAGATATACCGGTCATGCCACGTATTGCCCCGCCCACACAGGGTCGCGAAGATGATTTGGGCTACGGTGATTGCCAGGGCAATGGCAACCAGCCGAAGCTCTTCCCTTCGCTCGACCGTCCACCAGGCGATCATTGGACGACCTTCCAGTCTCTGATGTTGAAAGCAAGTTTCCGCGGGTCGCCGTTTTCCGGGGTATCGCCGGGCCGGTCAGTCTCGAAGGATAGCTTTATGCCGCCGGGCGGAAGAGCGACCTGAAGGTCCACGCGCTGAATACCGGTATCCTGGCCAAACTTTTTGTCGAAGAGCACCTCAGAGGGGCCACGGATGACTATGCGCCGGGTGCCGCTGCTCTGGAGGCCGAAAGAAATATGAACGCTTCGTGCGCCTTCGCCGTTGTGCAGGAAGATGGTCGAGCTGGCGTCGCACCATCGCCAGGTCGATCCGTTCGACGCCTCAAGCCCGAACCAGTGAGAATCGAATTCCGGTGGCAAAAGAGCGTCCGCTGCAGGGGTCAACCGGACACAAAAAAAATCGGCGGACTCCGCGACGAGGGTTTGGCGCCCGGCCCGGCCGAGGCCGGCGATCAATTGAGCGGCGCTGCTGGGATATCCTTTTTTGTTCACCAAAATCGCGCCGAAACCGTAACGTTCCAGAGCATCGATCATCCGGAAGGGATCCAGTTCCGCCACCTCGCGTTGCCAGCGTTCACGCGGCCGGCCTTTGTCGCTTCCGTAAGAGTATCGGAGGCTCTGAGTGTGCAGGTAGGGGCGAAAATGTTCGTAGTCGCCCATAAGTTCGATCGGTCCCGATTCAGGATATTCCATTACCGGAAGCTGAAAAATCATCGTGCCGGCCGGGAGCGCGGATTGCATGGCAGCGCCAAATTCTCGATCCGCGGCGAGCAGTTCGCGGTGGTCGCTCATGACCGGGTATTTGCGGAGATCCGGGACCTGATCCCAAAGCCCGATGAGAGCTATCGCCACGCACACACCGATCCGGTTCGCGCGGCGCCAGCCTCGTGTTTTAGAGCCAATCTTCCCGGCCAGAAAAAGAAACGCGAGCGCGAGAATAACTATGGAATAACGGTTCGTCGCCCGGAACAACACCATCCCGGAAGTTCCCACCATGCCGTTCAGACCGCCGACGACGGAGTAGAACAGAATCCAAAGGACCATCCAGGTGTGGCCCGGGACATCATCGAAACGGCGAACTGCAATTGCTCTGGCCGTAGAACATCCCATCCAGATAAGGCCAAGAGAACCAGCCCAGCCAAGGTAGGGTGATCCTCGCTCCCCCGGTAACAAGGCCTTGCTGAAATAGTGCGCCTGGGTCCACGTCTCCAGGAACTGAAGGCGGTGGACGTAAGGAAGAACCAAATCAATCGGCTTCAATGCATATAGTTCTATGCCAGCGTAGTTCCGAGCCGTGACCAAAGGGTTCGGTCCGTGAGAAAGCCGGTAGATCAAAGTGTCGAGATTCGTGAGCGTAAAGAAGGCGAAAGCGACAATACCGAGCGACACCGGGATCCAGGTCGCTTTAGTTCCGCGTCCCTGAATCACCGCCACCAGGGCGGCAAGGCCCAGGAGCTGGATGAACATGTTTGTAAAGTAGGGATTTTGAAGGCCGTGAACGGCTGCAATGCAACTCGCGACCACGATGCGCTGGCGCGTCCAAGCCTTTTCGTTCAAACACCACCAAATGACGAGAAGCCCGAGAGGTACGTGCCAGTAGTACGTCAGAATGAGATGAGTGAGGTTTCGCGCGATGGCAAACGTGGCCATGGCGAACAACAGACCGAAGACAAAAGCGAACAACGGATCAATGGCACGGGCTCGCGCGGCCCCATAGAAGCCGGTTGCGGCGGCCAGATGGGCTGCCAGCAAAGCCAGGTTCGCGCCCAGACCAAGTCCAAAACAACGAACAAGAAGTCCGAATCCGGCAAAGATAGGTTCTTCGACGGTGAGATGATCGTTCCAGTTAGCGCGGAAAGGCGCGCCCAGAGAACGCGGCGATTTTGGCAGAAACGGGAGTACTCCATCGCTTGCGAACGCTTTCGCCGTTGCCATTTCTGCCCAGCTGTCGCTGCCGTATATGACAGGGGTGCTCCATGCCTCCAGCGTCCAGCGATTGTAGGCGGCGCACCAGCTGAGTGCGACCGCGCAAAAAAGCGCTGCGAGCACGTAACAGTCGATAGGCGTCCGGCGGTGGGAAGCACTGCCACCAGTCGTCTCGTTCCGGTCAGACAAGATCATGAGGAGCCGCCCGGGCGAGGATTGTCCTTACCCGACCCAATCCCAATGAGCGAACAACATCATGAACAAAGCCGCGAGGCCAGTAGAGATCGTCAGGTAAAAACGATCAACCGTCGGCTTTCTTCCCGCCAGGGCCAGCACAACGAAAATCGGGAAGATTGCCAGAGAATAGCGCGACATGCCGGCGAAGGAACCCCAGCCGATCGTGAAGAAAAGACAGGCCCATCCGAAGGCGGCGTAGATCATGGGAAGACGAATTGTGCTTACAACGCAGAGACCGAAACAAAAGACAGTAAACGCGAAGTCAATCATGGAATGGCGTCCGCCATGCATTGTAATTGGCCCCTTGAAGAATTCCGCGGCCGTTGTCCAGGGCCATGACAGGCCGCCCCCCGGACCGGCCCACGCAAACTGAGCGTCACGCGTGGCAAACGCGTTGCCAAAGCGCCACTGCATAAACCAGAGGAACCCGCCGAGAGCTATTGGGGGCAAGGCGATGGCAAATATGTCCCAGGAGATTCTGGTGAGCTTAAACTGTCTTTGCCTGAGATACTCAAGACCTAAAGGCGCCGCCATCACTATCCCGGGAGAGCGTGTTACTACGGCCACGGCGCCGAACAGGCCGCTTAGCCACCACTTTCCCTTTCGGGCATAGTAAACGGAGGCAACAGTGACACATAAAAAGGAGGACTCAGTGTAAACGGCCGAGAAAAAGAGAGTGGTCGGAAACAGGAGCAAATAAAGGATGCTTCGCTGCGCCGTTGAAGTGTCGAAATCCAGGCGGACGAGACGATACAGGTAAGTAAGACCGAGGAGAAGGATCAGGTTTGAAACAACAATGCCAGTGTTAAGCCAGCTGCCATCACTTTTTCCCGGGGCAAAGAAATGGGCACAGCGAACCAGGAAAGGATAGACGGGAAAGAACGCGGCGTTCGATTGTTGCCCGGGCACAAACTGGTAACCGTCCCGTGCCAGTTGTAAGTACCAGCCGGCATCCCAGCGGGAAAACACATTCGTTACAACCCGGCTGGTCGAGAGGGGCCGGCCGTCGACATTGACCGTCTTGCCTTGAGCGCCGATCTCCCACTTACCGTTGACCGCGTAGGTGGTAAGGTGCAGAAAAATCCAGGCAACCACGATTAGCATAATCCGACTCGCCAGCCACGGCAGGACGACGTCCGGGATAAACCAATCGGAAGGGCGGAGCAGTGTTAGCAGGCGAGATTTGAGCCTTGGTGCCGGTGTGTCCGGCATCGCTGGAACGGAGTCCATGGTTGGTGACCAACAAGCACGCCGCTCCGCAATGCGCAATCAAATTCGCCAGCGCGCTACCCGGACTGGGGCGGCGGCAGCAGGGTGGCGCTTCAAATGCCGCTGGAGCTATGCCCGATCGACAGGGAGTCCGGACGACCGCGCAGGTGAGCGGAACGAAAGATCAGGACGAGCTCAGGAAACGAGGACGCCGTGCGTGTAGAGGTAAGCTATCTGCAATTGAAAGGCTAACCCAAGAGCGCAGGCCAGGAAGAAAAGGACTAAAGCCCACGAAGGGATATCCCGGCGGGCATAGACAGAATGGCTATAGGCGTGGACGCAGGCCATGACCAACGGAACGACGCAGTAAAACCCATACCTGAGAAATCCGGTGTAGTGACCGCGCGCGAGCTCCGAGCCGGCGGCATGAACGAAGAAAAGCAGCCATGCCGCAAGATAGAGAGCGGCACGGCCGCCAAAGGCGGTTAAGACCTTTCGCCGGGATAACCACCAATCCGTGAGGGGAAGGAGGATAAGCGCCCACATCACCAGTGCGACATAAAGGCGAGTGGAGCTTTCCACTGAAATCATTCCGTCCCCGAAGTCTGGTAATTGGATGCGCAGATTCTCGACCAAAAAGGCGGCGAAGAAGTTTGTCTTTGCCACCCCCCATCCGGTCGATCTGGCCCGGATATACTGATCCCAGTGCCCGAACCGCAACCAACAGTAAATCAGATAAGTCGCGGTGCCGCCGACGACAGAAATGGAAAGCACCGCGTAACGCCCGATCACCGCGGCATGCCGGCGAAGCGCCTCGAGCGGCCGAACCGTCCTGAAACACGTTTCGTGAAGAAGCCACAGGAGCGGGAGCATGGCTAACAATGCTCCAGCCAGGCGGCTTGCCGTCATCACGTAGGCTGCAGCGGACGCCGAGAGCAGCATCCGAGAAGACGTTCCAGCCCGCGGGCCGAGGAAAAGGAAACCAACGAGAGTTGCAAGGAAGAGGCAGTCGGCATAGGGCACGACCAAATAGAACGCGGCCGGCTGACAAAAAATAACGCCAATTACCAAGACAGCAGCGGTGGAGCTGGCCTTCCAATATTTGAGGAATCGCAGGAGCAACCACCAAAAAAGAAGCGCCGAAAGTCTGGAAACGAGGAAGAGCGCTTCGGGGATCGAAACCGGAAGCACCTTCCTAACGAGTGCGGCTGCGGTCGGGTAGGCGGGAAAGAAAGCGAGATTGGTTTGGGTGCCGGCATTTGGAGGCGGAATATTGCTGTATCCCGACTCAACGATTCCCGCATACCAGGCTGCGTCCCAAGTGAAGTAGGAAACGGCTCGCCTACCCCACGAAGGGCCGCTGCCAACCAAAGCAGTGATTGTTACCTGGGTAAGCGTGATTGCAAATGCGAGAAGCAGCCATCTCGGGGTCCAACGCGCTAAGTGTCGCACGAAGGGGGAGCGGCCGGTCCCGTTCCCATCATGGTTGGGTGGCGCTCCATCCATTTGCTAGGCCGGAGAGATTGAGCGTGCCTCGAAGGGCGCGGCGCCTTTACCGCGGTTAGATCCTTCAGACTCGCGGGGGTATGCTTTCCCGGGCACCACAGACACGTAGGTAGACTCCACCCGGTCCCAGGTATAATTTTCAGCAACGTATCGTTTTCCCTGGGCGCCTAGCTTCGACATCGTTGGGTCGTCGATGGATCCAAGAAACGCTTCGCATTCGCGCCAGTTCCGGTACCACACCCCCCCGTTTGAGCGCCGGCAATGGCCGCGAAGAACGCCGGACTTCGCATTAACGATCGCGGGCCGACCCACCATCCACGTTTCGAGGAGTGAGATCGACAGGCTCTCGTACTCCGACGGGAGAATCAGCCAGCGGCACGCAGCCATCGCGTTCCATTTTTCTTCTTCGGACACGAAGCCGAGATAAATTATGTCAGGGTCATACGGTACGGGTAGAACTTCGCTTCCGGTCAGGACTAACTGGAAGTGACGAAGCCTGTCTCCACGCTTAACAAACCAGTCGAACAAGTCAGCGCACCCTTTCGAAGCGTCGATTCGTCCGACATAGAGCAGGAAGGGACGGTGCAGGTTATACTTTTCGCGAAAGCCATCTGGGTCGGACACCGGGGGGTGATCGATCCCGACGCCCGCGATGGGGCCGGGAAAGGAGTGACTGCGGAAACGCCGGGCGAGGAACTGACGTTCTTCGGGAGTCTGAAAGATAAATCCCTTGGGAAGGTTAAAGAAACGGTCCCACATCGTGAAGTAGATTGGCCATTCATCGTGGGCCAGTGGAGCGAGGTAGGCTTTATCCTTTACTAAAGGCAGGCCGAAGTAAGTCGTGGCATAGAGGTAACCGAAGAAAATGAAAGCGTCATACGACGCGGCGTTGCTTTCCAGGTAACCCAGGAGCGCGGTTGAAAGGGGCCCTTGTGCTCGCATCCACCGTTCCTGCTCCGCCAAGGTTGTCTCGGCCTGCTTTGGGACGAGCTCACCAGATAAACGATTAAAGGTTTCAACGTCGCGCGGTTGATCGACCTGAAAACGGCGCACCGTCGTCGGACCCACAGAAGCCGGGCCTTCAGAGTAAAAGTTATCCCAGGTCATGTAATCGAGGGCGCAGGTGGTCAAGACTTCAGTTTCCCAATGGCTGGCCATGCGCTGGGCAACCTGCAGACAGAGAGCTTCGGCACCACCATTTACCTCCGCGCCGCAACGTTGGACTACGAACGCGACACGGAGCCGGCCTGGCCCCTGGGACGCGGCCGGTTCAGTCGTTACGGAAGCCGGATCCGACCGGCTCCTGATCCTGGGCGAGCGCGGTAATTGGCTTGTCCCATTACCGCTTGGCAAGTTCGAGATCGAGGCAACAAATACCGAGGACCCTCTCATCGGCACTTTGCCCCAGGGCTTTGGGCGACGTCGCTTTGGGTGTCTTAAATGTGAAATTCAAAACGCCGCCCAGTTTGGTGACCGCTGCGGGGAGAGGAGCGGTGAATTCCGCGGTATTACCTACCTGCCAGTCAGCGATCTTCTGGTCGTTAACATAAACCTCGACGGGCTGAAACGGGAGGGCCGGGGGATTGATCAAGGCAGCAACGCTCATCTTGAGAATGATCGGGTCTTCAGTCGGAGTGATCGGAATCTTAAGCTGGGCCGAAGTTCCCTCCGACCAGGTAAACTTTTCCTCCGCTTTGCTCCAACCGGAAACCTTGTAACGCGCGGAGTCCCCTGCCTGGCTAAAGGAAATGCGAGTGCCGAACGGGATGGGGATGGCGGCGGTGGAGGATTCGGCAGGTGGTTCCGATCGGTCGCAGGCGGCGAAGAAAAGAGCGACGCAGCCAAGGGCCGCAAAGCGTAGAAGAGGACGTGTCATGAGCCAAGGAATGAACTGGCATCTCCCGTTTAAGTCAAGGGGGCGAGGCCGGGACCCAAAGCGCACCACGGAAATCGATTTACTCGTCCAACTCACCCGGGGGATAGCTTCGATAGAGCCAGCCGGGTCGACGGTCTTTTGCCGGGCGCGCGTTGACCGCCCGAACAAAAAGGTATTGCCCGAGATCAGGGTCGCGATGTTTCACCAATGGCTCGAGGGCAGAGAGAGGCACGAATTCCGCGGCGCGGTTGGCGTGAACATCGGCCGAGAAGAAGACTTCAATGTCGAAGCCACAGTAATCCAGAAGCAGGTATAGCTCGTGGCGATTGTATTCGCGGTTATGCCGGCCATAGGGGCCGTAGCCGGAATATGGGTCGTAGATGTTGGCCCCACCGATCAGTCGGGCGACGTTTTCAAGACGACTTACATTAGGTGTACTTAGAATCAGTTTCCCGGACGGCCTTAAGATGCGCTTGATTTTTCGAAGGACAGCCACCGGATCATGTTGAAGATGTTCGATGATCTCACAAAAAAGCAAAAGATCGAAGCGGCCATCGGGAAATGGAAAATCGTCTCGTTCGATATTGAAATGGAAAAAGGGCAGGACAACTTCCTCGCTCGCGCCGGACCGGGGATGGACAAAACGGATACTTTCTTCGGCGGTCGGGCCGAAGTGAGCGCCGAAGTAGTTCGCCAGGGTGAGATTCAATGTTGTGAAGTGGCGAAGCAGCAGGGTTGTGTAGTAAGGGTTCGAGCCTAACTCGAGGCATTCTCCGCTCGATCCTGCGGCCAGGCTAAGAGTGTAGACGAAGCGTTTCCAGTCCTCGCGCCAATAGTTAACCATCTCCGCTTTAGGCGCGCCCTTGAGTTCCACCGAAGCGAAGAACGCCATGATGCTCTCCGCACTCTGTCCGGCGGGAAGGGGCAAGGGTGGACTTACCGGAAAAGACGGACTGATCATCGGCTAACCCTAACACTTTGGGCGCACAGCTTGTCGACCATGGTTTCCAATATCGGGCGGACCCTCTCGGGGAGAAACGCCGAGCGCCGGTCGCGCTGCGCACCGATCAACTTGCCGCGCACATCTTCATTCGACAGCAACGTGTGCGCGAATCCGGCGAGATTCACCAAGTCTCCCTTATCGGTGAACATGAGGGCAGCTTCGCCAAGAGTTTCCGGCACGGCCGACGACTTGAAAGCAAAGATTGGCACGTCGAACCACATCGCCTCGATGAGAGGAACACAAAAGCCTTCGTGCTCGGACATCGACCAAAACAGGTGCGCCGTGCGGTAATAGGCCGCAAGCTGCTCATCTCCGACCAGCCCAGGTAATACGACCGACGCCGCCAGATCGAGCTCTCGGATGAGTTGCTCCAGATAAACGGCATAAGGGTCGTGTTGCTCTGGCTTGCCGACTAGAAAGAGGCGGGCTTGTGGATCGTGATTCAGGTAATGGGCAAAGGCCCGGATGAGGTCGTCCTGCTTCTTGTTAGGCGCGAAACGGCCGACGAACAGGATGTTGGTGCGACCGTCCTGAAGCTGCGTCATCAAGGCCGGGTCCGGGTGCAGGGCCCACTTGGCCGGATCGACCGCGAGAGGAAGGACGCCGGGGTTCTGAAAGCCGCGCTCAGCTAGCTCCTCGGCATTGAAACGGGACACCCCGACAGAAAGGGAGAAGTCGCGCGCAAGGGCGGAAAGATCATTGCGGCCACGAGTAAGAATGCGCGCAAACTCCGGGCGATAGGGCTCGAAAAATTCGCCGGGGGTGATGTTGTGATAGATGAGACATTTGGCGCCTGGGAAGCTGATAAGGTGTGGGGTCATCTCCGCCCCTATGCTGTGATGGTAAATGACGCCGTCGCAGCGTTGTAAGGCTTCAACGGAAAACAGAGAGCATTCGTTCGCGACTCGCGGATCGATGAACTGGACAAAAATCTCGGAGCGGAACCCAGCGCGGCGCAATTCGTCGCGAATCCAAATTGCGTGGTTCGAAATCGCGTCCCCGTGACTAAGATTCGGAAGAAACTGGTTGATGGTGACGGCTGACCTGTGCCGCGGCCGAATCGTTGGCGGAGCTGTCTTGCCGAGCTCACCAAGAGCCGCTTCATATCGATCCATCGCTACGTCCCAGCTCGCCTCCACTTCGGCGTAGCGTTTTCCATTTTCGCCGGCCTCCCGCATGCGGGCTTCCGTTGTTCGATCCATTTCGATGAAGAGTCGGGCCCAGTCTTCTTCCGAGTCTGCAATCCATCCTCCGCCGGTTCGCTTGACAGGGATGGCCGTCGCCGGGCAGCGCTTGTGAACCGCCACCGGCTTGCCGTGGAGCCATGCCTCCATCACCGCGCGGGAGTAGCTTTCGTTTCGGCTGGGCTGAACGAGTGCGACGCAATCACGAAGCAGCTTTTCCTTGTGCTCGTTGCTAACCAGGCCCGCGTCGATCGCATCGGGCACGGTGGAGCCGGCGTCGCCCGTGCCTGCGAGGATCAGCTTCAACGTGGAGTTAGGACGCACCGCACGGAAACGGCCGAACGCACGCAGAAGTAGCGGCACATTTTTCCCGGGATCTTTCCGGCCGAGATACAGGAGATAGCGTCCATTATTGGCCGCGCCATTTCCGGAATCGGCAGTACCATTGGTCAACGGACCAACTTCCACTCCTTCGCCGATGATTCTGGATTTCTGCCGGATTCCGGGGCCGAAGAGACGAAGCGCTAGCTCTTGTTCGCCTTCGCTATTGAAGAAGAGTAGACGCGCGCGATAAAACGCGTCTGCTACCTGCGGCAGATAGGCATAGGCTTCGTCATGCAGGCACGGCTGGAGCACCGCCCGGTCGCCAACGATTTGGACGCCTTCCAGGACCGGGCCGTACAAATACGGGAGGAAAAGAAAAGAGTCGTATTTAGCCTGCTGCTCACGCAAGTACGCCATCATCGCCGACGACTTGATTAGTTCGTGGGCAAAGATCCGGGCGTCGTCGAGGCTGACCGGCGGGACTCCGGGCTGGAGGGAGTCCGTTTCCAAGTTCAGGAGGTAACCGCAAACGCGGTCGAAAGCGGGGCGGTCGCGGGCATCGACTCGAAACCGGCGAATCGCGAACCCCTCACGCTCCGACATCCGGCCTTGCGGAAGGTGATTGGTGGCCCAGTCGTCCTGATGGGAACGGCAACAGGTCGTCAGCACTTCGACAGAATGTCCGCGCGCGGAGAGGCGGGTGGCGATTTGCCAGGCTTGCTGCTCCGCGCCGCCCTTTAAATCACGTCCGACCCAGGGCGTTACCAGCCCCAACTTCATCGCGTTTTCGGCTTATAGGCAATGACGCCGAAATCCTGCGGCCCATAGAGCAGCTCGCGCAACGTTGCCAGCTCCGGCGAGCCCGCGGCGAAATCATTTGGGATCGGCGAAAGGTATTCGATCCGAATCTTTTCGAATCCCTGGGCGGCGAGCATGAACTCAGCAGTCTCCGGAAAAACCGGGTTACGGTGGGTTGGATCGATATAAAAATTACACGAGCCCACGATGAGGTTCTTGCAGTTGGGTGATTCGAAAATGACAAGGCCCCCGGGTTTGAGAACCCGCCGGGCCTGCCGAAAGAGCTCGAGCAAGGTTTCAAAACCGAGATGCTCAATGATGTGAAATCCGGTTACTGCGCCCTGGCTGTTGGCGCGAAGTGAGCGGAGATACGCGATCGCGTCATCGCGTTGTGCCTCCAGCCCGCGCGCTTTGCATTGCGCTACCATGGCCGTGTTCATGTCCACTCCGCGGACGGCGAGATCGTTTTCCTTCAGCAGCTCCATCCATTCCCCTCGACCGCATCCCACATCGAGGACTGGCCGCGCCGCCGTCCCGGCACGTGCCTTCCGGATGAACGGCAGGTAGAAGGCGACCCGGCGCTTGATCTCATTGCGGGGACCTCGGAAACGATTCTCAAACCCGACATAAAACGAGTCGAGGCCGACGCCCGTTTTCGAGTCAACGTCGGTCCTCTTGGCGCTTTTTTTGGAACCGGCACTAGCAGTCGTCTCTTCCCGAGCATCGAGCAGAATCCGTCGAAAGAGGCTTCCGTATTCGGAGAGCTCACCTTTGACCAGCGCAGCGTCGGCGACGGAGCGCTCCTCGAGCGCGACGAGTTTCTTTTCGAGGGTGGCGTGATCGTTAAGGCGCTGTTCAAACCCGCGATGAAGGGCGCTCGATTCGGCTGCGTGCCGGTCGACGAATCCCTGCAAGTTATTAATGTGAAGTCCGAGCCGATCCGCCTGTGCCTGCAGGTTTCGAAGGTGCAGACCGGCCCGGTCTGTTTGACCCTGGAGGCCATCAAGCTTGTCGGCCCCGCTGGTAGTCATCTTTACCAGATCGTCCTTCAGGCCCGACAGTTTCTGATCGGTTTGGTCGGCCTGGGCCTGCAGATTTCGCAAGTGGATACCGGCACGATCCAGACTCGCTTTCAGATCGTTCGCCTGCCCGGCTACATTTTCCGTGGCCTGGTTGTGCCCACCAATCTCAGCGCGAAGCTCCTCGATCCTGGTTCTTAAAGCGTCCAGTTCGCTAGCGGTTCTGTTGTCTGTTGTGTCAAGGCGCTCGCCGATCTCCTGCAAGCGGCGGTCGCGTTCCTGCATCTCCCGTTCCTGCTCCTGGAGTTGCCGGTCCCGATCCTGGAGTTGCCGGTCCTGCGCCTGGAGTTGCCGGTCCCGGTCCTGGAGTTGCAGGTCCTGCTCCAGTCGGCGCTGGGCTCCTTCCTCATCGAGCTGCCTGTTGCGTTCATCGAATTGCAACCCAAGCTCCTTGAGATTCTGAGCGATGTGATTGAGCTGCAGGCGCAGCTCGCTCCGGTCGGCGTCAGATATTTCGAGCTTGTCGGAAACAGTATCGATTTGCTCCGTAAGTGTGGTTTCGAGCGCAGCCCTGGCTGATCCGATATCCCTCGCAACGTTTTCGAGGTCGCGTTGAAGATGGGGAATACCGCTCACAGCTGGCGCGGCGGCTTTTAACCAATTGCTATCGGCCTCTGTTTGCTCATGCACGGCCATCAGCCAGCTGTGGAGTTGGCCCAGCACGATGGTCATGTCCGTGACCCGCTGGGTCAGGTCGGCGTTAGTCTTGGCCAGGGCGGAGATGGTTTCCAGGACCCCCCGGTTGAGAGCGCCTTGTTTCCGGAAAAATCGGCGGAGGAACTTTGGCAGGCGTGAGTTGCCGTTATTTTCCCGCGCCGTCTGCAGAAGTTGATCGACGCGGGCTTTGTTCCAGTTGACCGGCGAGGGGACACAAACCCAGGGTGCCCGCGGGAGAGTGGCCAGCGGCGGAAGAGCGGGCGCCGCTCCGTTCGATGCAGTGGCGCGCGGAACGCGCTCCGGACCCGGACGTTTGGCTTCCGCCCGGATGCGTTCCATCAATTCGCTAACACTTATTTCAGGAACGGTCGTTTCGATCACAGCACTTCCAGTTTGCGGCCCTGAGAGGGTACTCCATAGAGTGATGGCGCGGCAAACTCATTCGTCCAGTGCGCGCCCCGCCCAAACGAAAAGCGCCGATGGATTGGACCATCGGCGCCTCGAAAAATTGCGGTGCAGATTACTGTTTCTGCGTCGTCGTGCTGAAGGCGCCCGGAATCGGGTTGCCAATCAGCGAGTTGCCCTGGAACGAATCGATCGTCCCGCCATTGAGCGAAAGGCCGGTTGAGTTATTTGCGATAATGCTATCGGAAACGCGAATCGACGACCCGCCGCTTGAACGAACGCCAGTGCCGTTGGCATGGGAAACCATCATGTCGTCGATGTTCATCTGCACGTTACCGCCAGTGGAAGAGATACCGTTGCCGGTCACGATCGAAACGTTGGAGCGACTGAACTCTCCGCGGATATTCGCCGCAGCCTCGAGCCCATCGCCGCCGCAGTTCATGATGGTGGTGTTATCAATCACCGCCACCACAATCCCTGCCGAGGTATTGAGGTGAATGCCGTCTCCGGTGATGTTCTCAATCGTAGTGCCGTTGACCACCTTCAGGTTTCCGTCCCCGGTCTTGGCCACGTCGATCCCGTCACTGCTTGCACCGTTACCGTTGAATCCGTAGATCCAGCAGTGGTCGACCATCAAACTCTTCCCGGAGATGTAGCGAACTCCATCAAAGCCCGTGCCGGCGCCGTTGATCGAGATGTCCCGGAGGATGACCACGGACGCGTTCGGGGTTCCGCTGGCTGAATCATTCACGTTCACGCCGTTGGTGCCCGCCGCGAGGATACCAGCCAAAGTGCCCGTGCCGTTGATGGTGATACTTTTGGTGATCGTTATCGTACCGAAACCACCCGGATCGAGGGCGGAGATTTCACCACCGGCAGCGGTTTTGGAGATTGCCCCGGCGAACGTCTTGCACGGAGCGGTTCGGCTGCAGGGATTAACATCGTCACCCACGCCGGAGACCCAGGTGCGGGTAGCTTGCGCGAATCCAGTTGTCGAAAACGCGAGACCGACGCCGGCCGCCAAGAGAGAAAGAAGTGTTCTGGAGTTGTTCATAGGTTTAATCATCTGTTTGGTTTAGAACGCCGAGGCTAGGATTTTGGGCTGCCGGGCGTCAAGGCTTTTCGTGCCGGGACAGCCTGCTTGTCGCGACACATTCCGGCGCGTAGCGTGGCCGGATATGCTCCGTTCCCAAGGCCCCGGTGAAATGGCCGGTGGCCCCCCGGTTCTCGCAGCAGCGCCGCTCAACATCGACGATCCGTCGTTTCCCTCGCTGGCCGCCGCGCACTGCCTGAATCTTCAATCAACGGTTTCCCCCCGCGCCTCGGCCCGGCGGCATCGGGTGCGTGACATCTACGTCAACAATCCGGAGCTCCAGCGGATCTACCAACTCGGTTTAGTCCCTTTCGGGCAGCTCCATTTTCTCGGCTGGTTGACCACTCACGGCCGCAAGGATCAACAGCTGACCGACGCCGACATCATGGAGTTCCTTCGGGAGTCCGCGGCCGATGAAGCGGGTGGAATCTGCCTGACCTATCTGCTCCAGCCCGAGTGGCAGCGACATTTCCCTTTCGCGCTCGCGGCAACCGGGTGGGGAGAATTCCGAGCCTGGATAAGCGCGACCTACGGCCAATCTTTGCGGCGACCGTTGCCAGCTGAAGTGCCGACCGTCCTCTCGAAGGAAGCCGCCACCGAGTTAACGCGCCTCAGCGAGATCGGAACAGAGAGGAAAACTGTCCCGGGGGTCAATGTTATGAGCCATTTCTGCAATCCCTCCGGGATCCAGCAGGCGGCGTTCTGGACGAAAACAGCGCTCGAGCGGGCCGGCCTCGCGACGTCCTGCCGCGATGTCCCTGTCCCGCGGCGCGAAACCCCGGACGACCGCGAGCGATGGCTCGGCCTTGAAGTTTTCCCGGTCACCATCCTGACGCACGCCGCCAATCCTTACTTCCTCGACGCCTATGAGCGGAGCGGTTTGTTTCGCCGACCGGAAGTCTATCGAATCGCTTATTGGGCCTGGGAGTTGGAGACCATCCCGGATGAATGGGTGAAAGCCGCTGAACTGGTCGATGAGATCTGGACGCCGACTGAGTTTGTCGCCAACGCGATGCGGACGCGGCTGCCGAAACCGGTTTATCGGATGCTGCCGGGCGTCGAGGTGGGCCCGGTGGAAAAGATTCCGCGCGCGTCACTCGGGGTTCCGGAGGACCACTTCGTTTTCCTGTTCATGTTCGATTTGCACAGCCAGCTTCATCGCAAGAACCCCGAAGGAGTGGTGCGGGCGTTTCAAATGGCCTTTCGACAAAACGACGCCGCGACGCTCGTTATCAAAACAACCGGTGGCGATATCCACACTGCCGATCTCGCGCGGCTGCGAGAGATCGCGCGAGGGCCCAATGTCCTACTGCTGGAAGAAATGATGCCGCGGGCGAAAGCCTATGGGCTCATTGCAATGGCCGATTGTTTCGTCTCTTTGCACCGCTCGGAAGGCTTCGGGCTCGGAATGTCGGAAGCGATGCTTCTGGGTAAACCGGTCATCGCAACAGCATATTCCGGCAATCTCGATTTCATGAACCACGACAACAGCTACTTGGTGGACTACGAACGCACCGAGATTTTGGAAGACCGTCCGATCTACACGCGGGGCAATTTCTGGGCGGAGCCTTCGGTTGAACAGGCGGCGCGCTACATGAGGGAAATTTACGATCAGCCTGATAAGGCGCACGATCGGGCCGCTCGGGCCGAACCGGTTATCGCGGAACTCCTTTCGCTCGATGCCGCCGGAAGACGAATGCGGGAACGGCTGGACCAGGTTGCGGCATCCTGACCGCAACTGAAAGCTCCGCTCTGGAATCGCGCTAACCGGCGCCCGACAAGGTCGCGGCTGACGGTTGACACTGCCGGGCGCGCCGGACATTCTCGACTGTGCCGGCTAACCTTTTCTTGCACCGGACGACATGGTAGCGGCCGCTCCTTTTGGCGAGACAACCTGGCGAGCCGTGTTCGTCTCCGGTGGCGCGGGATTCATCGGGAGCCACCTCGTTGCATCCCTTCTGACGTCTCTAAAGATCGAGCGGGTCGTTATTTTCGATAACTTCAGCTCAGGCCAGGAGTCTTACATCCGCGAAAGCATGTCCGATCCGCGCGTCGAAATAGCTAAGGCGGATTTAAAAGATTTGAGAGCCGTAACGGGGGCCATGGCCGGCTGCGATACTGTCTTTCATCTCGCAGCCAACCCGGATATCGCCCGGGCGGTCACTCAACCTGACGTCGATTTTTGGGAAGGCACCTATCTCACCCAGAATGTTCTGGAAGCCATGCGCGTCAACCGTGTCTCAAAAATTCTCTATGCATCCGGCAGCGGAGTTTATGGGGAGAATCCCGGAGTCCCTTTCCCGGAGGATTACGGTCCATGTATTCCGATCTCGACTTATGGTGCGAGCAAGCTGGCCTGCGAAGCTTTAATAGCGGCTTATTGCCACATGTTCGAATTAACAGGGCGTGCCTACCGCTTTGCCAATGTCGTCGGGCCGCGCCAGACCCATGGTGTGGGTTATGACTTTATCCGGCGCTTGAGGAGCGATCCGACGCGCTTGCGTATTCTGGGCGACGGCACCCAGAAGAAAAGCTATATCCACGTGGAGGACGTGCTGGCGGCAATCGCGACCGCGGATAAGTCGAGCAGGGAGCGCTGCGCGACATTTAACGTCGCCACGGATGACTCTATCACTGTTCGCGAAATCGCCGATCTGGCCGTGAAGGTAAGTAACCTTCAATCCGGAACTACCGTTTACGAATTTACTGGAGGCGATCGGGGCTGGAAGGGCGACGTCCCGGTAGTGCAATTCGATTGTTCTAGGATTAAGGCCTTAGGTTGGAAAGCGCGGCGAACGTCAGCTGAAGCGGTGACCGAAGGGATGAGAGCGATGCTTCAGGAGCTTAGTCATGCCTGACGCACCGACTGCAACCGAACATCTCACCCCGCCCGGAACAGACCTCGGTCCGGTGGATGTCAGCATCGTTGTCCCGGCGTTGAACGAAGAAATCACCGTGGGTGAATTCGTTGACTGGTGCAAGGAAGGACTGGAACGGGCGGGAGTGCGTGGGCAAATCCTGATTGTAGATAGCTCGACGGATCGAACGCCGGAAATTGTCCTCGAGCACGGCGGCGAAGTCCTCCGCACCCCTAAGCGCGGGCTGGGCCGGGCTTATATCGACGCCATTCATTACATTCGCGGAAAATGGATCGTCATGGGCGACGCAGACCTGACCTATGATTTCCGCGAGCTTGCACCCTTTGTCGACGCGTTTCGAAAGGGCGCCCAGTTTGTCATGGGCAGCCGGTTTCGCGGCAGTATCGAGAAAGGAGCGATGCCAGGCTTGCATCGCTATTTTGGCACCCCATTTACCACCTGGCTCCTTAACCGTATCTATGGCAGTCGATACTCCGACATCCATTGCGGCATGCGCGGATTAACACGGCCCGCGCTGGACCGGATTGACCTTAGGTCTCAATCCTGGGAGTACGCCAGCGAGATGGTCCTCAAAGTCGCACGCCTTAGGCTCGTGACCGCGGAGGTGCCGGTAAAGTTTTACAAGGATCGGGAAGGCCGGCTCAGCCATCATCGCCGTATCGGTTGGTTGTCGCCGTGGATTGCGGGCTGGCTCAACCTAAAGGTAATGCTGGTTTATACTCCGGACTCATTTTTACTAAAGCCCGGCGTGGCGCTGACAGCCATAGGCGCTTTTATTTGCTGCCTTCTGGCGAGGGGACCGGTCACCATAAGTGGCGTGGGATTTAGCCTGTATTGGTTATTGTTCGGGGTCACCTGCGTTACCCTGGGCTATAGCTCGATTCAAATTGGCATTCTCGCCCGCGTCATGCATGGATTGCGCCCGGGTTCCTTCGCGAAACTACGCAACTTGCTGACGTATGACCGCGGGATGTTACTGGCCGGCGGGTGTGTGCTCGTGGGGGCCATTCTCCTGGGCATCCTCGTTTATCATTACCTGAACCTCCAGTTCAGGCTCTACGAGATCTCGCATCCGGCGATCTTTGGATTGCTCCTGATCATTGTAGGCTTCCAGACATTTTGTTTTACCTTGTTACTCGAGATGGCGGAACGGGTCGCCCCGGAGACTCAAGTGTGAGCGGCCGTTCTCATCAAGCATACGGCGAGGGGCGATTGACCTTTGTCGACCGGCTGGGGGTCTGGCTCTCCCAGCGCGCACTCCGGGCCTCGTTGCCGCCCGGGAACGACCTTGAAGTGCTCGAGCTTGGGTGCGGCTATCGTGCGACTCAACTCCTGGCTTTACGGCCGCGATTAAAGAGAGGTGTTGGTGTCGACTTTCAAGTTGCTCCGGAGTTAAAGACCACGGAAGGGCTAACCTTCCACGAAAACACGATCGAGGAAGCGCTCCCAAAGCTTGGTGGACAGACCTTCGACGCAATTCTGCTCATCTCCGTGCTGGAACATCTAGCGGAGCCTCTTGCGGTCATTACCGCAGCCAGGGAAATGCTCAAGCCGCGAGGCGTGCTACTTATCAATGTCCCGACCTGGCGCGGAAAGGCGTTTCTTGAGTTTTCCGCCTTCCGGCTTGGGCTCAGCCCGAAGGTTGAGATGGACGACCACAAAATGTATTATGACAAGCGCGACCTTTGGCCGGTCCTTGTCCGGGCCGGTTTTGAGCCGAGTGAAATCCGGCTTCGTTACCATAAGTTTGGGCTCAATCTCTTTGCCGCAGCCAATCGCGAGGATGGGTAACCAAAGCCGCGCCTTAGAAGATGATTGGAACGCGCACTGGCACCATTACGCCGATTCCGCCACCCAGAACCCGGCTCAACTCATGCGCCATAGCCTTATCGCGCAGCTGCTTGCCGAAGATTGTGGCGTGGAACGGATGCGCGTGTTCGACTTCGGAAGCGGTCAGGGCGACCTCCTGCATAGGCTCGATGCACTTTTCCCCGAGGCGGAACTGGCCGCCGCCGAGCTAAGCGAGAGCGGAGTCGCCATCTCGCGACGCAAAGTTCCCCGGGCGCGCGTCCTGGCGGCGGACATCTTCAATCCCCCGCCCACGCTGGAAGAGTTTTCCGGCTGGGCGACGCACGGTGTTTGCTCGGAAGTTCTGGAACACGTTGACGATCCGGTCGCGTTTCTCTCGTGCGCCAGAAAGTATATGGCCGAAAATGCGCGGCTGATTGTCACGGTCCCCGGCGGGCCTGTCTCGTCGTTCGACAAGCACATAGGTCATCGACAATATTTCGATCGGCAGAAAATCGGCGCAATCCTCGAACAGGCTGGTTACAGACTCGAACGCACCTACCTCGCGGGCTTCCCGTTTTTCAACTTGTACCGCCTCGTGGTGATCGCCCGCGGCAAGAGACTCGCCCTTGATGTCGAAAGCCAGGGCGGTGGCACGTTCACTCGCGCGGCGGCCGTCGCGATGAAAGTGTTCAGGGCTCTCTTTCGTGCTAATTTTCGTGATTCGCCCTTCGGCTGGCAGGTGGTAGCAACGGCCCGAAAATCCGCTTCATGATTATCACGCGTTCACCGCTCCGCATTTCCCTGGGCGGTGGTGGAACAGACCTGCCTTCCTATTACCGCGAACATTCGGGGTTCCTGATCGCTGCGGCGATCGACAAGTATGTTTACATCAATGTCCACCGTCGTTTCGTAGACGGGTTCCTCCTGAAATACTCAAGCCTGGAGGAAGCCGCAACCGTCGATGAGATTCGGCACCCGATTATCCGCGAAGCGTTGAAGCTCGCCGGCATAAAGGAACGCAACCTCGAGATAACGAGCATGGCGGATATTCCGGCCGGGACCGGCCTGGGCTCATCGGGAAGCTTTACGACGGCATTGCTGAAGGCCTTGCACGCGCTGAAGAAGAACCTGGTCCATCCAGCCGCGCTTGCGGAACAGGCTTGCTGCATCGAGTTGGAGAAGCTGGGCGCACCGATCGGAAAACAGGACCAATACATTTCGGCTTATGGCGGGATCACTTCGTTCCGTTTCCTGCCGGATGGCAGAGTTGAGGCCGCGCCACTGAAAATTGAGGAGGAGACCCTGTTCAATCTCGAGGACAACCTCCTCTTGTTCTTTACCGGATATTCGCGCGCGGCATCGTCGATTCTCAAAGAACAGGACGATAAGACTAAGCAGGCTGATTCGGCGATGATCGAAAGCCTGCATTTCATCAAGGACCTTGGGAACCGAAGCCAAAAGGCGTTGGAGGGAGGCGACCTGGAGGAATTCGCCAGACTTATGGACGTGCATTGGCAGCGCAAAAAAGAGCGCTCCCCGTCCATGAGCAATAAGGACATCAATGCGTGGTACGATTGCGCGATGGCCAATGGCGCGCTGGGCGGCAAACTGATAGGCGCCGGTGGCGGCGGTTTCCTGATGTTTTACGCCGGCGACAAGGTGAAGCTGCGCCGTGCGATGCGCGAGCAGGGTCTTACCGAAGTCCGGTTCCGGTTCGATTTTGAGGGAACCCGGGTCCTCAACCAGTGATCGACGCCGCGGATAACTTCCGCCTGGCTGACTGGCCGCTCGCCATCCTGGCCGGCGGTATGGGGACAAGGCTCAGGCCGATTACCGAGCAGATTCCAAAAGCTCTGGTAACGGTCGCGGGAGAAGCTTTCCTTGCCCACCAGCTGCGCTTGCTGGAACGGGCCGGTGTCCGCCGCGTGATTATGTGCGTGGGTTATCGCGGCGAAATGATTGAAAGCCAGTTTGGCGATGGCGAGCGGTTTGGGATCGAGTTGAGCTATTCTTATGACGGGCCGAAGTTCCTTGGAACCGGAGGCGCCATCAGGAAAGCTCTCGATTCGTTAGGCCAGCATTTCCTCGTCCTATACGGCGATTCCTACCTGCCAATTGATTATGCGGCGCCAGCAAAGGCGTTTCGAGCCAGTGGCAAACTCGGGTTAATGACTGTGTTTCGGAATGAAGGACGCTGGGATAAGAGCAATGTCTGCTTCGAGGACGACGGCATCATGCGTTACGACAAAAAGGAGGTTTTACCCGAAATGAAGCACATCGATTACGGGCTCGGCCTTTTCCACAGCGAAGCGTTCTCGGCGTGGCGCCGGGACGAAGCTTTTGATCTGGCGGACGTTTACCGCGATCTCGTCGCAAACGGGCAGCTGGCTGGTTATGAAGTTACTCAACGTTTTTACGAGATCGGCTCGCCCGCCGGCCTCGCTGAGCTTGACTCATTCCTCCGAAGTCACGAAGTGTCCCCCGATCCATGAGTTACTCCGAACAACATCTTCGCGAAACGGCCGAGATCATAGCCAGGCTTGATCCGGAGGTTTGCGAAAAGGCAGTGAGCCTGCTCGCTACAGTCCGGGCGCGTGGCGGCCGGCTTTTTATTCTCGGGGTCGGCGGAAGCGCGGCGAATGCATCTCATGCGGTAAATGATTTCCGGAAGATCGCGGGGTTCGAATGTTACGCGCCGACCGACAACGTCGCCGAGCTGACCGCGCGGACAAATGACGAAGGCTGGCCGACGGTTTTCGCTGAATGGCTCAAGGGCAGCCGGCTAACGGACAAAGACGGGCTGCTTGTTCTCTCAGTTGGAGGCGGCAACGCAGCGAAGAACGTGAGCCCGAACCTGGTCATGGCCTTGCAGCTGGCGAAGGAACGCGGCTGCGCGATCGTCGGCATCGTGGGTCGGGACGGCGGTTACACTGCCGAGGTGGCGGATGTTTGCGTCCTCATTCCGACTGTTAACCCGATGAACACCACCCCGCACGCCGAGGCTTTCCAAGCGGTGGTTTGGCATCTGTTTGTCTCCCATCCGGCGCTGAAAACAGCGCAAACCAAATGGGAGAGCACGAAGTAACGCCCCGCGCGGTATTTCTCGATCGCGATGGTGTCCTGAATCGCGCGCTGATCCGGGACGGCCTGCCTTATCCCCCGACGACGATTGAGCAGTTCGAGCTGGAAGAGGGCGCGAAGGAAGGATGCGCGAAATTAAAGAATGCCGGGTTTCGCCTCATTGTAGTCAGCAACCAACCGGATGTCGGCCGCGGGACGCAGGGCCGGGAGGTTGTCGAGGCGATGAACCGGAAGCTGTTGTCGGGCGTGCCATCGCTGGATGCGATCATGATTTGCTGGCATGCCGGCTCGAGCCACGGCGACCCGTGTGATTGCCGAAAACCCAAGCCCGGCTTGTTGCAGCGAGCTGCCGAAACGCACGGACTGGATTTGGCCGGGAGTTACATGGTTGGCGATCGCTGGCGCGACGTTGACTGTGCGCACGCCGCCGGTTGTCGCGCGGTTTTCATCGACCGCGGATATCGCGAGGAGCTGCGGGCCAAGCCTGAGATCACGGTTGCTACCTTTGCGGCAGCGGTCGCTGCGGTTCTCGAAGCCGATTCGCAAAACCACTTGGCGGAGCCGCTCCCCCGGCACTAGCCTCCGGCGACGTGAATTCACGATTGCTTCTCGATTTACCGATCAAGATCTTCGCTGATGGTGCCGAGCGCGATGGGATCGCGTCCCTTTACGCCAAGCCCTACGTCAAGGGCCTGACTACAAACCCGACTCTCATGCACAAAGTCGGCATCGCCGACTATGAAAAGTTCGCGCGCGAGGTCCTCGAAGTGGTGAAGGAGAAACCGATCTCGTTCGAGGTGTGTTCCGATGATTTTGCCGAGATGCGGCGCCAGGCACTTTTGATTGGGAAATGGCAGGAGAACGTTTACGTGAAGATCCCGATCACAAACACGCGAGGGGATTCGGCGTTGCCCCTCATCACGGAACTGAGCAGCGAAGGGGTAAAGCTAACGATCACCGCGATCCTCACTCGCGGGCAGGTTGAGGGCGTAGCGAAAGCGGTGAATCGGGAAGTCCCGTGCATCGTTTCGGTCTTTGCCGGTCGGGTCGCGGACACGGGAGTAGACCCCGTGCCATTGATGAAAGATTCGCTGAGGCTGCTGCAGGATCTGCCGCTAGCCGAGCTCCTCTGGGCAAGCGTTCGCGAAGTGCTTAATATTTTCCAGGCCGCCCAGTGTGGTTGCGACATCGTTACGGTGCCGCATGACATCCTGGAGAAAGCGGAGAAGCTCGGCGGAATGGACCTCGGTGAGTTGTCGCTCGATACAGTCAGGATGTTCCATAACGACGCGGTCGCGGCCGGGTTCACGTTGTAGGACACGGCGTTACCGGACCCGATGAAGAACCTGTGGGAACCCAGCGAAGCGGCCAAGTGCGGCACCGATCTCGAGCTTCGCGTTTACAGCTCTCGCTTACTGGGCGCTGACGAGTCCCTCGTCCTGCACGGCGGCGGAAACACGTCGGTTAAAATTTCGGAGCGAAACCTCGTCGGCGAAGAGGAAGAAATTCTTTATGTCAAAGGAAGCGGCTGGGACCTGGCGACGATTGAGGCCGAGGGGTTCGCGCCGGTGCGCTTGGCGCGCCTGCTGAAGCTCGCTGAGTTGGAAGAGTTATCCGATCCAGAGATGGTGAGCGAGCTGGCCAGCCACGTTACCCGGCCGGGGGCGCCAGCGCCGTCAGTGGAAGCAATCCTGCATGCGGTGATCCCGGCTAAATTTGTCGATCACACTCATGCCGACGCTGTGCTGGCAGTTACCGACACAGAGGGGGGAGACGCGCGAATTCGCGAGATCTACGGCAGTGACGTAATCGTGGTGCCGTACGTGATGCCCGGTTTCGAGCTGGCCCGCGCATGTGCAAAACAAATCCAGGCGGAACTTACGCCCTCAACCATCGGCCTGGTTTTACTGAAGCATGGCGTGTTCTCCTTTGGCACAAGCGCCGAGGAATCCTATGGGCGCATGATTTCCCTGGTGGAGCGCGCGGAGAATTATCTGAAGGAACAGGGTGCGTGGGAATTGCCCGAGCCGACCAACAAGGGTGGTGTAGGTCGTATAAGTCCTATGCTGGCGGAGTTACGCAGGGAGGTCGCTCAGGAGGCCGGCTTTCCCATTATTCTATCGACCTGGCTGGAGCCCAGGATGCTGGGATTTGCGCGTTCGAGTAAGATTCGGGAAATCTCGCAGCGCGGACCCGTAACCCCAGACCACATACTCCGGACAAAACGGCTGCCGATGTTAGGCCGCGACGTGACCGGATATGCGAACAGCTATCGCGAATATTTCGGGCGGAATGCCCCGTCCTCGAAGGAAGCGAAGACGATGCTCGATCCCGCGCCCCGGATCGTACTCGATCCAGAATTTGGGCTCGCGACAATTGGGCGGACGGCGAAGGAAGCGGCGATTGCCCGCGATTTATATTCGCACACGATCGATGTCATCCAGCGCGCCGAAGCGCTGGGCGGTTATCGCGCCCTCTCCGAAGCTGAGTTGTTCCAGTTCGAATACTGGGATCTGGAACAGGCGAAGCTGAGGCGGGCCGGGAAGCCCGCGATTTTTGCCGGCGAGATTGCGTGCGTCACCGGTGCCGCTTCGGGAATTGGAAAAGCGTGCGTCCAAGCGCTCCTGCGGCGCGGCACTGCCGTTGTGGGCCTCGATATTGATCCGAAGGTGAACAGAGCCGGCGGCGACCGGCCGGATTTTCTCGGCCTGCAATGCGACCTCACGTCCGAGGAAGCGATCGGCGCCGCGCTCGAGGCAAGCGTCCGTCGTTTCGGTGGTCTCGACATGTTGATCCTGAACGCCGGGATTTTTCCTGCCGGGACGCGTATTGAATCGGTCGCTCTGGCCGAATGGCGCCGCGTCTTCGCAGTTAACCTCGATGCAAATCTGGCCCTGTTGCGCGAGTGCCACCCTTTCCTGAAGCTGGCGCCGCGGGGCGGCCGAGTAGTTGTCATCGGGTCCAAAAATGTCGCAGCGCCCGGACCCGGAGCGCCGGCATATTCCGCGTCGAAAGCCGCGCTAACGCAGCTCGCGCGTGTTGCAGCTCTGGAATGGGGCGGAGACGGAATTCGGGTTAACACGCTTCACCCAAACGCAGTCTTCGACACGGGCATTTGGACCGAGGACGTGCTGAAAGCGCGAGCAGCCAGTTATGAAATGTCGGTAGAAGAGTACAAGCGCAACAATGTGCTGAAGACCGAGGTTCGCAGTGCCGATGTCGGCGAGCTGGCTGCGGAAATGTGCGGGCCCGCCTTCGCGAAAACGACTGGCGCCCAAGTTCCAATCGATGGCGGGAACGACCGTGTGATCTGACCTATTCGGGGAAGAAAGCTGCTTCCAGCTCGGTGGAAAGCCAGTGATAAACCGGCAGATGCAGTTCCTGGATTTCGACAACGGTATCGGAAGGCACTTTAATCGCGAGATCGACCAGGCCCCCGAGCTCGCCGCCCGAGCGCCCGGTCAGGGCAATTGATTGTAGCCCGAACGCCTTTGCCACGAGCGCGGCATTGCAAACGTTTTTCGATTTTCCTGAGGTGCTGAGCGCGAGCAAGACATCCCCTGCCCGGCCCAGCCCGTAAACCTGCTGCGCGAACGTCATGTCGTAATCGCGGTCGTTTGCCGTGGCTGTCAGCAGCGACATTTGAGATGGCAACGCGATCGCCGGCAGCGCTCCTTCAAGCCGCGACGCGATCTCGGTGCCCGCCCCGCCCAAAGACTCGAGCTTCGCGGCGTGTCCAGCGGGGATTGGACGGCGCCGGAGGAAACCTTTCATGAGCTCGGCAACGATGTGCTCGCTGTCAGCCGCGCTCCCACCGTTGCCGCAGACCAGCATTTTGTTGCCGCGTTGGTAAGCCTTCTGCAGGATTTCGAAGGCCGCCTTCAGCTCTTCCTGGCACGCTTCCAGGCTTGGACAACGGTCGAAGAGCGCGGCTAGAAGCGTACTCACTGCCTCCTATTTTGCTTCGCCGCCTGGGCCGCGCGTCAGCCAGCGGACCACGACCGCAAGGAGCGACAGCGCGATAATTACCTCGGCCCAAAAGAAGGCAATGAAATCGCTCAGGGTGCCAATGGGCGGAGTGCCCGGCTGGCTGTTCCGCAAGGCCGGGAACGCGAAGAGGAGTGCTCCGAGAAACGAGAACATCGAAATCTCGATCTTTCGTTGACCAGAAAAAACCCGGAAGACCAGGAACAGGACTGCGATGACGAGAAGCCACATCGCGATCATAATGAAGATGGAAAAGAACACCGCGGTCGACGCACGCTCGAGGCTAATGTCGATGACCGCGTGGTCCGGCGCGTTTTCCTTAGCGTAGTCTGTGTCCAGCCGAAGCCCGGCGACCGACCCCCGCATATCGACGGCGACCGGGATTGCTTCGCTACCCCGAGGCGCAGCAAACGCGAAGTTCAGCTCCGCGTGGTGTTCGTCGAACGGATAATCCATTGGCTCGCCTTCATAGATTTCGACGACGGCTTCGACCGGGTTCATCCGTTTACCCTTCTTAAACTCGTGGACGTTCTTTCCGTTGGCGCTGGCAACGTAGAGCTCGACATCGCGCGCAAGGGTTCCGTCCGGGGAAGCAAGGTTGCCGTGCGGTGCAAACTCGAGGCGCACCATGATGTCGCCTTTAACGGGATCGGCGGTCACTATTCTTCCGCTCACATTGATCCGGTTTTCACCCGCCTTCTGGGAGTCGGCGCTTAATTCGGCTGCGCGGTTGTCAGCCTCGCTCGTGTAAGCGTTGAGCGTGTAGATGTAAGCGCACGCAAATACGGCGAGAAGGATGAGGCCTACGATCAGAGGGGTCTTGGATTTTGTCGCTTCTTCCATGGTGATTCTGCCCGAAATGCGGATGCTGCCGATCACCAGAGAGAGTGACAAGCTTTTTGGCGCGGGCCTCCGTCAGGTTTCGGCTTGCTCTCGCCATCCGGCCTTCAGAGACTCGACCCATGCAAATCCACATCGCCCGCGATGGAAAACAGCTTGGGCCTTTCTCTTTGGAACAAATCAATCAACAGCTGGCGACTGGCGCGCTTAGCCTTTCGGACAACGCCTGGTATGAAGGCGCGAGCGGCTGGGCGCCACTTTCGACAGTTCCGGGCGTAACCGGGGCTGTTCCAAGTGCAACGCCACCGCCGGCCAGCATCGCGCCGGCGGGTCCAGTGGTAAACCCGGTGCCGGTAGCGCCAGCTTCACCGACTGAGCCGCTCGCCATCTGGTCGCTCGTCCTCGGACTAGTCGGCCTGCTCGGGTTCTGTTGTGGCGGGCCCATGCTAGGAATTGCGGCCGTAATCTGCGGCCATCTTGGCCTGTCCAAAATTAGTGCGAACCCGAACCTGCAAGGACGCGGACTCGCTATCGCTGGCCTGGTGATCGGTTACTTCGCGATCGTTTCGTGGCTGCTCTATCTGATCTTCTTTGGCGGGCTCGCCGCGATGCAGGGACTATTCGAATCGATGAATAAATGAAAGATGGAAAATAAAATTTGGTAATTGCGTTGACACCTCCCGGCAGAACTTCGTAATCACAAAAAATATGAAGCGACTTCTATTCGGTCTTCCGTTGGCCTTAACCGTTACCTCTTTGCTCGCGCAAGAATCCACGCCCACTGAGCTCAGTGGTGCAGCTGCCGCCGGTCTTTTCGGCGGGGTTTGCATCTTCCAGCTCATCATGATCGCGATCTGGCTTTTCGTGGCGATTTGGATCATGAAAGACGCCAAGAAACGCAACTCACCGAACGCGACCCTGGTCACGATTTTGGGTTGGCTGGTCTGGCCGGTTGGGCTGATCGTGCATCTTGTTACCCGTCCGAAGACGATCCCGGGTCAAAACCCCTAGTATCGGGTAACCCAACGATTTTTCGCCGCAGCTGCCGAGTGCAGCTGCGGCGTTGTCGCGTACGGCGTGTCGCATCGGTGCTAATTACGTTGACACGAAGGGCCCACAAACTAAGCATTCCGCCAATGAAGCGATCGATCACTGCCCTGCCCTGTTTCCTGCTGACCGCGAGCCTCCTGGCGCAAAGTTCGTCGCCGAGCCCTGCTAATTCGCCCAGCGCTGAGGACGCCGCGGCCGCCGCGGCCGCTGCGACCGCCGCTACCGGCCTGGGATTCGCCTGCTGCGCGGCTTATCTCCTTTGTATCGCGATTGGAATCGCTGCCTGGATATTCACCGCGATCTGGATCATGAAGGACGCCAAAGCGCGTAACTCGGAAAACGCGCAGCTCGTGACCATTCTCGGTTGGATTCCCGCGACGTGGGTGGTCGGCCTGATTGTTCATCTGGTGACCCGGCCGAAAGGTAATCTGGTTCCATGCCCGCACTGCCAGAAGAAACGGCTGGAAGGCAGCGCGGTATGTCCGCACTGCAACCAACCGTAAAGAAGAAGCGAGTCTGGCTCCGAATCGCGCTCCTGGTGGTGGCGATCGCGGCGATTTGTGACTGGATGCGGCCGCCGGACCGGCAGGTCACGGTAGTCATTTATAAGAAGGTTGTCCTTAAAGGCTATTACGCGCTCCTTCAGCCTTGGGGGAAATATTTCGTCCGGTGCCGGTTCAACCCGACGTGCTCGGTCTATTCGCGGTACGCGATGGAGACCCATGGGTTTCCCAAAGGACTCTGGTTAACGACATCCAGGCTGTTTCGTTGCATGCCCTGGGTCCCATACGGCACGCGCGATCCCGTGCCGGGGATGAAGGAATAAAGTCGTGCGGGAGACCCGAGGGAAAAGTCGTGGCCTCCGCGGACGCTTTGTGAAATTCTCGCGACCATGAACAAGCGCGCCTTCGTCGTTTGCCTGGTGTTTGTTGCGGCATCGCTTCCCGCCGCCGACTCTTCGGCTGAAGAAAAGGTTAAGACCATCAGGAGCCGCTACGCGCAGATCGAGAAAAATCTGAAAAGCGCCAGGCAGGTGACGCGGGATTTACCCGGTGAATCGGCCGAAGGCGGCGAGCTGAAGGCGTACTTCAAGGACCGGGCTGTGGAGAAATTGAGCGCGACATTCCTCGGCGAAACCGGCGAGGCGGTTGAGGAATACTATTTCTGGAACAGCGAATTGATTTTCGTGTTCCGGGTTGAGTCGCATTACACCAAGCCGATGTCGGGAATAGTGAAAAACAAAACCGAAGAGCGCTTTTATTTTGCGGACGGCAAGCTGATTCGATGGGTTGGCAACGGGAATAAACCGGTATCGCTGGGAGCGGAATCGGAGAAGCGTGCTGGCGAGTTACAGGAGAGCGCGTCCAAGTACAAGGCGCTAGCCAACAAGTAATCGCCTTGGCGTCAGGTGGCCTACGGTCCATACGCCCGACTGCGTATTTTAGCGCAAAAAAAGCTGGACATGAAATTGGGCGCCCGAATAGAACACTCCTAACCCCTTTTAACCCCCTTGACCCCCGCCCCTTCGAATCGCTAGCCTGTGGTTTGTTTCTAAACCTCAATCGTCCCTCGCTTTATGGCTGAACCATTTCTTTCCGAAATCCGGATCATGAGTTTCAACTTCGCGCCGAAAGGGTGGGCGCAATGCAATGGGCAGCTCCTGCCGATCAACCAGAACCAGGCGCTCTTCTCGCTTCTCGGCACGACTTACGGCGGCGATGGCCGGGTCAATTTTGCGTTGCCGAATTTGCGGGGAAACGTACCGATTCATACCGGCCAAGGTCACACGCTGGGAGAAGCCGCTGGCTCGTCGACTGTAACCATTAGTCAACAGCAGCTGCCGACCCACTTGCACGTCCTTCAGGCCACTAACAGCAACGGCGGGCAAGCGAGTCCCGGCGGCACGGTCCTCGGCGCCGTGAACAATATGTACGGACCCCCGAATAACCTGACCACGCTCAACCCCGCTTCGGTGAGCAGTGTGGGGGGCAGCCAGCCGCACAACAACATGATGCCGTACCTGGTCCTTAATTTCTGTATCGCCTTGCAGGGGATTTTCCCGTCGCAAAACTAAGGAGAACTTATGGCACAACCTTATGTCGGAGAAATCAGAATGTTCGGGGGCAACTTCGCCCCGTCCGGCTGGATGTTTTGCGAGGGGCAATTGCTGCCCATCTCGGAAAACGAAACGCTCTTTCAGCTGATCGGGACAACTTACGGCGGCGATGGGGAGTCGACATTTAGCCTGCCGAATCTTCAAAGCCGAGTTCCCATCCATATGGGAGCTGGAAAAAACGGGGTAACCTATCAGCTTGCCGAGGCCGCCGGCACCGAGCAGGAGACTCTCACGGTGCAGCAGATAGCCGCCCACACCCATCCGCTGACCGCCTCAACTGGCGACGGGACGACCCCGAACCCACAGGGGAACGTGCTGGCACAAACGCCTACTGGGATTTTCCCTTACTTCGAAGATACGCCGGGCACCAATATGAACGCCAGCGCCATCGCGCCTGCCGGCGGAAGTCAGCCGCACGAGAATTGCCAGCCCTTTCTCTGTGTGAACTACATCATTTCATTGTTTGGGATTTTCCCCTCACCAACCTAGGAAACCACCATGGCCGATCCATTTGTAGCCGAAATCAGAATCTTCCCCTTCAACTTCGCGCCGAAGGGTTGGGCGTTTTGCAACGGTCAGCTTCTGCCCCTTTCGCAAAACACCGCGCTTTTCTCGCTGCTTGGCACCACTTATGGCGGCAATGGGAAATCCAATTTTGCTTTGCCAAACCTGGAAGGCAGCGCGGCGATGCATCCCGGACAGGGACAGGGCTTGTCTCTTCGCGACCTTGGCGAGGTTAGCGGCGTCGAGTCCATCACGCTGCTTGTTTCGGAAATCCCGCTCCATACCCACCAGCTAAAGGCTTCCATCGAGCAGGGCGACAATCGTTTGCCCGCCCCGGCCGTTGCGCTCTCAACCTCAATTGGGGCGTTCGCTTACACAGGCGGAAACCCCGCGTTGACCCAAATGGCGTTCCAAGCGTTGCCCCCGGCAGGCGGCGGCCTGCCTCATAACAACCTGCAGCCCTATCTGACACTGAATTTTTGCATAGCGTTGCAGGGAGTATTTCCGCCGCGGGGATAAAGCGAGTGACAGGCGACGAGTGACGTGTGACGAGTCTGGCCGGACGATGCCGGCGAACTTCTCACACCGTCTTCGACGGGTCACACCGGCAGACGAATCATTCCTTGCCAGGTTGTACGCGAGCACGCGCTGGGATGAGTTAGCCCCGACCGGCTGGAGCGACGAAGAAAAAACGGTTTTCTGTCGGCGCCAGTTCGATGCGCAAAGCACGCATTATCGGGAGCATTACCCGGGGGCCTCGTTTCAGGTAATAGAGAAGGACGGGGCAGCGGTCGGGCGGTTATATGTGGCGCGATGGGAACGCGAAATCCGCATCATGGACATCGCGCTTCTGCCGGAATTTCGGGGGAGCGGGGTTGGAACGAAGTTGCTCCAGGATCTGCAAGAGGAAGCGCGATCTGCGGGGAAGGCGCTGACGATCCACGTCGAATGTTTCAACCGAGCATTGGGATTGTATCGGCGACTCGGCTTCCGGGAGATCGAAAATAAGGGAGTTTACCTGCTGCTGGGATGGGAAGCGGCGCCTCCTTACCTGTCATCCTGAGCCCAGCGAAGGATTCTGAATATTTCTCCGGAGGTGAGACCCTCGGAGCTTTTTCCGCGCTGAAATAGGCAGAGATCCTTCGACTCCGCTGTGCTTCGCTCACGATGATCTCTTAATTGAAAACAGCTTCCAGCGTGCTGCTATTCGCGTCGGCGGCGATCTGGACGAGGAAGATTTCCATTTCACCCAGCGCGGCGTGGCGCAATTTATAAGTCCCCTGCGGCAGACGGAGGTTGCGGGCGACCTTGAAGGTGAGTGTGAACGGCTGCCGGATGTGAGGAGGCTGGTCAGGTCCCCATTGTTGGGCGCTGGCCAGCTTTACTGGCAGGGTACCGTCGGGAAAAACCATCTCAAATTCCTGATCAAGACATGCGGCGAAATCTTCTCGGCGGACGGTGGAGAGGTCGAGCATTGGGGAAGTGATCAGTGACCAGTTTGGAATTCAAGCTTCATGGTGCACTTCCCGAAACTGATCACTGCGCCCGTCTCATTGATCGCTCCTGCTGGCTGACTTTTTGCTTTTAAAAGGCCCTTGACTTCAAGGCCTTACTTTTGGTTCAACAGGGCTGTCTCCCGTCTCCCGAGGCTCCTAAATGATATCTGACCGTCGCTCGTTCCTCCGAGCCGGGTCGTTGCTGTTTGCCGCAGCCGCGGTCCGGCCTCGATTGCTTTTCGGGCAGGCAACTACGCCGGGCGTCTTATCGTTCGACGCGACCGAGCTGAAGCTTTTGGATTTTGTCTCAAGCTATAGCTCGATGGTTCGGATTACCGGCGCCTCCGTGCTCGGGCATTTTCAGCCGGAAAGCCGTTGCGGGCTGCGCGTGCTTGCGCTGGTTACTGATTACCAAAAAACCGCCGAAGCGCTCCTGCGCTCGCCCTTCAAGAATTTTTACGCGAAAGAAAATTCCGTCTCCTTCCTCGCGCAAAACACCGGCCACGTCATCGAAAATTTGTCGGCCGCCGATTTCACGCAGCGGGTATCGCAATTGAGCGGTAAAGAAACCGCGGTTTTTGCGCATGACGCGCTCAGCTACGATCCCATCGCCAGGCAACTGGACGATCCGTTGAGCGCGCTGCACGCCGGGGAGCTTCGGCTAATCAGCCGCCCGGCTAAAACTCCCGAAGCGCTGGCGGTAGCGCTGCGTGGAACAGGTGACGCGCGCGCGGCGCGGGTCGCAGAAGGTCAAGATTTCGCGACTTGGAAAGCTCAGCTGGTGCGCTCGACCGTTTCTTCGAAGGCCGCAAATCCGATCGCGGCCTCGTTCGTCCGGGAATTGCCGGCATTCGTCACCCTGGCCGGCACCGACGACACGAAAAGTGCGGTCTCGACGCCGTTGATTTCGAGCGCCATCAAACCCGCTCTGGGGATCACGGCCCGGCAAGCGATCGGCGAGTTCGACCGGGTCCGCGGGATCTTTGGGCAATCTTATTCGGACGCGGGGGTCTGGCTCTATGTGGTGCTCGGTAAGCAGGTTAAGAAAGACACGCGCGGCTGGATCGACCCGACATTGCTGGCGGATGTTCACTGGCGCGCGGCCTTCGACACCGCCTCGAAGATTGAAGTGGCATTCCAAACCCCGGAGCTAAGATCCCAGGCGTAGGCATCTCCGAACAATATCTCGACACGTTTCCGCACTTCCGTTAAAAACTCCGACAATCGAGCCTAATCTTTGCTGAAAGTCCCTGCTTTGAAAATTAATCTCATCCCCCCTACTCGCCTGCTCTCTATCCTGGCCGCCGGCGCCCTCCTTCTCAATACGCACACAGGCCTGGCCGCACCTGCGGTGACCGCGACCAAGGATGATGGGGTTGCCCCCGGCGTAAAAAAGAACCCGGGCGACCAGATCACTTACACCCTCAGCATCGGCAATAGCAACGCTGGCGGCACGACCGATGCGCTCGGCGTGACTCTAACGGACCCCACGCCGGCCAATACGACCGATGTGGCGGGGAGTTTGGTCGCTTCGCCCGTCGCCGTGAACGACACATACCCCCAAACGGTGGTCGGCAACGTCTCGATCAATTCGGCAAACATTTCTTACAGCGTAGTAAGTAATGATTTTCTCGGCATCAACCCTCTGGCTACCATCACGTCGTTCGACAGTACGAGCGTTCAGGGCGGCACCGTGACCATGGTTGTCTCGGGGGCGAACATCGGTCAGTTCACCTACAATCCGCCGGCCGGCTACGAGGGCAGCGACAGCTTCACTTACGTGCTAAGCGACAATGCCGGGGCTCCGAGTGCCGCGTCTAACCGCACGGCTACGGTGACGCTGACCGTGAGTGGGATGGTCTGGTTCATTAACAACGCTGCTCCAGCATGCACCACGCAGGCCGCTCAATGCGGCCGACTATCAAATCCTTTTAGCACCCTTGCGGCGTTTGAGAGTTTCAATGGGGATCCAGATGTCCCCGCTTCCCACATCTTTAGTCCGGATGCCAACGACAATATCTTCATCTTCGAAAGTGCGGCCCCTTACAGCGGGCCAGTCACTCTGCTGAGTGCTCAGAAACTGATTGGGCAGGATGCGGGTGCTTCGCTCACCACAATCACGGGGATAACACCGCCGAGCGGCAGCGCGCAATTCCCAGCAATGAACAACGGGAACGGAACGATCACGAAAATCACCAGTGCGAGCAATGCCGTTAACCTCACGAACGGCGCGACCAGCAATCTAATCCGTGGACTTACTATTGGCAGCACGACAGGCATCGGCATCAACGGCACAAACTTCGGGACGCTGACCGTGGTCGACACCGACATGAGCGACAGCGCCAGCCGCACCGGTCAGGCGCTCAACCTCAGCACCGGAACCTTGGCCGCTACGTTCACTAGCATCAACTCTACTAACAGCGCCGGGACCGGCATAACTTTGAGCGGAATTAGCGGTACCCTGACCACGCCGACGACAACGATTACCAACTCGACAGGCATCGGCATAAGTGTTGGCACCTCGGGGGCAACCTTGAATTTTGGCAACACGACGTCCACACAATCGAATAATACCGGCCTTAGCCTTCTGACCAATACGGGCAGCATTACTTTTGGGTCACTAACCGTCACGCCCGACTCCGGACAGAGAGGTATCCTCGCCCAAAATAATACCGGTGCTATCACCTCGACTTCGGGCACTGTCGCGACGACTAACAGTGTTGCTGTCGAGATTACGGGCGCGAGTTCGGCGAGCAGAACGCCGCTTAACGTTCAACTGACCACACTTAACGCCACCGGCGGCACAAACGGCATCATCTTAACAAACACGTCGGCGACCAGTAGCCCTGGCGGCTTCAACATCCTGGGAAACAGTGCAGGCAATTGCGGCGGCGTGGCGGCCCCCGGAAATCCTACTGGCACTGCTCCGACTACGGCCGACTGCACGGGCGGTCAGATCCAAACGTCCGCAGGAGTCACCGGGGGAAACGCCGGCATCGGGATCCTCCTCAATACCGTAGCCAAGGTTTCGCTTACCAGGGTGCGCGTGAACAACCATAGCAATTACGGACTGAAAGGCACGAGCGTCGCGGGCTTCATCCTAACGAGTTCTTATTTCCACAACAACGGCGATGACGTTGGTGGCGACGGCGAGGGCTGTGTCTATTTCTATGAGTTAACAGGTGCGAGCGGAGCCAATTCCATCACCAACAGTTACCTCGACCTTGGCGCTGCCCGCAACCTACATGTCCTGAACACCTTCGGCACGCTCGACCGCCTGACCGTCTCGGGCACGACTATTGGTAACGACGGATTCAGTGGGTCGGATGGCATCTTCCTCCAGGCCGACAACAGCAGCAACGGTCTCCAGGCATTGACGATGAAGGCCACGGTTCAGAATGGGCGCTTCCTCGGCTCTCGCGGCGACGGCATTCAATTGAGCTACCGTGGCACGTCCGTCACGGACTTCGTCTTTACTGGTAACCGGATGACCAATAGTCACTCGAACCAAGTCTCCGGCGCGACCGCCGTGACCGTTTCGTCGGGTGGCAGCGCCGGCAGCTTCAATCCGACTTGCACTTACAATATCTCGAACAACATCATCAACAACGACAGCCCGAATCACGGGTCCGGCAACGCCATTGCAGTGGGCAAAGGCGGCATCAGTAACGACGCTAGTTTGGTTGGCACCATCTCCGGCAACACTATCGGCACGGCGGGCGTTGATAGAAGCGGCGGGGCGCAGGGTGGGGGCATCGTCGTGGATATTGTGGGCGGCGGCGTTCACAACAGCACCATCACGAACAATGTCATCCGCCAATACAGCAACAATGGCATCCTGGCCCAAGCGGGGAATAAATCAACGGGCGGTGGGACCGGCAACCTTATCGTGGACATCCGTAGCAACACCGTTGCCGAGCCATCATCAGCGGCGTTATTGGGCGCCTTTAACGGCATACGCGTCGTGGGAGGCGTCAGTTCAGGCTCCGACGGAATCTCTGGCTCTACGGATGATGACGACCATACCGTCTGCGCGACCATCGGCGGCACGAACGCCGCTGACAAAAACACTGTGACCGGGAGCGGCACTGGTGGAGCGGCGGAAATCCGGCTCTTTCAGCGGTTCCTGACAAAACTCGCCGTACCCGGCTACGCCGGGGCGAACAACAGCAATTCGGCGATGAATGCCTTCATCATCGCGCGGAACAACGTAACTAACGCACTTACAGATGGCACCGGCTCGGTAAACGCCACTAACAATACTTCCGTTCCGGGCGGCCCTGGATTCTCCGGCACCTGCACGGCGCCTTTGTCTCTGGTCCTCGCCCCGGATGGAATGGAAACGCCCGAACCGGCTGTGTGTTCGGCCGCCATGAGCATCGGCGATCTGCCCGCCGAAACTCCACAGAACGAGTTGACCGCTGTTGCTTCACCCGTTTTAGCTCCGACTGCTTCGCGTGGAAATACCGAGCTTTCTCAACCCGACCTTGATCGGATGGTGCCCGCGGCAATTTCGCGTTGGAGCGCGAGCGGCCTGAACGACGATCAACTTGCGATCGTGCAGGGGTTGACTTTCGAGGTAGTAGACTTGCCGGACCTTCGACTGGGAGAAGCGAGGGGCCACCACATTCAGGTCGATAGCAATGCCGGCGGCAGCGGCTGGTATATCGATGGGAGTGCGGCAAGCGATACGTTCTTTACGAAGGACCCTTCGGGAACGCAAAGCCTCGCCGATGCCCCGAGTGCCCCGGCCGGACGAATCGACCTCCTCACCGCGATCATGCACGAGATGGGTCACGCCCTGGGCCTGAACGATTCATTCCTGCAAGAGGATGTCGATAGCTTGATGTATGGCTTCCTGTCCAAGGGTGAACGGCGCTTGCCGGCCGATGGCCAGGCAAAAAGAGCTATTCGCGGGAACGTTACGAGAAGCCATTTCCTCAGCTCGCCTGTTGTCGTCGGGACCTTACCTCCTGGAAAGTCGGTCGTAGTTAGGTTTACGGTTGCGATCGATAATCCGACCACCGCGACATCGATTACTAATCAGGGCACTGTCTCCGGCAGTAATTTCTCGAACGTCCTGACCAACGCCGAAGTGACTGTCGTGGAGCAGCCGCCTGTGGTTTCGGACATTAGTCCGAGCACGAACGAAGACGTTACCCTCACCTTCACAGCGGCAATGTTCGATGCTGGCTTCTCCGATCCCAACGCTGGCGACACTCTTCAGAGCGTGAAGATTAGAACGCTTCCGAGCGCCGCCGCTGGGACCCTGAAATTGAGCGGGGTCGACGTTGTGGTCGACCAGGTCATTCCGAGAGCGAATCTCGGCAACCTCACTTTTGTTCCAGTCGCCAATTATAATGGCGCGGCGAGCTTTAATTGGAATGGATCGGATGGGACCCTCTTCGCGCTGGCAGATAAGACCGTGAATATTACGGTCAACTCCGTCAACGATGTCCCAAGCTTCACGAAGGGAGCGGACCAGACCGTGTTGGAAGATGCCGGCGCGCAGACCGTGAGTGGCTGGGCGACCGCCATCTCCGCCGGGCCCGCGAATGAATCGGGCCAGGTGGTCGACTTCATCGTCACCAATAACAACAATGCGCTCTTTTCAGCCCAGCCTGCAGTTTCAGCGACGGGCGACCTGACTTATACGCCGGCGGCGAACGCGAACGGCTCGGCGATCGTCTCAGTGAGAATCCACGATGACGGGGGCACGGCTAATAGCGGCGTGGATACATCGGCGGTCCAGACGTTTAACATTAACGTGACGGCAGTAAATGACGCGCCGACCTTGGACGCTATTCCGAATCCAGCTCCCATCCCGCAGAACTCCGGACAGCAAACAATCAGTCTATCCGGAATCACCACCGGCCCTGCGAATGAGTCAGGCCAGACACCGATTACTGTAACGGCGACTTCGGACAATACCGGCTTGATCCCGAATCCGACCGTTAACTACACGAGTCCTAATTCGACTGGTTCGTTGAGCTACACACCCGTCGCTGGCCAAGCTGGTACGGCGAATATCACCGTTACAGTCAAGGACACGGGCGGGACTTCTAACGGCGGCGTGGACACAACGACCCGCACATTCGCGGTCACAGTGACTCCGGCTCCGACTCCTACACCTACCCCGACCCCAACTCCCACGCCAACCCCGACGCCAACACCTACACCAGTGCCCGGCGGAGCCGTTGCCGGACCAGTCGTTTTCATCAATGAGATCAGCTACGACGAGCCCGGTGTTGGTAGCACCACTGACTTTGTGGAAGTAGCGGGACCGGCGGGAACCGATCTGTCTCACTATACTTTACAGCGTTACCACACTGACGGTTCGGCGGATAACACGCTGCCACTCTCAGGCATAATTCCCGACGCGGGGAATGGTTTCGGCACGGTTGCGTTCGATTTCGTTCTTTTTGAGGACGCCAAGGGGGCAGTCGCGCTGTTGCACGGCAGCTCGGTTGTTCAATTCCTCAGTTGGGAAGGCACTCTCGTCGGGCTCACAGGTCCGTGCACTGGCATGAACAGCCAGGACATTGGCGTGGTTGATGACGAGACGGCGAGCTTCTCTCTCCAATTGCAAGGGACCGGCAATGATTACAACGACTTCACCTGGGCCGGGCCTATTGCGCAAACGAAGGGCGCGACTAATACCGGCCAAACTTTCCAGGCGCTACCGGGCGATCAGTTCACTTCACTGGTAGTAACGAAGACGGCAGACACGAACGACTGGGTTTGCGACGCCGATTGCTCGTTGCGC
>DATLNB010000038.1:0-53006 GCA_035536995.1 Chthoniobacterales bacterium | reverse complement strand
CGAAAGAGTCTTTGCCGGTCGTCTACAAGGGCCGCGATTTCTCGATCGCGTTCAACCCGGAATTTTTCATGGCGCCTTTGCGGGCGCTGACCGAAGACGAGGTGTTCCTCGATCTGATCGATGAGATGAGCCCCGGCGTATTGAAGATCCAAACGCCGTTTCTCTACGTCCTGATGCCGATGCGCATCAGCTCGTAGGGCTCGTGCGCTTTAGGTTAGCGCACGCCGCTAGCCGTTACCGGCGCTTGGCACAAGCGCCTCTACATCGTGGAACGAGAGCGAATCCATCTTCGCGTCGGGCGCGCGCAACACGGTGACGTTCTGGTTTGCCGGTGCCCAGACTGCGGGATTGCTCGGCCCAAAAAGCAAGACGCAGCGGGCGCCCACCGCAGCGGCGATATGCGAGACGCCGCTATCATGCCCGACAAAAGCGCAGGCTTCGATTAAGGCCGCCAGATGAGGCAAGGCCAGGTTTTCTGCGAATTGAACCGCTTCCCCGTTCCACGTCCGGCGCAAATCCGAAAGCCGTTCCGCATCCGCTTCGCCTCCGACAACGAGGAGGTTACGCCCTCGAAATAACAGATCGCTTCCCAGTCGCCGCCAGTTCTCGATCGGCCAGTTCTTGGTTTTACTGCCGCTTCCGGGATGGAAGACGATGGTGGACGCGTCGCGACGGAAATGCGCCACCGCTGCCCGATCGGCATTCGTCGGATACAGGTAGGCGGCCGGATTTGCAGGGGCCAGGCCAAGTGGTTCGAGGGGACGAGCCAACTGGAGGGCGGCATGTGAGTTCTGGTCTGGCGTTGACGGACCAACGACGAAGCGGGCCTTTCCGCAACGTCCGACGCTGTCCGCGAAGATGCCGTCGGGATCATAAAGATAACTCACGATCAGATCGAAGCCGCCGAAGTATCCGCGCAGCTCCGTGGGCAACTCGGGGTTCCGGGCAAAGAACCGGGCCAGCGTGCCCGACTCAATCGAACGAACGGCATCGGCATAAAATCGGTTGTCGGCCAGCGCGGCGATATGCTTGTAACTGAGCACCTCAAGCCGCGCGCGCGGAAACCCTTCGCGCAGCAGCTTCAGCGCGGGCAGCGTTAGGACAAAATCCCCGATCGCGCCGCCGCGAATCACCAGGATGCGGTTCATCCGAAGCCGGGGGAGCGGCGAGTTAGTATTGGGTTACAGCGCAAGCCAGAATGGCGGCGCCATAGAGAAAGACGAGACCGTGGGTGAGCCGCCAACGGCCGCTCGAACGCGCGCTCCAGTTGATCTGGTCGCGCATCAGATACGGCATCGTGACCCAAAACAACCCGATCACGATCAAGAGGTAGGCAAAGACGGTCACCAGAAGCCGGCTGGATTCGCCCCGGAAGAAAGCCGCCTCGAGCAATGGTTCTGCCGCAAGCAGGAACAGGATGCCGAGGGCGCGCGCGGCGAGAAACTCATCAACATACCGCAGCACGAGCAGAAACCCGATCGGCAGGACGATCAGGAGCGGTTTGCGGAACCCTGAAAATTCACCCATTTCCATGGTCGCGAGGAGCCAGAACGTCCAGAAGAACGCAATAGTCAGGAGGACAAATCCGGCGATTCGGGAGCGCGGCAGAGTCCGAGCGAACGCCATCGTCCCCGCGGGATTGATCAGGCCGGCCAGACCGAGGACGAGGAGAAAAATGCCCGCAATGTAGCCCGCGGTCTGGAGCGAGAAATGATAGATCATGCGGAAACCGGACAGGACGGTGGCATGACAGGCGTCCCATACAAGCTGAATCCATTGACCTGCTCGACCTGAATATTGACGAGCCGCCCGGCAAGCTCACCGGGGCCTTGGAACACAACGATTTTGTTCGTCCGGGTCCGGCCCATTAAACGGGCGGCGTTCGTCCGGCTCGCGCCTTCGCACAGGACTTCGACTTCGCGCCCCAGGTAACGGTCGTTCGCACGATGGGCGGCGGCATCAACGACCGAGAGCAGATCCTGGTTCCGCTCTTCTTTGACCCGCTCTTCGATCTGCGGGAGCAATGCCGCCGGCGTTTCGCTCCGAGTGGAGTAACGGAAGACAAACGCGTTATCGAACTGGATCTCTTCCACCAGATCACGCGTCCGGCGGAAGTCCTCCTCCTCTTCGCCAGGAAAGCCGACGATGATGTCGGTCGTGATCGCCATCTCGGGCCGCGCCCCGCGAATACGGTGGACGAGAGCGCGGTATTTTTCCGCCGTGTAAGGGCGGTGCATCGCCTTGAGGATCCGATCGGAACCGGACTGGAGAGGGAGGTGGACGTGTTCCGCGAGCTTCGGCAATTCGGCGAGCGCTCCGATCAGGTCTTCCCGAAATCCTATCGGATGGGGCGAGGTGAACCGAAGCCGCTCCAGACCATCGACGGCGTGGACCGCCTCGAGCAGTTGCACGAACGGGCTTTTGCCGGCCACGACGGGGAACTCGTGTCGTCCGTAGAGATTCACGATCTGGCCGAGCAGCGTGACTTCCTTCACTCCTCGTTCGACCAGTCCGGCGACTTCCCGCACGATTTCGCTGATTGACCGGCTCCGCTCGGCCCCGCGGGTTCGCGGAACGATGCAAAAGGTGCAATGCATGTTGCACCCCTGCATGATCGAGACGAAGGCGGTCGCCTGGCGCTCCCTCAGCTCGTGATGGCGGATCGTGTCCGCCGAACCTTCTTCCTCTGCCGTGTCGCAGATCGAGAAGCGCGGATCGTCCATCCGGCGCGAGCGCTTTTTCTCGAGGATTTGGTCAACATAATCAGCGACCCGATGAAATTTTTGCGTTCCGACAACCAGGTCGAGATGTGGAACTGTGGCGAGCAGCGAATCGCCCCGGGCCTGGGCCATGCAACCGAGGAACCCGAAGACCGCTTCCGGCCTGCGCTTCGCCATCGGACCGAGCATTCCCATCTTGCCGAGCGCCTTTTGCTCGGCCATGTCGCGGACGCTGCAGGTATTGAGGAGCACGACATCCGCTTCGGTTTCGTGCGAAGCGCGGGTGTAGCCGCGTTCCAGGAGCGAATGCGCGACCTGTTCCGAGTCGCGTTCGTTCATCTGGCACCCGTAGGTTTTAATGAAGAACTTCGGCATCGCGGAGAGGCGAATTCTGGCACAGACCCGGCAACCGCGCCACCGGGCGGATCGGCGCAGGCGGAGCTTGCGCTCGCTTCATCGTTTCCGATTTAATCCGCCGCAATGACTGAGAACGCACCAGCTATCGGGATCATCGGGGGGAGCGGCCTTTACCAGATGGACGGGGTCGAGGAAGCGCAGGAGCAAAGCGTCGAGACTCCCTTTGGCGCGCCTTCCGATGCGATCATTGGCGGCCGCATGCACGGACGGCATGTCTATTTCCTGCCACGGCACGGCCGGGGTCATCGGATCCTCCCGCACGAGCTCAACCACCGGGCCAATATCTGGGCGCTCCGCTCCCTTAATGTACGCTGGATCATTTGCGTTACGGCGGTAGGGAGTTTGCAGGAGCAATATGCGCCGCGGGATCTCTTCCTGCCGTCGCAATTTTTCGACAGAACCAGCCAGCGCGCGACCCATAGCTTTTTCGGTGAAGGCATCGCGGCGCACGTCGGTTTTGCCGACCCTATCTCCCCTGATCTTCGAGGAATCCTGGCCGAATCAGCAGGTGCGGTGGGCGCTCGGGTCCACAATGGCGGCACTTACGTGAACATGGACGGGCCGGCGTTCTCCACGCGGGCCGAGTCCGAATTCAACCGCAGGCAGGGTTTTGACGTTATCGGCATGACCAACCTCCCGGAGGCCAAACTCGCGCGTGAAGCGGAGATCGCCCTGGCGACCCTTGCGATGATCACCGACTACGATTGCTGGAAAGTCGAAGAAGACCCGGTTTCGGCGGAAACAGTCTTCGCGCACCTCCTCGCAAACGCCGAAATGGCGAAGAGAGTCCTGGCCGAAGCGATTCCCCGGATCCCGACAGAGCCAAACTGGCCGGAGCACAGGGCCCTCGACACAGCATTGGTGACCGACCGAAAGCTGTGGCCGGCCGCGACCCGGGCGAAGCTGAGCCCCATTCTGGCGCGTTTTACCTAGGCAAAGGGGCCTCGCAAAAATGCGACGCAGTTCGCAAAAATCCTTCTTGCCAACTGGAGCGAAAATATAGTAATTATAAAGACCGTCGGGAGAATCCCGCCTTAAGCCTTACCGAGTTCCAACAAAAATGATCACTAAAATTACCGCCGGTTTGCTCGCCGTAACCGTTCTCGCTTCTTGCCAAAGCACGACAACCACCAAACGCACCACCCTGCGTGAGACCACCACCGCTCGCCTGGCCATGGCCGACACGAGCACCGATCTCAACGAACCTGCCCCGCCAGCCGAAGGTCCTGAGGACATCCCGGCTGAAGGGCCGCGCGACCCGGTTCGCAACCCGGCCCTGGTGCCCTCCCCGCTGCTCCGCATGAACGCGGCTGGCAGCCCGTAGTCCCGGGCGAAATCAACCGCTCTCCTGGTAGGGCGAGACGCTGTCGGGCCGAACGAATATCAACCGGCTCGATGGAGTCTCGCCCTGCTGCTTTCTGAGACTACATCCAAAGGCCCCACGAGAGCAGGGCTGAAGCATCGTTCCAGACACCTGCCTTACTGTCGCCCAGCACGACAACGATAATGTCGCGACCGGGCCGTGCCCCGCTCGCGATCAGGCAATGGCCGGCGGCTTCCGTATATCCGGTCTTCATCCCGTTACAATAGGAGAGGCGCTTTAGGACCTTGTTGGTGTTCTCGAGCTCGCGAGTGCGGCCGTTCGCGTAACGGAAAACAATCCGAGGCAGGCAGACGATGGATCGGATGGTCGAATTGGCATACGCGGCCTTGGCGATGATCGAAAGGTCGCGCGCCGACGAATATTGCCCGGGCATCGGAAGCCCGTTGGGGTTTACGAAATTAGACCGCGTCGCGCCCAGCTCGCGCGCTTTTTGGTTCATCAGGTCGGCAAACGCGTCGACGCTCCCCGCGGCGTCGCGCGCCAGGCAGCGGGCCACGTCGTTCGAGCTTTTCACCAGCAAGGCGCGGAGGAGCTCGATCCGCGGATACGTGTCGCCCGATTTGATGTTCAACTTTACCGGCTCAGCCAGAGTATCGACGTGCTCCACGGTGACGGGGCGGTCGAGATAACCGCGCTCGGCTACGATCAACGCCGTTAATAATTTCTGGGTGCTCGCCGCAGCCCGGGGCGCATCTGCGTTCTTCTCATAGAATATCTCGCCCGTCCGCGCGTCGATCACCATCACCGCTGCCGCGCGGGTGGTCGGCGCGATTTTCGACACCGAACCGGGTGGCGGTGTCACCGGTTCCGCTTTTCTGACCTCGGAAATCCCGTCCGGGATGTCCATCGGCCGCACCGGCTTGAATTGCTGCTTCTTCTTGGCCGCGATGGCGACAGAAGGAAGCGCGAGCGCAATCGCGCAGAGGTAAACGAGCATCCCCGGTCGGCGTTTCATGGGCAGAATTTAGAGGCAGAAATTTTGCGTGCGCAAGCGGGTTGCGGCGTCAGTCTTCCGAGCCGCGCTGGATCAGCTCGATCTCATAGCCTTCCGGCGCGTCGATGAACGCAATCGCTCCGTCTTTCCCGTGCGGGTGCGGTCCGTCCGAAAGCGGATAGCCTTTCCTGGCCGTTTCACGCGCGAAGGCCTCAAGGTCGTCCACTTCGAAAGCAAGGTGGGTCAGGTCGGGACCCACTACTACTGGTCCGCTCTGGTCGAACTTGCAGATCTCTATCTCCTCCTCGCTGCCCGGAGCCTTGAAGAAAACGAGCTGCGAACCGCGACCGGAAGTGTGCCGGCGAATCTCCTCCAGACCGAGGACGTCCCGGTAAAAGGTGACCGTTTTTTCAAGGTCTGTAACCCGATAGCGGGTGTGGAGAAGCTTCTTGAGCATGGCGGACTAGTCGCGCGCCGGGAGACGAGGTGCAATTACAAAGCGACGAACTGATTTCCTGCGCCCTAGTGTTCCCCCTCCGAATGTGATTGGTTAGGCGCATGAAACTCGTGATCGCTGCAACCGGCGCGAGCGGGACAATTTATCTGCAGCGGCTTCTGGCCCAGATCGATTGCAGCGCGAACGAGGTCCATTTGGTGATGAGCAACCACGCGAAACAGGTGGCGGCCCAGGAAGTGGACCAGCTCGAAATCCCTCCCGAAATTGCCCAGCACGCAGACAACGACCTCAACGTTCCTTTCGTCAGCGGCTCCGCGCGGTTCGACGCGATGGTGATCGTCCCGTGCTCGATGGCCACCCTCGGCCGGCTCGCTTCGGGCTCGAGTGATTCCGCCCTCCTCCGCGCCGCAGACGTGTTTCTGAAAGAGCGCCGCAAACTGATCCTGGTCCCCCGGGAAACACCCTGGAGCCTGATCCACGCGCGCAACGTGGTCACACTGCTCGAGGCGGGCGCGGTCGTTCTGCCCGCGATTCCGTCGTTTTACAGCCGGCCAGCATCGGTTGAAGCCGTTGCCGATACAGTTGTCTGGCGAATTCTCGATCAGCTCAGTTTGCCCAATCCCGCGGCGTATCGCTGGCGGGAAAGTCGCGCCGAGAAAAACAACAAGTGAAGCTCGAGAGTTGGCCCGCACGCGCCCTGGTCGCGTTCGGCTTTGCGCTATATCGAATTTGGGCGCGCACCCTTCGGCTCAAGGTGGAAGATCCGCATAACGTCCGGGAATTTGTCCGGGAGCAGCCCGTCATTTTCGCGATCTGGCATAACCGCCTCCTGATGTTGCCGCGGGTTTTCGATCCTTCGTTTCCAACCCGCCAAAGTTACGGATTGATCAGCGCCAGCCGGGACGGCGACCTGATTGCGCGATTCATCGAGTGGTCAGGCTACGGGACGATCCGCGGATCGAGCTCGCGCAAAGGGGTGATCGCACTGCGCCAGCTGGTCGATACGCTGGCCGCCGGCAGCAACGTTCTGGTTACGCCGGACGGCCCGCGCGGCCCGGTCTATCAGGTCAGCCAGGGGATAATTTTTCTCGCGCAAAAAAGCGGCGCACCCATCGTCCCGATCCACATGGAATACTCCGGCTCGTGGCGGCTCAAAAGCTGGGACCGCTTCGCCGTCCCCTATCCGTTTGCGCAACTGCGCGCGATCTTCGGCGCGCCGCTTCGAGTCGACCCGCTCTCCCAGCCCGAGGAATTCGAGCGAGAGCAGGCTCGTTTACGCGAGGCAATGATGACGCTGGTGGAAGAAGAGTAACTCTTCCGTAGAATTGCTTCTTCATGGCGAAGTTGATCGAGGGCCGCGCGGTCGCGGATAAAGTTTATGCGGAATTGCGCAGCGAAATTGCAGAGCTGAAGAGCAATGGGCGGACGCCGGGTCTGGCTGTCGTTCTTGTCGGCGACGATCCCGCGTCGCGCGCGTATGTCCGCTCGAAGGACAAGATGTGCCGGGACCTGGGTCTCCATTCGGTGAAGCTCGAGCTGCCGGCGGAAACAACCCAGGAAGAGCTGTTGTCGCGGGTCGAACAGCTCAACGCCGATTCGGCGATCCACGGAATTCTCGTTCAGTCGCCTCCGCCTAAACATATTGATGAAACCGCGATCATTCGCGCAATCGACCCGGCCAAGGACGTGGACGGGTTTCACTCGATGAATGTCGCGAAGCTCGCCCTCGGGGACGAAAGCGGTTTCGTTCCCTGCACCCCGCTGGGTTGCCAGCGACTCCTTATCGAAAGCGGAACGGAGATTTCCGGAGCTCACGTCGTGGTCCTCGGCCGCAGCATGATTGTTGGAAAGCCAATGGCGCTTTTACTTATGCGGAAAGGCAAAGGCGGGGACGCGACGGTGACCGTTGTCCATTCACGCAGCAAACGGCTGTCTGAGATCACCCGCTCGGCCGACATTCTCATCGCCGCGATTGGGCAGCCCGAGTTCGTTCGCGCCGAACATGTCCGGGAGGGCGCGGTTGTCGTCGATGTGGGTATCAATCGCGTGGACGACCCGACAACGGACCGCGGTTACCGGCTCGTCGGGGACGTGGCGTTTGGCGAAGTTTCGGAGAAGGCCGCCGCCATCACCCCGGTTCCGGGCGGCGTCGGCCCGATGACGATCGCCATGCTGATGGCGAACACCGTCAGGGCCTGCCGGCAATTTCAGGGGTAAGGCTGTTCGCGGCGGGCCATCCGATTTCAATTAGTATGAATTCGAAGTTCTCCACCCCACCGTGGCTTCGGGCGCTCCTGGCCATTCAGATGGTTTGTCTGGTCGCGCCCATAGCCAAAGCGCGCATCGATTTGAGCATCCTCCAGCAGCAAGGCTACGGGATGGTCGAATTAAAACGGCCGCACCCGAATACGCTTACCCTCAAAGCAACGATCAACGGTCAATCTGCCGTTCTCATAGTCGACACCGGTTGGTCCGGGCACGGCATCACGGTTGATAGCGAGTCCGCCGGCTCACTGAAAATGCCGCTGACCGATGACCCCGGCCGGCGCCAGAGCTTGAGTGGCAAACATCTCACCGGCTTCAAAAAGGGCGTCGCCAACACGGTGTCGCTCGGCAATGTCCAGATGCACAACGTTCCAGTGCTTGTGGGATATATTTCCGGTCTACACGCCGCTTCGGTCCGCCGCGAGATCGGCGCGACCGGTTTTTTGAGCGCTGGTTTTCTGCGCACCTGTTCGGCAGTGATCGATCTCCACAATCTGCGGCTTTACCTGCGGCCACCCGGCACTGGCCATCGCACCGTGCTCGGGCCTGCGATGCGCGGCGCGGGCCTGGCCGAAATTCCCTTCACCATCACGGGCAACGCGCTCGCCCTCGTCGATGCCGAAATTAATGGCGCTTCCGGAGCCATGATCGTGGATACCGGGAAGACGTTGACTGGCGTGGACACGCGTTTTGCGTCGAAGATCAAAGTCGTCGGCCACAGCTCGCGCGTTGGTACCCTCGACGCCGCCGGTGCAATCATCAGGACTGAGCTGGCCAAGATCCAATCGTTTAAGATTGGCGGAGTCCGTCTGCGAGCGCCGGACGTGCGCCTCGAGAAATTTCCCCTCTACACGCAGACCAGCGGCAGGGTGATCGGTCTTCTCGGAATCGACATCCTCGGGCCGAATGGCGCGATCATCGATTTCGGGAACCTGAAACTTTATTGCTATCCGCTTTAGCCAGACTGCCTCCGGGCCACACGATGCGCCTGGTCAAGGCTCGAAGGAGAGCGGGATGAAGACTGGCAAGCGAGAGAAATGCCGATCCCAGGCGGGGCGACACGACTGCCGCGCGGGCCAGCCGGTTGATCCAGAGCCGCCCACGATAAAGCTGGGCATGCGCGGAGGAATAAGCGACCGCCACGTCGCCGGCGCGGCCGCCGTCGCACAGTAATCGGATCGCCTTCGCGGCCAGCTCCCCGGAAGCGAGCGCATAATAAATCCCCTCGCCCGTGAACGGCTCTACCACGCTGGCCGCGTCGCCGGCCAAAAATAGCGCGGGCTGGCCGGGAGAAATCGGTTCCCGTGTCAGGGGCGTGATCGTGCGCCAGGGATAGTCCATAGAGAGGCCGAAGCGCGCCTGGGCCCATTCGCGCAACGACCGGATTTTCCGCGGAACGCTAACCAGACACAAATTCAGCGTGCTATCTCCAACCGGGGCCTGGCCCGAATATCCTTCGGGACGAAACTCCAGGACAATCCGGTTGCCGAAATCCGCTGGGAGCGGCAAGTGAGTTTGGAGCGCAATCCGCTCCTTCGCGCCATGTGGCAACAGCCCGCATAAACGCGCTATGGTGGAGTTGCGGCCGTCCGCGGCAACGAGCGTCCGAGCACGGAGGGTTTCTCCGCCCGCCGTGATCCTCCAGTAATCCGCGCGCGGATCAGGGGACGAAAGAGCGGTCACGGTCGTCGTCTCGAAAACCTCGACGCCGAGTTCGCGGGCGCGGCCCAGGAGCACCTGATCGAAGAGACTGCGTTTGACAGCGATCTCCGCGTCGTCCCCTGCCGGCAGCTCCACGCTCACTGCCCGCCCGCCGATTCCGATGAATTCCACCCGCTCGAGGTTCCCGTGCGGCAACGCGCGTATTTGCTGCGCCACTTCGAGCCGCCGCAAAACCGGCCAGCACGCCGGATTAATGCAGTCCCCGCAAACTTTCTCGCGCGGGAATTTCTCGCGCTCGATGATCACGGTCCGCAAACCGGCGGCCGCGCAAAAAGCGGCGCAGCTCGCACCGGCCGGCCCTCCGCCCACGATCGCGACATCGAACATTCGGGATAGTCGCGGAAAGCAAGGTGACCCTCAAGGAGCGGCGGATTTGAAGCTTTTGCTGATTCGTCGCCTCGGGGCAAAAGTAAGCTAGCCGTGCCGAAAGAAGAGAAACCCGATCTCACCAAGAAAGTGCACGAAGTCCCGCACAAGCCGGGCGTGTACTTGATGCGCGACCGGTTCAACCGCGTGATCTACGTCGGCAAAGCGCGCGATTTGCGGAAGCGAGTCGGTTCGTACTTCATGCCGTCAAAAATCGCGCAGGCGGACATCAAGACGAGGGCGCTGCTCGACGCGGTCTGGGATTTCGAAACCCACACCGTCCAAAGCGAACCCGAATCGTTGCTGCTGGAAGGCAAGCTGATCAAGGAATACCGGCCGCGCTACAACATCTCGTTCAGGGACGACAAACGCTTCCTCGTCGTCAAGGTCGATCCCACCGAAGAGTGGCCGCGTTTTCGCCTGGCGCGTTTTAAAAAGGACGACGGCGCCCGCTATTTCGGCCCCTACGCGCATGCCGGTGCGCTCCGGCAAACGCTCAACTTCATGCGGAAAAAATTCGGCGTCCTCACCTTCGGTCGCGGGTCGCCGACGGAGCGCGAATTAAAATCGGCTACCTACCAGGTCCCGACGCGGTTGAGCGAGATCAGCGCTGAGCTTTATCGCGAGCGGGTCGCGCAGGCGTGTGATTTTTTGGAAGGACATTCCCGCGAGATGATCGCCGCCGTGGAGGAGGAGATGCGCAAGGCGGCGGAAAAGCTCGATTTCGAAAAAGCGGCCGACCTGCGCAACATGCTCGAGGATTTGCGCCGGACCACGAAGCCCACCCGCCGTTTCACCCGCCACAGTCTGCCGAGCTCGATCGATCCAGTGAGCGATGTGCACGCGTTGGGCGACGCGTTGCAGTTGTCGCGGCTCCCCACGGTCATGGAATGCTTCGACATCTCGAACATCTCCACCACCCACGTGGTGGCTTCGATGGTCTGCTTCCGCAACGGCGTTCCGGACAAGGATAACTACCGGCGCTACCGAATTCGCACCGTCGCAGGCCAGGACGATTTCGCCAGCATGGCGGAGGTGGTGCGCCGGCGGTATTCGCGCGTGCTGCTGGGAATTGCGGAAAGTTGCCGCGGCGACATACCGGCAACCCCTGAACAGGCGGTCACGCTCAGTGCCGCCGAGTTCTCCCAGGAGAATGCCGCGGAAATTGCGGAACGGCTCGCGAAGGAAACCAATCCGCAATCCGAAATCCGAAATCCGAAATATACTTCGGTTCGTTTGCCCGACCTGATCATCGTCGATGGCGGCAAAGGCCAGCTCTCCTCGGCTTGCCGCGAACTTCAGCGCCTGGGCTTGCACGAATTGCCGATTATCGGTTTGGCCAAGGAGTATGAAGAGATTTACCGGCCCGGCCGCGCCCTCCCGCTGGTTCTCCCCCCGGATTCAGGAGCGCTCCGCCTTCTACAGCGTATTCGCGACGAGGCCCACCGCTTTGCGAACACCTATCATCAACTGCTGATGAAAAAGCGCATCGGCGAGAGCATTCTCGACGATTGCCCGGGCGTGAGCCAAAACCGGAAGAACCTGTTGCTGCGAAAGTTCGGCTCGGTGAATCGCCTCCGGAAAGCGACGGTGGAACAAATCGCGGCCACTGAAGGAATCGGCCCGAAGCTAGCCCAGGAAGTTCACCGGTTCCTGGAGCGGCATTAAAGCTTTCCGCTTGTCGATTGTGCAGGCGTCACCACAGTTTGCCTCTGTGAATTTGCTTCGGGGTCTGTTTTTTGCCTGGCTTTGCCTGGCCGGCGTTCCAATTTTGCGCGCTCAGACGGAGTCCCCCGCGCCATCCCCTTCCGCGGCGGCGATGGATGAGACCATCGTGCCGACGTTTGAGACTCAGAAGCTCGCCCGCACCTATGTGCTCGATATTCCAGCGCCGCGCGGCTTGATCACCGATCGGAACGGAGCGCCACTCGCCCAGAACCGCCTGAGTTATAACCTCGCGATCAATTTTCCGACCCCGCTCGACTTCCCCGACACCCAACTGCTCGCTTACGCCCATGAGAAGATCGCGGCCGCGGAGAAGTTACTCGGTCGTTCGATCAAAATCTCCGACGACCTGATCAAACGGCATTATCACAACCGCGGTATCCTCCCGCTCGAGATCGTCCAAAATCTGAGCGAGAAGGAATCCGACAATCTGAAATCGCGGCTCCCCGCAGGGATGGCGTTGCGGCCCTACTACATCCGGACTTACCCGGCGGGCCGGACGGCGGGCCAAATCCTCGGCTACACAGGCAAAACCGGCCGCACCCCCGACGGCATCATCGACAACCACGAAGTCCTTTGGCCCGAAACCGAGGGACGCGAGGGTCTCGAGCAGACGTTCAACCAGGTCCTGACCGGCAAACACGGCGAATACAAAATCACCTTCGACAAAGACGGCCGGAAAACGTCGGAGAAGATAACGACGCCGCCGGTGCCCGGCCACACGGTGGTCACTACCCTGGACGTCCGCTTACAGGAGCTCGCCGAAAAAGCGCTGGAAGCCAAAGCAAAACGCGGCGCAATCGTAATCGTCGATCCTAACACCGGCGACATTCTGGCAATGGCGTCGTGGCCCACTTACAACCCGAATGCGTTCGTCCCTGCGATCTCGGCTGAGAAATTCAAAGCGCTCCAGGATGATCCCGATATTCCGCTGCTCCCGCGCGCCTTTCGCTCATCGTATCCGCCGGGATCCACCTTCAAGGTTGCAGTGGGTTTCGCGGCGCTCGAGACGGGCACCGTCCGCTCCGACGAGGAATACAACTGCGTCCCTGCCATCACGATTGGGAACGTGACCTTTCACAACTGGAAGAAGACCGACCGCGGGGCGTTGAACTTCGTCGAAGCGATGACCGAATCGTGCGACACCTGGTTCTATCAGGTCGGGATTAAAACGGGGGCGGAGCCGATCATTGACTGGGCGCAACGCCTGGGCTTCGGGACCAAATGCGGGATCCCCCTGCGCGGTGAAGTCGACGGCCGCGTGCCTAACGACCAGTACATGAAAGCGACCCACGGTCGTAAGTTACTGAACGGCGACATTGCGAACCTGTCGATCGGCCAGGGCGATACCCAGACTACGCCGCTCCAAATGGCGCAGGCCTTCGCCATCATTGGAAACGGCGGAACGATGTATCAAACCCGCCTGGTGCAGCAGGTCCAGACGGTCGAAAACGAGATCGTGACCGCCTTCCAGGTGCGCGAGAAGAGGACTCTGAACGCGTCTCCGGACACCCTGGCGGAAATGCGGACGGCGATGGTCAACGTCGTCAATGGACCGGCGGGCACTGCGCACCAGGCCAGCCTCGAGAGTGTTTCTGTGGCAGGCAAAACCGGGACGGCTCAATGGGGGCCCAAAGCAAAGGAACGGACCGCAGCCTGGTTCGCCGGGTTTGTTCCCGCGGAGAAACCGCAGCTCGCCTTCGCCGCCGTGTATGAAGGCGATGTCGGCACGAACCCCCACGGAGGGAGCCATGCGGCCCCGATGATCGCGATGATCCTGAAAGACGTTTACAAAGAGAACGGAAACAAGAAGCGCCGACCGGAGACTACCGATACGCGGGTGAGAAAAGCCGAGCCGGTAGAGGAAGAAGAGGGCGACTAGTTCGCTCGCGGGGATCAGACCGCGGCGGCTTCCGCCGGCAGTTCCATCGTGCCCTTGAACTTTGCCTCTTCCCGCTCGACCCCGAAGTTCTCCTCGTACAACTCGGCGATCTTGCCCATTTCTTCGGGCGTCAGGGCCGGCGAATCCGGAGCCTTGGCGAATTCGATGAGCTGCGCTTCTTCGTAAATGTTGGGCAGCGTCGAGGCGACCCGATCGTCCGCCAGGAGCCATTGCAGCGCGGCCTGGCCAAGGCTTCGCTCGGAGCTTTCAAGGAAGCGAAGTCGATCGATTTTCTTGATGCCGTTCAGGAGCCAGCTGCGCGGCCGATGGTTCCGGTGATCGTTCGGCGGGAAAACGGTCTCGGCAGTGTATTTGCCCTCGAGCATTCCCGATGAATGCGTCACCCGGATAAGGAACATGGTGTCCTTGTTCGCTCCGGTGGCGCCCTCCTGCATGGCGCGTCCCGGATGCTGCTCGAGCATGTTGTAAATATGCTGGACGCTCGTGATCTCACGTTCCCGGATGCAGTTGATTCCCTCATAGAGCCAGCCAACGGCGGGGCCGAGCGCTATGCCGTAATAGCGGATCTTGCCGCTCGATTTTAACCGGTCGAGCGCTGTCCAGACTGCGTCGTCGTAAATCTGCTCCATTCGAATGTTGTGGAGCTGAAGCAGGTCGATCCGGTCGGTCTTCAGGCGTTTCAACGCCGCCTCCGTAGCGCGAACGATTGCGTTCGGAGAAAAATCCTGGGGAATCTCACGCTGGCCGCGGCCGCGCGATTCACCGTGAGCAACGAAATCGTAACCGACCTTGGTCGCGATCGCGATCTCGTCCCGTTGTTTCGGGAACGCCTTGGCGATGAGCTCTTCGCTCAACCCATTGCCGTAGGTATCGGCCGCATCATACAGAGTAATGCCGAGATCGAACGCCTTGTGCATCAGCGCAATTGCCTCGCCTTCGGTGAACTGGCCCCACCACCCAGTCGAAATCGTCCAGAGACCAAAGCCGACTTCGCTGACTTCGAGATCGGTATTTTTGTAGGTCCGGTAGCGCATTGGAGAAACGTAACGAATTGGGCGCCCCTGTCATCCGCGAGCGGACGCTGTAGTTGCGCCGCTCGTCGTGTAGCGGCGGGTGTCACCACCCGCACAGAGTGAACATCGACCTCGCGGCTGCGGCTGGAGACAGCCGCCTCTACACCGGCATTCCGCTCGTGGCCGGACTTGCGCCGCTCTTCATGTAGCGGCGGGTGTCACCACCCGCACCGAGTGAACATCGACTTCGCGGCTGCGGCTGGAGACAGCCGCCTCTACACCGGCATTGGGCGCGTGGGCGGACTTGCGCCGCTCTTCGTGTAGCGGCGGGTGTCTCACCCGCACAGAGTGAACATCGACTTCGCGGGTGCGGCTGGGGACAGCCGCCTCTACACCGGCATTGGGCGCGTGGCGGACTTGCGCCGCTCTTCGTGTAGCGGCGGGTGTCACCACCCGCACAGAGTGACCATCGACTTCGCGGCTGCGGCTGGAGACAGCCGCGTCTACACCGGGCTGCGGCTGGAGACAGCCGCCTCTACACCGGCATTCCGCTCGTGGACGGACTTGCGCCGCTCGTGTTGTAGGCTTTCGCGTGGTCATCCTTGAATTCCGACCCGGCCGCGGGACCTTGCTTCTCTCGATGGACCCAATGGACAATGCCGCGCTGCTGATTGTCGGCCACGGGTCGACGGTGAATCCGGCCTCCAGCACACCGACATTGCTGCACGCCGCGACCATTCGCAGCCGCGGCATCTTCGCGGAGGTTGCCTCCTGTTTCTGGAAGGAGGAACCGAGCCTGCGTGACGCTCTCTTCTTCTTCCGCGATCCGGGGATCCGGGACGTTTACGTCGTCCCTAACTTTATCAGTGAAGGCTATTTTACCCGGACGGTGATTCCGCGTGAGCTCGAGCTGACCGGGGCGGAAACGGAACGAGCCAGCGGTCAGGTCTGGAAATATTGCGCACCCGTCGGAAGCCACGAAACAATGACGACGCATTTGCTGGAGCGGGCCCGCGAAATTGCACCCGGCGTCACGGAGAAAGAGACGACGCTGCTGATCGTCGCGCACGGGACGAGCCTCAATGACAACAGCGCCGTCGCGGCAAAGGAGCAGGTTGAGAAGATCCGCCAACTCGATCGCTATGCCGCGGTGCTGAACGTTTACATGGAGGAGCCGCCACTCGTGTCCGATTGGGTGAACCTGACGAAAACGCCGAACGTCGTAGTCGTTCCTTTCTTCATCTCGGACGGATTGCACAGCTACGAGGACATCCCCGCGCTGCTCGGGATTCCGGAGGGACGTGCTTCTGCACGTCCGGGTCACGCCCTTTCGGCAGAACACAAGCTTCACGGCCGTTCACTCTTCTATTCGACAGCGCTGGGAACCGACTCCAGATTTGCCGACGTGATCATCGAACAGGCCATGGCGTTCGCCGGAAAGCAGGTGTTTCAATCAGCCTGATAAATCGCGAAGGGATAATTACGGTTCAAAATGGAAGCGACGGGAAAAATTGGGAAGAAGCTGCAGGAATTGGGCGCATTTGTCCTGGCCGGGGCGAAAGACCCGCAACAACTCTGCACCATGGCGGAGATGATCCGGTCAGCCTGCGATTATCGCTGGGTCGGCATTTATAAAATCGTCCGCGGCGATTTCGTGATCGTGGCGAAAACCGGCGAATGTCCACCGGCCTATCCGCGTTTCCCAATAACTCAGGGGCTCGCCGGCGCGGCGGTGGAATCGAAGCAGGCTGTGATGGTTGCGGATGTTCACAAAGATCCCCGGTATTTGCCCACCTTCGGCAGCACACAATCGGAGATCGTCGTTCCGGTCATCACGGAATCGCAGAAAGTTGTTGGTTTGATTGACGTGGAGAGCGAGAAGCTCAACGCCTTTACCGATAACGACCGCGACTTCCTGGAGCACGCGGCGTTTTTGATTGCGCGCGCCCTGAAGTGACGGCGCCGGCGCAGGAACGCGCGCTGGAGGATTGGATCGTCCGCGGTTTGCTCCGCATCGGAGAAATTGCAATCACTCTCGAGGACGGCGCCTTTGTCGTGACTCACCGGGACGATATCGGCCGAACCGACCTGGAGTCTGGAATCGAGGCGGCAGAGCTGGCCCGATTCGATGACGCGGGCAATTACCGGCCGCTTAAAACCGCGCCAACCCTGCGCCACGGATGGCGGCTTCAGCTTCGTAGCATCGCGGATCTGCGGATCGCCCTGGACTACTTCTATCCCGGGCGCCTGGCCGCGCTGCTGGCCGCTGAGCAAAAACAGCTCGAAACCACTGCGCTCCGCGAGACCCTCGAGCGCCAGACGGGGATGTATCGGATCGCGGCCCAGATCACAGATATCCAGGCGGATGAGCTCGTCGGAAATTTCTGCCGATCGGACGGCGGATGTTTGCGGACCATTCTGTGGCACCGGGACCGCCAGGGCACATCCCCGTCTACCATGTTGCCCACACACAAATACGAGCCGTCATACGATCAGACAGGCCGCGGTGAACCCGTCATTCCGTTGCTTTGCCAGGAAGCCTGCAATTTGCTCGTGGCCGAAGCGCGCAAGGTCGTGCAATCCTGCCGATGATCATTCGGGCGCGCACCGTTGTTTCCTTTAGGTGCCCGCCGATCGACGACGGCGCTGTCGTGGTCGAGGGAAGCAAGATTGCGGCTGTAGGAGATTTCCACGACCTGAAGCGGGATTACGGCGGCGTCGCGCTCGATCTTGGCGAACAGGTGTTGCTGCCCGGACTGATCAACGCACACTGCCACCTGGATTACACCATGATGCGCGGCAGGATTCCGCCGCCGCGTTCGTTCGCCGATTGGATTCGCGCGATCAACGCGGAGAAAGCGAACTTCGCGGCGGAGGATTACGTTCGCTCAATCAAGGACGGGTTCGCCGAGGCCGCGCGCTTCGGGACAACGACGATCGCCAACCTGACTGCGTTTCCCGACCTGGCGAGCGCCATCGAAGAGCCGGTCCGAACCTGGTGGTTTGGAGAACTGATTGACGTTCGCGATCCGGACTCAGCTGAAAAAATGGCCGTCGCGGCCGCGGCGTCGTTGAAATCAAAGAAGCTGTGGGGGCTTGCACCCCATGCTCCGTTCACCGCTTCGCCGCGCTTGTATAAACGCTGCCAGGAGATCGCCCGCGAAGAGAACGCTATTCTAACGACCCATCTCGCGGAGTCCGCTGAGGAGATGCAAATGTCGGCCCATCGCACGGGCCCACTTGCGGGATTCCTTGATTCACTCGGCGTCGACCTCTTCGAAGCGAACGGAATAACACCCGTTCAACATATGCTTCAGATGTGCCCGCTGAGCGACCGGTGGATCCTGGCTCACCTCAATAGCGTGCACGTCGGGGACATCAAAGCGCTTGCCGAGTTGGAGACGAAACCTCATGTCGCCCATTGCCCTCGCAGCCACACCTACTTTGGGCACGAACCGTTCGAGCTTGAGCTCTTCCGCGATTCAAATTTCAACATTTGCCTCGGGACCGATAGTCTCGCGAGCAACCCAGACCTGAGCTTGTTAGCGGAAATGCGCGAGTTGATTCGGAAGCATCCGTCGGTTCCGCCGAGTGAGGCGCTGGAGATGGTTACAGTGAACGGCGCTCAAGCGCTCGGCCAGGCGGGCTTGCTCGGATGTCTTGCCGAAGGCGCCTGGGGAGACATGATCGCGTTACCGGTTTCCGGCAGCGATTTGTTCGAGGGCATTCTCGAATTTGAAGGCGCGGTCCCGTGGATCATGCGCAGTGGGCAAATTACCGAGGATGTAGGCGCGAATTACCGGACGTGAGAAATTCTCAATTTCGCTTTCCTTTTCTCACTTCTGCAATAATCTCCGCCTTGCGATTATGGCCAAAATCATAGTTATCGATGATGAGCCCGCGATGGTGGAGGTCATTGTGACGCTTTGCCGGGAAAAAGGGCATCAGGTGTTCCCCTTCAATTCTGCTCCGAAAGCGATTGAGCAACTCGACACGATCGCCCCCCAGGTGGTGATCGCCGACATCAAAATGGAGACGATGACCGGGTTCGACGTTCTCCAACATGTCCGCGAACATCACCGCCAAACTGCCGTCATCCTGATCACTGCTTTCGCGTCGGTCGAGACTGCGGTGGACGCCATGAAAATGGGCGCGTACGATTACGTGACCAAGCCGTTCAAGATCGACGAGCTCCAGATGACGGTGCAGCGCGCGCTCGATTATCAGGCCGCCCTCCGGGAAAACACTTATCTCCGCAAGGAGCTCAAAAACCGGTACCGGTTCGAGAATATCATCGGCACGAGCCGGAAAATGCAGCAGGTCTATAACCTGATCAATAAGGTCGCCGACACCGACAGCACAGTCCTGATCCAGGGCGAGAGCGGCACGGGTAAGGAGCTCGTCGCGCGCGGATTGCACTTTAACAGCAACCGTCAGCATCACCCCTTCGTCGCGATCAACTGCAGCGCCTTGCCCGAAAATCTCCTGGAGTCGGAATTATTCGGCCATAAGAAGGGCGCGTTTACCGGAGCCGTCGCGGATAAGCGCGGGCTCTTCGAAGAAGCGAATCTCGGAACGATTTTTCTCGATGAGGTCAACTCGATGGCGCCGCCCTTGCAGACCAAGCTCCTCCGTGTCCTGCAGGAGCGCGAAGTGCGGCGAGTCGGCGACAACAAAAGCGTGCCGGTTAATGTCCGCGTTGTCGGCGCAACCAACGAAGTTCTCCAGACAAAGCTAAAGGATGGGACGTTCCGGGAGGATTTGTATTACCGGCTCGCTGTGATCCCGGTCGAGATTCCGGCGCTCCGCGAACGGCTCGAAGATGTGCCCCTGCTGGTGAACCATTTTCTTCAAAAGCAGGCCTCGGTTACCGGCGGAGAGCCGAAGAAGATCGATCCTCAGGCGGTCGACATTCTTTGCCATTACGATTATCCCGGGAACGTTCGCGAGCTCGAAAACGCGATCGAGCGCGCCTGTGCCCTCTGCGAAGAAGAATTGATTTTACCGACGGATTTGCCGCCCCAGATCGTCGCCGCTGCGGCTGGAGAAAAAGCCGAACAGGCTGTGGCCTCGATGCCGGTCGGCCAGACCCTCGACGAATTCATTCAACAGCAGGAGCGCGGTTACATTGACGCGACGCTGAATCACTGCGGAGGTTCGCGGGAGAAAGCCGCGAGCATGCTCGGGATCAGCATGGCGACGCTCTACCGTAAGGTGGAGCCGAAAAACAAAAAGTAACGTGCGTGCCGCAGGCTGGCTCACTGCTGCAGTCTGCTTCTTAATTCTTTCCACGTTGCCGGTCGGCACGGCGGCGCCAGCCGAGCCGAGCACGAGGGAAATGGAGCGGATCAATTGGATGGAGTTCCGCGAGTGGGTCCCGGGCAAAATTAACACGGTCCTATTGCCGCTCGGGACGATCGAGCCGCACGGCGTGACTGCCAATGGCGCTGACATTCTGGCGCCGGTGGCAATTGCGAAAGAGATCGCGCCGCGGGTCAATGCCCTGATCGCGCCGGTAATTCCCTATGGGTTTACCGGAGTGATGGACGCTTATCCGGGAAGCTTCACTGTGCCTGAAGACGTTTACCGCGCTTACGTTCGGTCCGTGCTTGTGGGTCTGGCGAAGAACAAGTTCAAGAACATCATCCTTCTCAACGGCCACGGAGGCGGGCAAACGGCGATCCTGAACGATCTGGCGCAGGAGGTCGGGCGCGAAACCGGCACCCGGATCCTCGCGGTCAACTGGTGGTCCTATTGCTCCGACGTGACCCAGGAGGTTTTCGGGGAGGACGGGGGACACGCCGCTGAGAACGAAAACGCGTTCATCATGGCCATCGACCCGTCGCTTGTTCACCGCGAGCGTTACAATCCAGATATGGTCACGGCCAATCCGTCGCCGGGCACCTGGAGCGCCTATCCCAATCCTTCGAGCATCACGTTATACAAAGATGGGCAGGGTTACCCAAAGTTCGATCTGGCAAAGGCCAAAACCTACTTCGCCAAGGTGAATGACAAGCTGACCAAGCTCGTTCAGGAAACGATCCGGAAGTGGGACCTCGCGGGACTTTGAGACGCGCGGGGCTTAGCTGCGCTTGGAGAAAATTCGGATTTCGTTCGCGGCCTTTTCCATCTCATCCAGCTTCAGCAAGGTCGCGGCCTGTTGACGAAGGAGTTCGTCATTCGCCGCTTTCATTGCCTGGAACGCCTTCAAAGCGGTTTGGTTCGCGGCGCTCGTGACGGCGGTAGCTGCCGCGCTTTGAGTCGTCGCCGCCGGAGTCATCGCAGGAACGACGACCGGCGCAGGGGACTGCGCGCGGCTGACGCTGATGGAAGCGAGGGCCAGCGCGCTGAAGATTGAAAGGGTGGTCGCGCGCATCGGTTATTTCCCTCCGCGGCTCGCGTAAATCCGGGCCTGGCGCATCGCTTCGGCAATGATTGCGAGCTTGGCGTCAATCTTGGCCTGGTTGTCTGCAATCGCGGCCTGCTGCGCCTGAACCTCTTTCGCGGCCGCGACGAGCTGTTGCTGTTCGCGTTCGTTTTCTTTCGCCGGCTCAGCAGCCGAAGCAGAAGCGACAGCGCCGAGAACAAGCGCGGTCAGGAGAGAGGGCAAAGTTTTCATGATTGGAAATGGATCGCCCCCTCAAAAGCAAGTCGTATTCCGCCAGTTCCACCCGAGGTTTTCACGAGGGAATCCGGCGTGGTAATTGCTTGCTTCGCCCCTGCCGAAGCGTACCGTCGGAAATCATGGCCGGCCCGGGGATGCACCAATCACAGAACCTCTCGCTTCAGCAGGTTCTTGCGCCTCAGCTGCAACAGAGCCTTCTCATCCTCCAGGCCCCCCTGCTCGAGCTGCGAAATCTGGTCCAGCAGGAGATGGAAACCAACCCGGTCCTGGAAGAGCTCGCGACCGAACCGAACGCCGACGGCACCGAAGACCCGCCAACTCCGGCTTCCGCGGACGAAGATTTCAAGGCGGAGTTCGAGCAGCTGGCCAAGCTCGATGACGAGTGGCGCGATTACATGGCGCAATCGAACAGCTACAGCGCCCGCTCCCAGGAAGACGAAGAAAAGCGCCAGTTCTTTTTCGATTCGATCGCGACCCAGGAGACCCTTCAACAACACCTGATGGGTCAGCTCAACCAGACCCCGCTCAGTGCGGACGATCGGAAAACGGCCGAGCTCATCATTGGCAACGTCGACGACAACGGGTTCCTCCAGACCACCCCGGAAGAAATGGCCCTGAACACCGGCATCGCCCAGGACGACTTCGAGACGATGCTCCTGCTCATCCAAAGTTTTTACCCGCCGGGCGTCGGCGCGCGGGATTTACGGGAGTGTCTGTTAATCCAGCTGAAGCGGGAGGGAAAAGGCAACAGCCTGGAATACAAAATCATCCAGGACCACATGGCGGACCTGGGGAAACGGCGCTTTCCGGAGATCGCGCGGCGAATGGGTATCGGGGTAGAGCAGGTCCAGAAATGCGCGAACAACATTGCCCAGCTCGATCCGCGACCGGGCCAGATATTCGCAGCCGCGCCACAGAACTACGTTCTGCCAGATGTCACCGTGGAAAAGATCGATGGCCAATACCAGGTGATCCTGAACGGCGAACAAATCCCTCACCTGCGCATCAGCAACACCTACAAGGACATCATGTCGCAGGACGGCAACGGCAGCGAAGTGAAGGACTACATCCGTGACAAGATCCGGAGCGGAAAGTTCCTGATCAAATCAATCCATCAGCGCCAGCAGACGATTTCGAACATCGCGCACGAGATTGTAAAACGGCAGCTCGAATTCCTTGATCACGGCAGCGCCCACTTGAAACCGATGACCATGGTCCAGATCGCTGACGTAGTGGGTGTCCACGAGACCACGGTGAGCCGGGCGATCTCGGGAAAATACATGTCTACGCCCCAGGGCGTATTCGAAATGAAATACTTCTTCACGCCCGGCTACCAGACGGCCACCGGCGAATCGATGAGCAACACGAGCGTCAAAGAAGCGATCATGGACCTGGTGAAAAGCGAGAACGGCGCTTCGCCATTGAGCGACAAGGAGATCGTCGAGATCCTGAGCGAACGCGGCATTCCAATTGCCCGCCGCACCGTCGCCAAATATCGGACCGAGCTGAATATTCTGCCGAGCAATATGCGGCGGAAGTACTGAGATTTGGGTTGATGGAGTAGTGGAGTGCTGGAGCAGTGGTTTGACGGCCGGTAGCTAACCCCATTTCCCAATACTCCACCACTCCAATACTCCATCATCCGATGTCCCCATCCCTGCGCGCCGCTGTCATCGCCGAATGGCGCGGACTTCCAGCGAGCAAGCCGCGGCCCGACCGGTGGCAGGCACCGGCCGAGCTGCTGCCCAAGTTGATGCAGCAGTTGGGGCTAAGCGACCGGCTCCATGAAACCGAGGTCATGGCCGCTTGGAAACAGATTGTGGGGGACTTCATTGCTGCGCATTCGGCGCCGATAACTTTGCGGGCCGGCGTCCTCATCGTGCGCGTCCTTCAGCCGGCGTTGCATTACCAGTTCGAGCAGATTTCGAAGGCGGAGATCCTTCGCAAATTGAAACAGCGGTTCGGGACGAAGATCATTCGCGAAGTTCGATTTCGCGTCGGCTAACCGGGTGCATCCGATGCAGGTCCGGCACATCTTCATTTCGTCCGGGCACAATTATTTCGGGCACCACGGCCGCGCACCGGACAATCACCCTTTGGTTGAAGTCCGTGAGGTTGAATGCGTCACCGGTCGCGGAATCCGCGGGGACCGGTTCTACGACTACAAGGACGATTACAAAGGCCAGATCACTTTTTTCTCCCTCGAGGTTTTCGGAAATCTTGCCCGGCACTTCAATCTCACGGACAAATCGCCAGGCGCACTCCGACGCAACGTCGTGACCTCCGGCATTGATCTCAATGACCTGATCGGGGAAGAGTTTTCGATCCAAGGCGTGCATCTCCGCGGCACGGCTCACTGCCGCCCCTGTTACTGGCTGGACCAGGCGGTCGTTCAAGGAGCTGAAGCTTTTCTCAAGGGGAACGGTGGATTGCGGGCCCAGATTTTGAGCGACGGCGTGATATCGGTCGGGGATGCGAAGCTCATTCTGGCCGCGCCCCGATTGTTGGAGTGCTAGGGCCCGGTCGGTTCCGTCACCCGGCCCTTGAAAGTAAGTTCGGCGATTCCTGACTTATCCAGCTCGCCCAGGCCAAACGCGACCATCCGGTCGTATTGCGCTTTCGTTTCTCGCGCCAGGGGAAGGTCCAGGCCCATCTCTTCCGCCAGGGCTAGCGCGATCCCGCTGTCCTTCGCCGCGTGAGCGGATGAAAAGAAACAGGAGTGGTCGCGATTTTGCATATCTTCGCCGTCGGTCTGGAGAACACGTGAAGCGGCGCCCGTTTGCGAAAAGACTTCACGGAGCATCGTAAGATCGAGCCCGAGGGCGTCGCCCAGGCCCAGGCCTTCGGCAAGGCCTGCGGTGTTGATGTTCATCACCATGTTAACCAGCGCTTTCACTTTCGCGGCCTCGCCGCTCTTCCCGATGTAGCGCAGCGAGACGCTCAAATCTTTCAAGATAGGTTCGGCGCGCCGGAAGACGTCTTCGCGACCGCCGCACATCAGGTAAAGCGACCCTTCGCGCGCCTGGGTAATGCTCGAGGCCATGCACGCCTCGAGCGAGCTTGCCCCAGCCGCTTCCGCGAGCTGTTCGATCTCCAGGTGGACTTTGGGCGAGAGTGTCGCGCAATTGATGAAGAGCTTGCCGCCGCTGTTGACCAGGAGATTGTCGGCGCCGGTAAAGATTTCCCGCATGGCCGCGTCGTCGGTGACGATCGTAAAAATGACGTCGGCGCCCGCCGTGACATCGCCGAGGGTGGGGCTGGCGGCGCAACCAAGTTCCGTGGCCACGGACGTAGCCGCCGCGCGATTTGCGTCGTAAACCGTCGTGACATGATACCCGCGGTCCTTCAAGCGCCGCGCCATGTTTGCCCCCATCCTGCCCACGCCGACAAATCCGATATTCACGTTTAGTCTCCTTCCGCGAAAAACGGGTTCTCGCGTTTTTCTTTGCCTACGCTCGTCAACGGGCCATGGCCGGGACAAACGATCGTCTCATCCGGCAGGGTTAAAATTTTGTCGCGGTTATTTCGAAGAGCATCCTCGTAGGAGACATTCCCACCGCCCATCGAACCGGCGAATAAAGAGTCGCCGACCACAGCGACGGGACGGTCCAGCCCGGTAACCACGTAGGTGATTCCGCCGGGCGAGTGTCCTGACGTCAGGCGCGACTCGATGCTGAGCGAACCGGCCTGAAAGTGTTTTCCTTCGGCGATCGGGTCCGCCCCTTCTTCCGGTTCCAACTCCGAAATATAAACCGGTGCTCCCGTTTCCCTTCGCAACCGAGGAAGATCAGCCACGTGATCCGGATGGGCGTGCGTCAGAAGGATCAATCGGACATTGAGTTTTTCGCTCGTGATTCGTTCCAGCATCTCACCGCAATCCGCACCGGTATCGAACGCGACCGCATCGCGGGACGCAGGATCCCACACGAGGTAAGCGTTCACCGTCATGTCACCGTAAGTGGTATTGAACATAGCCAGGCCGTCGATCGCGGAGACGTCATCTGGTTGCCAATCCCCCGAGGCTAGCTTCCCGAGAGCGCCCCCATTCAGTTGTAGAATCGGCGCGATTTTCCGAAGGGAAACTTCATCCCCGCCACCACTCCGCAGACGGCGAACGTCCTCGGCACCGAGCCCGGCCCGCTCGGCGAGCTGGCTATCCGAAATGCCGAGTCCGCGCTGCGCTTTACCGATGATATCCGAAACTGTGTCTTCGAGCGGAATAGCCATGGGTGAGCGTCAGGCGGTTGGCACAACCGCCTCTACACTGCGCAACTCGCCAATGCGGCTCAACGCAATTTTCTCGACTCGATCCGCCACGGCGTGGACGGAATAGGCTCGCCCCGTCTCCTTTTCGATCGAGGTCATAGTGACGTCGCTGATGCCGCACGGCACGATCTGTTCGAATGGGACCAGGTCGCCGCACACATTCAGGGCGAACCCGTGCATGGTGATCCAATGCCGAACGCCGACGCCGATCGACGCGATCTTCCGGTTCTCAACCCAGACACCCGTCAGGCCGGGCCGCGTCTTCGCCTCCAAATCCAGCTGGCCCAGTGTCTCCACGAGAAGCACTTCAACCCAGCGCAAATAACGATGCAGGTCCTGCCCGCATCGCCGCAGGTCGATGATTGGATAACCAATCAATTGCCCGGGCCCGTGGTAAGTGGCCTGGCCGCCCCGATTGATCGGGAAGAGCGGATACGGCAAATGGTCCGCTCCGCGCAGGCTCGATTGGTCCGGTGTCCGGCCGATGGTATAAACCGGATCGTGCTCCAAAAGCAGGAGCTCGTCGCCTAACGAATCGTCAGCCCGCTTTTCTGCGACAAGCTTCTCCTGTCGCGCCAGGGCGTCGGCGAAAGGGACCCGACCAAGCCAGCCAACATTCATACCTGCGCTCCACCGGGCAAACCGAGCCGAGCGCTCTCGGCCGCGCGGAGATGGGTCAGCCCAATCGCCAACGCGTCAGCTTCGTCCGGCCCGGGCGTTACCGTCAATCCGAGCAGCGCTCGAATCATGAACGCCACCTGGTTTTTGTCCGCGCTGCCACGTCCGACGGTCGCCTGTTTTATCCGCGTCGGAGCGTATTCGAAGACCGGCAAACCGCGCTCGGCCGCGGCCAGGATCGCAGCGCCGCGGGCAGCTCCTAAAACGATCGCTGTTTTGTAGCTCTGCACGTAAATCACCGATTCCAAGGCGCAGCAGTCCGGCTCGTGGATCCGGATCAGCTCCGCCAGCTGATCGTGGATCGCGACGAGGCAGGACGACGACCGGACCCGCGTCGGATTGTGAATCACGCCGAAGTAAAGCGCGCGCGGCTTCGCCCCGTTCGCCTCAACTATGGCCACACCGCTGTTTCGCAACGAGGCATCGATCGCTAGAACACGCATGATCCAATGCGCTAGCCTAGGTTCGCGGGCGACTCGTTCAAGCTGAAGCTCGATGGATCTGGCCCGGGCCATGGGAGCCGACGAGGCCGCCAAAAGAGGCCGCCTTCTCTCTTGTCATCCCGAGCAGAAGGGTACTTCACTCTTCCGGTTTTCACGGGCGCCCGATAGCGTTTGCGGACCCGTGCAAGAGCAATGCGACTGATCGTCTGTCAGGCAGCGCCGAAAAGGACGCACTCTATATGCTCAAATTCTTGTGGCCGTTGATTCGCCCGTTCGCGTGGATAGCGCGATGGCTGCGGAAGTTTTTCCGGACGGTTTTTGGTCAGGTTTCCTACCGGCCGCCGCAGTGGTTCCAGCGCGGCTTTACCCGGGTCGCCCTTTACCGGCGCGGACATCCAATCCTGGCGGCCGTCATCGTCCTCCTGACATTCCTCATCGCGAGCGGATCCGTCTGGACTTGGAAATGGTATCAGCGCCGGCCCAAACCCCACTTCGTCTCGGCCCAGGTCGCGCCCATTCCAATCACTGCGCTGGAAAAAGAGCTCAAGTTTCCGGCGTTGACCGTCGAGTTCAGCGAATCGGTCGCACGGCTTGATGACCTGAAAAATCCGGCCCTGCAAAGAGTTCGTCTCGACCCGCCCGTGCCTGGCGCCTGGAAGTGGGCGAACGACCGCAAGCTCTCCTTCTTGCCCTCGCAGGACTGGCCGGCAGATCGCCAGTTCCGGATCATCTTCGATCGCGACCTTTTTCCTCCGCACGTCCGGCTGGAAAAACTTCAACACGAAGTCAGCACACCTGCATTTCGCGCGGAGCTGAAGAACGTCACGCTTTCGGAGGACGCCAAAGAGCCGGGGGTTCAGCGAGTGCTGGCGACGGTAGAGCTGTCTCATTCCATCCAGCCCGGCGAGCTGGAGAAGTTTCTCACCCTGGCCATGACCGGCGCATCGAATGTCTTTGCGCCGAACGACGCGGCTCCGCATTTCACGGTCACCTACGGACTGCATAATCGGCAGGTTTATGTCCGGACGTCCCCGGTAACGCTGCCGGCAGAGGAAGATTGGATGAAGCTGATTCTGCGCAACGGGTTGCGGACGGCGCAAGGCGGCGCGGAGCTCAAAGATCCCGTCGAACAGAAAACGCAGATTCCTTCCAAAGCGACGGCGTTCAAGATCAAGGCAATCGACAGCAGCATCGTCCGGAACAAGGAAGGCGAGCCCGAACAGATTTTGAATATTGAGACGACCGGCGACATCGCCACGCCCGACCTGGCAAAAGCGGTGCAGGTCTATCTCCTTCCGAAGCGCGAGGCGGCAAAAACCGAAACGTCTGACGAGGAGGAATCAAGCGCGGGCGAGAACACCGAAGAAAGCGCCACCGAAGAAAGCGCCACCGAAGAAAGTTCTTCCAGCGACGCCGCGCACTCAGAGGAAGCCCGCGAAAGCGAAGAAGAGGAAGAAACAACCGAAGAAAAATCGCCCGAAACCAAATGGGCGAATGCGGATGAAGTTAGCGACGAAATTCTCGAACAGGCGACCGTCGTCAAGCTCACGCCAATTCCCACGGAGAAGGAATTCGCCCGCGAACATCACTTCAAATTCCGAATTGAAAGCGACGGGCAGCTTTACGTCCGTATCGACAAGGGATTGAAAGCGCGGAGCGGCTACGAGCTGGCCGAAACGCATACAAACCTCGTCAACCCGGCGGAGTTGCCGCAGGAGGTCGAGATCCAGGGTGACGGCGGCCTTCTCGCCCTCGGGGGAGAGCGCAAGCTGTCCATCCGTTCCCGCGGCGTTCCGGTGATCAAATTCGAAATCGACCGCGTGCTCTCCACCCAGATCAACCACCTGGTCAGCCAGACCGAGGGGGAGTTCCAGGCACCGGAATTCAAGAACGCTTCCTTCGACCAGGACAACATCTCGCGCATCGCCCGCGAAGACCAGACCATCGCGCTCCAGAACAAGTGGAAGGCGAATTATTCGACATTCGATTTCTCGCGCTACCTCCAGAAACCGGCCGACGGCGGCAGTGAGCGCGGCCTCTTCTTTTTAACCGCGCGCGGCTGGGACCCCGTCGCGAAGAAATACATCAAGGGCGTAAAGACGACGCGCTTCATCCTGGTCAGCGACCTCGGTTTGCTGGTGAAGAAGAACGCCGATCAAACGAGCGACGTTTTTGTGGTCTCAATCAAGACAGGTCTACCGTTGGCCGGCGTAACAGTGGACATTCTGGGGCGCAACGGTCTGGCAGTGCAAAGCGCCAAAACCTCGCCGGACGGACGGGCCACATTCACCTCGGTCGAGAAGAACGAGCACGAACGAAAAGCCGTGGTCTATGTCGCCCGGCTCGGGGAGGACATCAGCTTCATTCCTTACGCGCGCGACGATCGGATGCTGAACTTCTCACGGTTCGACATCGATGGGGTTAATAAGGTCCTCGCTGAAGACCTGGATGCGTTCGTTTTCACCGAACGCGGGGTCTACCGGCCCGGCGACGAAATGCATATCGGGTTCGTCATCAAACAACGCAACTGGCTCGGAAAGCTCGCCGGGTTGCCAATCGAGACCGAGGTCATCGATGCCCGCAATCTCAAAGTGCAGACGAAGAAACTGGCGTTGCCGCCGGGCGGGTTTGCGGAGGTGACCTATAAGACCGCATACGAGTCCCCGAGCGGCGAATACACCATCAATGTTTACCTGGTTAAGAACGACAAGCGCTCGACCTTGCTCGGCTCCACCACGGTCAACGTGAAGGAATTTCTTCCCGATCGGATGAAGATCGAGGCGAGACTCTCGAAAACTTCGCCGCGCGGGTGGGTTGACCCGCGAGACATGAAGGCTGCGATAACCCTTGCCAACCTCTACGGAACGCCCGCGAGCGAGCGCCGAATCAAGAGCCGGGTGGAACTGTCGCCGGCCGCGTTCTCGTTCCCGGAATTCAAGGACTACAGCTTTTTCGATCCACTTCTTGAAGAGAAGAAGGAGGTGCGCCAGTCCGAGACCGTGGATCTCGGCGAGAACAAAACCGACGCGGACGGCAAGACCGAGCTTGAGTTGCAGCTGGATCGCTTTGCGGACGCGACCTACTCGATGCGGTTTTACGCGGAGGCCTTCGAGGGAGAAGGCGGCCGGAGCGTGACCGGCCAGGCCGGGGCCCTGGTTTCGTCGCTGCCTTATGTGGTCGGCTACAAGAGCGATGGCGACCTGAACTACATCAGCGTGACTACGCCACGCGCGGTTGACCTCGTCGCGATAAATCCGCAGCTCAACAAGATCGCGCTCGAGAACGTAACCGTGAACGTGATTGCCCAGGAATATGTCTCCGTCGTCACGAAAAAGGAGAACGGCAGTTACGGCTACGAATCCGTCCTGAAAGAGCGAACTGCGAAATCGGAGAAGATTGCGATCCCCGGAGACGGGCTGCGCTATCAGCTGCCGACGGACGAACCGGGCGATTACGTCGTCGAATTCCGCGACAAGGATGACCGCAAGATCAGCCGGGTCCGCTTCTCCGTGGTGGGCCGCGGGATCGTGAAGCGCGCGCTCGACAAGAATTCCGAGCTGCAGGTCAAGCTTTCGAAGCCGCAGTACAATACCGGTGAAGAGGTCGAGATCAGTATCACCGCCCCTTATGCCGGCAGCGGGTTAATCACCATCGAACGCGACAAGGTTTATGCCCAGGTCTGGTTCAAGACGGACGCTGCCAGCTCGGTCCAGCGAATCAAAGTGCCGGATGGATTCGAGGGCAGCGGCTACATCAACGTCGCCCTGATTCGCGCGCTCGATTCAAAGGAAATCTTTACCAGCCCGCTGAGCTATGGGGTCGCGCCATTTACGGCAAATATCGAGCGCCGGCGGCTCAAGGTCGAGCTCGACACTCCGGCCATCACCAAACCGGGCGAGCCGTTGCACATTAAATTCAAAACCGATCGGCCTTCCAAGATCGCGGTCTTCGCCGTGGATGAAGGCATCCTGCAGGTGAGCGACTACAAGCTGCCGGATCCGCTCGGCTTTTTCTTCCGCAAATGCGCCCTCGGCGTCGAGACCGCCCAAATCGTCGACCTGATCATGCCCGAGTTCTCGGTCCTGCGGTCGCTCTCCGCCTTTGGCGGCGACGGTGATCTTACGAAGCAGTTGAATCCGTTCCGCCGCGTCACGGAAAAGCCGGTTGTTTACTGGTCAGGCATCGTCGATGCCGATGCCACCGAGCGCGAGGTCGTTTATGACGTGCCTGATTACTTCAGCGGAACGTTGACCGTCATGGCAGTCGCGGTTGCCGACGATGCCACGGGCGCCGCAGAAAAGAGCCCGCTCGTCCGCGGTCCGTTCGTGATTACGCCAAGCGTGCCGGTACTGGCGGCGCCGGGCGACGAATTTGAAGTCGGAGTAACGGTTGCGAACAACGTCGAAGGCTCCGGTGAAAACGCCGAGGTCCAGATTCGGGCCGAAAGCTCCGAGCACCTCGAAGTCCTGAAGACTTCGTCCCAAGCGCTTCGAATCGCTGAAGGCCGCGAGCAAACGACGACGTTCTCGGTGCGGGTCAAAGACAAGCTCGGTTCCGGAACGGTGACCTTCTTCGCGAGCCACGGAGGCAAAGAAGGGCGTCTGCGCTCGACGATCAGCGTCCGGCCGCCGGCGACCTACATGACGCAGGTCCGGAGCAGCAGCTTCACGAAGCCGAGCGTAGACGTCGCCGTGACCCGGGACATGTACGCGGAATTCAGGAAACTGAGTGCCGCGGTCTCGGCTTTGCCCCTCGGTCTGGCCCACGGCCTGGACGCGTATCTGAAGGACTTTCCGCACGGCTGCAGCGAACAGATCACGAGCGCCGCGTTCTGCCGGCTTGTCCTCTCCGATGAAGTGGATTTCGGTTTATCGAAACAGGAAGTCGCGAAGCAGCTCGAGAACGTGTTCGCCGTGTTGCGGCGCCGCCAAAACGACCAGGGCGCCTTTGGTTATTGGGCTCCGGAAAAAGCCGCGGAGATCAGCTTCATGTCGGCCTACGCGATGAACTTCCTGATCGAAGCGAAAGCGGCCGGGTTCGCTCCGCCGGCCGACATGTTTGCGAGCGGACTGCGGAATTTGCAGACGATGGTGGCGAAAGAGCCTTCGAACCTCGATGACGCCCGGACGGTTGCTTACGCGATCTACCTGCTGAGCCGGGAGGGCGTAGTCACAACCAACTACATCATCAATCTCCGCGAATACCTCGACCGGAACCATCCGAAGGAATGGAAGTCCGACCTCGCCGCGGTTTACCTGGCCGGGGCGCTCCACATTCTGAAGAAGGACGATGACGCCGCTAAATTGATCGCTGCTTATAAGATCGGGGCGGTGCCAAAAGAGCAAATCACCGACTTCTATCAACCGCTCGGAGCGGACTCGCAGTACGTCGCTGTCCTCGCTCGAGAATTTCCCGACCGCCTCAAAAAACTGCCGGCGACGGAGTTTGAGAAGATCCTGAAACCGATTGGCGACGGAACCTTCAACACCCTGTCCGCGGCCTACGCTGTTCAGGCTTTAAAATCGTATGCGCGCGCCGTCGCCCATCAACCGCCGGAGCTGGCCATCGTAGAGCTCGATAAAACCAAGAAAGAAAAGGTCCTCGCCTCGGGTCCGAAACTGCTGCAGCGCGCCGATTTTTCGGGCGATGCCGCTGCGCTCCGTTTCCGAACCCCGAAAGCGTTGAATCCGCCGGGCGCGTATTACCAGGTGATCGAAGCCGGTTTTGACAAGCAATTGTCAGACAAACCGATCACCGAGGGGATCGAGGTGTATCGCGAATTACTCGACGCTGGGAATAACCCCGTGACCACAACCAAGCTCGGGGACGTGATTACTGTCCGCCTCCGCGTTCGCAGTCTGCGCCCGGAATGGATCACGAATGTCGCCCTGGTCGATCTATTGCCAGGCGGCTTCGAGGTTGTCAGCTCGTCGCTCACGCCCGGAATCTCTTCCATAAAAGGCGTCGAATACGTTGAGGTCCGCGAAGATCGCGCCGTGTTTTACGCAACGGTGCCGACGGAGACCCTCGAGATCACGTACCAGATCAAATCGTGCAACCGGGGGACCTTCGTCGTCCCACCCGTCTTTGCCGAGTCAATGTACGACCGGAATCTGAAAGGACGCGGCGTAGGCGGGAAGATCAGCGTCACCAAATAGTTTCGGATGGCGGATACCGGATTTCGGAAAGTGAAGACAGGCGCGCGAAGAAAACCAAGGAATGGCGATTTCCAAATCGCCGAGCGAATTAAGACGGCGGTTTGGAAACCGCCGCTCCTTGGATGGCTACGCCGGCTTGTTTACGTTTCGATGACCCTCGCCGCCATCTGGCTGGCGTTGCCGAAACCGCCACTTCTGGAAGGCATCGATTTTTCAACGCGAGTGCGCGGCCGAAACGGCGAGGTCCTGCGGGTAACACTTACGTCGGACCACAAATACCGGATCTGGACGCCGCTCAGAGAAATCCCGCCCGCGCTGGTCTCGGCGACCTTGCAGTTCGAGGACAAATACTACGGGAAACATCCCGGGGTAAATCCGGCCTCCCTCGCGCGGGCTGCCTGGAATCTCGCCTTTTCAACGGGAACGCGCGCTGGCGCGTCGACGATTACGATGCAGGTCGCGCGGCTCCGTTATCGCCTCCACACCCGGACCATCGCCGGCAAGCTGCGCCAAATCGTTTATGCGCTCGAACTCGAGCGCCATTACACCAAGGCTCAAATCCTTGAGGCCTATCTCAACCTCGCGCCCTACGGCCGGAACATCGAAGGAGTGGGCGCCGCCAGTGAGCTTTATTTTTCCAAGAGCGCCTCGCGGGTCACGAGCGCCGAAGCGGTTGCCTTGAGCATCATCCCGCAGAGCCCCACCCGACGGGCCCTTGTCGCGAGAGGCGAAAACGAACGCGTCACCCGCGCGCAGGCCCGCTGGTATTCGCGCGCGAATGCAGAGGAAACACCTTCATTGACCTTCCGAGCCGAAGCGCGCGCCAGGCGACACCTGCTGGCCCCGCATTTCGTCCAGCAGGTCCTCGAATCGCGAACTTCCAATCGCGAAATAACGACAACGCTCGACCTCCCGCTTCAGCAAATGCTGGAGAAACGGATGGCCGATTACGTCGCCCAAAATCGTGAACGCGGCATCGAGAACGCGTCCGCGCTCTTGATCGATTTCACGACAATGGAAGTCCTGGCCAAGATCGGTTCGTCCGATTTTTCCAGCGAACAAATCCAGGGACAGGTGGACGGGACCCGAAGCCGGCGCTCGCCCGGTTCGACCCTGAAACCGTTCGTATATGCGCTCGCCCTCGACCAGGGCCGGATCCATCCGCTAACCCTGCTGAAAGACGCGCCCCGCGCCTTTGGCGATTACAATCCGGAGAATTTCGACCGCGATTTTCTCGGGCCGATTCGCGCATCGGACGCGCTCGCGCGGAGCCGAAACGTGCCGGCAGTGACGCTCGCCTCCGAGTTGTCGCACCCGACATTCTACGAGTTTCTGCGCCAGGCCGATGTTGCGCTACCAAAGCCGCCGTCGTTCTACGGCCTTTCATTGCCACTCGGCGGTGCGGAAGTGACGATGGAAGACCTCGTTCGCCTTTATGCCGCTCTCGCGAACGGTGGCAGGCTCCAGCCCTTGCGGCGTTTCGTCACGGACCCGCCAGCTCCTTATGCGCCTCGCATCGTCAGCGCCGAAGCCGCTTTCCTCACCCTGGACATGCTCGGCCAGATTCCGCGCCCTGGCCTCACTCAAACTGATTCGATTCGGTCCGCCCCAGTGTTCTGGAAGACGGGGACCTCGCATGGTTTCCGCGATGCCTGGTCCGTGGCTGTTTTTGATCATTACGTTCTCGCCGTTTGGGCCGGAAATTTTAACGGCAAGAGGAACGGCGCGCTGATCGGACGCACCGCCGCGGCCCCGCTTCTCTTTCAAATGATCGATGGCGTCCGGTGGGTTCACCCTTCGCCTTCGAAAACTCACGAACCCGATCCCGGATTGAATCTCAAACGCGTCGAGTTTTGTTCCGTATCGGGCCAGCTTCCGGGCTCCTCATGTTCGCACCGAACCGAGAGCTGGTTCGTTCCGGGAATTTCGCCCATCTCCAATTGCGACGTGCACCGCGAAGTGCTGGTCGATGCCTCGACCGGGCTTCGCGTGCCGCAGGATGATGGAACGCGGGAACTAAGACGCGAAGTTTACGAATTCTGGTCCTCAGACTTACTGGCGTTATTCGAGCGGGCCGGGGTGCCGCGCAAACTACCGCCGCCCTTTCTTCCCACGAGCGAAAGCGAATTTCTGGCGCGCGGCGGACATCCGCCGAAAATCCGGTTGCCCGCCGCTGAGATGGCGATCTCGCAGAGTTCCTCGAATGGAAGCATCCCGTTGCGTGCGGAGACGGAGACCGGCGTGCGGAAGCTCTATTGGTTCGCCGATAAAACATTCCTCGGGGCCTGTGATCCGAAAGAAGTCCTGGCGTGGAAACCTTCACCGGGCGTTTACCAGCTGACCGCGCTGGACGATCACGGTAGATCTGCGTCGCGCTCAGTCATCCTGCGATAGGTTTTCTGTAGCCGTCGCCCTGTGGGCGACGCCGTTCACTTTGCGACGCCCCAACAAACGCTTCGCACAGCGAAGCGGCTACGGAAGAGGCCGCCAGCACAACGTTACCGTCGTATTCCGCAGTTGAAGAGCGCGTCGCGACACGGGAGCGTTACCCGCGATGTCCCGCGAATACACGCTCCAACCCGCGCCGCGGGCGAATACGATCAATATCGATTACGCGGCGGAGCTGAACGAGCAGCAACTTGCCGCCGTGACCGCGCCTCCAGGGCCGTTGCTGGTCATCGCGGGCGCGGGAAGCGGAAAGACGCGGACTCTGACGTACCGCGTCGCCTACCTCCTCGAAAACGGGATCGACCCGCGGAACATTCTCCTTCTTACATTCACCAACAAAGCCGCCCGGCAGATGCTGGAGCGCGTGGCGAATCTCCTGCCCGTGGATGCGAGCGGCCTCTGGGGCGGCACTTTCCACTCGATAGGCAATCGGATGCTTCGCCGGCACGGCAGCGCCCTCGGTTATTCCAGCGGCTTCAGCATCATGGACCGGGAAGACCAGAAAGACCTGATCGACACCGTGGTCGCCGCGGCCGGAATCAATCCGAAAGAAATCCGGTTCCCGAAAGGGGATGTCCTCGCGGAGATCTTCAGCTTTGTCATCAACACGGAGACCGGGATCGATGCGTTGCTCGCGGAGAAGTTTCCCTACTTCCTCCCCCTCCTCGAGCAGATCAAGGACGTGCACGCACGCTACGAAAAGAAAAAGAAGAACACGAACTCGATGGACTTCGACGATCTCCTCGAGAAAACGCTGCGGATGCTGAAGGAGCACGAGCACATCGCCGATTTCTACCGGCGCCAATTCCAGTTCATCCTCGTCGACGAGTATCAGGACACGAACAAGATCCAGGCCGATTTCATCGACACGCTCGCCGCCGAGCATCGCAACGTCATGGTCGTCGGCGACGACGCCCAGTCGATCTATTCGTGGCGAGGCGCTAATTTTAAAAACATCCTCGCCTTCCCCGAGCGCTACCCGGACGCGAAGGTGTTCAAGATCGAGCTGAATTACCGGAGCGTGCCCGAGATTCTCCAGGTCGCGAACGCTGCGATCGCCGCGAACGTAAAACAGTTCCGGAAAGCCCTGGCCGCGACGCGAACGAGCAACGCGTTCAAGCCAGCGGTCGTCGGGTTGAACGACGGAAGCGAACAAGCGCGCTTCGTCGCCCAGCGAATCCTCGAGCTGCGCGACGAAGGAGTGGAGCTGAACGACATCGCGATCCTCTACCGCGCGCATTATCACGCCATCGAACTGCAACTGGAGCTATCGCGCCGCGGCATTCCCTATCTGATCACCAGCGGTGTCCGGTTTTTCGAACAGGCCCACGTTAAGGATGTGACCTCCTTCATTCGGTTTGTCGCCAACCCGAGGGACGAAGTTGCTTTCAAACGAATGGTGAAACTCCTGCCCGGAGTGGGTAACAAGAGCGCAGACACTTACTGGCGCGCATTTGTAGCCGGGATCGGTGATCCCGGCCCGGAGACAACGTCCAACCCCGGCAACGGTTTGGTTGCCGGAGGAACATCCGATCCGGCCGGGATCGCCGATCCCGGCTACAGGGTCGAGTTTGGCGATCTCCTCCGCGCCATCCCTGTCGGCGCAAAATCGAAGAAGTCCTGGGAACAGCTCTCCCATACCCTCGATGAGATTGCGCCAGGCGGAATACCCAACCCGCCCTCCGAGATGATCACCTCGATCGTGGAAGCGATTTACGACGATTACGCGAAGGCAAACTTCACAAATTACGAGCTTCGCCGGGAGGATTTGAACCAGCTGGCCGCCTTCGCGCGTCAGTTCAAGGATGTGGACGAGTTCCTTTCCCAGCTCGCGCTTATCAGCAATATCGACTCCGAGCCGGCGCTCGATCAAAGCACGGACACCGAAGCCGTGAATCTTTCATCCGTTCACCAGGCCAAGGGGCTCGAGTATCACACCGTGTTCGTCATCTGGTTGACCGACGGCATGTTCCCGAGCACGCGGTCGCTGGAAACGCGCGACACCATTGAAGAAGAGCGCCGCCTGTTTTACGTCGCGATTACTCGGGCCCGCGACGAACTTTATCTCACTTTCCCCCACATGCGCTTGAGCGGCGGGTTTGGCGATATTTTTCAACGGCCGTCTCGGTTCCTGAAGGAGATTCCCAATCAATTAATTGAAGATTGGCAAATCAAGCGCGGGTGAATTTTTTGCCACGGATTTACACGGATCAAACACGGATTGACACATGTTGGAACCCCAGGGCGAGCATCCGGACAGGCTGCTGCATCGCGAGATCACCGAGCGAATCATTGGGAGTGCGTTCGAGGTCTACAATGAGCTTGGCTATGGCTTCCTGGAACGCGTCTATGAGCGCTCGATGCAAGTGGAGCTAATCAAGCGTGGATCTAAAGCGGAAATCGAAAAACGGGTGCAGGTGAGCTATAAGCAAATCATTGTTGGCGACTATGATTCTGATCTGGTCGTGGACGGATGCGTCCTAGTCGAATTGAAGGTGAATCCTCACTACGACAAACGTGACGAGGCGCAGTTGCTGAATGTTCTGAAAGCGACAGGAATAAAAGTCGGCCTCCTGGTCAATTTCGGGCGATTAAAAGTCGAGTACAAGCGTCTCGTCTTTTAATCCGTGTTTCATCCGTGTCTATCCGTGGCCAAAACCTCCTGCCGTTGAACCTCTCTCCCGACCGCAAAATCGCAGGCGTGCTCGCTCCGTTGTTCGCGTTGCGGAGGGAGAACGATCTTGGCATTGGCGATCTGGAGACCCTGAGGGAATTCATTGATTGGGCGGCTGAGGTTGGCTTCAAGCTTGTCCAATTGCTGCCGATCAATGAGACCGGCGGGGATCACAGCCCGTATAACGCGATCAGCGCGGTCGCGATCGAGCCCACGACGCTGCACCTCGCGCCTGGCTCGCCGGCCGACCTGACCCAGGACGATTTTGACGAGGTCGTGCGCGATTTCGACCTGGAGAAAATGCGCAAGGGCGCGGTGAAGCACGATCGAGTCCGCCAGTTAAAAATGGCGCTCCTCGAGAAGGCATCGCGGCGCTTCAACGAATCCGGTTCCGGCAAGACCGCATTCGAGACTTTCTGCCAAACGGAAGCGGCGTGGCTCGACGATTATTCGTTCTTCCGCGCGCTCATGGACGAGAACGGTGGATACGAAACGTGGGACCGATGGCGAGAGGAACACCGCGAAACAAAAACCGCGCACGAATGGGTCGAAGCGCAGACCGCGGAAAAGCAATCGGCCTTCCACGAGCGCCGGCAATTTTATCGTTACGTCCAATGGATCGCCGAGCAGCAATGGCAACAGGCGCGCGCCTACGCTGAGGAGCGCGGAATCGCATTGATGGGCGACATCCCGTTCGGGGTGAATCTCTACAGCGCGGACGTTTATTCGCGCCGCGACCAATTCGCCCTCGATTGGTCCGGTGGCGCCCCCCCCGAGCCCTACTTCAAGGACGACAAGTTCACCCAGAAATGGGGCCAGAACTGGGGCATCCCGCTCTACCGCTGGGACCTCATGCGGTCACGGAACATGGACTGGTGGCGCTGGCGGGTCCGCGGGGTCCGGAAAATTTTTCACGTCTTCCGGATCGACCACGTCCTCGGCTTTTACCGGATCTACGCCTTTCCCTGGCGGCCAACCCGGAATCCTGAGTTCCTCCCGCTCACACAGGAAGAGATGCTCGAGCGGACTGGCGGAAAGTTCCCGCAGTTTTATCCGCGCGACGATTCGAACTGGGAAAACTGCGAGGCGAACCGGCGTGAAGGCGAAGAGTATCTGCGAGTCGTGCTGGAAGAATCGCGCGACACCCGTGTCGTCGGGGAAGACCTTGGAACGGTTCCGGATTATGTCCGGCCAAGCCTGCGGTCACTGGGCATTGCCGGATTCAAAATCCCGCAATGGGAGAACCATCCGGACGGCCGGACAATTCCGGGGTCGGAATATCAACGCGTCTCGGTCGCCACCTACGCGACCCACGATCACAAGCCCGTCCGCGCCATGTGGGAAGACGCCTTCGAACAAGCTGATGCCGAAACGGCGCAAGGACGGAACGATTTAAATAAGATCGCTTCGTTCGCCGGCATGGCGACGTTGTCGCAGGAAACTGATTACGATCGCGACTTTTATCCCGCGATGATGGAGGCGCTTTTCCGGTCCGAATCATGGCTCGCGCTCGTGATGATCACGGACCTGCTCGCGCGGAAGGACCGGTTCAACGTTCCTGGGACCGCCGCCGGTTCGAACTGGAGCCGGCGTCTCTGGAAGACCGTGGCGGAGTTGCGGACGAGCCGGGCGGTCCGGAAGCGGATGAACCTGATTTGCGGGCTGCTTGAGAAAACGAAAAGGACGGATCCACAGATGAACACGGATATTCACGGATGACAGAGCCTCTTAAAATCCGTGTTTCATCCGTGTTAATCCGTGGCTAAATAAATTATGAAATCACCCATCAGAGTCGCGATCACCGGCGCGGCAGGACAAATTGGTTACGCTCTCGTTTTCCGGGTCGCTTCCGGCGCGATGTTTGGCCCGGACCAGCCCGTGGCCCTGCACCTCATCGAGATCCCGCCTGCGATCGACGCCTTGAAAGGCGTGGTGATGGAGCTGGATGATTGCGCGTTTCCGCTCGTCAAAGACATCGTCGCCACGACCGACCTGAATGAAGGATTCCGCGATGTGAACTGGGCCCTGCTCGTCGGCAGTGTCCCGCGCAAGGCCGGGATGGAGCGCAAGGACTTGCTCGGAATCAACGGCAAGATTTTCACCGGCCAGGGCCAGGCAATCGAGAAGAACGCGGCGAAAGACGTGCGGATCCTGGTCATCGGCAACCCGTGCAACACCAATTGCCTGATCGCCATGAACAACGCCAAATCGATTCCGCGCGATCGCTGGTTCGCAATGACCCGACTGGATGAGAACCGCGCCAAAGCTCAGCTGGCTGAGAAAGCCGGCGTGGACATTACCGAAGTTTCGAACGTCACCATCTGGGGAAACCATTCCGCGACGCAGTATCCGGATTTTTACAACGCGAAGATCAAGGGAGAATCGGCAGCGAAAGTGATCGGCGACGAATCATGGCTGAAGGAGACGTTTATTCCAGCCGTGCAACAGCGCGGCGCAGCGATCATCAAAGCGCGCGGCTCTTCGTCAGCGGGCTCGGCTGCGAACGCAATTGTGGATACCGTGCGCTCGCTCACAACCGATACTGCGAGCGGCGACTGGCACAGCGTGGCAGTTTGTTCCGACGCCAGTTACGGCGTGGAAGAGGGACTAATCTGCTCCTTCCCGGTGCGAACGAACGGCGGGAACTGGGAGATCGTCAAAGATGTTCCATTGAACGAGTTCAGCAAAACGAAGTTTGACGCCTCGGTAACGGAGCTGAAAGAAGAGAAGTCGATGGTCAGCGAACTGATCGGCGGCTGATTACGTTTCCAGCCACCTGAGCGGAGCAGGACGCCTGCTGGTTCCTCGACCGCATTTTTAAGCGCGAACGGAGGCTAATCCTGCCATCATGGCGCCCCCAGCAAGATGGAGCCGCAGGCCGATTTTATTTTTCATCTCGACTCACCGCGCGAGCAACCAGCCCGCGGACGGACGGCGCTACGCGGCTGGATTAGTGCGCATCAGGAGATAACGAACATCCGGCTGTCCGCGCGGGGGGAGCGCACGCTTGCTTTGGAGGAGCGCCCGGACGTGCGCAAGGCATTTTCGAATTACCCGTTCGCCCAGGGGTTTCACGATCAAGTCGAGCCCGCTGACTTCCGGGAGGGAGCGCTACATTTCGTGTTCGCGGCGGGCGGAAAATCGACCGAGGTGGCGAAGGCTCTTCCATCCCAGCCTCCGAGACCTTCGGGACTAGCCGGCCTTCGGGTAAAATTCCGCCGCTTCATCGCGTTGCAACGCCTCCGCTTCGCGAGTGATGATCCCGCGTCGCGCTGGAACGCCGCGCTCTCCGCCCTGCTCCTCGATATCGAGCTCGCTCGCGGGACATCTTTTGGCCGCGAGGAAGCCGACCGATTGATCGCGCTGGTCGCCGATATTTTTCCGGAAGCGTTCGTCGTCCAGATCGGCGCAAACGATGGAATGGCAGGCGATCCGCTTTTCACTGCATTTTCGAAAACCCGGTGGTCCGGCCTTCTGGTCGAGCCGGTGCCGCATCTTTACGAGAGGCTGGTGGTGCGCTATCGCGATCGGCCCGGGGTGCGGCTGGAGCGTGCCGCTGTTTCCGGACAAGATGGTGAAGCCCCGTTATATCGCCTTCGGGCCGTGCCCGGCAAAACCCCGGAGTGGTTCGACCAGCTTGCGACCCTGAACCGCGACGTGCTTCTCAAACACCGCTCCTCCATCCCGAATCTCGAGTCGCTCCTGCTCGAAGACCGCGTTCCAACCGTTCGGCTAGAAACCCTGTTCACCCGGCACAACGTCACGCGGATCGATCTGGTCGTCATCGACACCGAAGGCCACGACTACGAAATTCTTCGCGCGCTCGATTTCAGCCGCTTTCATCCGGCTGTATTGATGTTCGAGCATCAACACCTTTCCGCGGCCCATAAGGCGGCGGCCGCTGCTCTCCTGGAGAGCCATGGATATCGCTGCCACGAGACGCCGGAAGGCGACACGATCGCGTGGCGGAAATTGTGATGCTACAAAAGCGGATCGCCGGTCAGGCGTTCGTAAGCTTCGCGATATTTCGCAGCGGTCTTCTCGATGATCTCCGAAGGCAGTCTCGGACCCGGCGGCGTCTTGTTCCAATCGAGCGTCTCCAGGTAATCGCGGACGAATTGCTTGTCGAAGCTTGGCGGACTTTGGCCAACGACGTATTGATCGGCCGGCCAGAAACGTGACGAATCGGGAGTCAGGCATTCGTCGATCAAGAGCAGCTCATCGCCGGCGAGCCCGAATTCGAATTTTGTGTCGGCCACGATGATGCCGCATTGGGCTGCGTGTTCGCGCCCCGCTTCGTAAACCTTCAAGCTGAGTTCTTTGACCCGCTCAGCGACGTCCCGACCGACCATGGCGCAGCATTGGTCCCAATCGATATTCTCGTCGTGCCCGGCTTCGCTTTTGGTCGATGGGGTAAAAATCGGTTCCGGTAGTTTGGAGGCGAGCTGCAAACCATCCGGCAGCGGCACGCCGGAGACGGCGCCGGTTTGCAGGTAATCCTTCCAACCGGAACCGGCCAGATAACCGCGGACGACACACTCTACCGGCAACGGCTTTGTTTTCCGGACGAGCATGGAACGGCGCTCGAGTTGTTCGACGAATGGCGCCAGCTCGGACGGAAACTGGCTGATCTCGGCCGTGATCATGTGGTTGGTCAGGAAATCAAACCGGCGAAACCAGAAGGCCGAGATTTGATTCAGGACCGCGCCCTTATCCGGAATTGGGTCAGGGAGGATGACGTCGAACGCGGAGAGCCGGTCGGTCGCGACGAAGAGCAGGGTCTCGCCGAGATCGAAGACTTCCCGGACTTTTCCGGAACGGAGTTTCGGGATTCCCGGAAGCTCGAGATCGCGCAAGGGCATCATAATCAATCAGGAAAGCAGCAAGGCAGGAAAAACCAAAAAAAATTCCTGCTTTCCTGTTTTCCTGATTCATAACTTCTGCATGGCCGGACTCGTTGTTAAGCCGCGCGCGCGAATTCTCCACGGGCACGACTGGGTCTTCTCGGGCGAAGTTCTGAAGGTCTTCGGCGACCCGGGGGATGGCGATATCATCTCGCTCAAGGACGGGAAAGACCGGCTGATCGGAAGCGCGATTTACAACAGCAAATCGCAAATCGTCGCGCGCCGGTTTTCGCGGCGGCGCCAGGACCTCGACCTGGATTTCTTTGGACGCCGAATTGCGCAGGCCATCGAGTATCGGCAACGGCGTGGAGTCGATCCACGGCTCTGCCGAATGGTGTGGAGCGAGAGCGACGGATTGCCGGGCGTGATTGTGGACCGATACGGCGACGTTCTGGTGTTGCAAACGCTTACCCTTGCGATGGACAGGCGCAAAGACTTGATCGTCGAGGCGTTGAAAACGGCGAGCGGTGCACTCGCGCCCCAATCAATCATCGAACGCAACGATGCCCCGGTCCGCCGCGCCGAAGGTTTGGAGACAGTAACGGGCGTGCTGTTTGGAAATCCTCCGGGCGAGACCGAGATCGAAGTCCGTGGTCTGCGTTTCACTGTCGATTTGATGCAGGCACAAAAGACCGGCTTTTACCTCGATCAGCTCGCTCATTACGAGACGGTAGGTGGCCACGCGAAAGGCCGGCGGGTCCTTGATTGTTTTACGAGCCAGGGCGCATTTGCCCTGGCCTGTGCGAAAGAGGGCGCGAGCTCGGTGACGGCAGTCGAGGCGAGTACGGACAGTTTGGCCAGCGCCCGGCGAAATGCCGAAAAGAACCAGCTCCAGGTCGAATGGGTTGAACAGGATGTTTTCGCGTTCTTGCGGGCGGCGGAGAAGAACGGTGTGGAATTCGATTTGATCATCCTGGACCCGCCCTCCTTCACGAAAACCAAAGGCGGTCTGCCCGACGCCCTGCGGGGCTATCGCGAGCTCCACGTGCGCGCCTTCAAAATGCTTTCAAAGGACGGGTTGCTGGCCACCTTTTCCTGCTCGCACCACGTCACGCCGAAGGTATTCGATGAAACCATCGCCGCCGCCCTGGTCGATGCGCGGCGCTCGGCCCGCAGGCTCCGCCGTTTCGAGCAAGCCCTGGATCACCCCGTACTCCCGACGCTTCCGGAGACGGAATACTTCAAGGGCGTCCTCCTCGAAATGATGCCGGGCCGGTAACAGGAGATCAGGAGATGACTGTTGCACCCAGGGTTACCGCCCGCCCCTGGGGATGGCTCAGATTATTCTCGAAAATTTCGATCCTTCCGTAGCCGGCCCTGGTCAAAGCTTCAATTAGGGAACCCAACGTCAGCCAGAGGGAATGGCTCGAAAGTCCGCTGAGCGGTTCGTCGGCGCCTCCTTCGGTTTGGGTCCGACCGCGAAACCCGTCCACCACCGAATCCGCAGCGGCCTCGTCCGAATACATCGTCCAGAGGAACAGCTTCGGAGCGACGGAGGCCAGCTGTTGGATCAATTCCCAGGGCCTCGGCAGATGATACAAAAGGCCGGAGCAAAAGACCGCGTCGAAGCGGCCAAGGGGAGCAAGATCGGATTGTTCCAGATTCGTTTGCAGGAACTCGACCTTCGTAATCCCGAGCCGTTCCTGGACGAAACGCGCCCGTCGAATGTTCGCCTCGCGGCCTTCCAGGGCCAGAACACGTTTCGTCGAAGGGTGCTGGGCGAGCAAAAAGCTGTGGGCGCCCTCGAGCGCGCCGAGCTCGAGAATCGTTTGGGCCGCCGGCGCAAATTTGTGGAAATCTTCGAGTCGCTTGTCGCCGATCGCACTCACGCCTCCGCCGTAGTCGATGCCATCGATCCGGAATTGAAAAATCCACGGCCCCAGTTTGGCGAACTCGGCTTTCAGAGTTTCGACATCCACGCGAGCAATGATGATCGCTTCTTTAAAAAAAACACGTGGAAAGGCTACCTTGACGGTCCCTTCCCCAGTTGGTACCGCCTAAACGATGCGTTCTGATTACAAAGGCGTCTGGACCGCTCTCTCCGAGTCGCTCTCCAGCGCCAAGATGCATGTCAGCGGGACCGAGGACGAAGCGGTCTTCGAAGCGAGCGGGGCTGGAACGAGCCAGTTCCTCTTGGACAACGTCGGCATCAAGCCAACGGATGTAGTCCTGGAGATCGGATGCGGCGTTGGCCGGGTGGGCAAGCATCTCGCCCCTCGCTGCCAACGATGGATCGGGGCCGATGTCTCTCCGAACATGCTCAAATTTGCCGCCGAGCGGCTGCGCGATTTCGAAAATGTCGAGTTCGTCGAGCTCTCTGGAAACGATCTGAAGCCGATCGCGGACAACTCGATCGATCTTGTTTATTGCACGGTTGTCTTCATGCACCTCGAGGGGTGGGACCGCTATAATTATGTGATCGAAGCGTTCCGCGTCCTCCGTCCCGGCGGCAAACTTTACATCGATAACGTGAATCTTTGTTCCGATGCCGGGTGGGCCATTTTCGAGACGCACCGCCAACTCCCGGTTTCGGCCCGACCCGATCATATCACTGTGTGCTCAACCCCACAGGAGTTGCTCGAATATCTGAAACGCGCCGGTTTCGAGAACATACAAAGCCGTCCCGGGGACGAACTGATATCCGCGTGGGGAACTAAACCGGACGCGAATTCCTAGGCTATCAACAAGACCGGCCGTCGACGCGCAAAGACTCGAATCCTGTAACCATGCGCTGGTATTTTGCGCTCACTGAAGATTCGGCGGCCTTTCGGCAATACGCCGAGATGGTGATGGTCGCGGTGCATACCGCGCAAAAGTTCACCAGGCTCGAACCGCATTGCCTCTACGATGGCGGCGAGAACGAGTTCACAGAATGGCTCCGGCAGCGCGGGGTTCGGATTGTGCCGCATCGGAGCTTTGTGCGGGACGCGCTGACCGAGCTCGGCGCGAAAAAAGGCAACCCCCACCTGGCGGCCGCGCTGTCCGGAGCATTTTCCCGGGTTGAGTTGCCGGAGATAGACGCCACGTTCGGCAACGACGAGCGCGTTCTTTATACCGACTGTGATGTTTTTTTTACCGGCGATGTCGAGGCCGAGCTGAGCGCAGCGAGTTGCGAACTGTTTGCCGTCGCACCGGAATCCGATCGGACCGATTACGTAAACATGAACACCGGCGTGATGCTGATGAACGTCGCCCGGTTGCGCGAAAGTCTCCCGGAATTTCGGCGGTACATCTCGGAAAACCTGGCCGCGCTCGAGGCCGAATCCTGGGATGAAGCCGCTTACCGATGGTTTTATCGGAGTGAGACCGGGCCGCTCTGGGACCGGCTGCGGCCGGAATTGAACTGGAAGCCCTACTGGGGCGAATCTGCCGACGCGCGAATCATTCATTTCCACGGCCCAAAACCGTACCAGCGCGACCATATCGATTCGCATTGGCCGGAACTGCGGGCCTTGACCGGCGGCAGTTACTCGGCGCAGGTGGAGCGCTGGTCTGAATTACTCGTTGAGGCCAAGGGTTCCTGCTCTTGAGCAGGAATGTTCATTTGTCCGCGATGGCGAACAGATGGACGTGCAGTGGAATGCCTTCGCGGGTGCGTAACTGGTGTTCGCCGTAAGAGAAGATTTCGACGGTACGAAAGGAGCGGGCTAGAAGAACACGCAGGCTGGCGCGGGTGAAGAAATTGCGGTGATCGGCCTCGAGCAGATGCCACGGGACTACACCCCAGTCATGCAGGTATGGGAGGATCTCCAGGTTCGGGACTGAGAAAAGAGCGCGACCGCGGATGATCCGCGCGATCTCTGCGACAAACGCCCGCGCGTCTTCGATATGCTCGAGCACTTCGATGCAAATGGCCGCGTCCCATTCGGCATCGCTGCATGGCAGGTGCGAGACGCGCGGATCAACTCGCCGAAATGGCAATTCGCGTCGCTCGAGGATTTGGCAACAATGCGAATTCGATTCCAGGCCAAGCCACTCGTGACCGGCGGCGCGCAGGGCCGGACCGTAAGCGCCGGCGCCACAGCCGACATCCACCACGGATGCGCCGTCGGGCAGATGAGCTCCGATCAATCCCGCTACTTCAAGGCCCGGCTGCTCGAGCGGTGGACCGGATCCGTAAATGTTTTCGCGGCGGAGGAGCGTTTCGTTGTCGGGGGAGACGACCCCACCGTGAGGGCGGGTCGGTAAAGACGCAGGGACAATCCGAAGCATTCGTTCCGCTACCGTGATCGGCGCGCCGTCTCCGACCGTCGCGACTATTTGAAGCTCTTTCTCTCCCGCTTCAGCGACCGGTGGCATTTTCCCCAGCATCCGAAATCCACGCGCGCCATCGGATCGTAGCGTGAAGATGCGAGTCTCAGCCGCACAATAATCGCCGACGTAAGCGCGGAGGCAAAGCTTCGCGCCGTGCGGTTCGGCCCCGTGGATCGCTCCCGAAATAAAAATCGCCGTGTCGTAAACGTTCTGCCCCGCGGCGGGCGCGTCGATCTCGACCTGGAAGCTGGAAGACACGATCGCAAAGTCTGACATCGTTCGCGCAAAATTTTCGAGCGCTATGTTTGAAAAATCACCGGGGAAAATTGTGGAATTCTCAAGTCGCACCGTTAATATCACTCAGCCGCGCGCGGGGGACGCTGAAGTGCGCGCAGGAACGCAACGCCATGCCAGAACGAATCCGACCGATCGAACAAATGCTCGAGCTGAGCCAGGAAGAGGCGATGTCGCCCGAGCTGCTGGATTCGCAGGTCCAAAAGGCGCAGGAGCAACTCCACCAGCTGCGCCGGCAGGCAGAGTTAATCGAAAAACAAAAGCGGGAGCTGGAAGAGCTCAGCCGGCGCCAGGAAGAGCTCGAGCGCGGGCGCGCCGAAATGACCGACAAGCTCTCGCGTTCCCTCGTGATCCTCGAACGGGAAGGTTACGATTCACAAAAGAAACTGGAGCAAATCCGGGCGACCCACGAAAGTTTTACCCAGCACCTGCAGCTGCTGGAATCGATCGACCCAAAAACCTGGAACCCGGCGGAGCTGCCCAAGGAATTGAGCCGTGCTTTGAGCACGGTGGATGACGCGCGCGCGGAGTTCAGCCAGCAGCGAAGCCGCCTCGAAGCAGGAACAGGCGAAGCGTCGGACATCGATTTGCCGGAGGTCACGGCGGCCGGAAACAGTCTCGGCGGCAGATCGTTTCTGGAATGGCTCCAGATCGGGTTTGCCGTCACTTTGCCGCTGATCATTTTCGCGTTCGTCGCGATCCTTCTCTTCCTATTGATGACGCCGAGGGCGCAGTAAGATCCGCATGCGCCGCCGATCTCCTCAGCCCGGGACGCCGCTGAATCAAAAACAGGAAGAACTCGCGCAGCGGGAATCGCAGCTGCGCGGCGAGATGGAAAAACTCGAGCGGATGATCGCGGAAGCGCCCCGGGTAGCGGAGGAAACCACCCGGCGGCAGCGAGAAGAACTGCTGGCCCGGGCGAGCGAAGGAGGAAGCCGGCTCGACGTTTCGATTGCGCTGCAGGACAAGCGCTGGGGCGATACCGGCCGCGGGAGTGGCCGCCGCAAGTCGTTGCGCAAAGAACGGCGCGAAGGCCGGATCATCTTCCTGGTTCTCGTGATCGCTCTCGGTCTGGCCGTGATCTGGCTGGTCAGTCATCTCCGGTTTTAGATTTCATCCAATGGCGAAAACCGGGGAGATCGACGTCGCCCACGTCGCGCGGTTGGCCCGGCTCGATCTCACAGAGGCCGAGGCTGAGCTCTTCCAGGAACAGCTCGGCCGGGTGCTCGAATACGCGGAAAAGTTGAAGCAGCCGGACACCAGCGACATCGCGACTGCGACCGAGGCCGGCCCGCTTCCGAACAGCGTTCGCGAAGACGAGACGCGTGACTGGCTGACCGCGGAAGAGGCGCTTGGGAATGCGCCGCGTCAGGCGAACGACCTTTTTATTGTTCCCAAGGTCGTCGAATGAATCCCGGCGATCTTCCTGCGCTAACGATTGCTGAACTGCGGCCGCTGCTCGAAAAGCGCGAGGTCTCGCCTCGGGAAGTGGTCGAGGCGCTTCACGGGCGGATTGAGGAAATCGATCCGCAAATCGGCGCCTATCTTTCCTTTGATATCGAAGACGCCCTCCGACAAGCCGACGCCGCAAACGTCGGGTTGCCGCTCGGTGGGGTGCCGATCGCGATCAAAGACATCATCAGTGTAGCCGGCCAGCCATGCACCTGCGCCTCGAAAATTCTGAGTAACTATCGCGCGCCTTACGATGCGACTGTCGTCCGACATCTGAAAGCGGCCGGCGCGATCGTGTTCGGAAAAACCAACATGGACGAATTCGCCATGGGGTCGTCCACGGAAAATTCGAGTGTGAAACCCACGCGGAATCCGTGGGACCAAAACCGTGTTCCCGGCGGCTCGAGTGGCGGGTCAGCCGCGGCGGTGGCCGGCGACGAAGCGTTTGCCGCGCTCGGCACCGACACGGGCGGGTCGATTCGTCAGCCGGCTGCGTTCTCCGGTGTGGTCGGATTTAAGCCAAGTTACGGGCGCGTATCGCGATTCGGCCTGGTCGCATTCGCTTCGTCGCTGGACCAGGCGGGGACCTTGACGAAAACCGTCGAGGACGCGGCGCTCTTGCTGGGCGTGATTGCCGGTCCGGACCCTCAAGATGCAACCTGTGCGAGTGAGCCGGTACCGGATTATAGCGCCGCGCTCGGTCGCGACATCCGCGGGGTCCGTCTCGGTTTGCCGAAAGAATATTTCGGCGATGGGATCGACCCAAAAGTCAGGGCGGCGGTGAAGGAAGCGGCCGCGCATCTCGAGTCGTTAGGTGCGGAGATCGTAGAAGTATCGCTTCCCCACACCGAGTATGCCGTTGCCACTTACTACATGATTGCGAGCGCCGAGGCTTCCGCGAACCTGGCACGGTTCGACGGCGTCCGTTACGGGCATCGCGCGGACAATCCCGCAAATCTTCTCGATCTTTATGGCCGGACGCGAGCCGGTGGCTTCGGTCCTGAGGTGAAACGCCGAATCATTCTCGGCACCTACGTGCTGAGCGCCGGGTACTACGACGAGTATTACAATCGCGCCCAAAACGTCCGGCGGCTCATTCGCCAGGATTTTACCCGGGCCTTTGCCGAAGTGGATGCGCTGGTTTCCCCGACCACTCCGGAAGCCGCGTTTCGTTTCGGCGAACGCAGCTCGGATCCCTTGCGAATGTATCTGGCGGACATCTTCACCATCGCGGCGAGCCTGGCCGGGATTTGCGGGATCAGCCTCCCGTGTGGTTTTACAACCAGCGAAGAGGGAACCCAATTGCCATTGGGATTGCAATTACTCGGAAAACCGTTCGAGGAAGCGCGAATTCTCGGGATCGCGCACGCCTACGAGCAAAGTACCGAATGGCACCGGAAACGGCCGCCGTTGAAGGCGGGCGCTGAGCCTTGAAATCAGCGTCGCTCCCACGCGCCGCAGCGCCGGATCGCGGCAATAGTCCGGCGGTGTTCCGCGCTCTCCTCTGGATATTCGGAATCGTCCTCGCCGTTCTCGTGATTGTGCCGGTCCGGCACAGCGTCCTCGATCACAGCACGAAGGATTACGGAGTCTGGTTCGAGACCGGACAGACCGTCCTGGCCGGCGGGGAGATTTATCCGGATCGCTTCAAAAAATTTCCGTTCATGTATCCGCCGCCCTGCGCGCTTTTCCTGGCGCCGGTCAGCGCGCTCGGCCGCACCGGTCTGGTCATCACTCTGGCCCTGTTGAACGCGGCGGCGTGGACAGCCAGCATTATTTTCGCGGTTCGATTGGCGACCGGAAATTGGAAGCGGGGCCATCTGTTGGTTTATCTCATTCCCAGCCTGATCATGGGCGCTCATGTCTGGGGAAATTTCCTGCTCGGCCAGCCCAGCCTCGTCCTGCTCGCACTGATGCTGGGTGCGTTCATTGCCTTGCAACGCACCTGGGATGTCGCCGCGGGAACGTGTGTCGCGGTCGCCGCCGCGATCAAGGCATTCCCTGCGATCGCACTGGTCTACCTCGTTTACCGCCGTTATTGGAAAGCAGCCGGGGCGATGGTGATCGCGTCGGCATTCTTCCTGATTGTCCTGCCCCTTCCCTTCCGGGGTTATGCCGCAGCCAAACAGGACGTGGAACGCTGGTCGAACGGAATGCTTTTCAAATACGACGAATCCGGTGTCGGTCAGCGGCTTGGTCGCAGCACCTCGTGGAAGAACCAATCGATCTGGGGCCTGGCGAACCGCCTCCTTCGGCACGTGGAGTACGACCACAAATACGAGCCGCACGAACCGGTCTACGTAAACTTTACAGACCTCGACTTCAAAACGGTCAACAAGATCATCCTCGCTGCCGCGCTCGTCCTCGGCCTTGCGTTCGTCGGCGCGATGCCACGGCGCCAACAGCGCACCCGGGAGACAGACGCTATTGAGTTCGCGCTTCTTCTCCTCCTGATCCTGATGTTTACGCCGCTTTCCTTCGGCTACCTGTTCGCGTGGCTCATTTATCCGCTCACGGTGGTCGCGGCGCGCCTGGCTGCCGGCAATTGCTCCAGGATTTTGCTGGGATGCACGGTTACCGCGATCGTTTTCCTGAGCCTTTCCCTGCCCTTCCGGATCGTGGCTGACGCTTACGGCAACACCTTCTTTGCCAGCTTCGCTTTGTTTGCCGGGCTTGGACAGGAGCTTTGGCTGATCAAGCGCGGCGGCCCTGGGATCAAACCCGCAATCCGTCCCCGCCCGGCGAGCTGACTCGCTCGCGGACCACACTCTGAGGCTTCTCACTAATCCCGAGATAAATCCGGCCTACGTATTCGCCCAGAATCCCGAGGAGCAGGAGCTGGGTGCCCGAGAGCAAAAGCATCGCGGCCATGAGCGAGCTCCACCCGGTGGGCGTGTGGTGAAGAACGTGTTCGAGCACCACCTCGACGACTGCGAGAAACCCGAGCGCGCTGGTGAAAAGACCGGCGAACGTCATCAAGCGCAGGGGCACGACCGAAACGTTGATCAGCATGCTCATCCAGAGCCGAAGAAGCTTGTGCAGATTGTATCCGCTGGCGCCGTTAGGCCGCTCGGCGTGGCGGACTCGGACCGTGCCGGCGTTTTGCGTTACCTGAAATATCAAACCGTCGATGTACGGATACGGCGTCCTTGATTTCGCGACTTCGTCGGCAACGAACCGGCTCAGGCAGCGAAAACTGGAGAGATAAAGCCTCCTCGGTTTATCGACCACGAAATCGGCGATTCGGTTGGTCAGCCAGCTCCCGGCATTGCGCCACCAGGCATGCTCCTTGTGCTCGTAAATCGCGAAAACGACGTCGCGTTTCTCCGCTTCCGCGACGGCGAGGAGCTTGAGCGCTTCGGAGGGCGGGTTCTGGAGATCGTCGTCCATGGTGACGACGTAGCGTCCCGAGACAGCGCGCAAGCCGGCGAGGACGGCGTTATGTTCGCCGAAATTGCGGGACAAATTCAGGAGCGTCATCGGAAGCGCGCTCTCCCGGGTCAACTTCAGGGCGACCGCTTCGGTTTCGTCGCGGCTTCCATCATTGACGACGATCAATTCATGGCCGCCCGGGACCTGGAGCGCGGCTATCTGCGCGTGCAGGGCCGGCAACGTCGCGGCCGCATTGTAGAGCGGAACGACGATGCTGAGATGCGGTTGGAATTCATCCATGTTTTCGGGCGACGGCAAAGAGCGAAGTGCCAAAGGGCAAGGATAGGTGACGGCTGACCTTCAATTCAAGCGCGGCCACGCTTCGCAGGCCGGTGTTGACCAGTGACGGCAGCGGCCGGAAATCGGAGCGCGGCTGCTCGCGCCCAAGCCGGCGCCGGCTGAGCCAGCGAACGAGCGCAACGGCAGGGGCCAGCGCCGCGTTCCAGTAAGTCAGGCGCTCGATTGTAAACTG
>DATLNB010000037.1:0-9882 GCA_035536995.1 Chthoniobacterales bacterium | reverse complement strand
TGACCACGTCGGCTTTCGCTCGTGGCGGTTGTAGCGTCGGGTTTCCCCACCCGAAGACCCCTTTTCCGGTGAGACACCGGACTCTACACCAGCGGAGTCGCCGGACTGGCGGCCGAAGTAGCAAGCGACGAAGTCGTCGAGTTCGCTGCGCTTGAGGGTGTTTTCTTTGAGCGTGAAATGCAGGTTCGTGCGCAGGTCGTAGATCCAGAGCTTCTGCGTCCACGGTCTTTCTTGCGCAGGTTTGCGGTCGAAGAAGAGGACGTTGGCCTTAACTCCTTGCGCGTAGAAGATGCCGGTGGGCAGACGCAGGAGGGTGTGGGCGTCGGCTTGCTTCAGCAAGGCACGCCGGATGGTTTCGCCGGCGCCGCCTTCGAAGAGGACGTTGTCCGGCAACACGACCGCGGCGCGGCCGTGTTGTTTGAGGATGGTGAAGATGTGTTGGAGGAAATTGAGCTGCTTGTTGCTCGTGCTTGCCCAGAAATCGTCCCGATTGATGATGAGCGATTCTTTGGAGGTCTCGCCCGCTTCGTTGACGATGGTGACGCTGCTCTTTTTGCCGAAAGGTGGATTGGCAAGGACGATGTCGTATTCGCCGTGCTTGGACGCGAGCGCGTCCTTGGTTACGACCGGAAGTCCGGATTCCAAACTCCGCCCGTCCGGCTCGGACCCGTCTGCCTCGGACCCGATGCCGTGCAGGAGCAGGTTCATCGCGCAGAGCCGCGTCACGCTGTCGACCAGCTCGATGCCGAGAAAGGTGCCGCTTTTGAGCTTCTTCTTTTGTGCCCGGTCGAGCTGATAATGTTTAGCGATATAATCATGCGCAGCGAGCAGGAACCCGCCCGTGCCGCAGGCCGGATCGCAGATCGTCTGGCCTGGCTGCGGAGCGATCGCGTCCACCATCGCGGCGATGAGCGGGCGCGGGGTGAAGTATTGGCCCGCGCCGCCTTTCACGTCCTCGGCGTTCTTTTGCAGCAACCCCTCGTAAGCGTCGCCTTTCACGTCGGCCGAGAGGCTCGACCACTGCTCCTTGTCGATCAGGTCCACAACGAGCCGGCGGAGCTTGGCGGGATCTTGGATTTTGTTTTGCGCCTTGCGAAAGATGACGCCGAGCATGCCCGACCGCTTCCCCAGTTCCTCCAGCGTATGGCGGTAATGAATCTCGAGATCGTCGCCATCCAGCTTCAGGAGCGCAGGCCAACTGAAACCTTGCGGGATCGGCGACGGCTTGTGGAACGGCGGCTTCGACTGCTCGTTCGCCATTTTCAGGAACAACAAGAACGTCAACTGCTCGACGTAATCGCCGTAGGACAAGCCGTCGTCCCGCAGGATGTTGCAGTAGTTCCAGAGCTTCTGGACGAGGTGTTCCGAACCGCGCATTTTGGTAATTATGCCACCTGGAGTTCTTCAAGCACGTGCACAAGATCGACCGGAATGAATTCGGGCAGTCGTTCCGTCAGCATGTCGACTAGATCAACACATTCGTTTTGCGTGAGGACGAAACCGGTTGTGACTACTGCCCTGAATGTCTCTCGAACAGCTGCTTCCAGATCGTGGCCACGGAAGTCTCGGAGCCATAGGGGGAGCGTGAGTGTTTTTCCCGAAATATATTGGACGCCGAAGCCGCCTGCGACCGATAGCACTTGGGCGCTATTTTTTTCGATAACCGCACAAACCGCATCAGCTATCTTTTGCAGAGATGGTTCATCGAGGGTCCGAAGTTCATAATAATTCGCATCCTTTATACCGGCGTCATAAACGCGCAAGTGCTCTCCGTAGTGCATTAGAACGGCATAAATAATTAGTGGATCGAAAAGATAGTTTTCAAAGCTGTACCGCGGCAGCACCTTAATTGTTCCTGAGCCAACATTTTTGGCGTCCTTGTCGATCAGTCCAAAGATTTGCGTTAGTCCTGCCGCAGGAAGTTTTGAGCCCCAGTCTTTAACCTGACCGCGACCGCCGCCTGTCCGATCCTTCTTGTCGGTCGCTTGAACGAACACCAAATTCGGCGAGCTGCTGAGTTTCGTTCGTTCAACCAGTTTGCGAACAATCGCAGTGTAAAAAAGACGATCCTGCTTCGCCTCTGTAATGACAAACTTAGTGTTCTCGGTGACTGAAATGTAACCGCTCGTTAAAGTTTGAATCGCCTGCTCGCGAGAAGAAGGCGTTAGCGTCCGAGGCTGTTTTTGAAGACGATAAAGGCCATTTGTAGGCGAAAACGCTACGGTCGCAGGCGAGTGAGTCGTTAAAATTACCTTAACACCTCTACCTTTAACCAAGACGCGATCGATTACGCGGATCAAGTCTTGTGTCATCGAAGGGTGTAAAGGGGCATCTACTTCATCGAAAAGCAACAGCTTCGGATAGCTAATCTGTCGCGTCTTATCGGTAACGTTGTACAGACACAACGTGAAGGACATGATGATTTTTTCCCCTGAAGAAAGATCCTGAAATGAAATCTCGGCCTGAGTCGTCTTGTCTCGCAGTTTCGCCTCGAAGGGGTGTTCGGCCCGGCCCGTCGGGTAATTAATCTCGAAATCTAAATGTGCTTCTTCGAGTAGCCGATTTACAAAAATCCACGGCGGTTCACCAAAGCGCTTGTAAAAGTCGGTGTCCGTCAGGACAACGTTGTCCTCTTGGTGCTGCTGATTTGCATACGCGTTGTATCGATTGGCGTCCAAGGCACGGTGATAGGCCGCGAAGATTTGCGAGAAGTTCTGCTGGAACATGTCAGTGGGGTTCCAGTTGAACGGTACGGCGTCGTCTATCTGTCGAAGAGAAAGTGAAGAGACATGCACGCCTAAACTCTCTGCGCGCTCTAAGAGCAACTGCTCGATGAACAGATTCCCCCCCAGAGCCGCTCGCACCCGCTGGGAGAGCTCCCCCACTAGTCGCGTGTATGTCATCCAATGATTGATTGAAGGCTGTGGGGGCTGTTGATTCTGAACCAGGTCAGCCTGCTGCAGCTTCAGGAGCGCATCGACGTCGTGCAGTGGGAGAGGTACAGCGAGGTTGAATCCGGCGAGGTGATTAACAAGCTGTTGACGTGCTCCACTAAACTGGTCTGACGCAGCCTTTAGGAAAGCCGTGCGCTCGCGGCTAAGCTGCACCGGATCGGCAGAACCGGGCGTGTTGGGGACCAGATTGGTCCAATTGAATAGACGGATCTCAGTTTCGTTCGCTACCACTCCTTCCACACTGACCGCACCATTTTGGATCGCCTCTAATAAGTGCGACTTGCCGGACCCATTTACACCGGTGATAACGCACAAATCCGGTAGAGAAGCTGAAGGGAGCGACATTATGGACCGATAAGGCTTTTTGAAAACCAAAGAGATCATAAGAACAATCCTAGGTCGAATGCTAGAGCCGACCTCCAAACACGCGATGCAAGACGGACTGACGAAGTCGGGTGGCACGCTGGAGGTTGGCGGATACCACCGACTCCAACTCCTCGACCATGCTCAACCGTCGTTCTACTTCCGCCACGATCCACGTCTGCTCGGCGAGGGGTGGCAGCGTAACCATTTCTTTGGTAACGGCGGCCATTCCGACATTACCTTGACCGACATTGCCGGTCTCGTGGGAAAAGAATCGGTCGCGGTAGTGCTCCGCCTGCATCGCAAGCTGAAGGAACTTTGAATCCATCCCGATGGAGGGTCGCACACGCGCTATGCGTTGGTTGAGCAAGAGCCCCTCCTGAGTTTTCACTACCGCCACGTAGCCGTAATCTCGCTTCTTTCGTGTGCCGGTTAGCGTCACCACGAGATCGCCCTCGCGGAGAGTGTATTTATCAACAATGTCTGGAGTGACGTCCGAAATGAATGATGGCTTTTGTGTGAGATCGATTTTTCCCATTCGAACATTTGCCATCTTCACGACTTGGTAGCCCGCTTCGACAAACTTCCTGCTGGAGAATGCAAATCCTCCTACTGCTTCAGTGACCGCTTCGAGTGTGGTCCACGTCCACCCGTCAGGAATAGTGGGGAGATTCGTTTTGTCGGGGGCCACCGGTTCCTTGTATTTCCCTCGTCCACGCCAGTTCTTGCGTCGTTCGCTGAGGACTCGTGCGAGCAGTTCTTCGCCGGTTTCGAATTTTCTGTTCTCGGCTTTGGCGAGTTCGGCTTCGGTGGGGACGAGGTGGCCTTCGCAGGCGGCATTGAGGACGGCAGCGCGGTAGCGTTTGAGGTTAGCCTGCACCCGCCGGAATGCCGCGACCCCGGCCTCCAGCCGCGTGAATTGCTTCTCAATCTCCGACACAATCCGCCGCTGTTCGGTGACATCAGGAATTGCAATCTCCTTCGCGTTGTAATCATCGCGGCTGAGTCCGGGAACCGCCGTGGAGCGATCGAGCTCTCCCAATTGAACATGGTCCAGCAGATATTTAAAGAATCGAAGGTTTTTGTCTTCGGTTGCCTCGACGAAATAGACCGTATCAATCGGCCAGCACGGCTCTTCGCTGTAATGAGTCGACCCTACGGTTCCTTTTCTCCCAATGATTAAAGTCGGGCCGCTTGTCAGGGCACGGTCGAACGTATCGATCACGCCGCTTGACCCGTACACCAGAGTCTTTTCACGAACAATTCCAGTTTTCTCAGTGCGGGCCTTTCCGTAAAAAATCGGCAAGGCTTCGCCGAGTGTAGTTTGCCGCCAAACTGCATGGTTGTTCACGACTTTGATTTCTTCGTTCCGCGGGTTGCTTCTACTTCAGAACCATCGGGAGACTTGATTCGAACAGACGACAATCCGTGTAATAGGGTTTCTGAAAGTGCCTGCGGATCGATGTCGGTATCGGGCGACGACGAATACGCAAAAAGATTACGCGACAGTTCGCGTAAGAGGTCGGTCGGGATTTCTTTATCCCGTTGTTGCGCGTCACGAACCGCTTCAAGTAGCCAAGACGATCTTCCGATATCGATCAAGAGTGCGCGATTACGGAATTCTTCTTCGGCGTGTTGGCGCGCCCAGGCGGACGACCAGCGAATGAAATAAATGAGAAAGCTCGTAAACGCGGCAATGGGTATCGCGACCTTCACGGTAATACCGACCCATTGCCACCAGAGCATCTGAGCTACGTCTGCAGCACTTTTCAAAAGATCATAGCTGTGATCGAGAGAAAAGATCGCCCACCAGCCGGTAGCGCAAATCCCGACGACGTACGCGAGCGCGACGGGCATCCTCTTGTTCGAAGTTCCCTTCGTCAGGTTCCAGTTCTCCAACCAAATCTTTACTTGCTGGATTTGCTCATCCTGCTTCTGACGTGCGACGTAACCAGCCTCCTTTGTGTTGAACGCCGCCTCACGCTCCGCGAAAGATTTTATCCGTTCGGCATGCTCGACATCTTTCGCTTCCTGCTCCTGCCGGAACTTGTCGCGCTCCTCTTGCAGTTGATCGCGCAACTCGGATTCGAGCTTTTCGAAGCGTTTGGCGCGATCCTTGTCGAGTTCGGCGTTTTTCTCAGACGCCCTAATCAACAATGTTTCGGTGGCCTGTTGGAGGCTGTTCGTGACCGCTAATTGCGCTTCTCGGTAACGATTCCAGGCAGTATCTTCTGAACCACTTAGACCTGCTTCAACATCAGCCGCTTTCAATTCCGACCGTGCGGCGGCCAGCAACCGAACGTAAATCTGCGGCAATGCTTTCTGGTATTCCTGATTCCGGTGTCGAAACCACTCATCAGGAATCGTGGCGATATCTGTAATGCCTTCAGTCTGGCGTGAGACACGTAACGCTTCGTTCCCGTCCGGCGCGAGGAGCTGGAAAGTCGTTGCGACCTGAGAGTGCAAATCGAACACGTACTTCAGCTCTTTGTGCTGTTCTGGTTTTTTCTCAGGAACCATTACTTGGCCTTGGATTGGCACCTGAACGGCCAGTCCGAGTTCTATTTGTGAGTGCAGCTTTTCGCGCACATGAGAGAGAGCTGTTGCTACCTCGATGTCAGATAGCTTCGGGATGCGAAAGTTTAGCGCCATATGGATATCTCCTGTCTTGGCATAAATGTTTGAGTCATGCAGCGAGAGTCACGTTTAGCTCGTCCAGTAAAGCGACCAACGACTGACCGAACAGCTGATGCGCTTTGCCCAAGCCACCGCGCTGATTGAATGGCGCCAGATCTAAATCGTCCGGTTCGATGCTGAGGCTGGTGGCGATTTGATCGCGCATGAGGTTGAGCCAGGCGAGCTGCTCCGGCGTGAAGACGGTTCCGGCTTTGGCTTTGTCCATCAGCCATTCGTTGAAGCGCTCGGAGACGGATTCGGCGAAAGGGGTGAGGACGGGTTGTTGCTCGAGTGCGAACCGGACGAGGGCGACGAGGTCGGCGAAGCGGCCGGCCTGGGAGCGGCCTTTGACTTTGCCGGGCGCCGTGACGGCGAAGGCGTCCCAGAGGCGGTCCTCGGTCCAGGTGGCGTGGACTTCGCGCAGTTTCTTTTCCAGCTCCTTAAGCATCGGCTCGGTAAGGCGCTGTTTGTAGGGGCGGCTGTAAAGGATTTGGAGAGCGTCGATCTCGCTCTGGTGCTGGGCGATGTAGTCGCGGAAGGAGCGGACGGTTTCTTCGGCTTTCTCTTTCGCCGCAGGGTCGGAGCCGCTCTCGATGAGGACGTCGATGGTGGTGACGTCGATGGTTTGTTCGCTCTCGCGCTTCACGGTCGCGAGCGTGTCGCGAACTTCCGGTTTGTCGAACGGCGCGCAGGCTTCGGTGATGAGAGCGACGCGGGCCTGCTCCAGCGCTTCGGGTGAGACTTCGTGCGCTTCGACGCCGGCTTTCTCCGCGGCTTGCTCGGCGATCTTATCGGGATCGACGGATTGCAGGAGCTTGTTCGCCATCTCGGAGAGCGTCTTGCCGCCGGTGACGGCGGTGATGCGGGACTTCTCTCCGGAATCGAGCGCCTGCTCCATGCGCGCGAGTCGCGCGGCTAACGTGGTGAGGGTGTCCTCGTCGCGTTTCCCGAGCGCAACGCCAAGCATGATGCTTTCGAGTTTCTCGGTCGGCTTGCGATCGAGCGGGCGCGAATCGGTCTTGTCGCTCTCGCAGACGCCGACGGCATCGACTATGACAAAGTGGGTCTTGGCCCGCGCTTCCGCGCCGGAGACGGCTTGCAGGTCAGTGGGTGAAAGAACGCGGGTGCCTCGCCCTTTCATTTGCTCGAAGTAGACGCGGCTGCGCACGTCGCGCAGAAAGACGAGGCACTCGAGCGGTTTCACGTCGGTGCCGGTGGCGATCATGTCGACGGTGACGGCGATGCGGAGCTGGGGCGAGAGCCGGAACTCCTGGATGAGCTGCTCGCCATTCGCCGGCTTGCCGGTCTCGGGATGCTTTGACTGGTAGGTAATCTTTTTGCAGAAGTCGTTGCCCTTGCCGAAGACTTCGCGGCAGATGTGGACGACGTCCTCAGCGTGGGAGTCGTCCTTGCAGAAGATGAGGGTCTTCGGAACTAACTCGCGCCCGGGGAAAAGCTGCGGGAGCGCGTCGCGGAACGCTTGCAGGACGGTGCGGATCTGACTGTTTACGACGACGGAGCGATCCAGCTCTTTCGCGGTGTAGGGAAGGTCGTCATCCAGCTCTTCCCAGCGGGTCTTTCTCGTCTTCTTGTCGCGGCGATCGACGAAGAGGCCTTTCTCGATGGTGCCGCCCTGCTCGGTGACTTGCGTTTTGATGCGGTAGACGTCGTAGCCGACATTGACGCCATCGGCGACGGCGCGCTCGTGCGGATATTCGCTGACGAGGTTCTGCTTAAAGAAACCGATCGCTTGTTTACCGGGCGTGGCGGTTAACCCGATGAGGAAGGCGTCGAAGTATTCGAGGACCTGACGCCAGAGGTTGTAGATGGAGCGATGGCATTCGTCGGCGATGATAAAGTCGAAGGTCTCGACCGGGATCGTGGCGTTGTATTGCACGTCGCGTGTTCGCTGATCGGCGGCCGCGATTTCGAAGCCTGATTTCTCGTCGAGGTCTTCATTCAACTCTTCGCCACGGAGCATGGCGTAGAGGCGCTGGATGGTGCAGATGGTGACGCGGCAGACGCCATCGAGCTTGTTCGAGGTGAGGTGCTGGACGTTGTAGAGCTCGGTGAACTTGCGGCCGTCGGGGGTGACGAACTGCTGGAACTCGGCCATGGCCTGGCGGCCGAGATTGGCGCGGTCGACGAGGAAGAGGACGTTGCGCGCGCCGGCATGCTTGATGAGCCGGTAGGTGAACGCGCAGGCGGTAAGGGTCTTGCCAGCGCCGGTGGCCATCTGGATGAGGGCGCGCGGTCGCGCTTCGGCGAAGGATTGCTCGAGGCGGCTGATCGCTTCGACGCGACAAACGCGGACGTTCTCGCCATTGTAGGGATGCTTGAAGGGCATCTCGGCGAGCCGATGGCGGAGCGTGTCCGGCCCTTCGAGCCACTTCGCTAGGGTTTCGGGACGGTGGAAGGCGAAGACGCGGCGGGAGCGCGGATGCGGGTCGCGTTCGTCGCGGAAGTAGGTCTCGATGCCGGTGGATTCGTAGAGGAAGGACAACTTTGTGTGCGTGGTACTCGCGAGGAAGTCAGGCAAGTTTTCCGCGTAATACGCGGTCTGGAGCGCCACCTTTGAGAGTGTTAATCCAGCCTTCTTGGCTTCGACGATCCCGACCGGTCGTCGGTCAATCATGAGGAGGTAGTCGCAACGGCCGGATTTAAGCGGTACCTCCCGGATTGCGATGCCTGTTCCAGCGGAGAGGTCGAGTTGCTTGTAGTTCTGTATCAGCCAGCCGCATTGCGTCAGCAGCGCATCGATATTCTGACGGGCAAGCTCTTCCGGGGTGGGCATGTGGGAACGGAGGGTTGTAACGGGGAAAGGGGGAACTTTCCAGACAAAACCTGAAGACTGGAACGCTGATCCGCCTTCGCCCAACGCGACGGCGTGACAGGAAAGCTGAAAGCCCGGCGGGCCGAAGAACCCGGCGGGTCAGCCGCTGGCGTTATCGTCGATCTGGGTGTGGCGGGCCACGGTGTCGCGCTCGAGGTAGGGGCGGAGCCAGACGCGTTCGATGACGGGATACGAGGCGATCACGGGCAGGATGATGATTATTCCAATCACGCCGCCAATCGCACCGGCGACAAGGCAGGCGATCAGAACGGTGAGGGTGGAGAGCTTGAGCGCGTTGCCGTAGACGAGCGGCACCAGCAGGTAATCTTCGAGCCCTTTATAGAGGAGGTAGAGCGCGGCGACGATGAGGGCCGCGGTGGGTGAGACGCTGGAGGCGGCGGCTACCGCGGGAACGGTGAAGAGAAAGAAGCCGATCAGCGGGAGGACGTCGAGCACGGCAGCGAGGACGGCGAGGGCGAGTGCGTTGGGCACGTGGAGCAGGAACAGCACGGTGAAGGCGTAGATGCCGCACAGGGTCGAGGTGATGAGCTGGCCGACGACGTAGCGCGAGACGACGCCGGTGATCTCCGCGAATGCGGCCCTGGTTTTCTCGCGGTGGATCGGGGGCAGGAAGGCGATGAGCCATTCGGAGACGCGCTTGCCGTCGGCGAGGACGTACAGCGCGATGATGAGCATGAGGAAGAATTGCGCGATCGCGCTCAAGGCGAACCCGGCCCAGGCGCCGATCTTTTTCACGAGCGGCTCGGGATGGCTGAAGGCGCTCGAGCCGAAGATGTGATTGGCCGCGTCGTGGATCGGGCCGGAGGGAGGGAGACGGGCCAGTAATTCGTCGCGCAACCGGGGGAGATTGCCGATGAGGGAACCGGCTTCGCGGGCGAGCATCGGCACAAGCAGGCCGAAGAAGAGGAAGGCGGAGCCGAACAGGAGAAGTCCGCACAGGGTCAGGCCGAGCCAGCGGGGCCAGCCTTTGCGCCGGGTCCAGTCGAGTAACGGCGCGAGGCTGATGGCCAGGAGCAGGGCAAGAAACAAGAGGAG
>DATLNB010000036.1:0-8772 GCA_035536995.1 Chthoniobacterales bacterium | reverse complement strand
GCCTTTGATTCGCAGCTTAAACTCGCGGCCGTTGTCCGAATGGTTGATCGTCCATTCGTTGTCATTGCTGTCGACCGTGTGCCTGCTCGTCTCCGCGAGCACCGTTAGCGCCGCGGCGCCGAGCACGATCATCGATATTGCCAGATTGATCTTCTGTTTCATGAGAGCCTTGGGTTGGACATTGAGGTTACCCTGAACGATCGGCCCCTCACAATCTCAGTTTCGCCGCGTGGAGGGATCCCGGCACCGCCACCAGGCATGTTTAATCCACAGATTTCGCAGATCGACACCGATTTTGGACCCTCCGCAATCTGTGCAAATGCCCCGCTAATCCGTGGATCAACACGCCCGAGAGCCGCGGTCGCGGAAATCAGTTTGGCCTTTGAATGCCCAAGTTCGATAGAGCGTTACATCGCTCTCACTCGAGCGGCGCGGCGCTCGAGCCGCCGTTGTCGATTCCGAGCGCCTCTTCCAGAACGGCCGCGCCTGGCGTAGGCCGCTCCTGGTCTTTTGCCACCTCAGCTTGCACGGCTGCTTCTTTCCGCGCCGGGATCAAGCCAACCTCCGCGGCGTGACGCGCCATCGCCTGGCTGTCGGGCGCCAGGAGCATCGGCACCCCGTGTCGAGCTGCGGTCGCGATGTGTTCGCGCACCCGATCGTCCCGATCTGTGGCCGTGGCGGGATCGACGTCCCGGATATAGATCGCCTTGATCCGTTGCGGGTGCAGAGCGGCGGCCTCGGCGTAGAGACCCGCGTCCTGCTGACCCGAATCGCCGACCAGAACAAACGGCAGCTCCGGGAATGCGGACATCAGCGTCAGCGTGCGCTCGAGCTTGTCGCGATGTCCGCGCTTCTTGATGAACTTGGTTCGGTCAATCCCATAGTCGTTCAAGAAGATGGGGCCCTTTGGGATTTCGTTCAGTTCCAGGAACTCGCAGAGCAAATCGTAAAGGTTCCACGGAGAGCTGGAGACGTAGAAGATCGGATTGACCGGTCGACCGGCCGTGCCGCAATGGAGGGACGCATACAACGCCGCCACGCCTTCCAGCGGTTTGCGGGTTTTGGCGTTGCCCAGCAGCGTCAGCTTCGCTGCGGTTAGAAAGCTCGTGACGTTGGTCTCTAAGATTGTGTCGTCGAGATCGCTGATCACGCCGAATTCCGCCGCGGCCGGTGGAGCGATGATCTCGTGCTTGGCCAGGATTTCCGTGCCCCCGGTCTGGGAGCGCGCCTCGGCCGTGAGGAAAAGATCGTCCTCGGTTCGCTCAGTTCGCGGCAGGGCAAAGTGATAGTAACCCTCCGCGTCGGTTTGGGCGGTTTGCTCCTCTCGTTGAAATCGAACCGTGACAAAAGCGTTCGGCACCTCATCGGTTTCGAAGCGGCGATAGGTATCAATCAAGTTGCGCCAGAGACTTTGCTTGTCGCCCGGTTCGCCGGGCGCTTTGTTCGCCAACACTCGACCAGAGACGAATGCCTGGCTCGAAGTCGCATATCCCCGGTAAGCGCAGATACGCATGCGCAACAGTCATTGCTCAAGCGCTGGGTGACCAGTGGTAATTGCCCAACGCCAGCGTCCCCAAAGCAAAGGTCCGAAGTCCGAAGTCGGAGGGTGCTGTTGTAGCAACGGCTCCGTCGCCGTTCCCCAGGTCGGTCGCGCCGATCACAAACGCCTCGTCGCCGGGCAACGTTCGAGCAAGCGCTGTCATCAGCGCATTCGGCGTGGTCTCGCCGCGTTTGGCGCTTCGCACAGCGAAGCGGCTACAGCTGACCTCGCGACCTGCAGCGGAGCGCGCATCAGAATGGGCTCTGCACCCCCGAGCCGGTCGCGCCGATCACGAAAAGAATCTGTGTGAATCTGCGAAATCTGTGGACCAATCCGAGACGCCCATGTCCACCGCAGTTGGTTATTTCAAGCGTGCGGACGCGGACGCGTGTGCGCTAAGGTGCGGACATGACAGCAACCGTTGACGCACAGGCACCCTCCGGCAATCGGCGCATCCGCATTGCGCTTATCGTCATCGCCGCGATCCAGGCGCTCGGGGCGCTGTGGGACATTCCCGGGATCTTCTACGATTTCAATCCGACGACGCCGCTCGGGAAATTCGCACAGACGCTCGGCAAAGTAGACCACGTGCTCGCGCTGCCCCTCACCTTTGCTGCGCTTTATTTCGCGATCGCAAGCCGGCTCCGCCCGGCGATCGCGGCGATCGCGATCCGGATTCTGGTAACCTGGCTCTGCGATCTGCCCTCAATCGGAATCCATGGGATCGAATGGTCGCTGACCTTTGGCGGCATCCAGGTCGCCGCCTACCAAATCGGTGCGCCGATAATCGCGCTCGCAGCGCTCTATCTCGCCCGACGCAACGAACGCCTTGGTCTTGCCACCCTTCTGGTCGCGCTTCCCACGATTCTCTTTTGGCTCGGTGTCCTCGCCTTCGCTGTCTCCGCCATGATCTACGGGTTCTGATGCTTGATATCGTCCTGAAGCGCCTGCCCCGGGACTTGGACCCGCCGATGCCGAAATCTGTGTGACCTGCCGCCCGATCAGGATCGCACGAAACGGAGAAGTCTGAATCTGGAAGCCATGAATCCATAAAGGAGAGAGCTGCGGCACGGACTTCCGAGAGCCCCGACTTTCCTCAATCGAAATTCGCCAATCGAAAATTGAAAATCCTCGTGCCGTTGATGGAATGTTGAAGCGGTCGCACCACCAACGATTACACGCCAGCGCGCCGAGGAGCCAGTCGCGGAAGCCCGCGGCCTCTGCTTAGCAGCTAAGAGACTTTCCACGTTCTTCTGCTGCCGGCGCCACAAACGTGTAACATGTTCGAATGCTTCTGACGATTTCGACCACACATGATCCGGCAACGGATCTTGGTTACTTGGTCCATAAGAACCCGGCGCGGATGCAGGAGTTCAATCTGTCGTTCGGAACAGCACGTGTGTTCTACCCGGAAGCCACCGAAGCACAGTGCACGGTTGCGCTTCTCCTCGAGATCGATCCGATCGGACTGGTGAGAAACCGGCGTGGGCCGGCGGGCGAGGGTCGATCCCTCGAGCAGTATGTGAACGACAGACCCTATGTCGCTTCATCGTTCCTAAGTGTCGCGATCGCGGATGTGTTTGGTAGCGCGCTCGCTGGTAAGAGCAAGGATCGACCCGACCTTGTCGCGAGGCCGATTCCACTGAGCGCGACTCTTGCAGTCGTGCGCGCCCGATCGGGCGGAGAAGATCTCCTGCGCCGCCTATTCGAGCCGCTGGGTTATGTAGTCGATACCGACGGGTACCCGCTGGAGGAGATGTTTCCGGAATGGGGAGACAGCCCCTACTTCACACTGAGACTGTCGGCGATCAAAACGGTCAAAGAGCTACTCACGCATCTCTATGTGCTTATTCCTGTCCTCGACGGCGACAAACACTATTGGATCGGCGACGACGAAGTAGAAAAGCTACTCAGGCATGGCGAAGGTTGGCTTTCCGAGCATCCGGAAAAGGAGCTAATCACGCGGCGCTACCTGAAGTATCGGCGCACGTTGATAGATGATGCATTAGAAAGGCTGGTCTCTGATGGCGATGGCAGGCTTGAAGAGCTCTCGTCAACCGAGGCCTTGGAGGAGGAGGAGGTCGAGCGGAAAATCTCACTGAATGAGCAGCGACTCGGTGCTGTACTGGCTGCTCTGAAGCAGACTGGCGCCGTTAAGGTGCTGGACCTCGGCTGCGGGGAAGGACGTCTGCTCGGCGCATTGCTGCGCGAGAGCCAATTCGCGGAAATCGTCGGGATGGATGTGTCCCACCGCGCGCTCGAGATCGCGGCAGACAAGCTTTATCTCGAGCGGATGCCACCGATGCAGCGCCAGAGGATCAGTCTCCTTCACGGTTCACTCATCTATCGCGATCGCCGGCTGGAAGGCTTCGGCGCGGCCGCTGTCGTAGAAGTGATCGAGCATCTTGATCCACCAAGGCTGGCCGCGTTCGAGCGCGCATTGTTTGAGTTCGCAAAGCCGGGGACGGCGGTCATTACTACGCCGAACGCCGAGTACAACGTGAAATGGGAGACGCTGCCAGCCGGCAAGTTCCGCCATGGCGACCACCGCTTCGAGTGGACACGCGCGCAGTTCACTGAATGGGCCACGAGCGTGGCGGGAAGATTCGGCTATACAGTCCGCTTCGGGTCGGTGGGTCCGGAAGATGGAATTCTAGGCCCGCCCACGCAGATGGGGATCTTCACGCGAGGATGAGAATCACCATTCCTGAGTTGGCGCTGGTCGTCTTCATCGGTCCGTCAGGAGCAGGCAAATCGACGTTCGGAATGAAGCACTTCAAAGCGACGGAACTGCTGTCGTCCGACCACTGCCGTGGCCTGGTCTCCGATGACGAAAACGCGCAGTGGGCGACGACCGACGCGTTCGATGTCCTCCATTTCATCGCTGCGAAAAGGCTGGCGATCGGCAAGCTCACGGTGGTCGACGCGACCAACGTGCAGCCGGAAGCACGCAAGCCGCTTGTGAAGCTCGCGCGCGAGTTTCATTGCCTGCCAGTCGCCATTGTCTTCGACTTGCCGGAGCGCGTTTACCATGACCGGAACCGTGATCGCGTCGATCGTAACTTTGGGCCACACGTCATCCGGCAGCAATCACAGCAACTGCATCGCTCATTACGTAGACTCCAGCGCGAGGGCTTCCGGCATGTCTTTGTGCTGCGGAGCGTCGAGGATGTCGAATGCGCCGTCGTCGAGCGTCAGCCGCTTTGGAATAACCGAAAGCATGAACATGGGCCGTTCGACATCATCGGAGATGTGCACGGCTGTTATGAGGAGTTGGTCCAGTTGTTAGGGCAGCTCGGCTATCAGGTTCACGAAGCGTCGGCAGGAGGGACGTCCGTCGTAGCTCCTCCACCCGGAAGGCAGGCAATCTTCCTCGGCGATTTGGTAGACCGCGGCCCGCGCGTGCCCGATGTCCTGCGGTTGGTAATGGGCATGGTGGAAGCCGGCACGGCTTTGTGCGTTCCAGGAAACCACGACGTGAAGCTAATGCGGAAGCTGTCCGGAAAGGATGTCCAGATCACGCACGGGCTCGCCGAATCGCTCGCGCAACTGGACGAGGAACCGGAGGAATTCCGGAACGGCGTTACGACCTTCATCGACAAGCTGGTCAGCCATTACGTGCTCGACGATGGCAAGCTTGTGGTGGCGCACGCTGGAATGAAGGAGTCGATGCAAGGGCGCGGCTCCGGGAAGGTGCGCGAGTTTGCGCTGTTCGCCGAGACGACCGGCGAGACGGATGAATTCGGCTTACCGGTTCGCTACAACTGGGCAGCAGAATATCGCGGCAAGGCAATGGTCGTTTACGGCCACACGCCGGTGCCGCAACCGGAGTGGTTTAACCGAACGATCAATATCGATACCGGATGCGTTTTCGGCGGCAGACTGACAGCGCTACGCTATCCCGAGCGAGAGCTGGTCTCGGTCGCGGCCAAGGTAACATACGCCCTTCCGGCCAAGCCCTTCCTGAGCGCAGGGACCGAAGCGCCAGCATTATCGACCCAACAGCGCGACGACGACATGCTCGATCTGGAGGATGTCATCGGGAAGCGCATCATCTCGACGCGGCTTCATCATACAGTCACGATCCGGGAGGAGAACGCCATCGCCGCGCTTGAGGTGATGAGCAGGTTTGCTATAAACCCGAAGTGGCTCCTCTATCTGCCGCCGACGATGTCGCCGAGCGAAACATCGCAGCAGCTCGGCCTGCTCGAACATCCCGCGGACGCGTTCGCCTATTATCGGCATGAGGGAATCCCGCATGTCATTTGCGAGGAGAAGCACATGGGCTCGCGCGCCGTCGTCGTCATTTGTCGCGACGCAGAGACCGCGCGGAAGCGTTTTGGCATTGTTGATGAGGGTTTCGGCGCGTGCTTTACGCGGACCGGACGGCGCTTCTTCAACGAACCCGCTCTGGAAGCCGCCCTACTCGACCGCATCCGAGCCGCTCTGACGGGCGCGAATTTCTGGGCGGAGTTTGAGTCCGATTGGTTCTGCCTCGACTCCGAGCTGATGCCTTGGTCCGCCAAGGCGCAGGAATTGGTAAAGCAACAGTATGCCGCCGTCGGAGCAGCGGGACGCGCATCGCTCGAAGCGGCGGGCCGGATTATTGAGCCGCTACGGGACCGCGCGCGCGATGCGGGCGAACTGTTCGACCGGGTGCTGGAACGAAAAGTTGCCGTGGACCGTTACGCTGAAGCGTATCGGCGTTACTGCTGGCCGGTGCGATCAATCAATGACCTCAAGATCGCGTTTTTCCATCTTCTCGCCTCCGAAGGTCACGTACACATCGACAAAGCACATACGTGGCATATGGACACGCTGGCGAAACTTGCGGCTTTTGATCCGCAGGTGATCATCGTCACAAAGCAGAAGGTCATCGACGTCACGAATCCGGCGAGCGAGGCGGAGGGAATTGGTTGGTGGGATGAACTAACCTCACGTGGCGGCGAAGGCATGGTCGTCAAACCGCTCGACTTTGTGGCGAAAGGACGGCGCGGGTTAATCCAGCCGGCGGTGAAGTGCCGAGGGCGGGAATATCTCCGGATTATCTACGGGCCAGAATACACAGCTTCGGAACACCTTGAACGGCTGCGGTCCCGCCGGCTTGGGCCGAAACGGTCGCTCGCTCTGCGGGAGTTTGCCTTGGGCATTGAAGCGCTGGAGCGCTTCGTCCGGCGCGAACCGCTGCGCCGCGTGCACGAGTGCGTCTTCGGTGTGCTCGCGCTCGAGAGCGAGCCCGTTGATCCCCGGCTGTAGCCAATCCGGATCTCGCATCACGCAATGCCTTTTGCGGCGTCCGGACCTCCTGGACCGAGTTGCTCCTCGATCCGCGCAAGCGGAGGAAGACCGAGTTGCGAAGCTGGAATACGCCTTCCTGCCACTGCTCGACCCACATTTCCTGCTGCCCAAGGCACTCCAGCGGAAACTGGCGCGGGACGCACAACAAGGATCTGTACGAGGGAGGCAAGCAGGAGCGTGAGCTGGCAAAAAAGAGATTCGAGCGGTACGCTGTGATCTGCTGGAAATGGCCACGAACCGCTGAGGCTCTGCGGTCCGTCGCTCTCGATTACAAGCGCGAAGCCAAAGACGAAGACGAACGCGCAAAAGCGACAGCGTGAACGCAGTCACGCGGCTGCGAGGCCGAGTTGTTCGCCCATGGCCTCCAGGCGTCGCTTCATGATGGCACCGGCAGCGCGCGACTTCCTGGCGAAACTCGGGGAAGTGACATGTGACCAGCCTCCGCGCGAAGCCACGGCCCGGCAAGCAACTGGCGGACGAGCAGCCGCTCAGCGCAGTTCTTCGCCTGCAGGAATCTGGCCGACCCGAAGAAACGTCTTAACGAATTCGCCCTCACCGCACACGGTCATTTCATTGAAACGTTTAAACCAGCGACCGATCGGCACCTGGGGCTCAGTGTCGAGCCATTGGGCGAAAGCGCCGAGTTGTTCTGGTGAGATCTCGCGTGCCTGAATCCGATCGAGCAGATGTTGCAGTAAGGCCGGCGGCAGGTTGCGCCGGCGGATTTTAGGCATCGCTCTTCGCGCCGTAAAAGCCGCGGACGATCGATTCTCGGATGCGTGAGGCTTCGACTGGGTCGTCGGCCTGGACCAGACGCGCGGCAAGCGACGAGAGCTCAGGGCCGCTCAGTTTACGCTCAGCGTCTAGTTCGTAGACGGCGCGAACCACGCCGGCCTGCTCGTCCGGTGAAAGAGCTTTGATTTCGCTGATAATCTGCGCCGCGGTCACAGCGCAAGGTTACCGTCCTCGTTCTGCGCCAGCAAGTCTGGGGAAACTAGCGCGAGCGGCGGTGTCGCGCCGAAACGTAAATCAAGATCTGACGCGTATTCGTCCTCTGCGATAAATTTTCCGATCAGGTGGTGGGTTTGGCCCAGGGATTCCGCTTTCACGGGTAACCATGAAACAACTCATTAACAAAACCATGAAATCATCTATCAATAATCATTCGATCTGGCCTCACGGGCTGGTCCGCACGATCAACTTCATCCTTTTAGTGCTTGTGCTCTTCACCGGCACTTCGCTGATGGGCAAAGGGCGCGAGGCTGACTTGCCGTCGCCGCAGTGCGACAGCTTGAATGTGCCGGCGGGTAACCGGATCAGCTCGCATGTGTATGCGAAGGGCGTGCAGATCTATCGGTGGAACGGCACCAGTTGGGCCTTCGTGGGTCCCGACGCCACGCTTTACGCGGACCCGTGCTATAACGGCGAAGTCGGGACGCACTACGCCGGGCCGACGTGGGAAGCAGAGGACGGCAGCAAAGTCGTGGCGGCGAAATTCTCTGACTGCCTTCCGAACCGCGGTGCTATTCCGTGGTTGCGGCTGGATGCGGTTACAAGCTCGCCCCAGGGCAGGTTTGGACGCATCACGCACGTCCTGCGCGTGAACACGATTGGCGGGACGGCTCCGGCCACGGCGGGGGCTTTCGTGGGGGATGAAGCGCGCGTGCCCTACACGACGGAGTATTACTTTTACCGGGCGGAGTAAACGGGGCCATTCACGTCAACCCTCGCGTTCGCCACAGGCGAACGGCTACAACGGAAAAGCGCGCCGGGTGATTACTGGGCGCGCTTTTTGTTTTAGTTTGTTCGATCGGGGGAGCGGTCTCCGCGGCCACCAGCTCGTGGGCGGAAAATTTTCGGGTGGGGACACCTGACGCTACACCCGAGGACGCCGCAGCGCGGCGTCCCTACCAGGAGCGGGGAACAGGCACGGC